>CAZQHM010000020.1:44094-66017 GCA_964593355.1 uncultured Myxococcales bacterium
GCGGTCAGGGCGATGATGGGCAGTAGTCGGTAGATGCGGTTCATGTGGCCTCTCCGTCAGATGAGTGGCCGGCTGGCCAGGCGCTGCTCTGCCACATGGTCAAGCATGATGCCTGCGGCGAAGCGTCCGGCGAGGAATTGTTGGAAGAGGCCATCGGGGATTTCGACGACCTCGGACTCAACTTCAGCGAGGACGGTTGCGTTTCGGGCGCTCTTGGTAAGGAGGGCCAGTTCTCCGACGAACTCGCCGGGACCCACGGAGCGAATCGTCTTAGCTGCCTGGGAGACTACGTTGAGTTTGCCGCTCATTACCAGGAACATCGATGAGGCGCTGTCGCCTTCCTGAATGAGTTTGTGGTCCTTGGGGTAGCGGTGCAGGTTGACGGATTGAGTGAACTGGGCCAGTTCTTGTGGGGTCAGGGTTCTCAGCAGGGGGTGGTTCTTGAGGAAGAGATGGAGTCGAAGGTGGATGGTCAGCGTGACCGGGTTAGTTCCACTGGCCTTGACTGCGGCCAGGAACTCTTCTCTCTGGACCACGAGCAGTTGCACGTCGGAATCAGCGGTAACGGTGGCGGTGCGGGGGAGGTCGGTGAGCAGGGCCGTTTCTCCAAAGAGGTCTCCCGGGCCTCTGACGGCCACCGTATGTTGGGCGCCGCTGGCGTCTTCGATATGGATGCGGCAACGCCCTGAGCGAACGATGTAGCAAGAGAGGCCCGGGTCGCCAGCTCTGATAACGACTGAGCCCTTTTTGTAGGATTCAAGTTTGCATGACTCTACGGTTGAGCGAACCAGTTGGGGGCTGACGCCGGAGAATGGAGGGGTAGAGGCCAGGTCGGCGATGATATCGTTGAGGGAGCGGGTGGGCGGCGGGGCAGAAGGAGGGGGCTTTCTGCTAGCAGCAGAGAAGGGTGGCATGAACCGGACAAGTGCCGCTGCGGCAGCAGCCAGGAGCATTGTTGCCGTGTAGAGGAGTATGAGCCACAGCGCTGCAGCGACGAGGTAGGAGGCTATGCGGGCGGGGAGGGGAATTTTGGAGGCGCTGAGGGCGATGGAGGAGGCGGCGTAGAGGACGGGGGTTCCGAGGTTGAGCAGGGTGGTACCCAGGAGGAGGAGATAGACGATGGAGATTGTGGCGACGAAGATGAGGGTTCGGGATGTGGGCTCAAGGTCGGCGGAAGTGAAGACGTCTTTCCAGAGTCTGCCCAGGAGGTAGCGTCGGGATCTTCGTCGAAACTCTCTTGTGTCTGTGGCTTCGGCCAGGAGCATGGCCCCCTCGCTCCTCCAGAGTGGGGAGAGAGAGAGGAGGAGTGCGATGTGCCCACCGATAGCCATGGCCCCGGCCCACGGTGCAGTGGTGGAGATCCAGAGTGCGCCTGCTGCCAGTGGCACCGTGGCAGCGGCGGCCAGTGCGGCTAGCGAGACGGTGATTCGACGCCTGGAGTCGAGGAGGGCGTAGTGGCTCAAATCGGCAAGTAAGTAGGGGATGGCGAAAGAGAGTCGCAATCCCCAGCCGGGGATGCGGCCACCAACGCTACGTACTGCGGCAGCGGCGGCAAGGTTTTTGATGCTGAGGGTGGCGACGAGTCCAAGGAGCAGTAGTAGAAGGCCTGGCACCGATGCTTTTGGTACCAGAGCTGCCTGAACGGCTTCTGGCTCCACCCCCATGAAGCATGTTCCTGATGCGACGGCCCCAAGGACCAATAATCCAAGCGGCCACCCAATGGGGAGCGACGCGCGGCCCGGGCTTTCCGGGATGGTTGGGGAGGAGGTTGGGCGACGATAGACCAGGTCAAGGAAGAGCAGGGCCGACAGGCGTTCGAGCAAGGGGGCCTTGGGACCTGATGGAAGGCTGGTCTGTTCGAGAAACCGGTCAACATCGTGAGTAGTTCCTCCCAGGGCTCCAAGCGAGTGAAGGGTGGCGAGGCACGTGAGTATCTGCCCGTGGCCTCCTGGAAGGCCCTGAGTTGCTCTCATGGCGAGGATGTCGTCGATGGAGTGTTCCCCGGTGATGAGGTTAATGGTGGGGCGGTAGATTGCGGGGAGTGTGGCTGTTCTTGGGGAGAATGGGGACCAAATGCCGAGCTGGCCGTGGCTGGTTGGAAGCATGAGGACGCCAGGTTTGAGGAAGAGTTTGAGGCGTCCCATTTCGGCTGGGACAGGCAGAACTCTGTTCATAGCGCCTCCGCTGGAGGGTTCAGGCGACGGCGGGCGGTTGCTGCTTTGGGCACGTCGCTGAGATGTCTTAATACGCAGTTGACTTTGCCACCATTGTGGGGTGTTGGCAACATGTCGCAGGGACAAGAAGCGAGTCCGAGGCCCGCTTAGCCAAGGGGGGGGGCCGGAGCTGGGGTGAAGGTGGGGGCCGGAAAGGTCGCCTTGCGTGGCGGGTAAAACCACCTTATTCTGCTGTAGCATGGGCGAGGTAAGGAGTCAGACTGGCTCCGGGGCCTTGGAGTCCGTGATACGGGGGCTGATGCAGCCGGACAACACAGAGCTTCTGGAGCGTTTTCTCGTTTATCTACGAGCGGAGCGAAACTTTTCGTCTCACACCATCAGGGGGTACAGGACGGATCTGGAGTTGTACGGTGCGTTTTTGGGGAAGAAGCGGAAGGGCTATCTTGGTGCGACGCGGCGGATTGTCAGGGAGTTTGTGGTCCATGAGGCGTCAAGGTCTGCGGCTTCGTCGGTGATGAGGCGTAAGGCTTCGTTGAAGACCTTCTACCGATACTTGCTGCGTGAGGGGTGGGTTGCAGAGAATCCAGCGGCGGGACTTGCCAGCACGAAGTTGCCTCAGAGCCTGCCCGATGTGTTGTCGAGACGTGAGACGGAGAATCTTCTGGAAGCTGGGGAGTGCAGTGGCGAGGGTGAGAGGCGTCGCGACCAGGTCATCTTCGAGCTGCTTTATGCAACGGGGATTCGAATCAGCGAGCTATGTTCGCTTGATCTGGATGATGTGGAGCTTAGCCGGAAGCAGTTGAGGATAAGGTCTGGCAAGGGTCGAAAGGAGCGAACGGTATTCTTTGGCGATCCTGGAAAGGAGGCTTTGGTTGCCTACTTGGAGGAGCGTCCCAAGTGGGTTAAGCAGTACGACAAGAGCGCTCTCTTCTTTGGGAAGAAGGGGCGGCGCTTGTCGGCAAGGAGTGTCAGGGACGTGTTGGACAGGTGGGCCACGAGGGTGGGCAAGCCGGCGCACCCGCATACTTTGAGGCACTCGTTTGCTACGCACATGCTTGAGCAGGGGGCGGACATTCGGGCGATACAGGAGTTAATGGGCCATTCCAGCCTTTCGACTACGCAAAAATACACGCATTTGGATCTTAAAACCATTATGAATATATACAAAAAGACACATCCAAGGGAGGACGGTGGTGATTGAAAAAATACATGCGACTACGGTATTAGCGGTAAGAGATAGTAGTCATGTTGTGATAATATCGGACGGTCAGGTCACCATGGGGGAGACGGTACTCAAGGGGAGTGCGAGGAAGGTTCGCAGGCTATTTGGGGGCAAGGTATTGGCGGGGTTTGCGGGGTCAACGGCCGATGCGTTGTCGTTGTTCGAGAAGTTTGAGCAGCGGTTGAAGGATTACAATGGGAACCTGATGAGGGCGGCGGTGGAGTTGGCCAAGGACTGGCGAACGGACAGGATTTTGCGGCGTCTGGAGGCCTTGCTGCTGGTGGCGGACAGGGAGAAGACGCTGCTTATTACTGGGACCGGCGACATTATCGAACCCGAGGGGCGGGTGGCGTCCATAGGTTCAGGGGGTCCGTATGCAATGGCTGCGGCCAGGGCTTTGTCGGAGAGCACTGAGATGAGAGCTGAGGAGGTTGCTAGAAAGGCGATGGAGATAGCGGGCTCGATGTGTATTTATACCAACACGAATTTTTCCATAGAGGTATTGGAGACAGCGGAGGTGGTCCGATGAGCGTTGGAGAAACAATGGAGTTAGTGGTGGGTAAGCGTGAGGAGGAGTGGACTCCCAAGGAAATAGTAAGATACCTGGACAGATATGTGGTTGGGCAGCGGGATGCTAAGAAGGCAGTGGCGATAGCATTACGTAACAGATGGAGGCGTAAGATGCTCCCGGAGGAGTTGGCCGAGGAGATAATGCCGAAAAACATAATAATGATAGGACCGACTGGGGTTGGCAAGACTGAGATAGCGAGGCGGTTGGCCAAGCTTGCGAACTTGCCGTTTTTGAAGATCGAGGCATCGAAGTTCACAGAGGTGGGGTACGTTGGTCGGGACGTGGACAGCATTGTTCGGGATTTGATGGAGACATCGGTGGCGCTGGTGAGGAGGGAGGCGGAGGAGGTTGTGCGGACGAGGGCTCGAGAGGCGGCGGAGAATCGGGTAATCGAGATGTTGTTGAGGCGGCCGAGTTTTGAGGAGTCAGTGGATGGGGATGAGGGGAGTTCTCGGCGCCGGGCGAAGCTGCGGGGGCAGTTGAGGTCGGGGTTGTTGGATGACCAGGAGGTTGAGGTTACGGTCAAGGATAAGTCTGCCATGCCATTCATGGAGGTATTTGGCGGGGCGGGGATGGATCAGATGGGCATCAATTTGCGGGACATGATGGGAAACATGTTTCCGCAGAAGAAGAAGCAGAAGAGCACGAGGGTGAAGGAGGCCTTGGGGCTGTTGGAGGAGGAGGAGGCTGGGAAGTTGGTAGACAACGAGCAGGTAGTGGAGGAGGCGCGCCGTCGTGTGGAGCAGACGGGCATCGTCTTTCTGGACGAGATTGACAAGATAGCGGGGAAGGACAAGGGGGTTGGGCCAGACATATCCAGGGAGGGGGTTCAGAGGGATCTGCTGCCCATAATTGAGGGGACTACGGTTTCGACTAAGTATGGGGCGGTGAAGACGGATCACATTCTGTTCATTGCTGCGGGTGCGTTCAGCGTTTCGAAGCCCAGCGATCTGATTCCGGAGTTGCAGGGACGATTCCCTATTCGTGTGGAGCTTCAGGCTTTGACGGTTGGGGATTTTGAGCGGATATTGACCGAGCCGGACAACTCGCTGGTGCGTCAGTACACGGCGCTGATGGGGACAGAGGGGGTGGTGGTTGATTTCGGGCAGGATGCGGTGAGGGCCATTGCCGAGCTTGCCGTGATGGCAAACGAGAGGATGGAGAATATAGGGGCGAGGCGTCTCTATACGATGATGGAGAAGTTGCTTGAGGAGCTCTCGTATGAGGCTCCCGAGATGCATGGAGTCCAGGTGACCTTCTCCCGGGCTGAGGTAGAGCGGAGGCTGGGAGGTTTAATCGAGGACCAGGACATGGGGCGATACATTCTATAGGCTTTCCGCTGCCTTGCCAGGCTTGCGGGAGCTAATCTCTCTTGACCGGAAGTGAATGGTTGCTAAGTTGTCAGACAAGCCTTGGGGCGCTTTGGAGCGAACGACATGATTGAGACGGCAGTTATTCCGGTGACCATCTTTCAAGCCAACTGCATTCTTGTGTGGGATTCGGAGAGTGGCGACGCTATTGTGGTGGACCCGGGGGGTGAGGCGGAGAGTATCAAGCGGGTTCTTGACGAGGGTGAGCTGAGGCTGCATGCCATAGTGTTGACCCACGGACACATAGATCATGTTGGGGGGGCTGAGGAGTTGAGGAAGCTGACGGGGGTTCCGGTGCTGTTGCACAGTGGTGATCATGGCCTCTTGGGGCAGTTGGGTTGGCAGCAGCGGATGTTGGGTTTGAGGGTGGGACCTGCTCCGGAGTTGGGAGCTGCGTTGCGGGGGCCTGGCGAGTACAAGTTTGGTTCCCTGAGCTTCAGCGTTTTGCATACTCCGGGGCATTCCAAAGGGGGCTGCTGCTTGCTGTTTCCTGGTTCTCCGCAGTTATTGTTGAGTGGGGATACGCTCTTTGCGGGGGCGGTGGGACGGACGGATTTGCCTGGGGGCAATACCGATGAGCTTATCAGTTCATTGCAGCTGTTGATGGAGCTGGACGACGAGACGAGGGTGATTCCGGGGCACGGCCCGGAGACGACCATCGGAGTGGAGCGCCAGGAGAATCCTGTTTTTAATGATGAGACACCATGACCATAGGAGAAAGATATGAATGCTAAATTTGCTAAAGGTGAGATTGATTACACACGTGACTTTATCCGAGACGTTCCAAAATCGGACTTGCATGTGCATTTGGACGGTTCTATCAGGCTTGAGACTCTAATAGACCTGGCTAAGAGCAGGCGGGTCTCACTGCCATCTTTTACGGTAGAGGGCTTACGGGAGCTGGTGTTCAAGGACCAATATCAGAGCTTGAAGGAGTATCTTTACGGTTTTGCCTTCACGGGCTCGGTGATGCAGGATGCCGAGGCACTGGAGAGGGTGGCGTACGAGTTTGCTTGGGACAATATTAACGAGGGCACTGTATATGTAGAGGTGAGATTTGCTCCCCAGCTGCATGTTAATGACAACATGAATATGCAGGATGTTCTTGTTGCGATAAACAATGGTTTGGCTCGTGCCAAGCAGGAGTACAATCTTCGGCCCGAGGTGATGAACGACGACAAGCCGCCGTTCGAGTACGGCCTGATTGTTTGCGCCATGCGTAAGTTTGCACCGGAGTTTTCTTCGTACTATCGAAAGCTCTACGATGTGCATCCATATTCTCACAACAGAGAGTTGTTCCCTGTGGCATCGCTGGAGTTGGCCCGAGGCACGGTTCGAATTCGGGATTCTTTGGGGTTGCCCATTGTGGGTTTTGACTTGGCTGGTGAGGAGGCGGGCTATCCGGCTGAGCATCACCAGGAGGCGTTCGATTTTGCTCACAGGCACTTCTTGAAGAAGACGGTTCATGCGGGCGAGGCGTTTGGTCCAGAGTCGATTTTCCAGGCCATAACGGATTTGAAGGCGGACCGTATCGGTCACGGTTACTATTTATTTGATCATGAGAACATAACAAACCATGCCATTGGTGACCCTTCGCAGTATGTGCAGAACTTGGCCCAATATATCGCGGACCGACGCATTACGATTGAGGTGTGTCTGACTTCCAATATGCAGACTAATCCTAAGATAACGGATTTGAAAAACCATAGTTTCCGCATGATGCGCATGAATCGCTTGTCGACTACGATCTGTACTGATAATAGGACGGTATCGAATACTTCGATGACTGATGAGCTATTTCTGGCTGCGACTACATTCAAGCTGGATCGTATGGAATTGAAGAATACTGTTATTTATGGATTCAAACGGAGTTTCTTCCCGGGGTCGTATATTGAGAAACGAAATTATGTTCGCAATATCATCGATCATTATGAGAAAGCTGAGAAGAAGCACTTTGGGAGTTTTGAGCCGAAACACTAAAATGGCTTTAGGTGAGTAGATATGGATGCTCTTGGGGTAGCTGGTCGATTGGCCGAGATCGTTCTGGTGCTTGTGCTTCCGGCGTCAGTCTGGGGTCATCTTCTCTATCCTCGTGAGCGTCTGGCTGTGACTTTTGCCTTGGGGTTGCTGCTGATGATGGCTACGCTGCCGGCGGCGGTGCTGGTTGTTTCGTGGGTGAGCGGGGCCGATGCGGTGAGCGGATTGCTGGTCATGGTCTCTGCGGTGGCGACGTTGGCGGGTCTTGCTGCAAGTCTGTGGCGGATGCGTGGCAGAACCCGCAGGCAGTTGGATGCTTGAGCAATAGCTGACTCGGCGCCAGACACGGTCAGGCGAACGGATACGCTTGAGCCGGTTTCTGGTGGTGGTTCGGTTCTTGGGCAGAACGAAGTCAGTAGCTATTGGGGATATCCCTTTGGGAACATGGTTCTCCATTTCCATGCGTGTGCTGCGATAACATCCAGGTCTGCGAATTTCGGGGTCCAGTTGAGGGTTCGGCGAGCCTTCTCATTGGCGGCCACCAGTGCTGGGGGGTCTCCGGGACGTCGGTCGACAATGTTGTAGGGGACTCTGCTACCTGCGGCGCGCTCCACTGCTCTGATGACTTCAAGGTTCGAGTGGCCGGTTCCTGTTCCGAGATTGCAGACGAGGGAGGAGCCTTGCTGGTTCTGGAGGAGCCAGTGGCAGGCAGCGATGTGTGCCTGGGCCAGGTCGGCTATGTGGATGTAGTCTCGAACGCAGGTGCCGTCGGGGGTGGGGTAATCGACACCGAAGAGTTTGAGTGGTGGTCGAAGGCTCATAGCGGCATCGATGCACAGGGGGATAAGGTGGCTTTCGGGTCTGTGGTCTTCTCCAAGGTTGCCCCAGGCTCCAGCGGCGTTGAAGTAGCGGAGGCTGCAGTATGAGAGTCCGTTATGTTTGTTCAGCCAGGCCAGGGAGGATTCGTTCATCTGTTTGGTTTGGCCATAGGGGCTGACTGCCGGTTTGACCGGGGCCTCTTCGTCAATGGGCAGGTTGTCTGGTTCGCCATACACGGTGCAGGAGGAGCTGAAGACGATTCTGGGGAAGCCGCACTGGATGAGGGTGTGGAGCAGGGCAGTGGTGCCACCGACGTTGACGTCGAAGTACTCCGACGCTTTTGGAAAGGATTCGCCCACGAGGGTTCTGGCGGCGAAGTGGAGGGTGCAGTCTGGGCGAACCTGCTCAACGGCGTGGAGCAGGGCTTTTCTGTCACGAATGTCGACGTTCAGCCAGCGGGCGTTGGGTGGTATGGCGGCTTGGTGTCCTGTGGAGAGGTCATCCAGGACTGTGACGGTCCAGCCTTGCTCTGCCAGGAGAGCGGCGGTGACGCTGCCTATGTAGCCTGCGCCACCAACTACGAGTGCGTTGCTCATGGTTTCCTCGGGGGTATTCCAATGGGTTGGTTGTGGTTTGGGTTGGGCCTAGCCCAGGGTGGGGGCGGTTACTGCGGGTTGCAGTCGGCGGTGAAGGAGATTGAGTCAATGGCAAGGCCCTTCCCCGTGGGGGAACTACCAGCGGCATCGAAGAAGAATTGGAGCTTCACCGTTTTTCCGGCGAACTCAGACATATCGACGACAACCTCTTTGAATTCGGGGCCGACGTCGGCGAGCTTGGTTTTGTCCCAGACCACTTTGCTGTTTGTGCCTTCCAGGACGCGCAGCTCGATGATGTCTTTGGCGGGGTCGGCGACCACATCGGCCATGATCCAGAATCTGAGGGTGTAGTACTGTGCTGGCGGCAGAACGAGTTGCGGGGAGTCCGCTGTGCCGGAGTTATTCATCTCGCCGAGCATGCTTCCGAGGTCGATGGGGAAGGGGAGTCCGCCGAGGCCACCGCCCAGGAGTGACATGATGTCTACGCCGTAGGTGCAGGCCGGAATAACTGCGAGGCCGACGTCGATGCCATCGGGGATACCGTAGTACAGTGCGTGCTGGGGAGTTTGGGAGCCGCAGTTGCTGGTGGCTTGCCATCCAATATTGAGGTTCATGAGGCCTTCGCCGCCGAGCATGGCAAGGAACATGCCCAGTCCGCCCAACATTTCATCCACGTTGAAGGCGTTGGTGAGAACCATATCACCGGTGTTGCCATCGTCAAAATTTATAGCCCAGGTGAATGGTTCGCAGCAGCCATCAACGCCGGTATATGTGTACTTGCAGACGTTGTTGAGGCAGGCGTCGATGGTGCAGACGTCATCGTTATCATTGCACTCGGCGTCATTTCGGCAGCAGGCCGGGGCCGGGATGGGGGTGTACTCGCAGTTGCCGGTGGAGAGGTTACAACTGGGAATTTCGCAGGGGTCGGGGGAGGGGCAGTCTTCGTCCTTGACGCAGCATCCTGGGGCGCCGGTGTAGATGTATTTGCACTGGTCCATTTCGCAGACGTCCACGGTGCAGATATCATCGCCATCGTTGCATTCGGCGTCATTGTGGCAGCAGTTGGGAATCTGGGGGAAGGTGCACTGGTGGTTGGTACCGCAGACAGGCTCCTGGCAGATGTCAGGGGAGTCGCAGTCGTCGGCGGTGAGGCAGCAGTTGGGTTCCATGGTGAGAGCGTACTGGCAGACGTTGTTGACGCAGGTGTCGGTGGTGCAGGTATCGTCGCCATCGTTGCAGTCGATGTCTTGCTTGCAGCATTCGGGGGCGGGGATGGGCTTGTAATCGCACTGGTGGTCGCTCTTGCAGGTGACTTCCAGGCACGGGTCAGTGGTGGTGCAGTCGTCGGCGGTTAGGCAGCAGCCAACTACGTCGGGTTTCAGGGAGTACTGGCACTCGTTGTTGACGCACTTATCGTCGGTGCATACGGCGTCGAAGTCGTTGCAGTCGTTGTCATTGGCGCAGCAGCCCGGGGGGTTGGTGTTGACGCAGTTGCCATTCTGGCACTTGGGGACCTGGCAGGCGATGGGGGAGGAGCAGTCGGAGTCGTATTTGCAGCAGTCTTCTTTGGGGTTATAGACGCAGCTGCCGTTGGAGCAGGAGTCGATGGTGCAGGGGTCTCCGTCATTGCACTGAGCGGCGGTGCTGCAGCAGTTAGCCTTGTTAGTGTTCTTGCATATATTATTCTGGCATACATCGTCCGTGCATGGGTCGTTGTCATCGCAGTCGATATTGCCCGTGCAGCAGCCCTGGACGTCATAGTAGAAACACTGCTTAGTGTTGCACTCATCGGTCGTACATACATCGCCGTCGTCGCAGTCTATATTATTTTCGCAGCAATTAGTGCCGGTAGTGGTTGAGCACAAGCCGGCGTTGCAGACGGCGATCTGACAGGGCTTATTGGGCTGGGGGCAGTCGCTTGCAGAGTGGCAGCACTCGGCTCCCTGGGGAATCCAGTCACAGCGGTAGTTGACGCACTTGTCCAGGGTGCAGTCGATGTTGTCATTGCACTGGGCGTCCTGGTTGCAGCACCCGGCGTTGGTGACGAGTGGGTCGTGGAGGCAGGTTCCGGCCACGCAGGTGTCGCCGGTGCACTCATTCTGGTCGTCGCACTCTTCGGTGGAGTTGCAGCACCCGGGGACTTCGTTGCCTTCGATGACGCAGTAGCCGTTCTGGCAGATGTCGTTGGTGCAGATGTTGGAGTCATCGCACTGGCTGTCGAACCGGCAGGCTTTGACGGCGGTGTTGACGCAGAAGTTCTGGACGCAGTCGTCGATGGTAGTGGGGTCGTTGTCGTTGCAGTCATCGGGTGAGCTGCAGCAGCCGGCCACGGGAACCCCGGCGTTGGAGATCTCTTCGTAGATGCACTGCCCGGAGAGGCACTTGTCGAAGGTGCACTCGTTACCGTCGTCGCACTGGTCGGTGGAGGCGCAGGTGCAGCCACCGACGTTGCTGTCGGTGGGATGAATGCAGCGGCCGATACCGGTTACGCAGCGGTCGGTGGTGCAGGGGTTGGTGTCAACGCAGTCGATGTCGGCTTGGCAGCAACCGGCGACGGTGGACTTGGTGCACTTGCCCATCTTGCACTCATCTTTGGTGCAGGGGTTGAGGTCATCGCAGTCTTTGTCTTTGGTGCAGCAGGTGGGGTCCTCGAGGGTGTACTCACACAGGCCGTTGAGGCAGGTTCCTGTGACGCACTCATCGAGTTCGCAGTCCATGTCTACTTCGCAGCAGCCCTGGCCGGACTGCCATGTGAAGGCGCATAAGCCCTCTTCGCACGAGGGTGCGAAGCACTTGTTTGGGGGTGTGCATTGGTCTGCTGTTTCGCAGCTGGCGGGTTCGGCGCATTCTGGTGCCGTAGCTGTGCATTCGGCATCGGGGTCACAGCTGCAGAGGTCGGAAGCAGCGTCGGCTTTTCCGGATTCTGAAGAGGAACCACAGGATGCCGTCAGCGCGACGAGGAGCGTGAGGGAAAGAAGCGAACCAAGGATCTTCCGAGTCATGTCCAAGACCTCCGAAATGCATTACAAATCCACCGCACCCCAGGGCGCTGCAGGCAGAACGGTCCGAAGCAGCGCCATGACGTCCATCATTGTGCAGGGGTGACGGACGGGGGGATTCTAGTCAGAGTATGACCCATGGTCAAATCAAATGCCGGGCAATTGTTCAGCCGCTGCCAACGAGGTCTGTTGGGGCTGGGTTGGGTTGGTCCAAATGGATAGGCTGGGCACGGCGGTGACCGGGGCCGGGACAGGGCACCCGCAAAGGGGCCCGGGGGGCCCCGGGGAAGCCTTTCACTGCCTCAGGCGCGTTAACTGAGGAGTCTGAGCGGAAGATGCCTCCGCCTCCACCCCGAGTCAGTTTCGGGGGATCTCAACCCAGAAGAGGGTGCCCTCTTTTTCATTGGAGTCGAAGCCGATTCGGCCGCCGAGGTAGGTTTCGGTGAGGAGCCTGGCGCTGTAGGTACCGACGCCTCTGCCGGCACCCTTGGTGGAGAAGCTGCGGGTGAAGATTTGAAGCCGGACGTATTCGGGCATTGCCCTTGGGTTTTGGACCTCGAAGCGAGCAAAGGACGGGGTCTCGATACAGCGGATTGAGACTGTATCGCCTGTTCTGGCAGCTTCGAATGCGTTCTTCACGAGGTTGGAGATGACCCTGGAGAGCAAGGATGGGTCGGTCTGGACGATGCAGGGGCCTTGGGGTAGTTCGAGGGTGAGCCCGACACCGTTGGAGTTGTTGACTCTCTGGTAGGAGCGGGCCACGGATTTCAGGAGGGTGTGTGTATCGACGAGGGCCATAGGGGATGCCAGGTGTCCCTTCTCCGCCTGGAGCAGGATCCGCTGGCCCTGGATCTCGTCGATAAGCAGTCCTACCGAGTCGACGAGGGTGTTGGCCTTTTCGAGGGAGTCTCCGGAGAGCTCCGATGCGAGGAGTTGGGCGGTCATGAAGACGACGTTGGCGGTGTTGAGGACGTCATGAAAGAACGTTCTTTCGAGCACCCTTCGCCGCTCCTCGTGGCCGATGTCGGTGAGGGAGACAAGGACGAAGAGGTGGCTGCCTATCTCCATTCGTCGAGCCTGGACGTGGAGGACCAGTCCCCGGGCATCGCTGGTTCGTATGCGGCAGTCACCTTCGGCGTAGCCCGAGGAGTTGTGAAAGGCTTGCCAGACGGTGTTAACGAGGCCACACAGGCGGCAGAGGCTGGCGGTTCCGCATCCTGAGGGGCCGGACTTTTCACCCACGCAGTTGAGGAGTTCACCGGGTTTAGACCCGACGACATCAAGGGCAGAGGTTAGAATGGCGTTGGCTGCGTCGTTGGAGAACATCACCTGCCGGTCGATATTGAGCAGGATGATGGGGTGAGCCACTGCTTGCATGATTAAGGCTATACCCGGGGTCAGGAAGACGCTGGAGTTGACGGCCTCCAACTGTGCAAGGAACTCATCTTTCGGGATTGTGTCGGCTGGCAGATGGTGTGTCAGCCTTTGGTTGTTCTCCGGACCCCCGGTCAAATCCATGGATGCCCCACGCTAGCGTAGTCGGCTGGCCATTTGAGGGCCGGGCCGCTCTCAGTTCGGTGCCCCCCGGCCGTCCAGGATCCCGAAGCGGATGTAGACGTAATCGGGAGGCGAGGATGGTCTGTGTCCACCTTGGGCCACGAGGGCCTCTTCAAGGCGGACTTTGTAAACGTGTCCCTTATACACCACCAGGCGGACTTTTGAAAGTAGGCTTCTAACGAGGGCATCGGTGAGGCCGGATGTCTGGTCCAGGGGCATGATTACGACGATAATGGCCGGCGTTGTCCGGGCCTGGTCGATGCGGGACGAGACTATCTTGTGTTGGACGCCCACTCGCTGTAGTTGGGACTCGAGCCGGAACGCTCCTGCACGGTTCTCGAACTGGATCACGTTGGCTGCGCATGCTTGAGACATGGCCACCTCCTGTGCGATTTGCAGGCACTGCGGCCTTCGGTTCCCCTGTGGCCAGCGACAGAACAGGGGGCAGTTTGGGGGCGTCCTGCCATGGTTCGCCCCACCTTGTGCCGGCCTTGAGTAGTGCAGTGCTCGCTGTGTTCCAAAGCCGAGGATGGGGGATAAATGCAGAGAAGTCAAGGAGTTGGAGGCTGTTCAGCGGCGGAGTGGAGCTTGACAGTATGGGGCAATCCGGTTACATTGCGGGCCGATTTGGAGGGTACTATGCTTGAAAAAGATCTCATCTATGATAAGCGGATTCTGGCTCGAAACATCTCTCGTGGGACGGTGACCGAGGAGCAGGTTGCGAAGCACATGGGGGAGTTGGCCGATCTCAAGGGAAGGTATACGGAGATTGAGATTAGCGTCCGGGAGGGTGAAATGCCCATAGAGTATGTTGAGCCAGAGGAGTAGCGATTATATGTGGGGAGGTTCCTATGAGTGAGAAGGAAATAGAGTTCAAGGTTGTTGACAAGAGGCATGACAGGGCTCAGGAGGAGTCTGTTGCCGGCGAAGCTTCCCCCGCCGAGCCTGTTGCCGGGGACTCTGCCGAAGCGGATCCGGAGGCGGCCCGTGACGATTCTGCGTCGGCCCATGGCGATGCTCCAACTCCGCCGGCGGATTTCACCTCACTGGTGGTATCTCTGGCATCTGCGGCATATCTGCACCTGGGCGAAATCCCGGATCCTTCGAGCAGGGAGCCGCAGGTGAATCTCGAGGTTGCCCGGCATACGATTGATATGTTGGCGATGCTGAGGGACAAGACGCGTGGTAACCTCACCAAGGAGGAAGCCTCGCTGCTCAATAGTTTTCTATATGAATTACGGATGAAGTTTGTTGCCAAGATGGAGCAGTTGTAGCTCTATGTCGTTGTCTGTCCTAAGATTATAGCTCGAATAAACGGGTTTTCGTTGAGACTGCCAAGGTCTGGTGCGGATGAGCTGCGGCTGAGATGCGTACGGGGCTCAACTCGCCATGGGGTGATGCCAACGTTCTCAGACGAGGGTCTTCTTGGGGGACTGTGGCGCGCCGAGGTGGTTATAGGCCAGGGAGGTTGCGACGCGTCCGCGTGGGGTCCGGTCGATGAACCCCTGCTGCAGGAGGTAGGGTTCGAAGACATCTTCGAGAGTGTCCTTCTCTTCGCTGAGGGCTGCGGAGAGGGTTTCTAGTCCAACGGGTCCGCCGCCGAACTTGTATATGAGTGTCTCGAGGTAGAATCGGTCTGCGGGGTCGAGGCCTGCCTTGTCCACTTCGAGCTGTTGCAGTGCGAATTGGGCGATATCCAGGGTTATAATACCGTCGCCCCGCACTTGAGCGAAGTCTCGCACTCGTCGCAGGAGTCTGTTGGCGACGCGTGGAGTTCCTCTGGAGCGGCAAGCAATCTCTGTGGCTCCGTGTGGTTCGATGGGGATTTGCAGGAGTTCTGCGGAGCGGGTGATAATGAGTTTGAGCTCGTCGGTGGTGTAGTACTCCATCCTGGCGAGGTGACCGAAGCGGTTTCGGAGGGGAGAGGTAATGAGTCCGGTTCGGGTAGTGGCGCCGATGAGAGTGAAGCGGTTGAGATTGAGGCTGATGGAGCGGGCGTGTGGACCTTCGCCGATCATGATATCGAAGCGGTAGTCCTCCATGGCCGGATAGAGGCTCTCTTCCACGGAGGCGTTGAGTCTGTGGATTTCGTCAACGAAGAGGATGTCTCCGTCCTGAAGAGAGGTTAGGAGGCCGGCGAGGTCGCCCTTTTTCTCGATGACGGGTCCCGATGTTGCCCTGATGGCCACCCCCATCTCTTCGGCGATGATGTAGGCGAGGGTGGTTTTTCCAAGGCCGGGGGGGCCGTAGAAGAGCATGTGGTCGAGGGGCTCTTTTCTGGCTTTTGCCGCTTCAACGAAGACTTTGAGGTTGGCTTTGAGCTTCTCTTGTCCGGTATAGGCCAGGAGGGATTTGGGTCGTAGGGCGCGGTCGACGACCTCTTCTTCAGCGCCTTGTCGTATGCCGGATGTAGTGCGTTCATCAATCATTTATCTAAGCCTCCTGAGGGCTTCTCTGATAAGGTTTTCGGAGTCGAGTTCCGTATATCGAGGCACAGCAGCGAGGACCTCTGCGGCGTCTGGGCGCCTGTAGCCGAGCTGCACCAGGGCGTCGAGGGCATCTCTAACGGCGGAGTTGGCTGGAGTTTGTGCGGGGGCGCCGGGTGTCGAGGCTGGAGTGGGGACTGACCAGATATCGGTTATTCGCTCTTTGAGTTCGAGCACGACGCGTTCGGCGATCTTCTTGCCTACGCCTTTTGCTTTTGTGAGCGGTATTGAGTTCCCGGTGGCGATGTTCTGGATTAAGGCGTCGACGCCAAGGCTGGAGAGTAGGGCGATGGCCCCTTTGGGGCCGACGCTGCTCACGGAGAGCAGGAGTCTGAAGAGTTGTCTCTCCTGGAGGGAGGCGAAGCCGAAGAGGGATGTGCCGTTTTCGCCGGCGGAGAAGTGAACGAAGAGTTCTCCTTGTCCGCCGGTGTCGGGGAGGTTTCTGATAGCCATGGTTGTGGCGGTGAGTTCGTAGCCGACGCCGCCGCACTCGAGGATGACTTCCCAATCATCTTTATGGACAACGCGACCCTTAAGGTATCCGATCATGAAAGACTCCCTGTCAACCTGGGCAGGGACGTTAGCAAAGGAGCGTAGAAAGCGCCACAGGCAAGTTGTCGCAAGGGGGTGCGGGCGGGGGACGGGGTCATCGGGCAGGTATGGAGAGCTGAGCTCTGAATGCGTGACAGAGGGCCACGGCCAGGGCATCTGATGCGTCTTCGGGTGGTACCTCCGGCATTGCGAGGATGGTGCGCAGCATTTCTCTTACCTGCGTCTTGTCGGCTCTCCCCTGACCGGTGACGGCCTTTTTTATCTCAGCGGGGGAGTATTCGAAGACGGGACGCCCCGAGGCTGCTACGGTGAGGAGGGCGGCGCCCCGTGCCTGGCCCAGAGTGGCCACGGAGTGGAAGTTTGTATGATGAGGCTGGAAGAGGGCTTCGAAGGCGACCTGGTCCGGGTTGTGGGCTTCCAGGACGAGGTTGAGCTGTTGCGCTATGAAGACGAGGCGCTCCACCAGGGGGGTCTGGGACTTCATCCTGATGACGCCATGGTCGATGCGTTTGAAGGAGCGATTGCTTGAGAGGAGGAGTCCCCAGCCGAGCTTGACTGAGCCGGGGTCGATACCCAGGACGATCACTCTTCGTCGTCCATAACGGAGTCATCGAACTCGGCGTTGGAGTAGACGTTCTGGACGTCGTCGAGTTCTTCGAGGGCATCGATGAGCTTGAGGAGGCTGCGGGCTGGTTTGCCCTCAATATGGATGAGGTTGCTGGGGTGTTTAATCATCCCCGCACCGGTAATTTTGTACCCAGCGGTTTCAACGGCTTTTCGCACCTCTTCGAAGCTCTCGACGGCCGTGAGGATTTCAAAGGACTCCTCCTGATTGAAGAGGTCGTCGGCGCCAGCTTCGAGGATTAGTTCAGTGAGCTTATCCTCGTCGACGCCTTCGGCATCAATTTCGATGCGACCTTTGTCCGAGAAGAGGTATGAGACTGCACCGACCTCCGCCATCTTAGCGTTCTGCTTAGTGAAGGTGCGTCGCACCTCTGAGACACTTCGGTTTCTATTGTCGGTGAGGACGGATATGAGTATGGCTACACCTTCGGGGCCATATCCCTCATACATGATGTCTTCGTAGCTTACGCCTTCGAGTTCACCGGTGCCCTTCTTGACGGCCCTGGAGATGTTCTCATTGGGCATGTTTGCAGCCTTCGCGGCGAGGACTGCTGTACGCAAGCGAGGGTTGGATTCCTCCACCCCTCCACCCATTCGGGCGGCGACGGTGATTTCCTTTATGAGCTTCGTGAAGAGTCGGCCGCGAATGGCATCAGCCTTGCCCTTCTTGTGCTTGATCGTGCTCCATTTATTGTGGCCTGACATCCAGGACCTCCCTTTGAAGTTGGGGCTTGTTTACCATCAAACGGCCCTGGACGCAACCGGAAACGGCCCTGGGTGCACGGGGGCAGAGCGGGAAAAAAGGTTTGACAGGGGAGTTGCGGGGTTGTTAGATTCGCCCGGAAGGTGGTGTGAAGCGAATTATCGAGGGTGAATGCCCATGGAGCGAACTTACAGTTTGGCGCTTCTGCTGGTTGGGGTGATTGGGGTCTCGTCATGCGGTCCGATTCAGGCCACGACGAATATTGCCATGGCCAACAAGCGGATTCACGAGGCAAGGCTGGCAGGGGCTGACGTGCTGAAGGAGGGCGAGAGGTACATAACGCCTGCTCAGCAGGAGTATCAGCTGGCGTTGCTGTACCTTCAGAAGTCCAAGGAGTTGGAGGGGTTCTCGAAGTTTGAGCATGCAGCGTTTTATGCGCAGCTGGCGTCGGACCTGGGGAAATCGTCCAACAGCAACATGAGTGAGGAGGCTCGCCGCAAGGATCTGCGGGAGCGAATCAAGAAGGGTCTGGAGCGGAATCACAGGGTGGCTCCTCAGAGTGCGCAACAGCCTTAGCATCAATCATTTCTGAGCCGTGGGGAATACCATGAAGCAGGTTTCTCATACTGGTCGGGCGGTAACAACGCTTGTGGTGTTTGCACTTCTGGCTGGGGGGTGTGTAACGGGGGCCGAGGTGTATCGTTCCACCGACGACCTCCTGCAGCGGTTGGAAACCATCAAAGAGGCCGGATACATCTGTGCGCCGAAGGAGTACGCCAGCGCCAAAGCTCATTCGGAATTCGCCAGAACTGAGTCTGACCATGGAGACACTCTCAAGGCCAAGGCCCACCTGGACCAGGCCCGGGAGTGGTTCACGAAGACGTGGGCGGCGACGCATAATGCTGACAACAGCTTGCGTGAGGGGTGTGAGGGCGACGACGACGACGACGGTGTGTTGAACAGCAAGGACAAGTGCCGATACGAGGCAGAGGACTACGACGGAGATCAGGATGGTGACGGCTGCCCCGAGTGGGATCGGGATGGCGACGGGATTCCTGATGACCGGGACCAGTGCCCCGAGGATCCGGAAGATCAGGATGGTTTTGAGGATACCGACGGATGCCCCGAGCCGGACAACGACCTTGACGGCATATGTGATCCGTGGGTAGCTGAGCGTGGTTTGCAGACCAAGTACGCTGGTGTCTGCAAGGGTGTCGACAAGTGTGCCAATCAGCCGGAGGATATGGACGGCTGGGAGGACACGGACGGATGCCCCGAAGTAGACAACGACAACGACGGCATTCCTGATACCAAGGATCGTTGCCCGAACGTGGCCGAGGACTTCAACGGTTTCGAGGACGACGACGGCTGCCCGGATGCCGACAAGGCATTCAAGAGCATTGTCGTGAAGGACGACAGAATAGAGTTGAAGGAGAAGGTGTTCTTTGCCTTCAACAAGTCGAAGATTATGGCTCAGTCGTTCCCGATGCTTAGGGAAGTGGCCACTGTGCTGAAGAACAAGCAGAGCATCAAGGTCCGAATTGAGGGTCATACAGACAATAAGGGCAACGCCAAGTACAATAAGAAGTTGTCTGAGCAGCGAGCCAAGGCTGTGCGGGACTTCCTGATTAAGGAAGGCATTGCTGCGGACCGGATGATTGCCGTGGGGTATGGCCCGGACAATCCCATTGCGGACAACAAGACCGAAGAGGGTCGTGACCAGAACCGCCGGGTCGAGTTCTTCATCATTGAGCAATAGCATCATAGCATGAAAAACATCATTGTTTCTGCTGGTTGGGGAGCCAACCCTGAGATTCAGGAGCGGCTGCTGCGGAGCTACTCTCAATTCTTCGAGGCGTTGCAGGAGCGGCTTCCAGCGGGTCATCCCGACGGGCTTGCCAAGCAGGCGAGGGAGGTCTGTGACATTGGCCGTGGGTTACTGGAGGGGCGGGTAGTTGATCGGCGGGACCTTCTGGGTGCCAGGGCACACTTCTTCATGCCGCTGGAGGTTCCCAGGTACTGGCTTCCTCTTGGGGAGATACTGCGGCATTTGCCTGAGGGCAAGAGGCCCTATTCCGTGCTGGAAATCGGCGGAGGGGTTGGGGCTGGGGTTGTGGCCCTGGGCTCGGTGATGGCGGCTCAAGGGGCGAGGTTGATGGTAGAGGTGACCTCCCTGGAGAGTGACAGGGCCGCTGGCACTGTGTACGACATAAGCATGGAAGTCTTGCGGCGTTTGACAGGTTTTCCCACCAAGGTTGAGAGACAGGTGGGAGACGTGACCTCGTTGCTGCGGAAGGTGGCAGGTGAACGTTTCGACCTGGTGCTGGTTAGCGACATGGAGAGGCTGTTTGGTGCAAGAGATGCCGGTTCGGAGGGAGGAGACGTCACCTCGGTGGTGGAGCGCCTCTTACGTGAGCGTGTAAAGAAGACGGGGGCTCTTCTAGTGATGGAAGGTGCTTCCAAGAGGACATCGAGGGCGTTGTCGGGTTTGTTGGGGGCGATGCAGGAGAGAGGGCATGGTACGTTTGCTCCTTGTGCTACGGGGGGCCGATGTCCGTATATGGAGACCCGAGAGAAATACTGCTTGCATTCTGTGAGCGTACCGGTGACACCGCTGGCGCAGAGTGTTGGTTCCAGGGCTAACCTTCGTGTTCACGAGAGCCATTTCTGTTATGGGATTCTTACGCCCCAGGGGGAGCGGTATGTCCCGGCGGGGTTGGAGGCTGGTGAGGGGCAGTTTTTGGGCCGCGTGGTGTCTTTCCCTGACAGACGTCCGCACGGCTTTGCCTACGACGTTTGCACGGGGGATGGGGTGGTCTCGGTGTTGGCCCCGAGGGTACTGGACGACGGTTCAACGAAGGGGGGCCGGTTGCCGCACGGGGTGTGGGTGGTGGTGGAGCGTGAGAGGAAGAGGAGATAGCAGGTTGGGTCCCCGTGGCAAGTTCGGGCGAATTTGTCGCGTTGTCTGGAGGGAATTATGCGATTCGGGGTTGTGGGTCACAGTGCGCTGGCGCAGGAGGCTGTAGCTCTGTGGAGTTCCCTTGGCCATGAGGTTCTTGCAGCGGGCTGGCCAGAGGGAGCCGGCGACGGGGCGGTGGAGCGAATGCCATCGGTGGGGGCGCTGCTGGATTCGCTGGAGCCGTTGCGCCGGGTATTCGTCTTTGGGGACGATGAGGTGTTGGCGGAGAGCTACATTCTTGCGCTGGCCGCTAGGTTGGACGTCTCTGATGTGGTTGTAGATGCGGCTATCAGTTCGCCCGAAGGACCGGCTCGAAGGATGGCCATGTTGTCACAGCCCAGGGCCCGGTATGTCGGTTTTGGGCTACTGAGTCAGGATGGCGGGCTTCGGCAGGCAACCATTTTGGGTGGGGGGCACAAGGTTGGATTTGACCTCGTTGCGACTTTACTGGAAGACCTCGTTGGTAAGGGGCAGTGCTGGTACGTGGGTGCTGGCGGGGCGGGCCAGATTCTCTCGAAGCTTCTTGCAGCATTTGCTTGGGTTGAGAGGGCGGCGCTGGCGGAGTATGCGTCGCTGCTCGTGAATGGTTGCGGAGTTGGGGCGGCGGAGGTGGCGCTGGCCGTGCGTGGATGGGGAGTTCAGGCGGGTGAGACGCCGTCGCTGGAAGCGGTGGCCAGGGAACTGGAGTGCGGAGGGCCACGGGTTGACTTGGCGGTGAAGGGGGCCTCGGTTGAGGAGCAGGCCGCTTCTTTGCTGATGTCTTCTGGCGTTGCTTCCTGGATGGTATTTGCCGCTTTCTACGGGCGTTTCTCTGGGGGCTCCTCTGCCAAGGAGCGAGAAGTACACAAGTCCAGATATCCCCGGCCTGCGAATGCCGAACTGCCGGCCATTGGGGTGTTACTGGAGGATTGCCGGGCCTCGTTTCTGGCGTTGAGAGTTATCGCCACGGTGGAGTTTGCGGAGATCCTGGGGCCAGTCTCCGATGCGTGGAGCTTGCAGGCCTCGGTGGTGGATTGCCTGAGGTTGCTGCGGGGGGCGCATCTGACCAGGAGCCCCATGTATGAGCCATTTGTCACCGCTGCAGCAGACCCTCATGGTCTCAGTCTGCTGGCCTATCCACGGGTGCAGTTCATGCTTTCGCCGCTGGTGCCGGCTCTCCGGAGGGTATGTCAGTTGGCCGTTGCCACGGGGGTGTCGATGCCGGTTGTGGCGGCTTGCCTGCAGCATTTCGATGGCAAGACATCCCCGTGGGCGGGGCTCCGCTTGGGGGGGGCCTAAGAGGGGGGGCCACAGAAGAATTGGTATTGCGTTGGG
>CAZQHM010000021.1:0-65652 GCA_964593355.1 uncultured Myxococcales bacterium
AATCGCCACTTCAAACTCCGTGCCAACTCCCAACTGGTCCCGGACGTCAAATCCTAATCAGTAACTAAATGACTTCGCCAACCAATTCGCTCTTGACTCGCCGATATCGCCTGTGTAGCTTGACCCCGCTGGCCAGTCGCATCTGTGAATCGAATGCTACTGCCGGTAGCCGGTAGAACGCACTGAACGGTACATGCAAGCAAGGAGCACAACAACGACGCAAACATCTGACTTCACCACCTCATCCCCCCGGCAGCCACTCGCTGTCGCCCTCCGGGTTCTGCTCCTCATTGCTGTGCCCCTTCTCGGCGGAGCCCTTCCCGGCAAGTGGTGTTGTTCGGACAGCCACTGCCAGGACGAGGAATCGTGGCTTACCTACATATGTAAGAACAATGCATGTGTTCTTTCGCCGATACAGCCCGATGGAGCCTGCTCGACAGCACAAGAGTGCTCTGATGCCAATCCATGTACAGTGGATGAATGTGACGCCACCAATCATTGCATTAACACACCCATTCCTGGCTGTTGCCTTGGGCTCGCAGATGACGAATGCGCAGATAATGAACGATGTACATACGATTTTTGTGATCTGCAGACCCAGTTCTCTCCTGGCTCTCCAGGTACTGGCACATGTACGCACTTCCGGATTCAAAAGTGCTGTCATCAAGACGAGGATTGTCTAGCATGCTCCACGGAAAAACGCACGTGTGTCAATGGCTGGTGTCAAAGGGCGTTGAAGCAGAATGCAGATTGCAGCGAAGACTCTGACTGTAACTCTTTTGGTCTAGGATCTGATGACCTTACATATTCTAGCCGGTGTCTGATATCGAAGTCTTGTTTGGATAACGGCAAATGCCACTACGAGTTCAAGCCGAATTGTTGCTCTACGCATTCGGATTGCGCTCCTTCATGCAAGGATGATGCGTGCTTGGAGTATTCAGACGCAGCCTATCGTACATGTGAGCGGCAGTTGTGTGATGACGACGGAGTCTTTTTGCCGGTTCCCTTTTGGAGGTGTGTGGCCTCGCCAGACCCTATTTGGTGCCAAGATGCAGAGTCGTGTGACGATGGGTTGGAAAGCACTGCGGATGCCTGTATTGTTTCCAATCCCTGCCTGCCACCAACGTGCCAGCACATCCTCTCGTTTTCGAGCGAGGTAAAACCATGCAACGCAAAAATTGGGGAAGCAGATCCGTCGTGTAACGATGGGGTGGAATGTACTGTGGACAGATGTCTTTCCGTTGCGGAGTTCCGTATCCATCAATACGGGACAGAAGGCTATCATAATCTCCTGATAGATTGGAGTACAGCTCCCCCGGAGTTTGGCAATATGATGGGCATATGTTTAAACACATGGCTTCCGGGTTGTTGCGAGACTACATCGGATTGTCTCTGCGGACAAGACTCAGTAGCCGCCTGTATCGATTATCGTTGCACATGCCATTCAACCGGAGCATGCGAGAGCAGCACTGAATGTACTGATAACAATGTTTGCACTACTGACACGTGTATTGGTGGTCGCTGTGTTTATTCGAATATTTCAGGCTGCTGTACTGAACACAGTCAGTGTAAGGACAACAATGCTCTGACCTTGGATTTATGTGACGCGCCGACGTTGACATGCAAAAACGAGCCTATAGATACGAATTGTGTCGATGATGGCGACTGTGCAGACGGCTCGAAATGCATCAACTTCAATTGCGTCGCCGATGGCCTTCAGCCTCAGAAAGATTGCGACAACCAACTCGACTGCGTTGCTGCTTTCGGCCCTTGCGGCGATCAGGATTTTGGAGCGATCTGCGTTGATGGCAAGTGTGACCTGTCTGCTGCCCACGGTTGCTGTGACAAAGGGCTCAGGATTGTGCTGGCGGAGGAGACACTAAAACCGAAGTTGGACTGGCAGCTACAGAGGCTGGCTAACGACTGGCGCGCTGAGGGAGCCTGTGCTGCGGTGTTTTATGTCAACGAGGAGACTGCGCCGGCAACTATACAGAAACGGCTTCGGGCATACCTCGAGTATGCACGCAGCAAGCCGGGTTTGGTGGGAATTGCTGGACTGTTCTTGGTGGGCAGGATTCGCCCGTTCGCCGTAGAAGTAACTAATGGCAGTGGTGAAACCAATTGGGCTATGACAGACCAAGTATATATGGCGCCTGAAGGTCCATGGAAAGAGGTTACTTCATCTAGAAGGAGTTGGACCCTTAGTTACTTGACTAAGGATGCAACAGATAAGTATCCATTGGCTGTTGGGCGCATATTGGTGCCAAAGAACATTGGAGGGGAGATAGCTGTTCTGTCTCAATATTTTAGTAAATTACATGCATTTCGGTATGGTGGCAAGGCTGAGTGGAAAAGCGGAAATGGTCGTGCAGTTCTGTTTTCGCCGTATGACTACGCGTATTGGCAAGATCAGCTAGCTGGTATGAAGGCCTTGTTTGGTATTACCACCGTCAATGATCAAGCGGTCTGCTTCGGTACTGGGTCCATTGAGAATATAGATATTGTGCAGGCGCCTGCATCTACAAAGGCTAAACTATTTAACGTGCTGGCACAGCCCTATTATTGGATGACGGTGGAGAGCCACCTTAATGTTAAGGAATGGGATCTTGCAATTGGAACAGTGACGGCTGAGGAGGTCAAGAGCAGCGCACAGGTGGGTCCAAACTTCTTCTGGCATCAGACCTGCCATTCTGGTGAAATTGCCAGGCTGAACCAGGAAGGATACTGGGAGTGGGAAGACGATGCCTATGCGCTGAGGCTTTTGGGGGTTGGAGCCAACAGGGGCCTTGCGGTTGTGGCAAGGGGTTCGACTGGCCGCGATAGTTGTCACCATGATGTGTTTTACAAGGCATTAGCGAATGGCAAATCAATCGGGGATGCTCTACGTGAGAAATTACATGTTACGGTAAGAAAGCTGCGTCTGAATGAATTTGACAAGTGTGATATATTTAAGTATTTCGGCTTTACGACGATTTTATTCGGGGATCCGTTCCTGGTCCCTGGTTCGGTGGAGGAATAACATGGGAAGCAGGCAACAAGCTTGGTGTGTTTTCGCTGTGCTGGGCTCTGTGTTGTTCAGTGCTTCCTGCGGGAGTGCCGGCAATATCGTAGCTGCGGACGCTGTGGATCTTGTGAGCAAGGATGGGGTTGAGGTCACTCCGCCCGTTGATTCCCGGGATGAACACGACCTTGCAGACCCATGCAAGGGCCCGTGCGGAGACTTCGAGTGCGGTGCGGATCCGCTGGGATGTGGGGTCTCTTGTGGAGTTTGCGAGGTTGGGGAGTGCTCAAACGGGTACTGCACATGTACAGGTAGTTTTACTGTTTGTGGTGACAGTTGCTGTGCCCCAGGTGAAAAGTGCATAAGCCAGGGGCATTGCTGCCGGCCTAACTGCTTGGGAAAGTCGTGCGGTGGTGATGGTTGCGGGGGAACCTGCGGCAGTTGTGACGGTCCCGGTACCTGCACAGCCGCAGGCGTCTGCGATTCAGTCACATGCGGTGGTGTCGTCTGCCCGATGCACCCGCAGAAGGATTTTGTGGTGTTCTGTAACTCTCGGGACTACTGCGAGTACCTTTCGTTCTCTGGGGACGAGACTCAGAGTGAGATCTTCGTCCCACCAGGCAGCTTTGAAATGGGGCTCAGGGCTGGAGACTGCATGTTCGAAGAACTGGTTGACATCACCACGATTTGTACTTACGCACAGCCATCACATGTTGTTACGTTTGCCAAGGGGTATTTTGTTGGCAAATATGAGGTCACAATAGCGAGATACAGGCAATGCATTCTTGGCGGGTTATGCGCAGAGTTCGATGAATCGGGTTCGATTTGTTTTGATTCGTGGGACGATAATATGCAGCCAATCTACATTTACGATGTTCTTCCGGCAGACGCCCCGGCAGTGTGCACCGGGCGGGAAGCGGCAGCGGACTTCTGTTTCTCAATCGGTGCCAGACTGCCGTCGGAGGCAGAGTGGGAGATGGCGCTCAGGGGTCCGGAGTACAACGCGTACTTTCCCGGGCTGGACTTGGAGCATCCATGCGGGCAGATAGCTTGCTGCGAATGCGGGGACGGGAGACTCCTGCCCGCTGGCGCAAGTCCGGGCGACGTCTCTGCAACCGGTGCCCGAGACATGATTGGGAATGCAACGGAGAGAGTTCTTGATTGTTGGCACGATGGGTACTCTGGAGCACCCTCGGATGGGACACCGTTCGACTGGGATTGTGAGAGCGGTTGGCTGGTCGGGCGGGGGGGGGCGGTTGTCACTCCGGCGGACCGATTGTACCCGTTCATGCGTGGAGTAAGGTCCTCCTCCGCCCACGGTGGGGTGGGGTTTCGGTGTGTTCGCGAACTGTGAGAGGTTCCGGAGCCGGGGGAGCGTTTCGGGGACATTCGGCGTGCAGGCACCCGCATCTACAGAGGTCTTTTACAAGGCATTAGCGAATGGCAAATCAATTGGTGATGCTCTGCGTGAGAAATTTCATGTTACGGTTAGAAAGCTGCGTCTGAATAGATCTGACATTTAGGGGAAGAAAACCTGGGGACGGAGGACGATGACTCATTTGACAGATGATTGCTTGTCAGCCGTAACCAAGTCCCACTCGACCTGAGAGAACCGCCCCCATCGGCTTCACCTCTCACCAAAATGAGGCCACGGTTTTCGGCTATATGGAGCTGACCGCAGTGAAGGTCTTCCCGCTGCCCGTCGCCATCTGAACCAAGGAACGGGGGTGCCCGGCCGCAAGCGACTGTTCAAGATTTGTGATGGCCTCGAACTGGCAGTCACGCAGGTTGGACTTCTCAAGCGGAGGCAGGTGGGCAAGTCGGCCCCTCAGAGTCGCACCCTGCGCAAGCCAATCCCGCAAGGTCTCGGGTCGATGGAACGAGAAAACCCGCCGAGACCGAGGTTCCGGGTCACGTAGGTCTCGGAAGAAGGTCTCGATTCCGGTGCTCTCGTAGCAGAAAGGGAGAGGAAACTGGGCGTGGGGGATGTGGGAGGGCAGCCCCGTGACATACAGCCCCGATTGCTCGGCAACGCCGGAGAGAGTTGCCCCAACCTTCTTGGCCTCCACAACACCAACGGCGGCCCGGTCCACAAACAGCAGGTAGTCTGCAGTGCCTCCCTTGACCGGAAACTCTCGCACCGCTACTCCAAGGCTGGCCCCGAGGTTGACCGAAGCGTAGTCCTGGACAGCCCAGCCGGATAGCTGAAGCTGCCTGTCGATCTGGATGCGTGCTTCCTGCTCAGGAGTCATGCGTAATACTCCACGTAGATGTCGGACGGTAGCAGGGCATGGGCGGGAGTGCAAGGATGGAATGTGAAGTCCAGTTTGACCCTACACGGCCGCTGGGTTGATCGAGATATCTGAGCGGCCGTGTAGGAATGCAAAGGGGGCCGTCGCTGCATCGGACACGACGCTGTACCGTCTCTTGCTGACGCTGCTCCACACGAACTTCGCTAAGAAGAGGCTCGGGCCAAAGCGAGAGGTCTCATACACCGTCTTCGATGAGGCCAACCGGCACTTCGTCTCCAACCTCCCCCTCGACCCGCTTGTTTCCGCCTCCGCTGCGGACTCTCGGCCCCAAGGCCTTCCACACGGCCAACACGGCTTTCTGCCCCAACAAACCCCAAACCCACAATCTGCCCCCTCCTCAGGAGTTGGGCAAAGCCTAGCCCTAACACGGCGGGTCCCTGGTCCTTCCCCCCGCCCAAGACAGCCTGGAGCATACATCCCCGATATTGGAGTTAACTACCCTGGTGCTCCAGGAACCTATTGTTATAGATTCTATATTATGGTTAGCGTGTGTGATGTAAATGGAGGCAATTGCACGTCGGACTATGAGTATGGCTATTTTGTCATGGATTGGGTGGTGTAGGGCCGACGAAGCAGACACATCGGCTTGTCGCTCAACCACTGGGAATTCAGCCGACCGGGACATCGTCATTGGAGAAGGACCATGGGAATCGATTTAAGAGCCTCGAACCGACTACTTGGGTTCTGCTCTTGCATTTCAGGTTCTAACTGCGTAGCATCGGTGTCGCCTTAGGCAGTGTTCGAGGTCATGGGGGCTGTTATGAAATGTCAATGCTCGACTAAGCCACGGACTATGTGTCGCATTTGTGGTGTTTGGCGATTCGGTTTACGTTGGCGACAGTTGATGGGGCTTCTTCCTCTGCTGCTCGGCTCGGCAACGTTGGAGGGTTGTCCCTCCTCCTCTGAGACCACGTCATGGGATGTTCTCGAAGCCAGGGGGCAAGGGGACCAATGGGACGTTGGGCTTGATGGGACCTTAAGGGAATCCACAAGGGAATCCACCGTCGCTGACACCCTGGAGATGCTGAGCGAGCTTGACTCTCCCCCTGATCTTCTCCCCGACCACCTTGACGACGTACCGGTGCCAGATGTCCAACCTCCTGTGGGAGAGTGCTGCATGTCCGACGGAGATTGCGGCGCCAAGGGCCGGTGTGTCGGCCCTTATCCCGGTGGCGCAGCGGCTCATGGAGTATGCGCCGAAGTGCCTGGTTCACCACGGTGCTATGCTGACTCCGATTGTCCCACCGGTGCTGCCTGCGAAGGTGCCAACTGGTGTCAGTGCGGCCAGCATTGCGATCCTCCGGCCCTGCCTGGCTGGTGCGTTTCGCCGGATGCGGGATGCTGCGGCTCAGACGACGATTGCATCGGGACTGGCGACTGCATTCTGGGCCACTGCCTGGGGGTGAGCTTTGTGGGTGGTGGATTCTGCTGGCACGATGCGAATTGCGAGAGCAACGAGGAGTGTGTTGGTGAGTTCGTGTGCCCCTGTGGATACAGCTGTCCGGTGGATTCAGCTTTGGGGACTTGTCATGCGTTGGGGCCTGACTGCTGTGAAACTGATGAAGACTGTGACGGCCAGATATGTCTCCGCAAGACCCCTGCCAGCCCCGGTGTCTGCGGTCCCGAACTTGCGCCGGGCTCGTGCTATTCAAGCCACGATTGTGCGCCAGGGAACGTATGCAACGGTGCTATGATATGTCAATGCTCCGACAACTGTGCGCCGGCCATGGGCTCTTGTGGCGCCTGTTGCACGGACAACAGTTCGTGTGAGGAGGGGTATGTGTGCGTGTTGGGGTCGTGCCGGTTGGCCTCACAGGTGCCTCGGTGTTGGCAAGTGAGTGACTGTACACACGATCCCAGTTGCAGTGGCGACGGATGTGCAACGCAGTTCGATTGCCAAGGGGAGGTAATCTGCCAGTGCGGTACCACCTGTGCTCACCAGGAAGTCATGGGCTGGTGCCTACCGCTTGACGTTCAGGGACCAAATTGCTGTGTGGCTGACAGCGACTGCTGGGAAGGAACGGTCTGCGTACAGGGCAAGTGCCTCATTTCGCCAGCGGGCGGAGCATGCTGGGAGTCCTCCGGCTGCACTGCGGGCGAAGAATGCATCGGTGCCGAAGTGGAACCCTGTGGTCAACACCTGTGGCCCGATTTCCTCCCTAAGATTGGCTGGTGCGGCGGAGCAGCCAAATGCTGCGGCACAGATGCCGAGTGTCCAGCGCCATTGGTTTGTGCCGGCCTTGACTCGGGCGCCGGCCTGTTGGGCCAATGCAGAGCACCGACCGAAGCGACCAATGACTGCTGGACCGACTCCGAATGTGCACAAGGATTCGAGTGCGTCGGAGTGCTTGCTTGCGGTTGCGACCCACTGTGCGACAAGGAGCAGGTGGGCTTCTGCGAGAAGACCACCTTTGTGCCGTGCTGTGGTAGCGACGCCGGGTGCCAGGACGAAGAGCGCTGTGTTGGTAACTTGCCGAACAAGCAAAACGGCCGATGCGTGCCGACGCAGGTGGCAGGCCAGTGCTACGAGGACTCGGATTGCGGAAGTGGTCAATGTGTTGGGGAAACCACTTGCAGCTGTGAATTGGAATGCTCACCTGTGGCAGGTACGTGCACGGCGCAGCCGCAGTGCTGCGAAACCGACGAGGAGTGCGAAGACGCTGGCGACGTCTGCGCAGCGGGAAGATGTAAAGCGGTCCCACCATACGGAGCCTGCTGGAGTGACCAGGATTGCCCCGCCCCGGGGATTCTTGAGTGCCTTGGGGCCTTCGTTTGCCCCTGCAACGAATCCTGCAACCAAAACGATCATGCGGGCGTTTGCATGAGTTCCACAGAGACCTGCTGCGGGACAGCGGCCCAATGCGGTGAAGGTGATTTGTGTCTCCACACCGGGGCCCCCAATTTGCAGGGCCGTTGCTACAGGCCTGCGGAGTACCCAGAATGCTGGAGTTCCAGTGATTGCGAGGAGGGAGCAACGTGTTGGGATGCAAATGTGTGCGCTTGTGAAGAAGTCGGCTGTGTTCCGAACATGGGAATGTGCCTGACATTTGAAGCCTGCTGCGAAGGAGATCAGGATTGTCTGAACACCGAAGTCTGTGTGCATCCAGAAGGGCAACCAACGGCCGACGGCACCTGCAAGTCTCTGGTACAGCCGGGAAGCTGCTGGAATAGCCAGAGTTGCCCAGCAGGTCAAACTTGCCAAGGGGCCAAAGTGTGTCCGTGCGGCGCCCTCTGTCTGGTTGCCGACCAACTCGGAACGTGCCAGTAGCGATCGGAATTATCCAACCAGATGCGCTATGAAGCCCGTCTGCCCGCCGCTGCGCACCACCTCCATTCTCCTTGAGTGGCGGGCCACTATCTCGTCCACGATGGAGAGACCGAGGCCCGTGCCGTGGTCCTTCCTGGTGAAGAATGGTTCGAACAGCTTCGACACGTCATCTTGGGCAATTCCCGGGCCGTTGTCCCACACAGCCAGAAATGCCTCCCCAGGTCTGCTCTCCACGACCACCCGCACAAGGCCCCCGTGGGAACCCGTGCACATCCTGAATGCGGGCAGGAACACCGTCTCGTTTGACTTCCTTTAATGCGTTGACAAAACCACCTCCGGTTTTCACAATCCGCGGGCTTGGTCTGCGGGAGGCGTGGTCTATGGAGTTGACCCTTGACTGGCTGTTGGACAAGAGAGTTCACCTGCTTGGTATCGGCGGCATCGGTGTGAGCGGCGTTGCTCGTCTGCTTGCCGCCCGAGGTGTGGCCGTCTCTGGGTGCGACGTGCGTGAGTCGTCCATCATCGATGCGCTTCGCTCCGAAGGTATCGATGTGGCAATAGGGCATCGCCCCGAGCATGTGGACCAGAGCGATGTGCTGGTCTACTCCACGGCGGTTCCCGGAGTGAATCCGGAGCTTGCATACGCCCGGGAGAAGGGCCATCCACTCTATCACCGGTCGCATCTCCTGGGGGCCCTCTCTCTGGCCCACCTGCGCTCGGTGGGCATCACGGGCACCAACGGAAAAGGGACGGTCTGTGCCATGCTCACCCATATTCTCAGGGTGGCAGGCCTCAACCCGTCGTTCTTCGTTGGAGCGTTGTGCCCCAACCTGGGTACCAATGCACTGGCTGGCTCTGGAGACCTCTTCGTGGCCGAACTCGATGAGTCCGATGGTTCCCTGGTGAACATCCGGCCCGACTTCGCCCTGGTCAATAACCTGGAGCTGGACCATCTCAACTATTACCGGGACCTGGACCACACCATAGAGACGCTGGTCACCTTCATCGACCAGATGCCGCAACAGGGCGTTCTCTTCCTCAATGGGGATGACCAGGGCACGTTGGCCCTGGCGGCCCGGCTCAAGGGGCGCAGTTGCGTCCTCTTCGGCACCGGAGAGAACTGCAGCGTTCGTTGTGTGCCAGTAGCGGTCAGTGACGCAGGGACGGATTTCTCCGTCACGCTCGCCCGCCCCAATGGCCCGCAAGACCTGGGCATCTTCAGGCTCAACGTCCCCGGGCTCTACAACCTCGAGAACGCAGCGGGCGCACTGGCAGTGGCCCTCCACCTTGGAGTGGACCCCGCCGCTGCCAAGGAAGCGCTGGCCAGCTTCAAAGGGCTGCTGAACCGATATACCCTGGTCGAAGCCGCAGGGCGGAAGCTGGTCAAGGATTATATGTCGCACCCTACGGGGATACGGAAAGTGCTCCAGACGGCTCGTGTTGGCACCTCCGGGCGCCTCATCGCAGTGTTCAAGCCATACAGATACACCATGATCAACTACCATGCGGAGAATTACGCCGCTGCCTTCGCCAACGCTGACGAAGTGGTCATCACCCGCATGTGGGAGGCTGGAGAGGACCCCATCCCAGGTGTGGATACCCCATGGCTTGCCGACCAGATAGCCAAGGCCGGCGTCAAGGTTACATACATAGATCAGATGGATTCTATCACGGACCATCTGCTTGCAACTCAGCAACCAGGCGACTGCGCCGTCTTCTTTGGCGGCAATGACATGTTCGAACTTGTGGACGAACTGGCATCCAGGTATCAGTCGCTGACACAATAGGCAATCATATGTACTCAGTGGAAGGCAAGTCGTTCAGCGTGCTGGGTCTGGCCCGGTCGGGCCTGGCTGCGGCCAACTATCTGGCCCGAAACGGGGCCGATGTCTTCGTCAGCGACCGGGCTCCTGCCCAGAAGCTGCCCTTGGACAAGCTTGACCCTCGGGTGACCGTTTGCGCCGGCGAGGAGAAGGTGCGCCAGGGAGACGTGGTCGTCATCAGCCCAGGAATCAAGCCTGGAACCCCCGCTCACTCCATGGCACACGAGCTTGGTAGCGAGGTCATCTCGGATATTGAACTGTTCTATCGGCTCTCTCCGGCTCCCGTACTTGCGGTGACCGGGACCGATGGCAAGTCGACCACAACGGCCCTGCTTGGCGAGCTGTGCGCCGCTGCGGGATTCCCGGTCTTTGTGGGAGGCAACATCGGTGTGGCCTGCATGGATGGCCTGAAGCAGCTTTCCAAAGAAGGCCTGGCGGTTCTGGAAGTGAGCTGCTTCCAGTTGACCCACTGCTACCAGCTGAGACCCAGGGTGGCCTTGGTGACAAACATAGCCGAAGACCACGTGGAGTATCACGGCAGCTTCGAAGAGTATGTTGAGGCGAAGCGGAGGATTTTCCAGAGCATGGGGGCCGGCGATACCCTGGTGCTCAACGGAGACGATGAACTGCTGGCAACCTGGCAAACCCCCGCCGGCTGCCGACGAAGAACCTTCGGATGGAGTCAGGGCGGCGAGGCCTGGTGCGACGGCCAGAGCATATTCTTGAAGCGCGATGGCGAGTACCGCCGGCTTGTGGATCTTGATCGGCTGAAGCTGGTTGGGCGACATAACGCCGAGAACGTCATGGCGGCGCTGCTCTGCATCGATGGCCTGTTTGCCGATGCTTTTGACCTGGTGGAAGCCATCAAGGCCTTTCCGGGTCTTGAACACCGCATGGAATTCGTTGCCAAGGTGAACGGGGTGGACTTCTACAACGACAGCAAGGCAACAAACCCCCACGCCGCCATGGCCGTGGTCAACTCGTTCCCCGGGAACTTCGTCGTGCTGGCCGGCGGGTACGAAAAAGGCAGCGATTTCGGCGAGTTGGGGCGCCTCATTGCCGTGAAGACAAGGGCAGCGGTTCTCTATGGTGCCACCCGTGAGCGGCTGGCAGCGGTGATTCCTCAGGGCCACCCGGTCTTCCTCGTGGAGACGCTGCAGCAGGCTATTGCCAAGAGCCTCGAGCTGGCGCTGCCCGGTGATAGCGTGGTGCTGGCCCCGGCCTGTGCCTCTTTTGACCAGTTTTCGGATTTTGAAGAGCGTGGAAGGAAATTCAAGGATTGGGTTCGCCAATTGAACAATGGCGGGGAGAACAAATAGATGAACGAAGTGATTGATGAACTCAGGGACAAAGCGGAACGTGAACTGGCGCTTGTCCACGATGAAGGGGCCCTGCGCCTGGTGGAGATAACATACCTGGGCAAGAAGGGCTCGGTGCAGGGGCTTATGACCCAGATGAAGGCCCTCTCCCCCGAGCAGAGGCCGGCCTTCGGCAAAGAGGTCAACGAGCTGAAAGACTTTCTTGAGGAGCGGGTTGATACCCTGCGAGCGCAAATGCGCGAGCGTGAACTTCTCAAGGAGGTGATGGACCCCTACCTCGACCCAACGCTGCCCGGCATAAAGCCCTCACTGGGTGGGCTTCACCCGGTGACGGTTATCCAGCGCAAGGTTGAGGCGGTGTTCAGGTCTATGGGATTCATCATCCCAGACTACCCCGAGGCGGAATCGGAGTACTTCAATTTCGAGGCCCTGAACATTCCGTCGGACCACCCGGCCCGAGACATGCAGGATACCTTCTGGCTGACCGACGGCCATCTGCTCAGGACTCACACATCTCCGGGGCAGGTGCGGGCCATTAGAACCTTCAAGCCGCCAGTCAGGGTGCTGCTTCCCGGCAAGGTCTACCGTTACGAGGCCGTGGACGCCTCCCACGAGCACACCTTTCACCAGGTGGAGGGGCTGCTCATCGACCGGGATGTCTCGGTGGCTCATCTGATTCACTCCATGAAGACGCTGGTGAGGGAGGTCTTTGAAAGGGACGTTACAATCAGGCTGAGGCCCGGCTACTTCCCCTTCGTAGAGCCCGGCTTCGAACTGGACATGGTCTGTTCGGTTTGCGGGGGCAAGGGGTGTTCGGTGTGCAAAGGCAGCGGATGGGTGGAGGTTCTTCCTTGCGGTCTGGTGCACCCCAACGTGATCAGGGCCGGCGGACTGGATCCAAACGAGTGGCACGGGTGGGCCTTTGGCCTTGGCCTGAGCCGCCTGACCATGATGCGCTACAAGATCTCTGGCATCAGAAATCTTATGGCCGGAGACTTGAGATTCTTGGGTCAGTTCATCTAATCTCGAATATGTGAGGCATATGCCGTGAAGATATCTTGGAATTGGTTGAATAGACATGTGGATTTATCGGGTCTGGACCCTCACGAAATCGCTCATCGCTTCACCATGTCGGTGGCGGAGTTGGATGGGGTTGAGGAGTTTGGCCGAAGCTACAATGAGGCGGTGGTTGCCAGGGTGCTGGAGATCGACGTTCATCCTCACGCCAGCCAGGTTCGCATAGTGAAGCTGGACACGGGGCGGGGCACGGTGTCGTTGGTCTCGGGGGCGCCAAACCTGAGGGTTGGTATGCATCTGCCCTACGCTCCTCCTGGCGTTCAGTTGGAGGGGCTTGACGGCAAGCCTTTGGTCTCAGTGGTGACAATCCGGGGTGTCGAGAGCCCCGGCGTGGTCTGTTCTGAGAGGGAGCTGGGCATCTCGGACAATCACGATGGGGTGATGGATATTCCGGAGGGGGTGCCCGTTGGCACGCCTCTGGCCGAATGGGCGCCGCTGCACGACTTCGTCCTCGAGTTGGACAATACGTCCATAACCCACAGGCCTGACCTGTGGGGTCACAGAGGCATAGCCCGGGAGATTGCTGCGCTTGTGGGTCGCACCCTGCGGCCCTTCTCCATGGAGATACCCCAGGGGGTTCAGGACCCGCTGGTGGTGACGGTTGAGGATCCTGATCTCTGCCCCAGGTATACGGCTTTGGTGTTCGACAACATCAAGGTAGCGGAGAGCCCGGTCTGGCTCAAGTGCATGTTGAGCATGGTAGGCGTGCGGCCTATCAACAACGTGGTAGACCTGACCAACTTCGTGATGCTCGATGTGGCCAATCCCACCCACGCCTTCGACGCTCGGTTCATTGCCGGCCCCAGCATCAACGTTCGCAGCGCGCAGCCGGGCGAGGAGTTGACCACGCTGGATGGTCAGGAGCGGACTCTGGTGCTCTCCGACGTGGTCATTGCCGATGCGGAGAAGGGCATTGGGCTTGGTGGGATAATGGGGGGCGAGAACAGCCAGATTCTGCCTGACACCAGCAGGGTGGTGCTGGAATCGGCCTCGTTCAATCCCTCGGCAATCCGTCGCACCTCGTCCAGGTTGGGTCTGAGAACCGATGCTTCTGTGCGCTTCGAGAAGGCACTGGAGCGTGAGATGCCCTTGCAGGCCACGGCTCTGTTTGCCCGTCTGCTGCCCGAGCTGGCCCCCGGGGCAGTGGTGGCCAGCCGCCTCTACGATGTGGCGGCGCCTGCCCCGGCGCCCGTGGTGCTGGACGTCAAGCCGTCCTGGATTCGCAGGAAGCTGGGCGTTGACCTTGACGATGGGACCATGGCCGGGATGCTCGAGAAGATCGAGTTTGTGGTTGAGCGTTCCCACGACCGCTTCTTGATTCACGTTCCGCCCTTCCGGGCCACGCGGGATGTAACAATTCCCGAGGATATAGTAGAAGAAATCGGCCGTCTCTATGGTTACGACAACATTGTGCCCGTGCCCATCCTGGCTCCTGTTGAGCCGCCACCTCGCATAGCGGCCAACGAACTCTCACCCGTTGTGGCGGACACCCTTGTGGGCATCGGCTATCAGGAGATCCTGTCGTACAGCTTCGACTCGGCGCAGTTCGCTGCCACCATGGGTTACGACCTGTCCGAGGCCCCAGAGCTTCGCAACCCCATCTCGGCGGATATGCCCGTCATGCGCCGCTCGTTGCTTCCCAACATGCTTCTTGCGGCAGGCCGAAACGCCTTGGAATGGGACCAGTTCCGGCTCTTCGAGATGGGGCGCGTCTTCTTCACTGATATGGAGGGCGAGATTCCGTACCAGGAGAGGCGCGTAGCAGGCGTTCTTTACGGGCGCCACGAAGACAACTTCGACATCTATCGGAAGCTTCGGGGGGATGTAGAGCTTCTGCTTGGCAGGCTACACCGGGGCGCCCCCAAGTTTGTCGTGCCCGATGCCATGGCCAACATGCCCTGGACCGTGCCAGACAAGGCCAGGTCCATCGAGGTGGCAGGCAAGCTGGTTGGCTACGTCTCGCTGCTCAACCCTCTGGTTAGAGACAAGATGAAGGTTCGTGGCGCCATGGCCCTCTTCGAACTCAACCTCGAGGAGTTGTTCGAACTGCCCGAGGTGGTCCCGGTCTTCCAGCCGCTTCCACGGTTCCCCTCCATCGAGCAGGACATCAGCGTCATCGTGGAGTGCGAGATGCCCTTCGATGAAGTTGAGAGGGCCATTACCCGGCGCGGGACCGAACTGCTCAACGGATGTGCCCTCGTGGCTGTCTTCAAGGGGGCGCCAATCCCCGATGGGAAGAAGAGCCTCTCGTTCAGACTTGAGTTCCGCAGCCCCGAACGCACCCTCACCGATGACGACGTACAGCCGGTAATGTCCGACATTCTCGCCGGGCTGAGGGCCGACGTGGGCGGCGACATCCGCAGTTGAACGACGCCGGCGCTCACTTGAGAGGCAGCATGAGGCAGTGGCCAGAAGCAGTACTCTTCATAAGTAAACCCATGGTCCCGCCCTGGAACGACAGCGGCAAGAACCTGGCCAGGGATCTGGCTGGGGCTTTGAAGTGGCAGAGAGTTCACGTCATGGGAGTGCAAGGGGAGGTTGGTGGCCCGGCAGTTCCAGGCACCCTTGGTGTGGCAGCGGCAAAGCAGGCCGAGCTTGGGCAGATGGGCCCCAACGTCGTGTATGAACCGGTCTACTCTGGAACCGGCAGTTTTGGTGCGGGAATCAGACAGAATCTGGCTCCGCTCAGGCGCCTGCTAACCCCCGATGATATTCCTCTATACCACTTCTTTTTCGCTCCAAACCCCAGAACGTCGCTTGTTGCACGCTCACTGCTAACCATCAAGCGCCGAGCGACGGTGCATACCATGCTCAGTGCACCGGCTTCGTATGAACGGGCCAGTCGACTCCTCTTCGCCGACCGGACCGTGGCCCTGAGTCATCACACCAAGGCCATGCTGGAGCAGCAGGGAGTGCAAGGCGTCGTAGTCATTCCTCCGTGCGTACCAACCAGGCCCGCCGTTTCTCAGGAGCGGAAACTCGGGGTGATGCAGAGGTTGGGCTTGACCACGGGGCGACCCTTTGTTCTCTTTGCCGGCGACTACGAGTACTCCTCGGCAGCATCAACATGCTCGCAGGCCCTGGAATCCATAACCGGTGAGGGTGGGGCTGACTTCGTCTTCGCCTGTCGAATGAAGAAAGGGCATATTGGAAAGGCTCTGGAGACCAGCATTAGAGAGGGAATCTGCAATAGCCGCTGCGCTGCCCGGGTCTTCTTCTTCAACGAAGTGGACGACATGGATGCACTCATCGCAGCGGCCACCGTGCAGGTGATGCCGGCAGACTCTCTCTATGCCAAGATGGACATCCCTCTGGTGCTGTTGGAGTCGCTGCGAGAGGGTGTACCTGTGGTGGTGGCGGACCACGGCCCTCTTCCGGAGCTTCTGCGCCGCCCCGTGGGCAGTGTCGTGCCCGTGAAGGACCCGGGGGCTCTGGCGGCCGCCGTGAACAGGCTGCTGGGGGACCCGGAGATGCGGGCTTCCATGGGGCGAGAGGGCCAGGCCCTGGTAGATGAGGAGTACTCACCTGCCGCTATGGCCTCCAAGTACAGAGAGTTATATAAGGAACTTCTTGATAGTAAGGGGATTAAGTATGAGAAAAGATAATAAAACATACTACGATGAGTTTTCGCAGGGATATGAAAAAGAGCGTTTCAAGCGCTATCATCGGTTCCTGGACGAGAGCGAGCTGAGCATTGCCAGGCCCTACTGCGAGGGCAAACGGGTGCTTGAGGTTGGCTGTGGCACCGGTCTGCTTCTAGCGCCGCTGGCCGAGGTCGCCGAGTCTGCCGTGGGTATCGATTTGAGCGAAGGAATGCTGGCGAAGGCCAAGGAGCGGGGGCTTACGGTGAAGCAGGCGTCGGCCACGTCGTTGCCCTTCTCGGACAGCTCCTTCGACACGGTGGTCTCGTTCAAGGTGCTTGCCCACGTGGAGGAGATTCAGAAGGCCCTGCACGAGGCCGTGCGGGTCACGCGCCCCGGGGGCCATCTTGTGCTGGAGTTCTACAACAAGCACTCTGTTCGCTCTCTGGTCAAACTGCTGAAGCCGGCCCATTCCGTCGCCGATTCCACCACCGATGAGCAGGTCTACACACGGTTCGATTCGTTGTCGGACATAGCCTCTTATCTTCCGTCGGGGGCACAGATAGTGAAGGTTGCAGGCATCCGCGTGCTGGCCCCCACCTATCATTTCTATAACGCTCCGCTGCTTGGCACAGCCACCGTTGCTCTGGAACGAAGGCTCCAGAACTCTGCCCTGGCCAGACTTGGCGGATTCCTCGTTGTGGTTGTTCAGAAGGCAGGCTAGGGCTTGGGCCGGAGGTAAACCACTGCTCGCCATTCTCGTCCCCCCTTCGACTCGTCCCTGGCCTCGCTCAGGGTACACGGCTGCTGGGGGGATCGAGATATGTGAGCAGCCGTGTACTTCTGCCCGTGAGGCGTGGTGGCACTCAGGGCTGCGTCGCTTGAGCCCTATAGGGCTGGACGCATCATCGGCGTCGGCGATTCCCTTGACTTCCACAGGCGTTTTTGGCTTCCTTGCATGGTTTGGGTCCCTTTGAGCTGGAGGTTGCTTATGAGAATCAGTGTGCTGTTATTCCTGTCGATGGTGGTGGCATGGTCATGCGGAAGCGACTCCAAGCAGGAGGCCCCTGATACCGGCCTTGACGTGGTCTCGGAGGTGCAGGTCGATTCTCAGCCGGAACTTGCGGCAGACCTGGAGCCCGAAGAGTTGCCGCCAGTGGAGGATATCGAGGACGTCGCCCCGGAAATTGAGGATGTCGTCGAGGTCGAGGAGCTGGTACCCGAGGTCGTGGAGGTTGTCGAGGAGGTTGACACCCTGACCTGGGACTACCCCGACCCCGCCATTGTCAACAAGATGGAGGCCCAGCCCCTGGTTAGCGCTGCCAGCACCTTCGTGGCCGATGAAACGGTGCAGTATCGCTGCCCGGACCACCTCCCTGGAACGGCGGCCAGGGCGGTGAAGTGGGTTTCGGGTACCCTTTGGGTTGGCACCGACGCCGGGCTGTTCAAGTATCTTCCGGAGACAGATGCTTTCGAGCTTGTACCAATTACAGAAAATAAATCGATTGTTGATATTGCTGGTAACATGAGTACTAATGGGCTCTTCTTCGTTGCCGCAACCGACGCAATAATCTGGTTCCAGCCTGCCGGCGCCCTGACGGGCACCCTGCCACTGCCTGACGACGCTGTGGAGTTCACCAGCGTGGCAGTTCAGGGTACCGATGTGGTGGCCGGGACGAAGGGGCTGGGCCTCATTCGAGTAATTCTCAACACGCCGGCGGACTACCTGCCGGCAGGCAGCGCAGGAGGCCCACTTGCGCCTGCGGTGAGGGATGTGGCCTATGGACCGTCGGGTACGATCTGGGTGGCAACGTCAGAAGGCATCCTGGTGTTGGCCGGCGACGAGATTTCCAGAAAGAACGCTGCCAACGGCGACCTGCCCGACGACGATGTCCGTGCTCTCTTTGTGGACTCGGCCAACTTCATCTGGGCCATAACCCCAACCTCAGTGGTCAGAATCAAGGGAGCGGAAACCAAGATTCTTACTGCGGGCGTGGGGATGCTGCCCACGGAGGCTCATCTCAGCATTGCGGTGGGACAGGAGATGCTGGTGCTGGGTCACGAAGTTGGGGCAACGGTGGTTGAGGAGCCCTTGAAGGGCGATCTTCTGTTCAAGCGGTTTGACCACTACCACTCCAAGCGTTTCTTGCCGGGCAACAGCGTCTACGCCGTTGCCATTGATGGAGATGGCAACGTCTGGATGGCCACCTCCGGCGGTGTTGCCAAGAGGCAGCTGCTGCAAATGACCTATGAAGAAAAGGAGGCGTTCTTCCATGAGATGCTGGAGCGCCAGTTCTGGCGCATGGATGGCTTCGTCTCCTCCGACGCCATCCTGGAGCACCCGGACCAGTACTACCAGGACGTAGACTGGCTGCGCTGGGACAAAGACAATGATGGGCTATGGACACAGATGCAGATTGGGGCCTTCTGCTATGCATACGCCGTAACAAAAGACGAGAAGTATTATGAGGCGGCCAGGAAGGCCATGAAAAATATGTTTATGCTCGTAGATCTCCCTGCAGTGACCTTCGGAAAACGGGGCTTCATTGCCAGATCAATCGTGAGGGATGATGAGGGGGAAGTTTTCAATACGAAGATGGAGAGGGATAATTGGCACGAGGTGGAATGGGAGGGGAAGACATACTATTGGAAAGATGATACATCATCAGATGAAATCGATGGTCATTTTTACGGCTTCCCGTTATATTATGATTTATGTGCCAAGACAGAGGAGGAGAAGCAGGAAGTAGCCAAATATGCATCAGAAGTGCTTGACTACATCCTGGATAATGGTTACCTCCTGATAGACCTTGACGGTGAGAAGACAACCCACGGCCATTGGGGCCCGGATACAATTGGTTCTGCAGGAATAGGGCTCAATGAGTGTATGGCAGCGGCTAAGGGGAAGCCGAATATGGTTGATTTGGTGGCATGGTGTGTGGATTCATACTATGGTGGCGGATGGCTGAATGGAAACGAAATAGTAGGTGCGCTGCTTGCTACATATCACATGACCGGAGACAAGAAGTATTATGATGCATATGAGATACTTATTCAGGTTCATGGATATGATAACTTGCTGGTTCCTCACCAGGACACGCTGACAGTCACTAATCCAAGCATAATGAACCACTCCGACCATGAGCTTGCGATGTTGGCTTATCAGACAGTGCTAAGATATGAGCCGAATCCTGAAAGAAGGCAGAAGTGGATAGATGGGTTTAAGTTTTTCTATGATTATGAAGTTGTAGAGCGAAATCCCCTCTGGGCAGCATATGCGGCCCTGGCTATGGAGACCGACCCAAATCAGGTAGCCGAGACCCTGGTCAGCCTCCAGGAGATTCCAAGGGACCTCAGAGAGTGGGCCATTGATCAATCCCATCGCAAGGACTCATTGCCCTGGCCCCTGGACCGCTTCGACAAGCCCCAGACCGAGAACGTCTACCCATACGACGAAATCAGGACCATCTGGTGGAACGGCAACTTGCACGTTGTGACCAGCGGCGGCGATGGGCGAAACGTGAACGGGCCGCTGGCGTGGCTGCTTCCTTATTGGGCCTTCCGATATGCCGGCATAATCTCCGAATGAGCTATCCGATGCTCCCCAGAGGCTAAGGTGATGGCAAGTGCGACGGCATCGTTCGACTATCGTTCATTGGACCGTTTCGTGACCATGGAGGCAGAGGTTGAGACTGCTGGTTAGAAACATAGGTCAGCTGTTGACCATGAGCGGGCCTGCGTGGGGAGAGGGCATCGAGCCGCTGGGGCTGGTGAGCCGGGCAGCGCTTGTGGCTGTGGAGGGGCGAGTGGTGTGGAGGGGGGCGGAACTGGATCTGCCAGCGGAGTACAGCGGGTTTCCCGCAATGGATGCCCAAGGTGCGGTGGTGATGCCGGGATTGGTAGAGTGTCACACCCATCTTCTCTTTGCTGGTGACCGCTCCCACGAATTTGAGCTGAGGTGCCTCGGGGCATCCTACGAGCGCATCGCCGAGGCCGGGGGAGGGATTCTGAACACCATGAAGGCAACCCGCTCAGCTTCCAAAGCGGAGTTGGTTGGTTTAGGTGTTGAGAGGCTTGGCCGTTTCCTGGGCTATGGAGTCACCACGGTGGAGGCCAAGACCGGTTACGGTCTGGAGCGTGAGACTGAATTCAGGATGCTGGAGGCGGCCAGGGAGTTGAACAGTCACAGCGAATTCGAGGTGGTATCAACCTTCCTGGCTGCGCACACGGTGCCGCCGGAGTTCAAGGCGAACCGAGGGGAGTATGTTCGGCTTGTATGTCAAGAATGGATCCCAGAGGTGGCCCGCCTAGGGCTGGCAGAGTTCGTGGATGTCTTCAGCGAGGCGGGGGCTTTCACCCTGGCGGAGACCGAGCAGGTCTTCCAGTCCGCACGGGCTGCGGGGCTTCGGCTGAAGATTCACTCGGAGCAGTTGACCCACTCCGGAGCGACCAGGCTTGGTGCCAGTTATGGCTGCGTCAGTGCCGATCACCTGGAGTTCATTGATGAAGAGGACGCGCAGGCCCTTGCGGCAAGCAGCACGATAGCTGTGCTGCTTCCTGGTGCCACGGCCTTTCTGGGCAAGAAGAACTATGCACCGGCGCATCTGCTCAGGAAGCACGGGGTCACTGTGGCGGTCTCCACGGACTTCAACCCTGGCAGCAGCCACACCATGAACATGTGGCTCATGGGCACGCTGGGGTGCGCTTATTACGGTATGACACCGGCGCAGATGCTCAACGCTATGACCCGCGGTGCGGCCCTGGCACTCTGCCGAGAGGATCTTGGTACGCTGGATTCAGGAAGCCAGGCGGACTTTGTTTTGTTGCGTCATGGTGACTGGAACCGGGCCCTTTATGAGTTCGGAGAGAATCCTGTGGCCAGCGTCTTCAAGCGGGGCCGGCCGGTTGTGGTCGAGAATTCGCAGCAACCCTTGACACTTTGAGCCGGTGGTCTACGCTACTAGCCGTCAATCCTCTTTCTGAGTGGCAGGCAAGATGGGGTTTTGGGAACTGCTGGTGCGCATAGATTACCTGATTTTCCTAGCCCTCATAGCTGTCGGCTTCATGCTCGTTCGTCTGCTTTTTCGCCGACGCATCGAGGAGTTCCGCTCTGAGTGCAAAAAATACGCTGGAACGATGCAGCGGCTATTCAGCCAGCTATATTGGACTGCCGTCGGCATCGTGCTGGTTGGCGGCTGGGCTGTGGTTGCTTGGCTGGGCCCACCTGATGTCGAGTTGTCACCCACCTCGTCCCAGGCCATCTTCATGGGGCTCCGGTTCATGGTCATGGGGGCAACGGCTCTCCTCATCCTTGCGCTTTCGGGCTTCTACCTGTGGCTCAGGAGGCTGACCCTCTACAAGGCCAAGGTGCGGGTCGTGGAGGGGCAGCTTGCTGGGCAGGTCGCCATGCGCGAGGCGCTGGTGAACGGGGGCAGCTATCTGATTATGGTGGTTGACGATCAGGGTCGCATCGAAATGATCAACCGGGCGGCGCAGAGGGCCTTGGGCTACTCGGAACAAGAGGCCGTTGGGCGCCTGGAATTGCTCACTCTCCTGGACCATCAGCAGGTCGAAGGATACGCTGCCTTTGTGTCGGCCCAATTGGAGCGGACGGTAGACCCCGGTTTTGGGGCCATCAGAGAGTTGGTCGCATCGGGGACCGTGGTTGAGAGGGATTGGCTTGCCGTGGCCAAGGATGGCCGCCGCTTCTGGCTCAGTCTTGCCATCTCACCTATGAGGGCGGACCAGGATTCCAGGGGTTCCTATCTCGTCGTGGGCAGCGATGTAAGCGGCAGAAAGGCCGTGGAGACAGCGGTTACATCCAGGGACCGGCTGCTCCAGGCCGTGGCCAAGAGCGCAGCGGGGATGCTGGGTCTAACCAGCGCCTCCAATGCCATGGAACGAACCATAAGGGAGTTGGGGCTGGGCGTTGGCGTTGACCGAGTGCAGGCTTTCGAAATAGTGGCTGCTTCAGATGGCACTGGCCCCGTAGCCGCCCGAAGAGCAGTGTGGGTGCGTTCGGGGGTCTCCCCGGCGGCTCACGCAGCGGGCAGCACCGGCACTACGGGCGATGAGTGGCCCGTTCACTGGTTCTCCCTCCTGCGAGAGGGTCGCCCCATACTCACCGGTGTGGATGGTGATATCCCCGGGCTTCATGCAGTGGTTGAGCAGAGAGAACTCAAGAGCCTGATGCTCATCCCGGTGCCAGCGGAGGAGTCGTTCTGGGGCTTCCTATCCTTCGAATGTGTGGACAAAGAGCGCTTCTTTGACGATGCGGAGGTGGCAATCCTCTGCTCTGCCGGTACTGCCCTCGGGGCCACGCTCCACAGGCTGGACGTGGAGCGTTCGTTGTTCGTTAGCGAGCAACGCTTTCGTGATGTCTCCCTTGCCCTGGCAGACTGGGTCTGGGAGAGCGACAGCGCTGGACGATATGTCTACTGCTCAGAGAGGGTCCAGGACTCACTTGGGTATCGGCCCGAGGAGTTTGTGGGGCGCCCCTTGCTGGAGTTCGTGCACCAGGAGGACCGGGCCCGTGTAGCGGGAGTGATAACCCGCATGATCTCCGAGGGTGCTCCTATCCAGAATGTCATCTGGCGAGCCCACACAAGGGATGGACGCCTCATAGTGTTTTCCGTAAGCGCTGTGGCCGTCCGGGACGAACGTGGGAACTACCTGGGACACCGTGGTGTGCACCAGGATGTCACCGAGGCTCGGATGCAAGAGGAGGCCCTCAGGGCCAGTGAGTCGCAAGTTAGAACCCTCATTCTGGCGATGCCCGACTGGATGCTGGTCACGGACCCCGAGCATCAGATTCTGGACTGCATCAACATGCCCGGCGATGCTCTCCCGCTCAACGCAGCGGCCATGATTGGTCGGCCCATAAGCAGTGTCTTCCCCGAGGAGTCCACTCTGCAACTCGTGAAGGCCCATAACCGGGTGCGAGACCTTGGGCAGACACAGACCACGGAGTTTGTGCTCTCTGTGAAGGGGGAGCAGCGCCACTTCGAGGCTCGCTGTACGCTTTTTGATGCAGATAGGGTGCTCACCATAACCCGCGATATTACCGACCGCCGGCTGGCAGAAGAGGAGATGCGAAGGGCTAGAGCCGCTGCCGAAGCAGCTAGCAGAGCAAAGAGTCAGTTCCTGGCCAACACCAGCCACGAGATAAGAACGCCAATGAACGGCATCATCGGCATGGCGGAGCTGGCGCTGGATACGGACCTGACTCAGGAGCAGCGCGGCTACCTCGAAACGGTGCGGCGTTCTGCCGAGACCCTCCTCTCTATCATTAACGATGTGCTGGACCTCTCGAAGATCGAGGCAAGGAAGCTGGAACTGGAGAGGATTCCGTTCCGGCTGTCCGAGACCCTTGAAGAATCCATCCGTAACAATGCCCCCCGAGCCTTCGGCAAGGGGCTCGATCTCCTTGTCGATATCGATGAGAATACTCAAGAAGAATTTTTGGGTGATCCGCTTCGATTGCGTCAGGTTATATCAAATCTTCTATCAAATGCCATAAAATTCACATCGGAGGGTCAGGTTCGGCTTGTTGTAAGTGCTGAGGAGACCTTTGGGCAGACGGTCAAAGTGCATTTTGAGGTTAGGGATACGGGCATAGGAATCGCGCCAGAACACACAGAACGGGTCTTCGAGGCGTTCGTCCAGGCTGATGGCGGTACCACCAGAAAATACGGAGGAACCGGGCTGGGCCTGGCCATTACGCGGCAGCTTGTGCAGCTGATGGGGGGTAGGATCTGGGTGGAGAGCGAACTGGGAGGAGGCAGCTCATTCCATGTGACGCTGCCTCTGGAGACAATCTCTGATGCAAAAGCAGGGGCGGGTCTGTTGGACATGCCGGCGCTGAGCGTTCTGGTGGCCCACAGCGAGAGCGAGGCCAGGGAGATTCTGCTGCGCGACCTTCGTTTCCTGGGGCTCTTCGCTTTTGGAGTCTCCACGGGCGATGAGGCTCTAGATGAGTTGCTGCAGGCCCAGAATGAAGGTCGTCCCTTTGAATTGGCCATCGTGGACTCCGATGTGCAGGGGTTGGGCTTCTACGATCTTGCGGCCCGGATGAACGAAGACCCAAGGAACCGCACGGTCATGATCCCAATGCTCTCTCCCGACAGCGTCGTCACGGATGCTGACAGGTGCCGGGCTTTGGGTGCGCCATCGTATCTTCTCAAGCCTGCGATGCGGTTCGCCATAAGACATGCGGTCCGGGTGGCTATTGGGCTGGAATCTGCGCAAACTCGTCGCAACGAGAGCAAGAGCCCGCAATCTGGAGGCCAGGTGGTACCAGCGCTGGTGAGGGGCGAGGGGCTCAAGGTGCTTGTGGCGGAGGACAACCCAACGAATCTGGCGCTTGCCTGGGCCATGCTGAATCGTGGCGGCTGCAACGTGGTAGTTGCCAACGATGGTCGTGAGGCTGTGGAGAAATGGAAAGCGGAGGCCTTCGACCTGGTCCTCATGGATGTCCAGATGCCCGAGATGGATGGTGTTGAGGCAACGAGGGCCATACGACAGCTTGAGTTGGGCACGCCTTATCATGTCCCCATTGTCGCGATGACAGCACACGCTATGAAGGGGGATCGTGAGCGCTTCTTGAGGTCCGGCATGGACGGGTATGTGGCCAAGCCCGTGCGGGCTGCGGATCTGTGGCAGGAGATTGGAGCTGTCCGAGGTAGGCTGGCCGGTACCCCCGCCCACGCTCACTATTCTCCCCTCATCGTCGATATGGATTCAAGACAGATACCCGTGGCTGCGCTTGCCGACACTGCGTGGGGTGGACCCGGGGGGCCGGGTTCTCTGGAAGTGCCGCCCCTGGCTTCTGAGTCCGATTTGGCCAATTCGCTCCCGGTGTTTGATCTAAGAGCCACTTGTGAGCAGTTGGGATTGGAGCGTAGCGTTGTAGTCAGGCTGCTCTCCTTCTACCTGACTGATCTGCCGCGACATGTTCAGGCCATTGAGCAGTCCATGGAGGCTGGCGACCACGAGCGAATTCGACGCCACGCTCACAGCCTTAAGGGCAGTTCAGCCAACCTGGGTGTTCGATCGATCAGTGCTATGGCACGGGAGATCGAAGATAGCGCCATAAGTGGAGATCTTGAAGCGGCGGTGGATGTGGTTCGAGATCTTCCACTCGCGGCCAAAGCACTTAGAGAGGCTCTGCGGATGGAAGCGCCGGAAGCTTTGGAGGAGCAGCAATGAGGATACTGCTGGCCGAAGACGACCCTGTCTCCCTGCAGATGCTGAGGCTCATGCTTGAGAAGTCGGGCCACGAGCTCACGTGCGTTTCCGATGGAGACGAAGCATGGCAAGTGCTCCAGCGGCCGGATGCGCCCCCGTTGGCCATTCTGGACTGGATGATGCCCGGTATCGACGGTCCTGACCTGTGCCGGCGGGTGCGGGCAATGAACAGGGTGAGCTATACTTATATGATTCTGCTCACCGCAAGATCCGCCGGAGGAGATCTCATTGAGGGGCTGAATTCTGGCGCCGACGACTTCGTTGCCAAACCATTCCGGCACGATGAGCTTCACGCAAGAATCAGAACCGCCGCAAGAATCCTGGACCTGCAGGAACAGTTGCTGGCCTCCAACAAAGAACTGGAGCGACGAGCAACCCACGACGGGCTGACCGGGGTCTACAACAGAACGGCGATTATCGAGTTTCTTGGCAAGGAACTCACCAGATCCACTCGCCGTGGCAACTACTCGGTGGCGGCCATATTGCTGGACATTGACTTCTTCAAGAGGATCAACGACGGCTTTGGCCACCAGGTGGGCGATACGGTGCTCTGCGAGGTCACCAGGCGAATCATGGATGGCCTGAGGCCGTACGACGTCCTGGGCCGATATGGCGGTGAGGAGTTCCTGGTGGTCCTCTCTGATTGCGACGTGGACCAGGGGCTCACCGTGGCCGAGAGAATCAGGCTCTCATGCGGCTCAACTCCTATTGTTGTTGGCCCCCACTCGCTCTGGGTTACTGTAAGTCTCGGTGTTGCAGTGGCCGACTCAACAGAAACCAGTGTCGATGAGCTAATCTTCCGTGCCGATATGGTGCTCTACAAAGCTAAAGCCGAGGGGCGTAACCAAGCCAAAGTGTGGGAAGCAGACAAAGCCTGAGCCCAATATCCCCTGTATCCATTTAGGCATATGTAAATATCTCCCGATTACTTATGGATTGTCCGGTTAGAGAGGCCGGGACAGCAGCGTGGGAGCCTTCATGGCCAAGGTCTCCGTCGATGCATTGAGGTGGGCTGCGATCCATGACCGCAAGTGGTTGGGTACCCTGCGCCGGAAGGGGCGGGCGGGGGGTGACACCGCTGTCTTGCCCCCCGTGACGATTTCTACGGGTTCTGGAACAGATAGATGTCCAGGATGTAGTTCGCCGTCGCTTCCGAGGGATGAACGGTGGAATAGGATCCGAAGTTCTGGTCAACGATGATGAAGTACCAGCCTGGCACCAGCCGCATTTTCTGGTAGGTGTCTGAGCCGGGAGTCCAGGAGTCCGGGTAGGCGCCGTAGTCGGCCACAAGCCCGTCACCGTCGGTGCAGACGTACTTGTCTGTGCCAACCTGGTCCATAGCCGTGCCTGAGATCAGGTGCAGCCTTGGGCCTCGCCCGGAACTCCACGCGCCGCTCTTCTCCAGCCTGATCCAGACGTAAGATTCGTGCAGCAGCTGGAACGAGTAGAAGTGGTCCACACCGTCGGCATAGGTGGCTGACCCCACAGGCTTGTTGCACTCAACCGTGGTATAGCCGCTGGATGTCCTCCAGTCGTCGCGGGCACCACCAAGGTTGGTCCCCGTTCCCGACCAGGTCCCCATGACCGCCAAGTGGCACATGGTCCCCGACTCGCAGTTCTGGTGAGGATCCAGGACGCTGGCGTTTCCGGCGAAGTCTCTGGGGCTTCTGCAATCCACAGGGTTGGACCCTGCAGACTCGGTTGAGATCTGAGAAGCAGGCTGCATCCAGACCAGTCCGTCCACTACCTCCCCGTAGGCCGGTCCGCTGCACTGGCAGTCGCCGCACATGCGGTAGTAGGTCATGGAGAGGTTGAAGTCACCCTTGGTTCCGCTGGTTCCGTCAACTATCACGAAGTAGTTGCGATTCTTCTCGGCGAAGAAGCTCACGGTGCAGCCATCGGCGTCTCCGCAGTGGATGCTGGAGCCCACCACTGCACCTCCACAACCATCCTGCCTGACTACCAGCGATGGGTACCACTGGATTGTCTGGTAGGTCAGTGTGGCATGGACCAGCGCCCCCTCGTCGGAGTTGACGTTGAAGCGGAAGACCCTCTCGGGCTCTGTCAAGCCGTAGGTGTTGCCGCCAGAGAGGAAGCTGTGTGTGCTGGCCGGCGCTCCGAAAGTTGAACCGGCGTAAGACCTCGTGACGCCACGGTCGGTGCCTACCTCAAGCTGGATTGGGTTGGTGCAAGCGCCACCACAGCACGGTGTTGCCCCCGGCGGGCACGGAGAGGTCGTCTCGCACCCCTGGCACGCTGTCCCGGCGGCCATGCAGATGTTCTCAGAACAGCAGTTCGAATCGCTGCCGCAGGAGGTTCTGCACAGGGCACCGTCACAAACGTAGGGACAACAACTGTACTCCGCCTGAGCGATGCACGCCCCCAATCCGTTACAGATGTTGGGAGGTCTCACGGTGCTGCCCAGGCAAGCTTGGCTGGTGCACAGCGTGCCGTGAGCCCACAAAGCGCAAGAATAGCCGCTGCCCGAGCAGGAGCCGTTGGTGCCGCAGGTGCCCGGATCAGAAGTTGCACATTCGTCCATGTAGTCCTGATTGGCAGGAACAAGCATGCAGAGCCCTGAACCGTCACACATACCACATGTGCCACAGTTGTTGTCAGGATCTGTATTTATCACCGAGAATGAGCAGGTACCTTCCGCACCTACAAGGTTGCACTGCTGGCAATTGCCAGTGCATGCAGTATTGCAGCAGTACCCGTCCACACAGAAGTCCGAGAGGCACTGGTTGGCACCAGTACAGGTGCTGCCCGTAGGCTTCTTGGGCACGCAGGCGTTGCTGGAGCAGTAGTGCCCCGCTGCGCAGCCGGTGTCGTCAAGGCAACTGACAGCACAAGAGGCCCCGCTGCAAACATACGGAGAGCAGGTGGCAGTTCCCGAGTCAACGCAGTTTCCTGCCCCATCGCAGAGGTCGCTGGGGTGCAGCGTAGTACCAGAGCAGGTCTGGGTCACGCACACCGTCCCCGCCACGAAGTTCTGGCATGTGCTGGAACCGCTGCACGTTGCGCAGGAACCGCATTCGTTCTCGGGGTCGAACCCGGCCCCGATGGGGGTGCAGGTTCCATCGCCAGAGACGTTGCACACCTCGCAAGTGCCGTTGCATGCAGTGGAGCAGCAGACGCCGTCTACACAATTGCCCGAGAGGCACTGCCCGGCGCTTGTGCAGGTCTCGCCGCCTGCCCTCTTGTTCACGCACACAGAGCCGTTGCACCACGCCGTGGGGCAGCAGTCCGTGGCCTGAGTGGCCACGGTGCAACTGGTCCGGCAAGCGTTGGTGCCGCACATGTATGGGCAGCAGGAGGAGGTTCCGGCATCGGAACATGACCCGGACCCGCTGCAGAAGTCCGCAGGATAGTACGTAGAGCCGCCTGCAGGGCAGCTGGCGGGAGCACACTGGGTTGTTGTGCTCCAGAAGCGGCAAGCGCCGGCCCCATCGCAGGAGCCGTCGGTTCCGCAGGGGGCCTGGGCGGCGCACTGCTCTTTGGGATCCTGGCCGTCGGTGGCGAACTTGCACGCTCCAGCACCGTCACAGACCGAGCAGAGCGGGCAGTCACCGTATGAATCTTCGTTGTTTGGCACGAAGTCGCAGGTGCCTTCTTTGCCTGCTACGTCGCAAGCTTTGCAGTTGCCCTCACAAGAGTTGTTACAGCATACACCGTCTACGCAGAACCCGGAGAGGCACTCGTTGGAGCCGCCGCAGGTTGCCCCGAGGCTCTTCTTGGCCACGCAGTTGGGGGTGTTGCACCAGAAGCCGCCGGCGCAGTGGGCGTCGTCGCTGCAGTTGGTGGCGCAGGCGCCACCCATGCAAACATAAGGCGAGCACTCCACGGTACCCATGTCGACGCAGGTTCCGCCGCCGTCGCACTCATCGGGGACGTAGAGCGTGGAGCCACTGCACGAGGCAGTGGTGCACTCCGTTCCCGCTGTTGGCAGCCTGCACGCACCGCTCCCGTCGCAGAGCCCGTCGTTGAGGCAGCCGTCGGGCTCGCACTCAGACTCTGGGTCAGTGCCTGCGAGGGCAGGGGCGCAAGCGTGCGCAGCGTTGCAGAGCATACAGATGCCACACTCGTTGTCGGGGTCGCTGTCCGGGGCATGCTTGCTGCACGTACCCAGAAGTCCAGGCAGCGCACACGACTCGCAAGAGCCGTCGCAGGCCGTGGCGCAGCAGTAGCCGTCGACACAGTAGCCGGTGGCGCACTCCTCGTCAGCGGAACAGGTGGTCCCCGTGGGCTTGTCGTTGAGGCATGCACCGCTTTGGCAATAGGCGCTGGAGCAGCACTGCTCGTGTCCGGTGCAGGCGGTACCGCAGGCATCGCCACTGCACAGGTAGGGGCAGCAGCTCACGCTGCCTGCGTCAACGCAAGTACCAGCTCCGGAACAGCGTTGGGGGTCGAAGAGTGTGTCCGCCACGCAGCGTTGCGGACCGCACAGGACGTCTGCCGCCCAGAACTCGCAGGCGCCTGCCACGCACTCTCCAGTGGTGCCGCAGCTCTCTGGGGCCTCCACCGCGCAGTCATTGCCCGGGTCGGTGCCGTCGGGTGCCACAGTGCAGTAGCCAATGCCGTTGCACGCCTGGCAGAGCCCGCACTCGTTATACGGATCGGTTCCGGAGGCAAACGAGGTACAGGTTCCTTCACTGCCAGGCTCAGCGCAGCCACGGCATCCACCGGTGCACGACGAGTTGCAGCAGAACCCGTCCACGCAGAACCCCGAGGCACACTCGCCTGCCCCGGAGCAGGTAAGGCCGTCGGCCTTCTTGGGCACGCAGCTTCCTGACTGGCAGTAGTTGCCGGAGCAACAGTTGGAGTGTGCCGAGCAGGTAGTGCGGCAGGCGCCGCCGATGTCCGCACAGGTGTAAGGACAGCAACTGCTGTTCGTGCTGCAGCAGACAACCTGGGCCACGGAGGCCCTGGCGGTGCACTGCAACGGTACGCTGCCCAAGTTATCCGGATTGGCAGGGCCGGTGTAGTAGCTATCCTCTCCGCACTCGGAGAGCGTCCAGACCCTCTGGGCGTCGATTCCGCATCCGGCTCCCTGGGCCTCTCGGTTGTTGACCTCGGCCCAGGTGCAGAGCCTTGCATTACGGCTCTCGCAGAGCGCCTTGGCTTCCGAGAAGGAGATTGCCACGCCGCAGGGGTCGGCCTCGCTGCACGTTGCGTCGCTTCCTGCCCCGGCATCCCATCCAAGGGTTTCGCAAGAGCTGAGAGCGCCGACGCAGGTGCCGTCGCCGTCGCAGTACTTCGATGAGCTGAAGGTAGAGCCTGCGCACGAGGGAGAGGAGCAGGAGGTTCCACCGGCCCATAGTCGGCAGGCTCCCTTACCGTTGCACTGGCCATCTCTTCCGCAGGTGGATGGAAGCTGTGCCCCGCACTGATTCTTGGGGTCACTTCCTTCGGCTGCGAAGGTGCAGGTGCCAGTTCCGTTGCAGACCTGGCAGGTGCCGCACTCGCCATCGGGGTCGGAGGTATTGGGAACGAAGGAGCAAGTGCCCAGTTGGCCCGCGAGGGCGCAGGTACGGCAGGTGCCGGTGCAGCCGCTGTCGCAGCAGACCCCGTCCACGCAGTATCCAGTCTGACACTGGTTAGCCGCCCCGCACGGTGTTCCCAAGGGTTCTTTGGGCAGGCAGACAGTCCCGGCGCAGTAGTTGCCTGTTGCGCAGTCCGAGTCCAGGGAGCAGGCGGTGAGGCATGCCAACCCTTCAGTGTTGCACCGGTAGGGTTGGCAAGTCTGAGTGCCGGAGTCGATGCACGAACCGGTTCCGTTGCACATGTCTGCGTTGTAGAGCAGGTCACCCACACACACTTCGGATACGCAGACAGTTCCGGCGGAGAAGAGCGAGCAAGCGCCTGCCCCATCGCATTCGCCCGAGAAGCCGCACGTTGCCGGGCCCTGCTGCACGCAGTCGTTGAGCGGGTCTGTGCCCGCGGCAACGGCTTGGCAAGCCCCCGCCCCGTCACAGGCCCGGCAGAGGCCGCACTCATTACCGGGGTCGCTGGCGGCCGGGATGGCGCTGCAAGTGCCAAGAGCACCGGCCACGGCGCAGGAGAGACAGGTTCCGGCGCAGGCTGAGTCGCAGCAGACGCCATCCACGCAGTAGCCGCTTTCGCACTCAGCCGAGGAGGAGCAGGTCTCGCCAAGGGCCGCAATGCGCAGGCACTTACCGGCCTCGCAGCGATAACCGTCGCAGCAGTCCGATGCCGAGGCACACATGGTCAAGCAGCCGCTTCCACCACACTTGTAGGGGCAGCAGCTATCGGCGAAGGCGCAGCATCGGGCATAAGCAAGCCCGGTATTGGCGGTGCACTGCAGGGGCACTGCTCCGGAGAAGGCAGTGGAGCCTGCCAGAGTGTAGTGGGAATCCTCGCCGCACTCGGAGAGGGCCCACACCCGCTTGTCGTCATAGCCGCACCCGCTGCCCGCTGCCTCGTTGGCCGAGAGTTCTCCCCAACTGCAGAGTCGAGCGTTCTGGGAAGCGCAGAAGGAGAGGGCTTGTTCAAAGGTGACGAGGCCCGAGCATGGGTCGGACTCGGAGCAGACCCAGAGGTACCCGGGGGTTCTTTGCCATGCCGAGGTCTCGCAGCCCAGGGTTTCAGCGATACAGGTGCCGTTGCCGTCGCAGTAGCGAGGCTCGCTGATGGTGTCGCCGGTGCAGGCGTAGCTGGAGCAGAGTGTGCCGGCAGGCCATTGGCGGCATGCGCCCTTGCCGTTGCAGACGCCATCCAGGCCGCAAGTCGAGGGGTGCTCCGGGGCGCAGTCATTCTTGGGATCCTGGCCCTCGGCGGCGTTGACGCAGGAGCCCATACCGTTGCAGGTTGCGCATGCGCCACACTCACCAGCGGGGTCAAGACCAGAGCCGATGTTGGTACAGGTTCCGGCACTGCCCGGCATGTTGCAGGCCCGGCACGAGCCCGCGCAGGCGCTGTTGCAGCAGTAGCCGTCGATGCAATTCCCCGAGACGCACTGCTGTGCCTCGGAACAGGTTGCCCCGTTGGTGAGTTTGGGGACGCAACTGCTGCCGGAGCAGAAATTGCCCGCCGAGCAGTGGCTGTGTTCAGAGCACGAGGTTAGGCAACTGGAAGCGCCGCATGAGTAGGGTGCGCAGCTTGCCGAGCCCGAATCGGTGCAGCTCCCCGAACCGTTGCAAATATCCGCCGGGTAGTAGGTAGAGCCAACGCACGACTCGGCCAGGCACACCGTTGTGGCGTTGAAATTGGCGCAGGCGCCAGCGCCGTCGCAGGTGCCGTCGAAGAGGCATGTGGCCGGCGCCATGGCGGTGCACTGGTTCTTCGGGTCGGTGCCGGCAGTAGCGGCTTTGCAAGAACCGGCACCATTGCAGACTCGGCAGTGGCCGCACTCGTTGCCCGGATCACTGTTATTGGGCGTGAGTGAACAGGTTCCCTCAGAGCCCGATGCGTTGCACGACTGGCAAAGCCCGTCGCAAGCCGTTGCGCAGCAGACGCCGTCGGCGCAGAAGCTGGATTGACACTCGAAACCCGCCACGCAGGGAGAGCCCAGTGTCCTTGGTGCTTCACAGATTCCCGAACCGTTGCAGAAGAAGCCGGGCAAGCAGTCGTCGTCACTGCCGCACACGGTCAGGCAGTCGTCGCCGGCGGCGTTGCACTCGTATGGAGAGCACGAGGTGACTCCGCCGTCGGTGCAAACCCCGGGGGCCGTGCAAAGGTCCTGGAGGTAGAGGGTGCCGGCGGAGCAGATCCTGGGAGCACACTGCGTTCCCACCGAATAGTATCTGCAGGCTCCCGCCCCGTTGCACTCACCATCCAGGCCGCAAGAGGCGGCAGTGCCGGCGAGGCAATCGGCCTTGGGATCGGTTCCGTCGTCGGCAGCGACGCACAGTGGTCCAGAACCGCTGCAGGCCATACAAAGGCCGCAGTTGTTCTCAGGATCTGTTCCCGCGGGCGCGGGCGAGCAATTGCCAGGTACGGCGGAGCATGACTCGCACGGGCCGTCGCATGCACTATCGCAGCAGTAGCCGTCGACGCACAGGCCGGAAGCGCACTGTTGGCCCTCGATGCAGGTCTCGCCCAAGGCCTTTTTGGCAAGGCAGCTGCCCGACGAACAGTAGTTTCCGTCGCAACAATCGGCGCTGTTGGCGCAGTGGGTAGTACAAGCGCTTCCCGAGCCGTTGCATCGGTACGGGCAGCAGTCTTGCGTCCCGCCGTCGATGCAACTGCCGCTACCGTTACACTCATCGGCAAAGGTCATGGTCGTGCCCGAGCACGACCCCGTGGCGCAAACCGTCTCTGAAGGCCAGTAGGCGCAGGCTCCCGAGCCGTTGCAAGAGCCGTTGAGGCCGCAGGAGAGCGGGTCCGCCTGAGCGCACTGGCTCTTGGGGTCGCTTCCTGCCGACGCTGCGATGCAGGTTCCAAAACCGCTGCAAATGCGACAGAGGCCGCATTCCGCCTGGGGATCGACGCCGGCGGGGAACGCTGTACAAGTGCCCTCGAAGCCGGGCAGGCCGCAGGAGCGGCAAGAACCGGTGCAGGCTTCGTTACAGCAATAGCCGTCGACACAGAAGCCCGTGGCGCAGTCCGAGTTCACCGAGCAGGTGGTTCCACCGCTCTGCTTGGCCACGCAGGCGTTGCCAAGACATGTGTAACCCGTGCAGCAGTCGGCCTCGACGTCGCAGTAGGTTCGGCAGCCCGAGGCGCCGCACTGGTAGGGGCAGCAGGAGCTGGCGTAAGCGCAGCACCGCACCATGGCCGTACCAGTGGAGGGGGTACAGGCCACGGGAATGGAGCCCAGATTGGCCGGGTCGCCGGCACCCGTGAAGAAAGAGTCCTCGCTGCACTCGGTGAGCGACCAAACTCTCTCGTTTTCGTAGCCGCAGCCACTTCCCACGGTTTCGCCAAAGGCGATTTCGTCCCAGCTGCAGAGCCGCCCTCCCAAAGCAGAGCAAATCGCCACCGCCTCGGTATGGGTCACGGCGCCTGAGCAGGGCTCGGACTGGGCGCAGACCAACTGGCTTCCAGGGTTGACGTCCCAACCCAGCAGGGAGCAGTTCCCTGTTGGGGCAAGGCAGTTGCCCGAGCCATCGCACACATGTTTGCCCTGGAAATCACTGCCCGTGCAGGCAGCGGCCACGCACTCGGTGCCGCCCTCCCAGAGCCTGCAATCGCCCTTTCCGTTGCAGACGCCGTCGGGGCCGCAGGTGCTCTTGTCTTCTTGTTCGCACTGCGACTTGAGATCCTGGCCCTCCAACTGGGCGACGCAGGAGCCTGAGCCGTTGCATGTGTTGCACGTTCCGCACTCGTCGGCCGGGTCATTGTTGAGACCGTAGAAGGTGCAGGTGCCTTCGTACCCGGAGAGGTTGCAGGTCTGACAGGTGCCCGAGCAGGCGGTGTTGCAGCAGACCCCGTCGACGCACTGCCCGGAGAGGCAGTCGACGCCCACGAGACAGGCGGCCCCGTTCACCAGCTTGGGCACGCAAAGGTTGCTCAAGCAACGGTGTGATGGAGCACAGCCGCTGTTGTCCGTGCAGGAGGTAGCGCAATTGACCCCGTCGCCGTCACAGCTGTACGGAGCGCAGGATGTCACTGTTGGTGCGGAGCATACTCCGCTGCCGTCGCACATACGGGCGGAGTAGATGTTACCCGAGAGGCAGTAGGGTGACATGCACTGGGTCACGGTATCCCACAGTCTGCAGCCGCCGGTGCCGTCGCACTCGCCGTCGAGGCCGCAACTGGATTCCGGTGAAGGGATGCAGTCATTGGTGGGGTCAAGCCCATTGGGCACTGCCACGCAGGTGTAGTTGCCGTTGCAGACTCTGCAGTTTCCGCACTCGTTGAAGGGGTCGGTATTCACCACAAGGGCGCTGCACGTTCCCGGATTCAAGCTGCACGAGGCGCAGGTCTGAGTGCAATCGGTGTTGCAGCAGAAGCCGTCCACGCAATAGCCCGACCAGCACTCACTGCCTTCGATGCATGTCTGCCCGTTGGGAAGCTTGGGCTGGCACTGCTGAGAGCGGCAGTAGTGGTCTGCAGCGCAGTCAGCATCGGTGTTGCAAGCGCCAAGACATCCCGTTCCGCTGCCGTTGCAGACGTAAGGAGAACAATCGATGGTGCCGCTGTCGCTGCAGGTTCCGCTGCCGTTGCAGAGATCTGGAGCCTCGAAGATCTGGCCGGTGCAAGAGCCCGCTGCACAGATGGTGGAGGGGCCCCAGTAACGGCAGGTTCCGGAACCATCGCAGGTGCCGTCTTGACCGCAGGTGCCGGGCATGCTCGAGGAGCACTCGAACTTCACGTCGCTACCGGCGCTCTGGGGAGCACATGAGCCAGCTCCATCGCAAGCATTGCACAGAGCGCATTCGCTCTCAGGATCGCTGTTGGCGGCATAAGGAGAGCACTGGCCCAACTTGCCCGTGAGCCTGCATGAGGAGCAGGTTCCGGCGCATTCGCTGTCGCAGCAGTAGCCGTCGACGCAGTAGCCCGAGGTGCACTGCTGAGCCGACGAGCAGGTCTGACCGTTGGCCCTCTTGGCCACGCAGCTGGAACCCCAGCAGAAGTAGCCGGTCACGCAGTGTGCCGAGTCAACGCAGGTGGTCCTGCAATCGAGACCGTCGGCCCTGCAAACGTACGGGTCGCAACTGGTGCTGCCGCCTTCCACACACTCGCCCGAGCCGTCGCAGATGTCCGAATTGTTGCGTGTAGAGCCCACGCAACTCTGGGGGGCGCAGAGGCTGGTACTGCTCCAATAGCCACAACCGCCCAGGCCGTTGCACTGGCCGTTGAGCCCGCAGGTGGACTCTGCCGACCAGGGGCACTCGTCCATGGGGTCTGTGCCTGCCGTGGCGGCCTTGCACGCACCGGCGCCGTTGCACACTCGGCACAGCGAGCAGTCGTTCTCCGGATCCTGGTTGTTTGGCGTGAAGCGGCAGATGCCTTCATAGCCCGGCACGCCGCACGAGCGGCACTCGCCAAGGCAGGCAGACTCGCAGCAAACGCCGTCGGCGCAAGCCCCGGTGGTGCACTCACCATCCAGCAGACATGGGGTTCCCGGCGCCTTGAGAGGCTGGCAAACGCCCAGGTTGCAGTAGTAGCCGCCAGCACACTGAGTGTTATCGATGCAGCTTGTGACGCAATCGGTGCCCACGGCGTTGCATGTGTAGGGCACGCACGAGACCGTTCCGCCATCCACGCAGGTGCCGAGGCCATCGCAGATATCGGTCTGGTAGCGCGTAGTTCCGGAGCAGTAAGAATTGTTGCAGGTGACGCCAACGGCGAACAGTCGGCAGTTCCCAGCCCCGTCACAGGCGCCGTCCTTGTTACAAGAGGTGACCGGATCAAGGTCGCAATTGCTCTTGGGGTCAAGGCCGTTGGCTATCATCTGGCAACCGCCCGCCCCGTTGCAGGCTTTGCAGTGGCCGCAGTTGTTCTCTGGGTCTGTGCCGGCAGGCCAGAAGTTGCACTGGCCGGGAACGGCGGAGCAGTTCTGGCAGCTGCCGCTGCAAGCTGTTACGCAGCAGTAGCCATCAACGCAGTAACCAGATGCACACTCGCCAGCAGTTGAGCATGTAGCGCCGTTCGGCTTCGTGGCGACGCAAACGTTGCCGACGCAGGAGAAGCCGGGGGCGCAGTGGGTGTTGGCCGTACAACCGGTTCTGCACTCGACCCCTGCGGCATCGCAAGAGTATGGAGAGCAAGACGTGGAGCCCGAATCGGCGCACGAGCCCGACCCATCGCACTGGTCGGGATGGTACTTGGTGAAGCCGGAGCAAGTCTGAGGAATGCAGATGGTGCCCAAGGACCAGACCTCGCAGCCACCGGTGCCGTCGCATTCTCCCGTGCTGCCGCAAGTCGACGCACTTTGGATGTCGCACTCGCTCTTGGGGTCGGTTCCGGCGGTAACGGGTGCGCAGGCCCCATCTTCGCAGACGAGGCAGGTTCCGCAGTCGGTTTCTGGGTCGGTTCCGTTGGGGAACTCAACGCAGAGACCCTTGCTAGCCGGCAGGCCGCAGGAGCGGCATGGGCCCGTGCAGGCGCTCTGGCAGCAGTAGCCGTCCACGCAGAATCCGGACTGGCACTCAGCGCCCGCCATGCATGTTGAGCCGTCGGGCTTGGCGGCCACGCACTTGTTGGCGCTGTTGCAGTAGTTCCCTGTGGTGCAGTGGGCGTTGGTGGTGCAGAAGGTCCTGCAAAGGGTGCCCACGGTGTTGCAGACATAGGGGTCGCAGGCTACGGCGAAGCCGGTGATGCAGGTGCCCGAACCGTTGCACACCGACGCCATGGTGCGGGTGGAGTCGGTGCAGTTGGTGGGCACGCACACGGTGCCAGCGGTGTAGAGGCGGCAAGAACCGGCTCCGTTGCAGGTGCCGTCCTGGCCGCAGGTGGCCACGTCATCCTGCTGGCACTGGGCTTTGGGGTCCAGGCCGGCGGCAACGTTTGTGCACGAGCCTGCTCCGTTGCAGACCATGCAGTGGCCGCACTTGTTCTGAGGATCCTGGCCTGCGGGCGAGAGGATGCATGTGCCCTCGCTGCCTGGCTGGCCACACGAAGCGCACAGTCCGTCGCAGGGTGAGCTGCAGCAGAATCCTTCGACGCAGTAGGAGGACTCGCACTGTTCGGCCTCGCTGCACGGTGAGCCCACGGTTAGCTTCGGCTGGCACTCACTAAGCGCATTGCAGAAGTGAGTGGAGACGCAGTCGGCGTGGGTATTGCAGGAGGCAAGGCAGCTATCGCCTGCCGGGTGGCAGACGTAGGGTTCGCAAGAGACCGAGCCGCTGACGACGCAACTGCCGCTACCGTCGCAGTAGTCGTCGAGGGTCAGCGTTGTTCCCGAGCATGTCCTGGCGTTGCAGACTGAACCCGGAAGGTAGGTTCGACAAGCCCCGGTGCCGTCGCACGTGCCATCGAGGCCGCAGGTTGAGACCCCGGCATCTTCGCAATCGTCGGCTGGGTCAACTCCTGTGGGCACAAGCTGGCAACCGCCGGCCCCGTCGCAACCCCAACATGTGGGGCAGTCGTCTTCGGGATCCATGTTGATTGCTTCGGGGGTGCAGAGGCCCGGGGTTACGCCGCAAGATTGGCAGGGTCCGTCACAGGCCGATTCGCAGCAGTATCCATCGACGCAGTAGGTGGAGGCGCACTCGCCATTGGTCAGGCACGAGTCACCGTTGGCCTTCTTCGGCAGGCACTGGAATCCGCCACAGTAGTAGCCTATGGCGCAGTCGCCGTCGCTGCTGCAAGTGGTGGAGCAGTCGGTGCCGAGGCTGTTGCACATGTACGGGTCGCAGGAGGCGATACCCCCTTCGACGCAGGTGCCGGTGCCGTCGCACTCATAGGCTTCGAAGAGGGTTGTGCCGACGCAGAAGGCCGGCAGGCAGACGGTGCCGGGAATCCAGAGTCTGCAACCACCGTTTCCATCGCACTGTCCGTCGAAGCCGCAGGTAGTTTGCGGGTCGCTGGCGCAATCGAATTTCGGATCGCTTCCCGACGATGTGAAGCCGCAGCTTCCGGCTCCGTTGCAGGCCTGGCAGAATCCGCACTCAGCCTCGGGATCATTGTCCACGGGATATGGTGAGCAGGTTCCGGGATTGATGGCGCAGCTCTCGCAGGTGCCGTCGCATGCCGATTCGCAGCAGTATCCGTCAACGCAGTAGCCGCTGATGCATTCGCTGGCAGCGGTACAGGCAAGGCCATTGGGGCGCCCTGCCTGGCACTCGCCGCTGTTGCACCACGAGTCGGGGGCGCACTGGTCGTCGGAGTTGCACACGGTGAAGCAGCCGAACGTCGAGTCGCAGAGATAGGGGTGGCAGGGTGAGAAGCCGTTGTCGATGCAGGTTCCCAAGCCGTCGCAGGTGTCGGCGTTGGTTTGGATTCCGGCGGCGCAAGACTGGTCTACGCACACGGTGCCGGAGATCCAGTATCGGCATTGTCCGGTTCCGTTACAGGTTCCGTCCAGACCGCAGCTGCTCTGGTCCGTGGCGCCGCATTCGTCGAGGGGGTCTTCGCCTGCGGTAACTGCCTTGCACGCTCCAAGACCGTTGCAAGTGTTGCACAGGGCGCACTCGTCATCGGGGTCGCTGTTGTTGGCGAACGGGGTGCACGTGCCTACGCTTCCCGCTGCATCACAAGAGCGGCAGGCTCCGGAGCAGGCGGTGTTGCAGCATACGCCATCGGCGCAGAAGCCACTCTGGCATACGTCGCCGGTGGAGCAGGGCTGTCCGTTGGCCCGTTTGGGGATGCAGATTCCAAGCAGGCAGGCATGGCCTGGGGCGCAGTGGGCACCCACGATGCACAGTACTCTGCAGGCGTCACCGTCGGCGTTGCATGCGTAGGGGGCGCAGGACTGTGCTGCCTCGGTCTCGCAGAGGCCACCGCCCGAGCAGAACCTCTCGGGGGTCAGCATATGGCCGACGCACACCGGTTCATGGCAGGAGGTAGAGTCGCTCCAGAGGCGGCAAGCGCCAGTTCCGTTGCATGTACCGTCCTGCTGGCAGCTATCCTGGGAGAAGGAGGCGCAGTCATCAAGCGGGTCATCGCCTGCCGGCACGTCTCCGCAGCCGTCGACGCCGTTGCACATGGCGCAAACGGGGCAATCGTCTTCGGGGTCGGTGGCGCCGGGGTACTGAGAGCAGGCACCAAGCAGTCCGGGCAGGGCGCAAGATTCGCAGTCGCCATCGCAAGCCGAGTCGCAGCAGACCGAGTCGACGCACATATCCGAGAGGCAGTCCGATGTCTCATCACATGCCTCGCCGAGGGGCAGCTTGGGCAGGCAGACGTCGTCGCAGCGGGCCAGGGCGTCGCACTCCGAGTCAAGCACGCAAGAGATGGGGCACTGGGTCAGCGGTTGATTCTGAGTGCCGGTGCAGTAGATGTCTTTGTAGTCTCCGCACCCGTCAGAGAGCAAGTCGGGCGTGCAGGCCGAGTCGTCGGCCACTTCGGCGGAACCGCAGGAGAAGCTCTCACAGACGGCATCCACTCTTGAGCCCTGGCAAGAGCCTGGGGTGTGGCATACAGGGGATTCCCAGTGGTCCCATGGGCAATGTCCAGGGATGTTGCAGCAGTCGCCCGAGTCACAACAGAAGCTGTTCTGGCAGTGGCCCGAGAGGCAGTCTGTGGGCTCGTCGCACATGGCGCCGTTGGGGTAGTCCGCAACGCAAATCTCGTCTTCGCAGTGGGCATTAGCGTCGCAATCTGCATGGACGATGCAGCGTTCCAGGCACACGGGTTCACCCTGCTCTTCTGCGCCGTTACAGTACTGGTCCAGATAGAGGCCGCAGGGCTTCGCCAGGGTCGATTCGTCGCAGGCGCTGTCATCTTCTATGGCGATGCTATGGCAGATGTTGCCCAGACAGGCCGCTTCGCCCCTCTGTCCCTGGCACAGCTCCGTGAGGTCGCACTGAGGAGGCAGGGTGTAAGCGGCCAGGCAGGCCGACTCATTGTCGCAGCAGTCGCCGGAGTCGCAGCAGAAGCCGTTCTGGCAGTGGTCAGACTGGCAGTCGGAGTTTTCGTCGCAGGGATAACCGTTTTCGAGGTCCGGGATGCAGATGGTATCGCAGTGGTTTCCGTTGTCGCAGTGGTCGTCCAGGGTGCAGGTCTCGGGGCAGACAGGCGGTTCCTGGATCTCATCGCCATTGCATCGCACGGGTTTGAAGAACCCGCACTCGTCGGCGATGGTGTCAAAGTTGCAGCCTGAGTCATCGGCGTAGGGCACGGAGCTGCACATGTTGTTCCAGCAGAGCGGGCCGGCACGATGTCCCTGGCAGGTGCCCGGGTTATCGCACACGGGCGGGAGCTGATACCCGGGGCCGCAGTCCGTGGGCACCAGGCAGCACTCGCCCAGATCACAGCAGATGCCGTCGTTGCAGTTGCCCGAGAGGCAGTCGTCGTCTTCAAGGCAGACTTCACCCGGTCCCAGGTCCTCAACGCAGACGCCATCTTCGCAGTGTGCCAGGGGGTCGCACTGGGCGTCGCCGACGCACGAGGTCGGGCATGCGGGGGGAGACTGGTTGGAGGAACCGGTGCAGATGATGTCGGCGAAGGCGTCGCACTGGTCGGCTGTCTCGCCGGAGCAGCCCGAGTCGTCGTCCACCTCGATGGTGCCGCACTCGTTGTCCACGCAGGTAGCATCTCTACGGCGTCCCTGGCAGGTCTCGGGGTCGAAGCATCCCGACGGCGAGCTGAAGGCAGCGGGACAGTCTGACGCCACAGAACAGCAGGAACCGAAGGCACAGCAGTAGCCGTTGGAGCAGTAGTTGGAGATGCAGACCAGGTCTGACTCGCACTCAGCGCCGTTGGGCTTCAGCTCAGTGAAAGTTGTGGTCAGCTTGTACCAGCCACCGGAGTTCTTCGCCCCATCGACCACGAGGTAGTACGTGCCGGGCACCACCAACTTGTGATTGACCGATTCGTCGCACTCTCCGGCGAGGCACGAGTCGGCGCAGGCAACGGACCACGGTGCGCAGCCCGATGCGTCGGAGTTCTTCAAGTAGAGGATGCCGTCCCAGTCCGTGGATTCCAGTTGAGCCGAAACGGCCATGGGTTGGGTTGTTGTGAACTTGTAGATTCTGTCTCCGGCGAAGCCGCCGCCGCAAGAACCTGAGGCGTCGTTGCCAGCGCACCTGGTCTCGCCGAAGTACTCTGCCGTCCCTGCCGTGGAGGGAATGTCGAAGGCTGTGGCGCAGGTCTCTCCGCCCTCGAAGGGGGTCTCAGTTCCTACGACGTAGATTCCCCACGAGAGCATGCGTCCGACGCCGAAGTCGCCGAGGTCGCAGACCCGAAGTGTCCAGACGCCGTTAGCATTCTCGCCTCTGAGCGAGCAGAGTTTACCGTTGTCGTAGAAGGAGGTGCTGAAGGTGTTCCGGAAGTTGTCGTTATCGCCGCCCTGGCGGTCCCACAGGTAGACCTGGGTGCCGTCGGGGGAGGTCAATCGGGCCCAGGTCTCACCCAGGTAGGCGTGATCGAACTCCATCTTCACATCGATGGTCGCAATATAGGTCTTGGCCGAGTCGATGGTGATTGTTCGGACGTAGCAGGAGGCCTTGTTCACGTCACCCTGTGACGGGTTGTGGACGTGGACGCAGTCCGGATGAGTGCAGAGGGGCACGCAGACGCCCTTGCCCGGGCCCCCGGTGCCGCCAACGCAGGCGTCATCGTAGCCACAGTCATCATCGCCAGCATCGAAGCTATGTGAGCCCCCGCAATTGTTCTCGCAGTGCTGCACCCTGGCGGAGAAGTCGCAGCCTCCCATGCCGTCGTCGAGTTCCCAGTTGCACTGGTCGATGGTGCATGGGTTGTTGTCGTCGCACTCGGGTACCTCGCCGGCCACGCATCCAACGTTGGCATCGCAGTAGGACGTACCGTTGCAGAACTGGCCATCTTCGCAGAGCTCATTTCTAGGCTCGTGCACCACGGCCTGAAGTACCTCGTCACAGTAATCCAGGGTGCAGTCCACGCCGTCGGAGAGGCCCATGGGGGCCGCCGAGATGCAGCCTAGCACCTCATCGCAGCGTTCGAATCCGTTGCAGAAGTAGCCGTCGTCGCAGAAGCCGTCCTGGGCAACGTGTATGACGCCAAGTTCCGGGTCGCACAGGTCGATGGTGCAGTCCAGAGAGTCGCCCACCACGGGTGGCTCGCCGGGCAGGCAGCCCTGGGTGGCATGGCAGTATTCTATGCCATCGCAAACGTTATCATTAGAGCAAACTGTATGATTTGGGACATGTTTAATAGTGTCGGTAAGCTCGTCACATAAATCTTGTGTGCAGGCCACACCGTCATCGGTGGAGGGTGAGGACCCGGCTCTACAGCCCACGACGGTATCGCAGACTTCCAGGCCATTGCACCACTTGCCGTCATTGCAGGCAGCGTGGTTGGGCACGTGGATCACTGCTCTGAGGGTTTCATCGCAGGAGTCAATGGTGCAGGCCAAGCCGTCGGAGATTGGCACTGCCGAGCCGCCAATGCAGCCGGCCAGGGCGTCACAGCTCTCTGTGCCGTTGCAGAAGATCCCGTCATCGCACAACAGGTCATTGATGGCGTGGACCACCTTGTCGGTGGTCTCATCACAGTAGTCGATGGTACAGGGCACGCCGTCATCGACCAGGGGTGGGGTGCCGGGTGAGCAGGCTCCAGTGACGGGGTCGCACTGCTCTGCGCCGTTGCAGAAGAGTCCGTCATCGCAGGCCGATACGGTGCCGACGCACTGACCGGCGCCGGAGCAGCGGTCTTCGAAGGTGCAGACATTGGAGTCATCGCAGGCGACACCGGCCAAAGCGTTCACCAGTTGGCACGCCCCGGTTGCTGCCTGACAGCGGAAGACCTTGCACTGGGTAGTGGAGGCGGGGCAGACCACGACGGTGTCGGGGTCCACGACGCATTGGCCGGCGACGCATATGAGGTTGCCGTTGCATAGGTTGCCATCATCGGGGCAGTGGGAGTCTTGTGTGCAGCCGTTGCATGCGGGGATGGGGTTGACGCCGGCACCAACGCATACGCCATTGGAGCACGTATCGCCGATGGTACAGAGTTCACCGTCGGAGCATGGGCCCGGCATGGGTTCGTAGACGCAGCCCGTTCCCGGGACGCACTTGTCGAGGGTGCAGACGTTGGAGTCGCTGCAGAGGTATCCTTGGGGGGTGTGGACCACGACGTCGTTGAGTTCGTCGCAGACGTCCGACGTGCAGGAGACGCCATCGGAGAGCAGCGGTGCGGCTCCAGGCTGGCAGTCGGCTGCTGGGTCACAGTACTCGGTGCCATTGCAGAAAAGGCCATCGTCGCAACCGGAGTCATCGGCGGTGCGGAGAATCTCTCGGGATGCCTCGATGCACACCTCAACGGTACAGTCCACGCCGTCGTCGAGGCCCGGCATGGGGACGGTGATGCAGCCCACGGAGAGATTACAGGCCTCGGGGCCGTTGCAGTAAACGCCATCGCTGCAGACCGAGTGGTCTGCGAGGTGGCGGATGATGTCCAGCGCCTCATCGCAGGTGTCCTCAGTGCAATCCAGGCCGTCGTCGAGGGTTGGGATATTGCCGCTGGTGCAGCCAATGTTGTTATCGCACACCTCAAGGCCATTGCAGAAGAGTCCATCGTTGCAGAACTGGTGATCGGGGATATGTTCGACGACGTTGGAGACCTCATTACAGTTGTCTTTGGTGCAGGGGATGCCGTCATCGAAGCTGGGGATATCGCCAGGCAGGCAGCCGTAGAAGGAGTCGCAGAACTCTTTGCCGTTGCAGTAGAACCCATCGTCGCAGAGTTCGTCGTCGGTGACGATGACCACTTGCCTGAGATCTTCGTTGCATAACTGAGTGGTGCAGTCGATTTCGTCATCCTGGACCTGTGGCGTTCCAGCTACGCAGCCAGCGGCGAAGTGGCACCATTCGAGGCCGTTGCACCAGTTACCGTCGTCGCAGAGGGCGTCCACGGGCTCATGAGAGATGAATCTGGTGGCCTCGTCGCACATATCCACGGTGCAGGGGTTACCGTCGTCAAGTCCGGCAAGAGGGGTATTGATGCAGCCGACTCCTTCAGCGCAGGATTCCGAACCGTTGCAGTAGAGGCCGTCGGAGCAGTTCCGCGGCTTGCCGCCGGAGCAGCTTCCGGCCATACACTGGTCGTCCACGGTACAGAAGAGGCCGTCGTCGCAGTATTGTCCGTTAGGCACGGGGGCCATGGCACAGAGGCCCGTGGAGGGGACGCAGGTGTTCTTCATGCACTGGGAGTCGCCTCCTGTGGGGCATGCCACCACTGAGCCGGCTTTGATGACGCACTTTCCGCCAACGCACTGGAGGGTTCCGTTGCAGAGGTTGCCGTCATCGTCGCAGCCTGCATCGGAGACGCAGACGCACAAGGGATCCGGTCCACCGCCCACGCAGACGCCTGCCACGCACTGGTCGTCCATGGTGCAGACTTCGCCGTCGTCGCAGGGCGCCGTGTTGAAGGCGTGCGTGCACCCTGTAGCGGTGCAGATGTCGTCGGTGCAGGGGTTGTTATCGCTGCAGACGTCGTTGATGGGCTGGTGCACCACCAAGTCGTGGGTCTCGTCGCACCAGTCGAGGGTGCACAGGACGCTGTCCTCGGTCTGCGGGGGAACCCCAGGCATGCATCCCATGAGGGGGTGGCAGGTTTCGGCCCCATTGCAGAAGATGCCATCGTCACAGAAGGCGTGGTTCGGCGTGTGGGTTATCTGGCCCGTGAGGGGGTCGCACAGGTCCAGGGTGCAGGCCACGAAGTCGTCCAGGGGCAAGGGCTCGCCGGGCAGGCAACCATCACTGATGCTGCAGAGTTCGTAACCATTGCAGGCGTCTCCGTCCTGGCACTGCAAGGGGTTGGGAACGTGGCTGATGGTGTTGGAGATCTCGTCGCATATGTCCATAGTGCAGGGGTTGCCGTCGTCCAGCGCCTCCAGGGGTTGACTGACGCAGCCGCTGCCTACTACGCAGGCCTCTACGCCGTTGCAGAACTGGCCGTCGTCGCACAGGGCGTTGCGGGGCATGTGGAGCACCGAGTCCATGACTTCGTCGCAGAAGTCCAGGGTGCAGGCGATGCCGTCGTCCAGGGAGGGAGGCACGCCGTCGGTGCAACCCACCATGATGTCGCACAGCTCTTCTCCGTTGCAGAACTCACCGTCAGTGCAGAACGAATGTATGGGATTGTTAAGAACTGTATCGGTGTCTTCATCACATACATCAGCAGTACACGGTATTCCGTCGTCAACCAGGGGTGGTGTTCCCGGGAGACAGCCCAGGGTTGGAGAGCAGCTCTCGGTGCCGTTGCAGAAGAGGCCGTCGTCGCAGGCTCGTGGGGCCTCGACGCAAGTACCGGCGTTATCGCAGAGGCCGTTTACGGTGCAGAGGTTGCCGTCGTCGCAGGGGGTTCCAGCGGGTGCAGAAGAGTAGGCGCAGAGCCCCGTTGCGGGGTTGCAGGTGGAGAGGACGCAGCCTCCGTTGGCCTCCGGTGGACAGACCACGGCTGTGGCCGGGTTCAGGGTGCACTTCCCGTCGACGCAGAGCCAACTGCCGTTGCAGAGGTTGTTGTCTTCGGGGCAGTCGGCAACGGTTGTGCATGCGCAGGTTGGAGAGAGGGGGCCCGGCACGCATTGACCGGCAGCGCAGATGTCGCCTACGGTGCAGACGTTGTCGTCGTCGCAGGGAAGCGCATTGGGGGAGTTAACGCAGCCGACTCCGGCCTGGCACACGTCATCGGTGCAGGGGTTGTCGTCGTCGCAGGCGCCGGGGATTAGCTGGTGGACAATCTGTCCCGTGGCCTCATCGCAGAAGTCCAGAGTGCAGTCTGCTCCGTCGGAGATAGTGGGCAGCAGTCCGGAGATGCAGCCCTTGTTGACATGACAATACTCCGGGCCGTTGCAGTAGAGCCCGTCATCACAGAGGGCGTCTTCGGGCATGTGCACGATGACTTTCTGGTCTTCATCGCAGAGTTCGACCGTGCAGTGGATGCCGTCGTCCAGCGTTGGCGGCGTGCCGGGGAGACAACCTGCTGTGTGGTCGCACATCTCGACGCCGTTGCAGAAGATGCCATCGGTGCAGTCGGCGTCCATGGCCACGTGGACGACGTTTCTAATCTCTTCGTCGCAGATATCCAGGGTACAGTCGACGCCGTCATCAGTCTCAACGGGGAGGCCGTCGACGCAGCCCACTTCTGCCACGCAGCTCTCCTGGCCGTTGCAGTAGAACCAGTCGTTACAGGCTTCGTCCACGGGCGTGTGAACCATCATCTGGTTCGCTTCGTCGCAGTAGTCCGCCGTGCATGCGATGTAGTCGGTCACAACGGGGGGCAAGCCCTGGATGCAGCCAACGCCGCTGTCGCAAGTCTCTTCTCCGTTGCAGAAGAGACCGTCGTCACAGACCAGGTCGGAGCGATAGCAGGCCCGTGCACCGCCCTGCACTTTGCAGATGTCGATGGTGCAAGCGTCGCCGTCCTCGCAGTCGGAGTCCGTCTCACACTCGACCACGGTCAGGAAGAGAATCCACTTCAGGATTCGTCCCTGGTCGCCCACGCTTGTGTCTTGTACGTCAAGCTGCCACTTCCCGAAGGAGACAAGGCCGTCAAAGAGGCTCAACGAAGCCGGGGAGGCCGACGAATCGAAGTCATAGACCGCAAACAGGTCATCAATTGGGCCGCCGGTTCTGTCGTGGAGCAGCACCTCTCTGCTGCCTTTGCTGAATCTCACAAGGAGGTCGCCCTTGGAGGGGTGGTCAATCATCAGCTTGACGTAGACGTCTTTCACTATTACTTGGCTTGTGATGTCGACGACGGAGGTGAGACCGAAGGACTCGCCGTCGGGGATCACGATGGGGAACTCGTCCGAGGTTAGGAAGGGGAGGCCTGGGACGGGCAGGCAGGTTCCTGAGACCGAGTCGCAGTAGTCGTACATCCCGCACTCTTTGTGTGAGGTGCAGGTGCCCGGGCAGTGCTCGGGATAGTCGTTGATGCATTCGCCCGTTACCGTGTCGCAGCTGTCAAGGGTGCAAAGGATGCCATCGTTGCAGTTCTTCTGAGCATATTGGCAACCTGTGACCGGATTGCATGTGTCAGTAGTGCAGAGGTTGGGCGCTCCATCTTCGTAGTCTGTGCAATCTCTTTCGCTGAACAGACACCAATTATAATAGCAAGTATCGACAGTGCATGCGTTTGCATCATTGCACTCAGCGTCAATTTCGCAATCCGAGGTTGATACGAATATGGCCCATTGCACCAGGGCACCGCCATCGAATCCGGGTTTGGTGTCTTCCACGGTGAGCACCCAGTCGCCGGCCAGGGGCTGCCCGATTATGGAGTCCAGGGAGCCGGGGCCCGATGCAGCCAGGCCGAAGGTCCAGGTGTTCTCGACGTTGGTGGTTGTGTCGGCGGGAGATGGCTGTTTCAGGACGACGCTCTTGCCGGCGTGTTGGAGTGTAAGCCTGAGGTCGCCACGATAGGCGTGCTGGATCTCGACCTTAACGTGGAGGCTGAGCACTGTCCCGGGGTCGCTCAAGGTCAGGGTGCTGGTGATTGTGCTGTTTCCAGCGCCGGTGTCCACCAGCTTGGGGGTGTCGGTAGAGGGGTATCGGTCGCCGGGGATCAGTTTGCAGAACTCGTCGGCAACGACGCAGGCTTGATTGGTGCCGCAAGGTTCATCGTTCTCGCACTCGATGCAACCGGGAACGGGGGTATGGGTGCACTGCTCATCGACGCAGGCGTCGGTGGTGCAGATTCGGCTGTCGTTGCAGTAGTCATCGCCGGTGCAGATGGGGTAGCCGTTTGACAGGAAGTTGAGGTAACGGTCGAAGAGGGCGTCTCTGGAGGCGCCGGCTTCGAGGGCCGCCAGCGGGACCGATGCTGCCACGGTGCGGTAGAGCATGGTGGCGTCTTCATAGGCCACGGCCGTTGCCCAATTCTGAACATCACTGAAGCCCAGGGGAATGGCAGCACCGCGTCTCTTGAGGCCGTCGAGGAAGTTGTTGGCCATGTAGCTGCTGGAGATGGGCAGATTGAGGCCGTAGGCCAGATGGCGCCCGAATTGGCCGCCTGTGGTGGTCTGAGGACCGTCGGAGATGGGGGTCAATGAGAAGAAGGGATGAAGCATGGTCTGAGGGTCTTTGAACCAGGTGTCTCCGCCCTCCAAGTAGAGCCTGCCGCCGCCGCCGAGGTATTGGGCCAGCCGGGCCGCTTCCTGCGACGAGAGTTCATGCTTTCGTCCATAGACGCCCAGCAGCGCAACGACGCCCTCAAACTTACGAAGGTCTGGCACCGCCAGAATGTCCGTGGCCACCTGCGCTGCTCTTCCAGCGGCGGTGATGGCGTTCAGCACGGCGGTCTCATGGCTTAGGTGGACCTCGGATGGACGCCAGACAAGCCAGCCACCATCCATGAAGACGATGCCCTTGACCGTGGCCCTGTCGATGAGGCAGCCGTCGGAGACTCTCACTACAACTTCGAAGGGGCCCGCATCCTGGGGGCCCTTGGGAGTGACTTTCAGGAGGGCGAAGTAGGCGCCCATGCCGTAAGAATATGCTTGAGAGCCCACGGTGACAAAGCTGGGACCCGACTCGATTGTGATGGTCAGGTCGTCCATTGAGTCGGCATCCACAGCCAGGAATCGTGGGCTTGGGCGCTCGGTCCAGTGGATGTTGATTTCCTCGGGAATCTCGGTGAACCGTGGAGGAACGCCGGGACAGACCCTGAAGTTGTCAACTTCAAACGAGGTAATGTTGTATGTTGACGAGGAGTTGACCCCAATACCAAACTTAACGCCTTCGTTCAGGAAGGCTGCGGGTACTGTGAAATCAAGAAGCTCACTTGTGAAGCCCGCATCGAAGGTGTCAACCCACATAGTAGTGGCCACTGAAAAATCATCCGTATTTGTAATTACGAGCGAGAGATCAGTTGTGGAATCATAAGGGGTGAAGTGCTGATCCATCTGGACGGTGACGGCAGCGTGGCCGCCCATGGAGAGCCATGGCGTTGCGAGGTAGCTGTTGACGCCGTCGGTTTCGGGTAGCCAGTGGAACTTCATGAAGCCGTCGGGGCCAAGCGACCCAGCGGTGGCGCAGCGCCAGTTTGAAGAGGCGGGGTTGCCCAGGTCAACCACGGACCAGCCCAGGGAGGTGGCGCCGGTGCAACTGGCGAAGTTCTGGTGATAGGGGATTGACTGGAAGCATGGAGAGATGGGCACGAATTTGCAGACACCGGCGATGCACTTCTCTTCGGTGCAGTCGTCGCCATCGCTTCCGCAGTCGGCGTCCACCTGGCAGCAGGTAGCTGGGAGCCCGGCGCTTGGGGGTGCCTGGTCGGCGGGGATATTACGGCAGATTCCGTAGACGCAGGTGTCCCAGGTGCACGGGTTGTTGTCGTTGCACAGTGTGGGGGCCGTAGCGGCGGTGCAGCAGTTGGCAATGTCGGTGTTGTAGCAGCGGTAGTCCAGGCAGATGTCGTTGGTGCAGGGCTTGCCGTCGTAGCAGTCCTGAACCGAGGAGCAGCAGACGGGGTTCAGGGTGTTCAGGTCGAATGTGCATTGGAAGGTTACCGTGTTGCAGCTGCCGATCCAGCACTCATTTCCCGTGGCGCAATCGTTGTCGTTCTCGCAGCAGCCCGAGATGGCCACATGACGGCACTGTTTGGCCACGCACATGTCGAGGGTGCAGGGGTCGCCGTCGGAGCAATCGCCGTCAGCGGTGCAGCAGTCAGGAATCTCCGTGAAGACGCATGTTCTTGTGTTTGTATTACATTTATCATTTGTGCATTGCTCAGAATCGTTGCAGTCCGTATCTTTTATGCAGCATCCAGGGATTTTTGTGTGCATACATTTCCCGGTGCTGAGCTCGCACGTGTCTATGGTGCATAAGTTCTGATCATTGCATGATGTATTATTGGCATCGCAGAATGTCGGGTCTTCTATGTGTTGACATGTGCATGATACGCATCGGTCGATTGTGTAGGCGTTGGTGTCGTCGCAGTCAAGGTCTGAGAAGCAGCACTCTTCGTTGAGGAGCACATGGAGGCATGTCTTGTCTTCCAGGCAGACGTCGTAGGTGCAGTCGCAGGTGTCGACGCACTCGGCGTCGCTGTTGCAGCAGTTGGGTTTCTTGGGGTCTGGGCCATAGCGGCAGGTGTGGTTGACGCAGACGTCAAGGTTGCAGAGGTCGCCGTCATCGCAATCCTTGTCCTCGTTGCAGCAGTCGGTTTTGGGGAAGAAGCTGCACGTGCCGGTGATCCCAGCCATGACGCAGAGGTTCTGGGTGCAGTAGTCGTCGTCCTGGCAGTCTTCCGAGGTAGTGCAGCAATTCTGGGTATTGAGGTGTTTGCAGGTGAACTCTTCACAGACATCCACGGTGCAGGGGTTTTCGTCGGGGAGGCATGGGAAGAGACCCGATTCGTCGCAGTAGTCGGGTCGCAGGAGGTGCTGGCACTGGAAGTTCTGGCACCAGTCCAGGGTGGCGGGGTTACCGTCTTCGCAGTCGGTGGCGATGAGGCAGCAGACGGGGTTGGATGTGTCGATGCCGTTGACGCACTGGTTGCCGAGGCACTGGTCGATGGTGCAGTCATTGCCGTCGAAGCACTGGGAGACGTCGTCACAGCAGTTGGGTACGGCGTAGTTGGGGGCGTAGCGGCACTCGTGGACGACGCAGACGTCTGTGGTGCAGAAGAGGCCGTCGTCACAAGCCGGGTCTCCCTCGCCTTCGCAGCAGAGGGGGTCAGCGCTGGGGACGTAGAAGCAGTAGTTGGTGGAGAGCGAGCACATGTCGGTAGTGCAGTATTTGCCGTCGTTGCAGTCCTCGTTGCTGATGCAGCATTCAGGCAGCTTGTCGTGGACGCAGAGGCCCTGGACGCAGCTGTCTATGGTGCAGAAGCTGCCATCGTCACACTCACCGTCGGTGGCGCATTGGGTGCACTGGCTGTTGGTGCAGGTCCAGCCCGGGGCGCACTCCCACGAGGAGACGCAGCAGCCGGTGTGGGCGAAGCTGGCGTACTGGCACTGGAACTGGCCGTTACCGATGAAGACGCAGGCCTGGATGGAGCAGGGGTTGCCGTCGTCGCACGATTCGTCGTCGTAGTTCACGCAGGACTTCTGCACCCTGAGTTCCAGAGTGGCTCTTGCCGAGGGATTATCCAGGGGCTCCAGTCCGGCGCCTTCGTTACGGTAGAGCACGATGGAGACTCGGTGTGCGCCAAAAGGAACGTCGTCAAGAGTGACCGTTGTTCCGGCAAAGATCTCCTTCTGGAACACCCCGTCGAGATATACACGAACGCTGTGATTGGGGTCGGGGAAGATGAAGTTTGTGACCGAGAACGTAACTACGACGGGCGTGACCGGGATGCCCAGGGGGATGTAATCGTAAGGGGTGGGGTCCAGAATCTTGACCGTGGGGTCCGTAGAGGCCGCAAGCCCGTCGCTGACGGCCAGGAAGTCCCCGAAATCCACCACGAGGTCAGTCCAACTGAAGTCGGCAGCGAGTTGGTCCTGCTGACGCTCCTCCACGGATGGGGTGCAGGAGGCCGCCATAAGGGCCAAAGAGAGCAGAGCCCCACTCCCCCACGCCGGCAACACGTTCCACCAAGGCCAGCGCCCTATCGTCCCACGATCTGTGCTGCAAAGCGTCGTTGTTCCGTTGCCGAAATGGTCGGTTCTCATATGAGCCTCCAAGAAGGAGAACAGGGCGTCGAATACAGCGGGACGCCATGTGGTTCTCTTCGCGTCTGCGAAAAAGGGTCGTCGCTTGCATGAGCGTAGCACGCGCCGCGTACGCGCTCAAACTTTAAAGGCGCTGGCCCCCGGATAGGGCCACCATCACCGTCCGAACCAGACAAGCTGGCTGGAGCTGTCGGTAAACAGAATGGCCCGGGGAGCGCAAGCAAACTCCGTGCCGCAGGCACTATGGCCCATATTCAGGTCAAGGCGGCTTTGCCACTCTCTCGAATCCGGGCAGGTCAAGCCGCATGGCCAGAGCGTAATCGAACGAAATCCTTGAAATAACTCCCGCTTGTGGCAGCGGGGAGTTCTCCCGTCTTTCAGCAGAATCTGCCTGACGCTACGTGGCAATGCGTGGAGCAGCTCAGAAATTTTTTCGTAATGCGAAATGTCGGACGGAAAATATCAGTTGTTGGAATGGTACCCAGGGTCGCTCTCGCCTCCCGCCACAGCGCCAGGTCGCCTCAAAGCCTGGGCCAGATGCCCAAGGCTCTCAACCAGACGCACCATGGACTCGTCGGAGTAGCTCGCTAAGCGGCTGCTCAGGGCCCTGGCACGCACCTGATTGAATTCAGCCAAGGCCCTTGCCCCATCAGGCGTAAGCTTGAAGTTGGATTTTCGCCGGTCCCTGTGCGGCTCCCTTGTTATCAGACCTCGCTGCACAAGTCGGTCGGTCAACTCGCTCACCGAGCTCTGTACCCGTCCCAGAAGCACACACAACTGGCTGTTGCTAAGGAGAACTTTCCCAGACAAGCACTCAAGCAGCTGTCTCTGGGTCTCCGTGAGCCCCACCAGGGCCCCGGCCCTCTCGTCGATCTCGTGGAAACCAACGTGCAGCAGGGGCAAAACGTCTGCCAACTGCTCAAGGGGCGGCCCATTGCCGGTGCTGGTCATCTTTCTCCCCCCCACAGAAGAAGTGGACGTGGGGATTTTAGGCCAAGGCGAGGGATGAGCAAAAAATGGAGCCTACTTGCCCACCTTCACACGCTCAACATATCGCCCTTCGCTGGTGTCGACCCGAACAGTATCGCCCACTGAAATGAAGAGAGGAACCTGTATCTGAAGACCACTCTCAGTAGTGGCCTGTTTTGTTACATTATTGACAGTATCGCCCTTAACGCCCATCTCACATTCTGCGATTACCATATCCATTGCCTTGGGTAATTCTATGGATACGGGTCTACCATTAAAGAACATCAGCCGAATCTGCATCTCCTCAACGAGATAGTCCGACGTCCCTGCCAGTGCCTCATTGTCCAGAGTGAACTGTTCAAAGGACTCAACGTCCATGAAATTGAAGTTCTCTCCGTCATTATATAAATACTGGACTTTCTTAAAATCTATATCTGGATCCTCAAGCCTTTCCCCTGCCTTGAACACGAAAGACTTGAGCTGCCCGCTCAGAAGGTCCCGAGCCTTGGCCTTCACCAGGGTAGCCCCACCTCGGGCCGATGGTGACTGAAATGTGACGTCATAAACCTGGTATGGGACTCCCTCATCCAGAAACCGTACGCCTCTCTTCAAATCTGAAGTACTGGGCATCGTAACCTCCCGTAACTGCCTGCAACATATCTCGATGCCCCTCGGTCTCCGCAGGAGCATCGGGGCAGCGCAGACGACTGAACTGCAATATCGACACAGTCCCTCGAACCGGCCTGCTGAGGGCTTCCGTGGAAGGCGGCGAACACCGCTTCAACAGAGTTCGAGACGCATCGGGCGCCGTGTACCACGAAACACCCTCTCTGATCAAGCTGGGCGTTCGCTTTGAGCCCAAAGAGGCCACTTTGGGTTTGGTCCGCAAAATCTCCTTGCGGCTAAACGCCCCAGGCCATAGGATGCGGGGGTTCCCATTGCAGGAGTCTCCATTGCATCCCTCGTCAAGTGGGCCCTCTGGACCCCACATGAATGCAGTAACAACACACAGCGCGGTTTCCAGCGTGCTCGAAATATCCAGCGAACCGGCCTTCACTTGCGATGTAACCGGATGCGTTCTGTGCGCCAACGGGCCCGCCGTGGCACTGCTCGCGCGATCCGGGGGAAGCATCGTTGGTCATCCAATCAGGGATCTTCTGGGCCAGGAGGCCCACGAAGCGGTTCTTCGTGCGCTCGCCCAGAGCCTCGATGGACCACTCACTGTAACGCTTCCTCCGTTACGGTCCGACGTTGCAACATCCCCTTTGACGCTTGCCGTAAGGGGCCTGGGCGACATGGCCGCCTGCTTCTTGAGGCATACCAGGGCCGGGGAATCCCACAACGAGGCCTACGAGCGGCTCTCGCTGTTGGCAGAACTGGCCGACAACCTGGTCTCCGGGATGGTCTATCAGATAGTACGCTACCCCGAGGGTCGCAGAAGGTTTACTTACCTCGGTGCAGCAGTCTCCAGACTCTATGGCATTACCCCTGAACAGGGCATGGCAGACTCCTCCCTGGTCTATGGCAGAGTACACCGGGACGACAGCGACCGACTTGTGGCTGAGGAAGAGGCCGCACTGGAGACCATGTCGGTGTTCAGATGCGAAGCCAGGGTCTTCAACCCCGACGGCTCTCTACGCTGGTCAAGTTGGGTCAGTGTCCCCACTCTCCTGTGTGACGGCTCCGTGAGGTGGGATGGTGTAGAATTCGATGTCACCGAACGACGTAGGCTTATTGACGAACTGTCCCAATACAAAAGTATGTTAGATTTGTCGCCTTCTGGTGCCGCAATATTCGATCGGGCTGGATATATTGTCTATGCCAACGAGGCCTTTGCATCGGCGCATGGATATATTATTGATGATTTGACCGGAAAGCACTTCTCGATTTTGCATGCCCCAGAGCAGCTGGCCGAGGTGCAGCGGCTCACGGCGAAGCTCCTCCAGGATGGCGTCCTTGGCATTACTGAGGTGGCCCATGTTCGTCGGGACGGTAAGCCCTTCACCATGCTCACTGTGGGAAATGTCATTTCGGATCCGTCAGGGCGTCCGAGGTGGGTGACGTGCACTGCCATGGATGTCAGTGATCGCAAGGCACTGGAGATGCAGCTTCACAGAGCGCGGAGGCTTGAGTCTGTGGGACGCCTGGCCGGGGGCCTTGCCCACGACTTCAACAACGTTGTAAGCGTTGTCATGGGCCAGGCTGAGCTGGCTTCCGGTCTTGCCGACGACCCCGATGCAGTGAAGGAGGCCATGGCCGAGATCATGGTCGTGGCCGAAAAGGCAGCTTCGCTTACGAGGCAATTGTTGACCTTCGCCAGCCGGACCCCCTCTTCCCCGGAACCCGTGGACCTGAACCGGGTTGTGGAAGGAATGCTCTCTATTCTCAAACGCCTCATTGGCGAGCAGGTTAGCCTCGACTGGCTTCCGGGCGCGGGGCCTTCCCTGGCAGCGGTTGACCCGGGTCAGGTGGACCAGATACTGGCGAACCTCTGCCTTAATGCCAGAGACTCCATCGCAGGCGCCGGCCGGATCACAATCGAGACTGGAGAGGCTGTGTTCGATGAGGCTTGGTGCTCTACCCATTCTGGATTCCGAACGGGAGAGTACGTTTGGATCTCAGTATCCGACAACGGCAGCGGCATGGACGCCGACACTCAGGCGCAGATCTTCGAGCCTTTCTTCACCACCAAGGAGGCCGGCAAGGGCACCGGCCTTGGTCTCTCCACGGTGCATGGTATCGTAAGTCAACACGGCGGTTTCGTGAAGGTCTACAGTGAGTTGGGCATGGGCACTGCCTTCAAGATATTCTTCCCAAGGTACGGTGCCCCAGTCTCCCTTGCAGAGGCCGTTGAAGCCGAAATGGCTCCTCTTCACGCTGCCTCGGTGCTGCTTGTGGAGGATGAGCCGGCCATCCTTACCATGGCGCGCACCATGCTGGAGAATGCCGGATTCATGGTTGCTGCAGCGCAATCGCCATCGGAGGCACTGGGTCTGGCTGCGGAGTTGGCTTTCTGCCCCGATGTTGTGGTCTCGGACCTCGTCATGCCGGGGCTGAATGGCTCAGAGCTGGCCTGGGAGCTTAGACGGTTGTTCCCGGCCCTTAAGGTCGTCTTCATCTCGGGCTATTCACCCGGTGCGGCTGCCCAGCATGTCCATGTCGATTTTTCAGACGCCGTGTTTCTCCAGAAGCCGTTCTATGCCAAGGATTTGGTGGCAGCGGTGCACAAGGCATTGAGGGGCTGACAGGCCATCCCAACCCGTTTCTTGTGCCCCAACAGGGCCGCCGAAACCAGCGCCCTCGATGCACCACAGCAGATTGACAAGGGCGATGCCCTGAATCATTGTTTGTGCGTTGTAAGGAGGCTGGAATGAAAGGAACACGCTTCGGGCTGATCACTCTTTTGCTGGCAAGCCACCTGGTGGCCTGCGGCGCCCTCGACAAGGTTTTGGACTTGGACATCGCTGCCGACGCCGATGGGACATCGGCAGACCTGTGGCAGGTAGCCGACGGCACGACGGAGGGCATGGGTTCTGATATTGCACAGGAGGACTGGGCCAGCCCTGGCGATGGAATCGAGCATGATGCCCTGCCCGAGGACCTCCTCTCGGAGATCGAAGAGATCATTCCTGTTGATGCACCGGGGCCGGACCAGGCCGACGTGGTCCAAGTCGCCGAGGTGTCAATCACCGTAGCCCAACAGTGGCAGCGAGGCCCCGTGAGCGTGATGCTCTCGTTGGATGGTGTGCCAGAAGGTGCCGAGGTTGCCCTGTTCTGGGGGCAGGCAGAGCCAACGGCCCCCGCAACATCGCTGCAGGGATATGGCTCAGAACCGGGAGTTCTCGGCGACGGCACATACAGGATGGTCTGGGACTCCATGGCAGACTCTCAGGCCGATTCGGCAGTGACGCTGGCCGCCAGGGTCTCCCTGGGGGGCAACCTGATTGCTGCTTCCGAACCGGTCACGCTGGAACTGAGAAACGACCCCGAACGAGATAGAGCGGCCCTGGTCACTAACGGCATCAACGGAGCAAACAGGGTTCGCCCGTTGAAATACTCACTGACCCAGGGATTCTCCTACGATGGCACAGTATTTGAGGTTGGCAACCGGCCAATATCCGCAGTCTTCCACCCGGGTGGTATCTCGGCGGTGACTTCGGACATCGATTCCGACCAGCTCACGTTCTACAGAGTGAGTGCCGATGGTCGCATAGAGGTCGCCCAGACCGTTGCTACCGACGGCCTCTATTTCGAGGATTTGGCCTGGTCACAGGACGGAGCGACGCTCTTCCTGCTGAACTACAACCCCACCCCCGAGGGGGGCGTCTACGCCCTTGACCTGGACCCCTTCACAGGCCTGCCACCCGAAGAGTCGCAGTTCGTGTTCCTCTCGCACCACTACGCCGGTTCCAGGATGGCCCTCCTGCCCGCCAATGCGGGTTATGTGGTGCTGGAAGGGGTGGAGGCTGACCCAGGCAGCGGTCTTACGGTGACGCTGGCAGATGTGAATGGGTCGATCCTGAACCAGTACCCGGTTCCCGGGGATGGAAGCATAGCGTCGGCTGTTGCGGTTTCGCCCGACGGCACCAGAATGCTTGCTTCTTATTATAATCTATTTGGAGCTGGCGACAAGGTTATGCTGTTTGATGTTGGCGCAGGTGGTACACTGGAGTATGCTGCCGATGTGGACGTCTACGATCCGGCCGACCTGCAGTGGAGTGAGAACGGTGCCTTCGCACTGGCTCTGGAGGCCGAGGGCAACAAGGCTCGGCTGTTGAAGGTATCACCCCAGGATCTGAGCATAGCGGGAACGGGATCCACGGGCCTGCCATTGGAAATCGCCTCGATGAAATGGGGCTCCATGGCCGACCTCTTCATCGTAACCACAGTCTCGGCCTCCACAGGTGTATCGGGCCTGCGAATGTACATCGAGGATGCCGGGCAGCTCAAGGAGCACTCCTTCTTCGGGATGGGCGACGGCCTGGATGTGCTGATCGACTCTGTGGCCATCCAGCCCTGATACCCCCGGTCCTCAATGTACACCACTGTGGTATACTCAACGCATACGTTGATACAGGGCAACGACTTATTGAACACTCACTGCGTGTGGTTGTAAAGCAAGAGGTGGCGGGAAGGAGATGACTATCTGCCGAACCAGGCGGGCATCTTGCTCCTGCCGTCGGTGGTCAGCACCTTGAGCTTCTTCTCGTTTACATTTACCGATGCCAGATTGGGACCCTTGGCCCCCTGAACCGTAACAACAATGTGGGTTGCGTCCAGCGACCAGTCGAACTGGTCCGGAATCAGGCCCGAGAGGTTCCCTGGGGTGGCGTCCAGAGTTGCAATTTCACCTTCGGCATCGGCCCCCAGCAGCACAATCTTGTCACCTTGAAGGGACGCCAGGAAGTAGAGCGGCGAGACCGCAATCTTAGAAGTCTCGGTCTGGCCCTCCCAGATGAACTCCTTCTGGGTCTTGTCCAGCCTGTTGATGCTGTATACGCCCACCAACTGCGGTGCGGACTTGTACGAGGCCACCAACTCTTCCCCGGAAGGCAAGAAGCCCAGGGCACCGACGGCATCTTCGTCGGAATCAAACACCGGCGTCACCTCGCCGGTGTTCATTTGGGCTGAGTAGGTTCTGACCAGAGTCTCCTTCAAGAAGAAGATGGCGTTGGAACCAGCCGGGGCCCAGTGAATGGGACCAATCTCCGGCGTCCCTTCGGATTTGCCAACCACACCGGTGAGAGTCACCACATCACCCTTGGCTCCATCGTAATCGGCCGTGGCGACAACGGAGAGACCGTTGGCAGTGCCGCGAAAGATGAGCCTGCCTGTACCCGCCGGTGCCTCGATGGTGAACTCTCCACCTTGGCCGGTCTGAGCCGTCAGCATAGTGCCCTCAACGGCCACCGTGGCGTTGGCAACAGGGGCCGCTATGGCGCCCTGGCCGAAGCGGAAGCTGCCTTGAACCGTAAGCGTGTCAGCGGTGGTCTTGATGCGTTTGCTGTCTATGTCCGGCGTTACCTGGTAGCATTTGGAACCATCAGAGGAAACAACAAAGATGTTGTAGCGGGCCTCATTGAAGGCCAGCCGATAATCGGAGGCGAAGGCAATGTAGTCTCTCTCTGGCGACCAGGTGGGATAGTAGACATTGACCGCTGGGTCCTCGAAGCGGGTCAGTGGTCTCTGGTCCGAGCCATCGGGGGCCATGGTGTAGAGGTCGCTTCCTCCGGTCTCCGACTCTCGCACGAACACTATTCGGTTATTGGAGTTAGCCTTTCTCTGGCCTGAACCGGTGAAGTTGGCCGGCTGCTCGCCTTCCAGAAGGAGGCATCGGAACTCTTCGGGCTGTATGGTGCTATCTTCTTCAGTGCCGGAGGTGTCTTTCTCCGGGGCGGGGGCCACCTCTTCGCAGACCGTTTGGGTCGTCTCACTTCCGCAAGCGACGGTCCCCAGTGAGACCAGGGCAAGGGCAAGAAATGCCGTGCGCCTGGCTCGACGCAGGGCAACCAGGATGAGCAACGCACCGGTCAGCATCAGCGCTGCGGCGGGTCGGCCATGGGTTGTGGAACTGCAGCCTTCGCTCTTCTTGACCTCTTTGCAGTTGGCACCACCGGTGTCTTCGTCACCGGGAATGATCCCGCCCCAGACGTCGGTTTCGCCGGGGGCCGAGTTCTCGCCAACGGGTTTGTCGTCGCCAAAGGTTCCAAACATGTGTCCCCAGGTCCAGACGTCGCTTACGATATCCTCGCCGCCGCCCTCGGGGTTTCCATCGGGGTTGGTGATGCTGCCTGCGCAGCCGCCACCGTTGGAGTACTTCACAATCAGACCCCAATCACCCACAACCCACCCGGCATTTTCGCAGGGGAAGACTATGTCGAAGTAGCCGCCCTGCTGCTCGGCTTCGGGCACGAACTCCCAGGTTACGCCGCCATCGAAGGACTCGATGACCACGGCCTTGTTACCGTATCCGCCGTCGGGGTTTCCCACAGAGCCTGCGGCGATGGCGTGGATTGGGGTGAGCATGAGGGCACGCGTCAGGAAGACCCACTCACCGGCAGGGTGGGTTGGCAGAGTGATGTCGCTCCAGCTTTTGCCTCCGTCCGTGGTTCGCTTGATGAAATACTTTTTGTTGTTGTTACCCGCAGCCGCAAGACCTACATTGGCGTCGAACATATGAATGGAGCGGAAGATATCCGGGCTGTTTATAAGCCTCGGCTCAAAGGTGCGGCCACCGTCGGAGCTGTACATGACTATTCCTTCGGGTTTGATATCGTACCCGACGACCTTCTCCTGGCCAGGTGAGTATGGGTCCTCTTCGGTTATCTCTTCCTGGCGGCCGCCCACAGCCCAGCCCCGCAGGTTGTCGACGAAGAAGATGGCCTGCAACTCCTGCCCAATAGCCAAGTCCGTCGTGGACCAGTTCAATCCCCCATTCCCCGTGTATATAACCTTGCTGCCTGATATTGCATATATGTAGTTGGTGTTTACGGCATGGACATCCATCAGTTGGTCGAATCCACCGACGCCCGGCACAGCGAGGGCGTTCCATGACTTTCCGCCATCCTTGGACTGGTACATCCCGAGTCCCACGCCGTAGGCCGTGAGTGTGTCTGCGAAGCTAAGTTGAAACATGAAGGGTGGTATAATACCACCACCAGTGCCCGTAATGCTTCCGGCGGTCCACATGTCGCCGCCGTTTGCGGTCCACCAGGCCGCTCCCTTGTCTCCCTGGCCCGAGTTGGACTTCCCGACGGCAGCGGCGGTGGTATCGTCGAAGGCGCCAACGCCGTAGGCACCGTTGCCGTCGCCGGCCAGGGAGAACTGCTTGACCCACTCGGCCTGGGCCGTTGAGGTGAAGAGAAGAGCCAAAACCAGAGAGAGGCGGCCAATCGTTCCAGAAGAGAGCATGATTACCTCCAAACCAGAGCCCCGTGGGGCCACAATGTGGCGGATTCTGCCTCATTGGGTTGGCCAAATCAAGGCTGGGGGAGGGGGTTCGCCGTAATCACTTGAATTCCGCGGGGGACTCTGAAAATATCATGTAATCTTGTGGCCTTGGAGGTCTTCATGGGGCGACTCCTCTCTCTGGTCCTCCCCGTAGTAATGGTTGCGCTGGCAGCGTGCGGTGAGACGGTTATCATCAAGTCGGGCAAAAGCAAGTGCGAGGCTGACTGTGCCGGGAAGCAATGCGGCAACGACGGTTGCGGTGGCACCTGCGGCAGTTGCGGCATTGGCCTCTACTGCTTGAACTGGCAGTGCATCGTGGGCACGGGGCCGGAAGACCTCCATGGGCTCTTGCCTCTTGGCGATACTACGGCCCCCGACGACGACATCTCTCCCATAGCCGACCTCGGGACCGACGAATCGCTGCCCGATACCTCGGTGGCGCCGGACACGAGCAAGCCCGAGGATGTGGAGCAGGACAAGGGGCCGTCAGTGCCGGGCAAGTGCTTCTTTGTGTACGATGATGCCGACGACGACGGCTTCGGGGCTCTGGCGACGAAGGAGGAGTTTTGCGGTTATGATTACGTGCCTGCGGGAAAGTCGCTGAAATACGGCGACTGCAACGACTCGGACAGTCTGGTGAATCCCGGAATTCCAGAGTCGTGCGACGACCGTGACAACGACTGCGATGGGGTGGTTGACAACGGATGCGATGTGGATGGTGATGGCTACTGCACCGACAAACTCCCCATATTCGGGGTGCCGGCGGTCTGTACGAAGGGGCTCAACGACTGCAACGATTTCTCGGCTTCCGTCTTCCCCGGCAACTTCGAACTGCCCGGTGATGGTCTGGACAACGACTGCGACGGCGAGGTGGACGAAACGGTGCAGTGCCCAGGAACGTGCACGGGCCAGACCGTGGATGCCTTCCTGTGCGCCATAGAGATTTGCTCGGGCCAATACCAGAATGCCAGTTTCTCGTCTCCCACCGGTGACAACATCTCCTCGGCATGGGCAGCGGTGAACCACTTCGGCAGCGTCAATAACGACCTGGCACCGCTGGCTCCGCCCTCATACTCACTCTTTGCCACGGGGCCAGCGCAGGGCACCAGCCACTCAACAGATCTTTCAGGGGAGGAACGGCCACGGACAGCTTCTCCGGAGACACGATGTACGATGCCGTGGAGTTCGTCGTCACTCTGACGGCCCCCGCTGCGGCAACGGGCTTCTCGTTGGACTATGTGTTTATGTCGGAAGAGTACGAAGAATTTATTGGGACGCAGTTTAATGACAAGTTTTATATACTGCTGAAGGCTCCGCAGACCACTCAAAACAAGTGGACTATTATTAATTACACGGATTGCAGAGACCCGTCAGATTACCATGATTTTATTGACCCTGTTACTCAAAAGAAGCAGTGCTATCTGGCCATCAACACGGCCCTTAGCGAGCCGTGTAGTAACGTCAAGACAAACATATCTGGTACGGGATTTGAGTGCGGCTTCGGCGGAGCTGCCAATGGCTCATCGACTGGGTGGCTATACACGAACTGGTCGATAAACGGTGGCGAGACATTCCAGATCAAGTTCCATATACACGATACATCCGACGGTATCTACGACTCTCTGGTAATACTGGACAACTTTCACTGGCTTACGGGCGAGTTTACGCAGGGAACGGCCTCACACAACTGAACCAGACAACGGTCTGTTTACGTCAGCTTAAGGCCCACTTCGGTCAACTGTGCGGGGTCTACGGAGGATGGACATCCAGACATCAGGCAGGAGCCGCTGGTGGTTTTCGGGAAGGCGATGACGTCCCTGATGGAGGAGCAGCCCGTGAGCAGCATCACGATTCTATCCAGGCCCAGGGCCAGGCCGCCGTGGGGCGGGGCACCGTACTTGAGGGCATCCAGGAGGAAGCCGAACTTCTCCTTGGCACTCTCTTCGCCGATTTTGAGGGCGTTGAAGACTCTCTGTTGAAGCTCGGGGGTGTGTATTCGAATGGAGCCGCCGCCCAACTCTGTGCCGTTCATCACCACGTCGTAAGCACGGGCCCTCATCTTGGTGGGCTCTGTCTCCAGCAGGTGTGCGTCGCCGGGATGAGGCTGCGTGAAGGGGTGGTGCATGGCCACGGGGCGCTGAGCCTCCTCGTCCCAGTCGAACATGGGGAAGTCCACAACCCACAGCAGGGCAAAGTCTTTCATTCTCTCGGGGAAGACCTCTGGTCCAAGGATGAGCCGAAGCTGACCCAAGACGTGGAGCACCACCTTGGCGGGGCCGGCAACCATGAGGATTAGGTCTCCCACCTTGGCGTCCATCTGGTTCACGATGCGGTCGCCTTCCCAGTCCTTCAGATACTTCGCAACGGGGCCGCTGATGCCCTCGGCTTCAACCTTAGTCCAACTGAGCCCCTTGGCGCCGAACCCCTTGGCCTTCTCGTTTAGCTCGTCAAGCTCCTTGCGGGATTTCTTGGCCCCCAGGGGGACTCTGATTGCTCTCACAGTGCCGCCGCCCGCTATAATCTCACGATAGACGCCAAACTCGGCCCCCGAGAAGATCGCCGAGAGGTCTGTGATGGGCATCTCGAAGCGAAGGTCGGGCTTGTCCGACCCGTAGAGGCTCATGGCCCGTTCGTAAGGAAGCCGTGGGAAGGGGCGAACGGGCTCAACGCCGATCAATTCCTTCATTATTGCCGCCAACAGACCCTCGACCATGTCCATGACGTCCTGCTCACATACGAATGACATCTCCATGTCTATCTGAGTAAACTCAGGTTGCCTGTCGGCACGCAGGTCTTCGTCACGGAAACACTTGGCAATTTGATAGTAGCGGTCATATCCGGCCACCATGGTGATCTGTTTGAAGAGCTGGGGCGACTGCGGAAGCGCGTAGAAACCACCCTTCTGCAGCCTTGATGGGACCAGGAAGTCTCTGGCCCCCTCGGGTGTACTCTTCATAAATATCGGGGTCTCAATCTCCACGAACCCCTGGCCATCCAAATAGCGATGCGTCACCGCAGAAGCCGCTGCCCGCTTCAACAGCCTCTCCTGCATTATTGGCCTGCGCAGGTCCAGATATCGGTATCGAAGCCGCAGATCCTCGTGGGCATCCACATCGTCACGAATGGAGAAAGGCACAGTCTCCGCTCGGTTCAGAACCTCGAGCTTCTCCACCACAATCTCCACCTCGCCCGTGGGCATAGAAGAGTTGATGTTGCCCTCGCCACGCCCGGCAACCACACCCAATGCCCCCACAACCCACTCGGTCCTGAGAGAGGCCGCAACCTCGTACAGCGGCGAGTCCTTGGCGACGAAGAGCTGGGTGATGCCGGTGCGGTCTCTCAAAGCCAGGAATATCTGTCCCCCCAGGTTCCTCACCTGGTGCACCCAACCCATGAGCACCACCCGCTTGCCGATGTCCCCACCGCGCAAGGCACCACACATATGTGTTCTTCTGATTTGTTCTACAAACTCCATGGAAGCCCCCAGATGATGCGTAACGTGCCCAACGCACGAAGCTGGCCCATTGAATGAAAACCCGCCGCCGAAGGCCACAAAGCGCCCGGAGGCGGGCCAGAAAGTAGCGCACTTCGCTCCATATTTCAACATTCATGCAGAGCGATGAGCGTCGCAGGGGATTCTCTGGGCCCGGTCCAGCCCCTATGGCAATCGCTTAGTGCTTATGTGAGTAGGGCGCCGATCAGGTAAACGGACTGAGCCCACCCTCTCGCTTCACTCCCAGGAAGGTTGCAGCAATGTCGCCAAGTCGCTTCCTCTGGTCGGGGGCACCCGTTCGTTTCTCGTAGTCCAGCTCAATGGCCGACAGGATGGTGTTGAGTGTCTCGATGTCCAGCAGCAGGCCCGCTGGAAGCTCACTGAGCATGCCCTCCAGGTTCATAGGGCAGCAGTCGCGCCCCTGGCTGGAGACGATAGGAAGACCGTGGGTTCGGCATATCACCGGCCTAACGGGGTAGATTGAGCAGAGGCCGTCAACCAGAAAGG
>CAZQHM010000022.1:0-64838 GCA_964593355.1 uncultured Myxococcales bacterium
TGACATGGCCCCTCCTGGCTTCATACCTCTCGACAACCCTGACCCACTCCTCGCTGCTCAGCTTTCTGTGAACTATGACATCCATGGCTTCCTCCTGGCCTGAAATTCGCCGCCAGGAGAATGGGCCAGCCCCAGGTTGCTTGGAATCACGGCAGCCTTCCTGCGGTTACTCACAGACCGGTGTATAAAATCCATGTTGAGTTCGGTCGAAAGTGATCGCGGTTCAGCTCGGGTCAAAGTGATCCGTTTGATCGAACACATCGGACGTAGCCTTCGTTTTCCTTAAAATTGACGTTTACGTTTGCTGAAAAGAAGATCACGACCCATACGAGCTCGCTTTTCCCTTCAACCTTAGACGAAGACCAATGCCAATGCTCAGGTCCAGAGAGTTCAGACGGCCAGTAGAAGCCATTGGAAGGCCCAGCATGTTCGGCGCATCCGTTACATGAGTCGCCCGCACACGAAAGGACCACGCAGTGATCAGTCTGAACGTGGCATTCACCCCCCGGTTCCGTGGCCTCGCAGCCTCGAATTAGAGAACGCAACTCATCGACCGTCGGTACTCGCCAGCCACCCGACCAACTGGCACAATACGTTCTGGCGTCAGCCCAGTTCATCAGCCCAGCGGGAGACTTTTGCCATGTCAACCCCGAGTCGCTATCAAACCAAGTGGCCCCAGCGTAAGTGTCTCCGCCGGTCGAGACATCCGAGTCTGAACCGGTCCCGTTGAAGACACACATCCCGTCTGAACACTCGAGCCCTTGCTCACAGTCTTGGGACCACTCGCAACTCCCGCCCAGTTGGCTTTTCTGATCAGTTCCTGCTTGGGTACCAAGATCGCACCCCACCAGAAGACCTGCACAACAGAACAAGATAGCCGATTTCGTGTGATTAATGAAACTGACAAACATAACACATCCTCCTCTATGTACCGAATCCATACAACATTCCTTGTAGCACAGTATAATTGGCTCACCTCGCTGCCGCGTGTGTGTCAGTGAACCGTGACCGTCTTCTGGTCCTTCTCGTCAGTCGAAGGAGTTGAAGCATCACGGCAGATGCGCATCGGCGAATCCGTCACCGTCGTTTGCTCACCGGACACGAACTCCAATAGCAGCGCCGCCAACAGCACGCACACATCTATCACCCCCGCCTTCTCACACCCCAACCGGCACGCAGAATCGCGCATCACTCCCTCGCCACCACAGTGTCATACAACCCATAATGCGTCAGCCCCGGGTGGCTATCGATGCCGGTGTACTGCAGCGAGGCATCCTCGTAGCGGCGGAAGGCGAACACCGCTTGGTTCATCTGCTCGGTGTTGAACACTTTCAGTCGGACGAGCAGGTGGAAATCGCTGACGGTCAGGCCGGTGACAGTCAGGAACAGCTCGGGCTCCAACTTGGTGATCACGTCTTGCACCGTGTTCTCGCGAAAGTCCGTCAGATACATGAAGGCCGGAATTCGCGTAGCGAATTTGATCAACTTCTCCTGGACGAGCTTTCGCTTGGCCTTGTACTCCTTCTCGTCAGGCGTGGTCCCCGGCGGCCTCGATCCCTTCTCCTTGCGCCTAAACTCCTTGATTTGTTCACTCTTGTTTATGATGGTTTCGATGATGTTATCGCCCAGCGAGCGCCAGCCTTCGATGCGCGCGACCGCAGCCATCGCCTCGGGGTTGTTGAGAATGCGACGGAGAGTCTCGTTGTCCACGTTGACCAGCAACGCACTCTCCCATTTGCGGGCGAGGAGGGTAGCGGACGTGCCCGCCATGGCGATGTCGAGGATACCGCCGGCGTCAATCTGCGTCATGTTGGCACCGTCGAATGCCAACACCGGGAGGAACGAAACGAGTTCCTTCACAGCGCTTTCGGGGTTTGGCTCGTTGGGCGAGAGGCCGATCCCGTAGTCCGACAATTGGCGCAGCGCACGGGTGGGAGCGAAGTCGAACACGAAACAGGCCGGCTTGAGGCATTCCACCTCATTCGGGTTGTCACCGTTCGGGTTCTTGATGGCCCATGGAGACTGCACCCGGAAGGCCGCCTGGAAGTATGTCTCCGGCGACTTGAGGTTGCGCAACATCAGGATTGACGACCATTGGGGAACCGTAACCCCGGTTGTAAGCTTGCCACATGACAACGTGATGGTCTTGGTGTCGAATCCGCTGCCGATAGCCTTCCTCACGGGGGGCAGGGCGTCTAGCCCAATGCCGGCAGAAGCGCCAGCAGCTACAACCACCTTGTAGTCGTGCCAGAAGGTGTTGTGCTTCTCGGCCAACAGGTTCGCCATGGCTTGGCAGGCCGCCACGTTGGGGAGAAACCAGAACGAGTGCTGGAGGTATGGTAGCAGGCGAATATCCGAATAGGGAAACGGCGGACGGGTACCGGTCTTCAGAAGCTCGAGTGACTGAGGAGCGTAGCTTCCGCGGATGATGTCCAGCCATTTCTGGACGTGGGTCTTGTGCTTGAACTGCGCCGCAGCGCCCCTTCCAGATGCCTCGAAGAACGCGTTCAGGTCAAACTCGTCGAACTCACCTTCGCGTGCGATGCTCAGCAACTCGTCCGGCATCTGATAGGTGAGCAATCGCATCTGTGGGAGTGTGCCGTAAGGATTCGGTCTTCCCGGATTCTCTGCGGCGAACTCTTCGCGGGCACGCTGTTCATCGGTGTAAGTCCAATTGAAGATCTGTTCTTCAATGAACTCACCCGTTGCCAGTGCCCTGAACGGCGTGCCCGAGAGATAGAGATAGGCATTGGTCGTGATAGGCAAGATGTCGGCATCTTTCTCCGAGAGCAGGCTCAAGTCGTCATTTGCCTTCTCCAGGTCGGTTGCATACTCAAGTCTGGCTTCCGCCTCGGCGACCGCCTCTTCTTCGCCTTCGAACAGTTCCTTTGCAGTCTCACGCCAAGCCCCAAAGTGGTACTCATCGAAGACCACGAGATCCCAGTTCAGTGTATGGACCCATTCATTCTTGGATTTGATGCCCCCGCTCTTGTCGCGCCCCAGCAGGTCCTGGAACGAGCCGAAGTAGACCACCGGCTTCTCCTTGTCGATCTGGGTCGGGTCACTGTTCGAGGAGCGCGATAGGTACTGCCAACCATCGAAGTCAACGTGGTTCTCCAAGTCCGTCTGCCAAGCATCCTCGACCGCTGGCTTAAATGTGACGACAAGCACGCGCTTGGCCCCCAGCTTCTTTGCCAACTGGTAGGTGGCGAAGGTCTTGCCGAAGCGCATCTTCGCATTCCACAGAAAGCGGGGAACGGCCTTCCTGTTCTCAGACCAGATGGAGTGGAAGTAGTCGTAGGCCTTGGCGACGGCTTGTTCCTGCTCCCGCCGCATGGGGAAAGCTTCGTGGTGGGTGCCCGCAAACTTCTGACCGGTACGCAGCTCGGCAAGTACGGTCCGCAGATCTGCTACCGAGCATCGCATCCATTCCAGAGTGACATTCTCGAAGCCCTTTCTGACGAGTGCAGCACGTACCTCGTGGTCGGTGAAAAGGCTGCCGTCGTTGCACTCAGCGGATTCGTCGAGCTCAATAAGGTAGTTTGCTATGGCGGCGGTCTTCAGTTGCTCGGCAACGCGATTCTTCACGTTCCGTGTGGTCTGACCGACCTTGAGAAGCCCCCTGTGTGCCTCGTCGGCAATCGAATAGGCGTAAATGCGGGGTCGAGCTTCCGGCCTGGGTGCCAGGATCTCGTCGATGGGCTTAGTCATCCTGAGGGTCTCCCGTAAGATCCATAGGGCGGACAATCTTCTCAATGAACTCGATTTCGCTGTCGGTAATGCCGTACTTCTCGTAGAGAACATCGTCCGTCCAGGGCCTCGTCCACTCCTGCGTTGGCACGAATGTGTAAACTTTCCGCGTTACGTGTTGGGATGGCTTGTGAAGAAGCACGAGCAGGCGAGTCAGCCGACAGGAGAGGTAGGAGAGGGCGCTCTCGGCCTCGAGCTTCGAGTCGAACGGGCCAATGCATAGATAGGTCTCCGACGAGATGCTTCCGGGCTCACCGATGAACGGCGTGCTGATAATCCTATGCGGGTACGTGTCCTTGTTGCCGGTCCCGGGAGCGGCGTAGCCAGCGAACAGTTTCCATTTGTCGATAAGCTCAGTGCCGGTCGATACGGAATCCCTGGCGAGGTATCCGGTCCCACCATTCTGGTACACTAGCAAGTCACCGGGGCGTTGAGAGGCCTTGCCTTTGAATGTCGTCTCAAGTCCGAATGGCTTTCTGGAGCTGACCAGTTGTTCGAAACGCTTGGCGGGCGGCAACGAAAGCGAGGCGCTATCTCCAGTCTCTGCGGCCATCACTTTCTTGAGGATCGACAGCCCATCATTGAAGCGAATGAAAACATCCGCCCCTTCCTCGAGCAGCGGCCGAGTAGTGGTTGAGACGGGCCAGTCCTTGAAATGGGTGCTGACTCGGCACAGACCCGGATTGTCGCGGTCCCACAGGAAGAAGCATACGCCCCCCTTCAGGCCCACTCCGGGGAAGACATCCGATGCGCTGAGGAAGTCGTCGATCGAACGCATGCGATTGTCCTTGAGCATGGACTCCCTGAATTCATCCAGCCCCTTGCCCCCGGCGAACCAGCGGGCGGGAATGATCATAGACAGGAACCGCGGCTCTAAGGCCTTTGCCTGCTCCACGAAGAGCTGATAGATGGGAGCAGCGCTCGTGCCGAAGCCGCCGTCGTTCAACTGGTAGGGTGGGTTTCCAATGATTACATCAAACTGCATATCACCTCCAAACATTTCGGTGATTCGAGTCTTGACATGGTCGGCGTGGATGAAGGCATAGGCATGGGTCTCCAGTCCTTCGGCACGGTCCAGCGTCTTCCGGCTTGCTCCACAGCACTTGCATCTTCCATCAATCCAAGTGTGCTCCGTTCGCTCGAACCAGATGTTGCCCTGGTCGGTGCCGAAAGACCTGGCAACCGAGTGGGGGCCATTTGCGTGCTTGGAGCAGTACAGGCTGCGTCGGGCCAGCAGACTCGTCAGGTGAGTGATGCCGATGCCGAAGACCTGCCTCGTCAGGATGTGGTCGACGCGTTCTTCGAGGCAAGGAATCTGGCTTGAAAGACCCTTGATAAGACGGCTGGTGATCTCACGAAGGAAGACGCCCGATTTGGTAAATGGGTCCAGAAACGTCACTGCAGGGTCGGCCCAAATGTTGGCTCCGCCGTTGTTGAGAGCCCAAGCCTTCGCCAGTGTGTCCAGTATCCGATTCGCAATCTCGGGGGGCGTGAAGACCTCGTCATTGGAGAGGTTAGCGATGCAAGTCAGCACATCTGGGTTGCGACCGTGCAACGCGAAGCCAGCCTTCACCGTCATTTGCCCTCCTTTGGAGCTTCGCCAGCTGCAGCCAGCTCGCTCACGGTCATCGGTGCGTAAGACTTCACGGGCTTGAAGAGCTGGTGCCTTCCGAGCCGGGCGAGGACGGAGTCCTTCGCACTGAAAGCCGCGGACTGGGCGAGGCTCTGGAGGCGGAAGTCACGTCGTTGGTATTGGCCCTTGCCCAGGTAGCCCCACTCGGCGAATGCGATTGGGCGGCCATCATGAGTGAGCATCTTGAGGGCATCGCCGTGGACGAGGTTCTCCGACAGGACATTGAACGCTGCCCTATAGAGTTCGTCCGATTCGTCCAGATTCAGGTACTCGGAGAAGATCTCGAGGAGATTGGTGCGGCACTCGGAGATGTTGTCAGGCAGCAGTTCGATGCCGTAGATGCACATCAGGGCCAGTAGCGCGTAGTGCCGACGCTCGAAGTCGTTCTTACCGTACTTCAGTTCCACGGCCGCCAGCTTGCGCCGGAGAATCTTCACCAGGAAGTTGCCGCTCCCACAAGCCGGCTCAAGGAAGCGGGAGTCAATGCGCTCCGTCTCTTCCTTCACCAGGTCAAGCATCGCCTCGACCATCCACGCTGGGGTGAAGACCTCGCCGTGGTCAGCTACGCGTTGCTTGGACTTGATGTGGTTCATGGTTCTGTCCGTCTCTGGTTCTCTCCTGTCCTCTGGTTGTTGGCTTGCTTCAACTGGTGGCTCCGACTCGTGGAGGGGCTCTGCTTCACATTCACCCTCTGCTGTGAACTCGCCATTGGCAGCCACATCCTCAACATCCCAGGCCTCCTTCGGGCTTGGCTGATTGGCCGTGGACCATGCCCTGACTCGCGTGACGAGGTTGCCCATGGACGAGGTTGCGCACGGGTGATTGCCGGCCAGCAACTGGCTTGCCATGGCTGCCAGTGCGGCGGTGTCGTCTGTCTGGCCGAAGTCCGGCCGCCTCAAGACCTGGATGGCCTGGTACGGCTTGTCAGCACTGGCTGTTGTTCCGAAATAGTGCTGCTCAAAACCCGGGACGTGAGACACAACGTGACACACCCCGAGGCTGTCCTTCCGCTCCGAAACTGCAGCGAATATCTGTTCGTTGATTGTCCACATTGGGTTCCGCTGCCAGCGGTCCTTCCTCTTCGCTCGTGGGGAATCCGAATCGTGGACGACGGTGTATGTCGAGCTGAACTGATTGAGGATTCTCTGAAATAAGGGGATATTGGCCTTACCCATGCAATTGAGCACGGTGACGGCCCTCGCTGCCGGGTCCTCCACTTTGGCAAGCAGCTCGGCAAGAACTGCCTGCTCAGTCTCTCCCTCCACCAGAATCACATGGTCGGCGAAGAAGAACTCAGCAACTGTCGGATGGCAGGAGCGAACCATGCGCAGATTGTCGCGATCCTGGTCCGAAAACTGGGCGCGGTCGGTCTGGAACAACTGAGTTCTAACCCCACCGTCTCGAGCCAGACGAACGATGGTGGTATGCGGCTTGGCCACATCAATGAATACTGGGGAGTGCGTTGTGGCAATTACTTGCCATTCAGCGACTTCGGCAAGGCCATAGAGCGCCTCACGCGCGGCTCTAATCATCGGGGGATGGAGAAAGGACTCTGGCTCCTCGATGAGCAGAATCCGCTGACGCTCGGTCGGAAGGAATCCCTTTCCCTGCCTGATGCGGCCGATGTCTGCAAGTGTACCCAGCGCTGACCACAGGAATGTGCGACGGAATCCCGCTCCCTGCTTTTTCAGCGGGGACATATCGGCTCCCTCACGCCTGACTTGGATGTAGCTCCCGGCACCGAGGGACTTCTCGGGTTCGAATTTTCCGAGTTCTGGATGAAACTCAACCTGGTAGCCGGGAAATACGGCACTGAGCCGTTGACCGATGCCGCTTGTCGCCTCAGCAATCTGGGTCTCGACCTCCTTGGCCAAATCCTCCGTGAGCTTCTTCAACTCCTTGAGAACTGACTCAGTCCGCGAATGGTCGTTCTTCAGCGTCGCTTTCACCGCGCTGGTGAGAATCTCCGTAATCTGGGACTCCGTTGCCTCTGCGTCATCAGTTGAACGGACTCTCAGCGGCACCGGAATACGGCTTACAAGCAGCGTGTCCCAGCCGCCCATCCCTCCATCTACCCAATCCGAATTCGCAGGGTCCCATGACTGCTTCTTGCCCTTCTCCTCTGGCTTGCTCCAGACCCATCTGCAACGAACACACTCTCCGTGGGTAGCGTCAGCGTGCTTCCATTTCGCGCCAAGCACTGACATGTCTTCTTCTGTCAAGTCGGTGAACACACCCTCGACTGCTACTGGTCTTTCCGCACATCGATTCGGGAACATGGAAATCTCGAGCGGGGCACCCGTGCTGGCAAACGCCTCGTAAGCATCCAGCACTGTTGACTTGCCGACGTTGTTCGGACCTATGAGCACCACGATCTTGTCGATGACCACCTCGACCCCGGTGTCGTCGATGCACCCGAAGTTGGCTATGCGCAAGGACCGAAGTCGCATCCCTCGTCCCTCCCTGATCCCGGCCGCCAGTGCCTTCACGAGGCATCGACCGATAGCCTTGTGTCCGAAACCACAGAGAAACAGAGAACGACATCGAGAGTCATTCGCCCGCTCTCAGCGCTTTCGGGTCAGATGAGGGGGCACGGGAGTCCGAAATTCAGAAGTCCCCGAAATGACACAAAACCCGCATCATCCGAACACTGTTAAGAGTTTCTGCGGTCCGTCCGACGGAATTCGTAACCCATGGAAATCACAGGAGAATTCTCGGGCAAACCGCTGTAGTGGAGGGGAACGAACCGTAGACGGAAAGTCTTAAGGTGGGACGGGAGCCCGTTGACATCTACCCCCGCTCTCGGGCGGGGCGAAGAGGGAGCCGAGTGGAAGTCCTCTGCTGGCGCAGCTCCATTTGCCATGGGACCTGGCCGACCAACATTGTTAGATGTGGAGTCGCAATGCCGCCTCTGATAACATCGCCGGTGCGACCGGCGGGTCTGTCGGCGCGAGACGGAATGGAAGCTGGCTGAGTGCCCGATGGGGAGGTCCGATGCGAGGGGACAAGATCGACTGGGATGGAATCGTAGGCGGGGGAGACGATGCCCCTTGGCAAGAGGATAGGTTGCGGAAGTTTGCAAGGATCAAGATTGAGGCATCGGACTTACTTGCTAAGGCCGATGCCTTGGCAGAACTCGGTGCTCTCCACTTTGCCTCGCCGGAGGTCCTGAGGAAGATTCCAGGAGCCGCTGATTGGTATGCATGTTTGGCATGCTTCGCTCAGAAGACACTCAACAACCTTGGCCAGAGGGCCAAGGACCACGGTCTGAGCGTCTCTCCTTCCACGTTTTTGAGGAACATGAGAGCCAATCCTGGAAGAGTCCCAACGACGGACCTTGCCTCGTTTTCCGACTGGGTCAACGCAGAGATTGGCGATATCCTTCCTGGGGGTCTTCCGGACCACCGCCTTTACGCCTTGCATGTGGCCATGGTCGTCGGGGGAAGGGTGATCGGCCAAGGCCAGAACGAAGGAGGTGAACTCGCCGTCGGCATACTGAAACAGTCGATGTTGGTGGCCGGCGGATCTGCCGCAAATTGGGAGTATTTGGACGACGACCATTGGCAATCGCTGGCGAAGAACCGCGAAGCGGGGCTGAGCGTTCCTCTGTGGAGACATGTCCAGACAGGGGCCGAAGTCGACTTTCGAGCGGGTGGAAACCGTCCGGACATTCGCATAAACATAGATGGGCGAGCAACTCTAGTTGGCGAGATCAAGGGACGGAAGGACCTCTCGAACACCTGGGAAAGTTGGATGCCTCAATTGGCAGATCATCTCCATACTTGGGCGGCCGAGTTCCCGAATGCACAGAGAGGTGTGTTCATGACGGTGATAACCAAGGAGATGGTTAGCGGCGTAAGTTCCGCTGGCACCAGGCGCACGGGTCTACGCCAGCTGCAGGAACAGGAGCACCTCGACTTCGTGGTGAATTTGACGAAGTTGTCCGCTGCGCCAAATCCTTCTGTGACACTTCGATTCTTGGTTGAGGCGCTCGGATTGGTCTAGGCCGTGCAGCCAGCCTCCGGGAATAGTTCTCGGCGAATTGGAGCGCGCATCACTTCGACTCCTTCCACACTGGTGCCCTCGAGAAGCGCATCGGACAATGAAGGTTTTTCTCCTGTGAGCATCCAGTTGCAAAGATGTGCAATCTGGAAGCTCACAAGTGGTGGAACAGCGTCTCCAATCTGGCGGTAGCGGTTTGACAAAGACCCCTTGAACACATAGTTTTTCGGGAACCCGTTGAGCAGCGCCAACTCGCGCACGGTGCAGAGCCTATCCTGGACTGGGTGAGAGTACCTGCCATTCCCCACGTGTGAACACTCCCTCTTGATCGTGACACAAGGCCGATCCCACCAGAGCCGGCCATAGACGTCTGGATGGGACCCCATGTCACCCTGTTCCGCATACTGCTTCATTCTTGGAGTCAGGAGTCTGTCAGCCTCGGGTAACCCTAGGATGTCGGCCCAGGAACCACCGTCATGCGGGATTGCCTTCAGGCGCCCCAGACTGTCTTCCCTGGAGAAGCTTGGCGACACATGCATCGGGTCTGATGGATGCACCTGGCCGGCGGACACGGCTGGCAAATGAGAGATGGCATGCCGCACGGTAGTCGCCGCTCTTGGCACGCAATGGCCTTGCCAGAGTTCTCCAAGAGTGTGGATTGGCAGACCATCCCTAGTCGCAATGATAATAGCCCTCTCTCTTGTTTGAGGAAGACCAAATTCCGTCAATACATGGACGGATGCATGAAATGAATACCCAATACGATTTAAGTGTCTGCGGAGATTCTCTGCGTGAATCGAGAAGTTCCCGTGAACCAATTCTCGAACATTCTCCATTATCAGGATCTTTGGTCGCAAGCACTCTACGAAGTAGCCTGTTCTTTCCACAAGGTGGTTTCGAGGGTCATCCTCAAGGTGGTTTCGTCCGAGGGTGCGGCTGAACCCGGTGCAGGGGGCACAGGAGATCAGAACATCCAGCTCTCCTGTCCGGATTCGGGCGTCGTTCAGGAGCTCTTCGGGCTCGTACATGCTGAGGTCCGCCTCACGCACCGGAATGCCAATGTTGGCTTCGTAGGTAGCGTTGCACTCGAGGGAGCCGTGGCCGCTGCTTGGTTTCCCCGCTTGCACATCGACGGCGAATAGCGGCCGAAAGGCCCCGTGTCTGAGGAAGCCCGTACTCATGCCGCCGGCACCGGAGAAAAGATCGATGAAGCCGAACTGCCGATTGATATCCTCTAATAGCCTATTCAACGGGAAACTCCTTTTCGCTCTCAATGCTGGACTCCTGGCGGCAGGAGTGTTGCTGGTCAATACCGAGCTCCCTGAAGGCAGACTCGAGACTTGCGCTGCGCTCAGTCTGACATTCCCACACGACTTGGACATTCCAACCCAGCTCCCGGAGCTGTCTCTGGACTGCGCTATCGTGCTCGACATTCCCTTGCAGCTTGGCTTGCCACCAGTCCGCCCTGGTCTTTGGCAACTTCGACCTTGCGCAGCCAGCGTGCTGGTGCCAGAAGCAACCGTGGACAAAAAGCGCGCAGTGAAGCTTGGGAATGACAACGTCCGGCTTTCCAGGCAGATTTGCAGCATGCAAGCGGAACCGGAACCCCAGACGATGCAGGGCTCTTCGCACTGCCAATTCCGGGGCAGTATCTCTGCTTGGCACAGATGCCATGATTTCGGAGCGCCTTGCCGGAGAGAAGATGTCAGACCCTCGTGGGTCGACATCGTGATCCGATTGCAAGTTGGCAGCAATCGCCGGGTCCTGAGCGGCGGCCAGGGTACCGTCCCCGAACTCGCGCATCCAAGCAAGCACCTCGGACTTTCGGTAGCGGTAGGTGCGGCCCACCCTCCCGAATGGCAGTCCCCTGTCGCGGCGCAGTCGCCAGAGTGTTGTGCGAGAGACTTTCAGAAGCCCCTGGAGCTGCTCGTCGGTCAGGATCTCATCCTCTTCAAGGCTCTTCATTTCGCTACCTTGAAACGAGTTGAAACAAACTGAGACAATCAATAGCCTGGCGAGCGGCCTCCTGTCAACAGGATTTTCGAGGCCTCCGGGCTTCCACCGTTCGCCGTCGTGCCTCCGGCGGGATGGAGACCCGTCCGCCTCCGACGCCACTCATCTTCAACGGTTCCTCGGACCCCGAGAGGCGGCGAACGCCCCCGCCGCTCCAGTGCGGGCCCGGCGCTTGACAGAGCCGTACTCCGCATTACTCTCTGGACTGGGCATACGAGATGCTCTTAGAAAGGATATTGTCCGAGGCAAAGGTAATGAGTACTAGAATAGGCAGGAGTTACCTCTCTGTTGGCGATCTAGTGATACGTGACGCCGACGGATTAGGGCGACACTATGGAATTATCGTTGGAGACGATAGGATATTGGACATTCAGAAGGTCCATGGCGATAGGGCGCTTACCAGAGAAATCTCGCTGAGCGTGTTCGGTAAGGGGCGGCCGGTGGTCGTGGAGCCTGCGGCCGAGCCGGCTGAAACCGAGGCTGTGCGGCGAAGGGCAGAGGCTCTCGTCAAGCGCGGCCAGTTGCCCTACAGCCTCCTCGGTTGGAGGGGCGTCAACTGCGAGCACGTGGCGAGGTACGTCCAGACCGGTCGAAGCTGGAGCAAGCAGGCCCAGCTTGGGAACTTGTTGTTGCTGGCGGGAGCGGCCTATTGCCTCCTTCGGAAGGCGTGACCCCGGACTATGCTGCCTCTCGCCGCAGGCTGTACATCGGTAACGGTGCCAACGCCGGCATTGGCGTCATGGACCGCTACTTGGGACTCAAGGAGGGGGCGATTGGGAAAGGGATCCAGGCACAAGGGTCACGACAAGGTGCGGCGTTCGTCAACGGCAACGGGTACCCGAGGCGAGAATTCCAACGGCCCGGTTGACCTGCCCGAGCAGCTGAGGGGCCTGGAACCGGCAGAACAGTCTCGCATGCTTAGGGAGATGATGGCCGAAGCGAGCGTTGTCCAGTACGACAAGTGTGTGGAAGCGATGCGCCGTTTGGGCTTGGTCTACGACCCAGAGTTGTTGTACCTGGCTCACGTCCTACAGACAATGGTCGTCCCGAAGGGAACGGCGTCCGAAGAGACCCATGGCACTTCCATTGCCCGATGCGACTGGGTGGCCCGTTCCCTTCAGGCTCTTGACGTTGCTGGAAGCAACCCCCCCGATGGGCGCGACATCGATCAGATGCTTCGGCTCAGCGACGATGCAGTGATGACTGCTTCGATGGCTGCGGGTTCCCGGGCCTCCGAACGGTGCGAAGAGGTGGAGCTCAAGGTGCTGCTTTCTGGTCTGGCGTCTGAGATGCAGACAGTCAGAGGAAGTGCGTACCCGGAACAGGTTTTCTCCCGTATGCAGTCTGCGCTCGGGCGGTTTGATGCCTTCTTTCAACAGGAGCTCGGGGCGACGGTGGGGCAACTCGGCGAGGCTCTTTTCCTGATTGTGAGAGCAATGGAGGCCGGAGTCTCAGAAACCGCCAATCGTGAGTTCAGGAACCATGCCGACGCTATTAGGGCCTCAGTGACGGGTCGCGATGCGGACGCTGCCTCGGCCACGGTCGACGACTGCTCCCCTGCCCTGGTGACCTACTGGGAAATGGCTCGCGCCCTCGCTGTTCGAAGGGGCGACTTGGTAGGTCCAGATGGGGAGCCTTTGCCGGACGCCGCATGGGAGGCTCTTCTCAAGCTGGTCGGTTGCAGGCTGCGGATGGCAGACTCTGAGCCTCCCCCGGAACCGTTTCTGTTTTTGCCTATGCCGATGGTGGTGCTCGGCGATGGTGCTGTAGTCGTTCACGACATCACGACCGCTCTTGAGAAACTCAACGACAGGCTGAGCGAGAGACTGTCGGCCAACGCACAGTTGGTGGAACGCTGGAACAAGACAAGAGGTGCACACGCTGAAGAGCGGGTGTTCAATGCCCTGGAGCGGGTGCTCGGTCGGCGAAACGTCTTCAGGAACCTCACTTACCCAGACCCGGAAAAACCGGGGGGCCAGGCAGAGGTCGACGTGGTTGGTGTTTGGGCAGGTTGGGTGGTCCTTGTCGAGGTCAAGGCCAAGCGTCACTTTCGTTTCGGAGACTTCGGGGAGGTTGGCCGCCTCCGCACCGATATCAAGAATAATGTTCACGATGGTTTTCTTCAGGCTCTGAGAGCCAAGAAGTATCTGGACACCGGTGGTATCTGCAAGCTCATGGAGCGTTCAGGCGAGAATAGAGAGCTGACCCTGAACGGGGCGGACATTCAGGGAACCCTCCTGCTATCGGTCTCCCTCGAACACCTTGACGGGGTGGCCTTCCAGCTTCAGGCTGCCCGCCAACTCGGCCTGTTCCAGTCGGGCGAGTATCCTTGGTCAATTTCCGTGGCTGACCTGGAGATTGTCTGCAAGCATTGCGAAGGGCCCGACGTCTTCATTCATTACGCTACCAAGCGGCACGACCTTACCAACAGAGGCCTCAAGCTCATTACGGATGAGTTGGGGTTGTATGGCTGGTATCTCGCCACAAGGTTCCAGCGCCCAGAACTGCCCGAGCGCCTGGACGTTCTGACTCTGTCCGGCTACCACGTCCAGTTTGACGAGTGGGAGGAGTACCAGCGGGGAGACAGAGCCGTTGGCCCACAAATCCGTCTGGAAGTTCCGGGCTGGACGAGGACAGTCCTGGCTGAGCTCCGGACCCGCTCCGACGACGCGGCCGCCCAGCGCGTCGCACTGAAGATTCTCGACCTGCCGGCGGGGATTCTTGAGAAGCTTGAGAGCCAGGTGCCAAATGCGACCGGTCGGCCCATCATGGGTACAGGCATTCAGAGGCTCGAACTGACGAGCCGTGACCCCGCTGTGTTGGTCGTTGTAGGGGATCAGCCAGACCGGCAGGCCTGGGCTGAAGAGGTCAAGAAGCGGCTGCTGGTCATGAAGCACCGCCTCAAGGCCGCCCGGGCGCTTGCCTTCGGGATTCTCCGCTGGGACACGCGCCCCTTCTCGACAGTCACTTGGCTTGAGTGGGAATGGACGCCGGATCCCGACATGGATGAACTTGCCAGGGAGGAACCACCAGCGGTCTATCACGACTTGAAGCAGCCCGGTCGCAACGACCCATGCTTCTGCGGGAGCGGCAAGAAGTTCAAGCGGTGCTGCATTGACAGGGTTGCGGGGCGAAGATGATTGAAGCTCGGCAGCTTACAGGTCAACTGTGAGACTTGTTGACGGTAGCTTGGATAGGCCATGAGCGGCTCATCCTCTGGTGGTCCTCTCCGACGGTCCGGGGGTCGTTCGCCATCGCCCCCTCACCATCATTGCCCCCTCCGTCGCGTGCGGTTAGAATGGCCAGCGGCCAGCTTGGTTTCGCCGCCCAGTCTTGTGGAGTGGCGTCCGGAAATAGCTGTGGACGCTGCCAAGGCCACCCCAGGCGTCTATAGACATGAGAGTTGCTGTGACTGGGAAGGATAGGGGCGATGAGGGAACCACGCTGTGTCCGCGATGACATGGAGGAGCCAATGGTCCCCCAGCATTATTGGAACCTTGGAGTCCACCTGCCAGCCATGGTCATGCGTTGCTCTCTCTCTGGCCCGCGGGACTTCCGCGAGTCCTTGGGGGGGACCGAGGACCACATGAGGGGGACGGAGACAGTCGTGGTGCTTGCCCAGATGCTCCGAGAGCTTCACGTGGAAGAGCCGCAGTCCCAGTCGAGGGCCCGGAGTGAGTCACCTGAGCCTGCTGACCCGTCGAACGCAGTTGGGGCAACGTTGATCAGCCTCCAGTGCGGACACTGCCGAGAGGTCCGCTCCGCCGACCCTCCGGCTGAGAGATGGGAGCACACCATGCTGGTCCACCCAGAGCTCCGATATGGCCAGCAGCTGGTGGCCGCTGGCTTGAATCCCGAAGACGACGACCGGCCAACGTTCCAACCGGTGCCAAGTGCCGAGCAATCAGTAGCCAGAACCAGGAGGGGGTGACAAGATGTGCGCAGCGGACCGCAAACGGTTGTCGCCCCTACTACTCAACGCTGTTCCATTTGAGTTCGACAGGCGCTCCTTGTTGCATGTTGGGAAGGTACCCTATGCAGGTGAAGAGGCGCTTGGGAAGCTCAGACAGGAACTTCGAACTACTCATGTGATGCGGCGGGCGGGACAAGTCGTCGAGGTTGTCGCAACTGGTCCTCGCTCCGAGACTCCCGGCGAGGTCAGTCACATGGAAGCGGGCGACGCCACGCGCCTGGTCACCGGCCTGCTAACCGAATGGCTGACAGCGCATTTCGTTGGGCTTGGCCGGCAAGTCCAGCGTAGGCGAAGGAGCATCGTCGTTGTCTCTGGGAAACCGGAAGACGACCTCCTGGCAGTAGTGCTGCCCAGGGGGTTTCCTGCACCTGCGGGGATCGGCCTTCGTACTGCATTTGAGTTGGTGGTGAGAACCGTGCGAGGCCAAGGTGGGACGCAGGTTCTTCTGTTGTTAGACGCGACCGCCATGGTGTTCATGGACGTGCCTGTGCAGGACTTGGTTGCAGGTGGGGTTCCGGTTGAGGGGCTTTGGGTTTGCCGCCCCTCCGTCGGCGATGACTGTCGACTGATCCAGCCTCGTCGGCTTGCGGGGCGCGTCGCCGGAGTTAAGGGTGAAGAGCTTCTCCTCAGGGAACACGATGAAGGCGGGAGTTCGATTTCGGCCCGGGATTCGACACTGGAACCACGTCTGGAAGTGCTTGCCACTGTCTTGGCTGCCCTGCAACGCAGACCGAGTTCCGCTCAAGACCTGTTGGGAAGGCTGCGAGGAGCGGCGGAGAAGGTTGGGATGGGGAGGGAGCGCCTCACACGACTGGATGCAATCACAGGATATCTGCGGCGGCAGAAGGTGGAACTCGCTGACGGACTGCATGGCCATTTCGCCGAGCTTGCTAGAGTCCCACTCCGGTTTTCGAAGAACGAGGTTGTGAGAAAGCCACCGCTCGTATTCGACTCCTCGGGCCGTAGAACGGATAGCTGGAACCAGAGGGGACTGGACGAGCATGGGCCATATGACCGGTACCAGTTCAACCCGAAGCGGTTGAACATCGCTGTGGTCTGCAGGGCCGATCTGCAGGGGCGAATGGAGCAATTTGTGGAGCAGCTGCTGAACGGAGTCCGAGGGGTCCGAGGAGGCGACGTGGGCTTCCTTCGGCGGTTCGCACTTGAGCGCCCTTATGTTCAGGTCTTCACCGCACCCAATGCGACAGCCGCATCATACAGGGCTGCGGCTGTCGCTGCCATCGAGCACATAACGGACAAAGGTCAAACTTGGCAGCTGGCACTGGTCCAGATCGAGAAGGCTATGGAGGACCTTGAGGGAGACGTCAACCCGTATCTGGTCACCAAGGCTTTCTTCCTGGGGAAAGGGATTGCTGTGCAGCATGTTCACTTCGAGACTGTGAATCAGCAGCAGGAGCAGCGGGCTTGGTCTCTTAACAACATGGGCCTTGCCTGCTATGCCAAGCTGGGCGGTGTACCATGGCTCCTTCCATCTGACCAGACTGTCTCCCACGAGTTGGTCATTGGCCTTGGAAGCTACCACGAGAGGGGCTCACGATTTGGTGCCGGTGACAGGTACGTTGGAGTGACCACTGTCTTTTCGGGAGATGGGCGATATCTAGTGGAGAGCAGAACTCGGGCAGTACCCTACCGAGAGTATTCTACCGCCATGCTTGAAGCAGTACGTGCGGCGGTGGGTCACGTTCGTCAGGACTTTGCCTGGGCGCCGTCTGACCCGGTCAGGCTTGTCTTCCACGTCTTCAAGCCCCTCAAGAACGCCGAGGCCGAGGCCGTTGAGGCTCTAATGGAAGAGCTGGCACTACCACACGCTGAGTTCGCATTCCTCCACATTGCCGACTCCCACTCGTTTCTCGTTTTCGATGAAAGCGAACAAGGTGCTGCGGCGGGGGGAGGTCGCAAGAAGGGAGCGCTCGCACCACCGAGAGGCTTGCTGGTGCAACTGTCGGGTCACGAGGCGCTCCTTTGTCTGAAGGGCGCAAGGGAGCTCAAGCAAGCAGGGGACGGCCATCCTTCTCCGCTCCTCCTGGACCTTCACAAAGGCTCGACGTTCAACGACATCACCTATCTCAGTCGCCAGGTGTTCGCGTTCTCCTGCAATTCTTGGCGGAGCTTCCAACCGTCCCCAATGCCGATCACAATCCAATACTCGCAACTGGTGGCTGAAAACCTCGGGAAACTCAGAAACGTGACCGGCTGGTCCGACGACTCTATCGTGGGCCGAGTCGGACGGACGAGGTGGTTCCTGTGAGCACTCCAATCCTCAACCTGGTAAGGGAGAGAATCGACGAAGGCGTGAGCCAAGCCGGAGATGACCCTCTCCGCGCCCACATCGGGCTTTGGCTCGGAGTCATTGCCGACATTCCGGGCTGGAAGCCGGCGTTGGGGCTTAAGCGCTACCAGGGTATCGCTGAGGCTGGGGCTGCGCTCGCCGCAACTGGTGACGCGGCAGCCAGGAGTTGCTTCGTTGAAGGGGTCGCTTGGCTCCAGCAGCGTCGTTTCTTTGTGCCTGGGCAACCAGCGGGTCTCGAAGCCGACCCTGTGGCGCTTGTCGGCCTGGCACTTGGCCTGGACGCAAACGACGCCGATGCCAGTGCCAGGGACTGGTTGACTGGAATCATTCGGCGGGCCCTCCAAACAGAGGGCGACACTGGCCGGATGGAGCTTCTGAAGCTCGCCTTGGCACTCTTGACGAACGACGAATCAGCTTGGCTGGCGCTGTCCCCGATGCTCCAGGCGGCAGTTGCCATTAAGGGAAAGGTTGCCCCAACAGCCGATGTACGCCGAGCGGCACTCCGGCAGGTGATTGACCCCGGACCCTTGGAACCCGAGTGGGCTCTATTTGGCAAAGCCGCCTTAGAGACGATTTTCGCCTTGGAGGCTGCAGTTGACTTCGAACAGGCGACAGTCGAGCAGGTTGCCAGGCTGCTGCGAGGAGTACCCGCTGCCTTGAAGCGTTGGCCATGGGAGCAGAGGCCAAAGACTTCGGGTCGAACTGGCCAGGCTCAACGATGGGACATCCAGAATGAGTACCATGTGCAAAGCCTGCTATGGGCGCTTCTTCGGCCAGTCTTTCCTGGTCTCGAAGACGAAGAGCACCTTCCCTCGGTCGGCCACAAGCATCCGAGGGCGGACTTGCTCATCCCGGCATTGCGACTTGTCGTGGAGGTGAAGTTCCTCCGGGACGCCACTCAGGCAGCACGAGCCGAAATCACCGAGCAAGTTGCGGCAGATGTCGGGTTGTACCTCACCGATGGCTCAGGCTACGACAGAATCATACCATTCATTTGGGACGCGTCGGCTTCGGTGCACCACCACGACGAGATGGCCAACGGCCTCAGGAAGCTGAGAGGGATTGCCGATGTGGTCATCGTCTCGAGGCCTGGGGAATGGCGGGAGACGGGGGCTGCGTAATTGAAGGCCAGGATGGAGGTTATTGAGGATGGGGATTGTCGGGTGGGTTGTCCTAATTGCAGGTGTGCTACTGCTAGTCCGATCGCTATTCAAGTCCTCGTCCAAGGCCAGACCGACAGGCCCAAGCAGGAGCCGTCGGCCAACCGCCGTCCCTGAGGACGACGACATCCTCTTCTGCCTCGATCCAGTAGTCTCCACGAACGGAGTCTACGCCGCCTATGCCATGGACCACCACTACGAGGGTGACCGCCATGTCCCTGGGGCGGTGGCGCTGAAGGACGCAAGGACGGGTCGCATTCTGTTCACTAAGTCGATCCGGCGGGCGAACAACCCCCACGTAACGGATCAGGGGACTGTTTTGGTCGAGGACTGGAAGGACGGTGACGCCCTTGGTGGCACTCTGCTGGCGTTCGATCTCAACGGCAATCGGCTCTGGGCAAAGAGTTTCAAGGCGAATATCCACGACTCGGGAATGTCGGCCGACGGTATGCTGGCGTTCGTGTCCACCTGCAACGCCGACTATGAGCCTCACTCCGGGAAGACGTTTCTACTGGCCGTGCCAACGGGGAAGGTGGTGTGGGTGCGGGATGGATGGGGAGATGCCAGGTTCTATGGCAATCAGTTGATGGCCGAGGTGGGGCCTCCGGGCGGTGAAAAGCAGGTCTTTGCGTTCGACGACAGAGGCCGCCTGCCAGCCGCGTATGATGAGGCTCAGCGCCTCCTGGCGGAGGAGCAAAGCCGCGGCCGATACTGGGGAGTCCTTGACGCCCTGAAGGCAGCAATGGAGCAGCGGCCGCCAGACCTGGTGCGTGCCCGGGCCGCACTGTCAGAGTTGAACGATCCGGAAGACCGAATCCCAGGAAAGAGTAGAGCGAAGTTGATTCGCTACCACGGTGAGATCGCCGAGGCCGAGGGGAACATGGCTGTCGCCATCGCGAGATACCGCCAGGCGCTGGAGATGGACCCGAGAGTAGGAATACGAAAACGACTTGACTCCCTGGAGGCACGAGAGGGACAGCACCTGGGATGAGGTCATCACCCCATTCTAGCGGTCGAGCCGATGTCGATTCTCCGACGACGTATCATCTCCCCGGTCAGGGTGACTTGAGCAGGCGCCTGGCTTCGGATCGTTCTCTGCGTCGTACTTTGAGAGCCTTGGGGGATAAGGTGAGGACAGGAGAAACGAGCAGATGGTAGGGCGGAGGCATAGCGCAGGCCGGGGTACTTGGGGGGCGTTCATTGGCGGAGAACACGTGAGGTGACCGGATAATGGGGGACAGCGTGGGACCGAGGTCTGCTCACCAGACGGATTAATACTAAGAATCTCGGAGCTTTAGATTGGCGATACAGGGGTACATTTTCATAAAGATTGGCCGGCCAAGAATAGGCGCCTGAGCGCTTGCGTGCTGGCTGGCTCCAGGCCGGTGTCCGATTCGAGCCAGGCCGGGCTGCCCGTACGCCCCAGCTGCACCGTCTGTCAACTCGAATCGAAGCAGGAGTGCGGAGCTATCCGCTCACTCGCCGCGCAATTCAAGCTTGAATAGCGGTGCGATTCAGCGATAATCGTTCTTTGGGCTAGGGGTGTGCGAGCTCTGGGGCATCCGATTCGGAGCGGTCAGGCCCAATGTGCCCAGTAAGGAGTCCTGCTCTGACGAGGCACACATTCAGAAGTCTGATGAGCCGATTGGCGAATGCCGGATTCAAGAGGGACGTTCTTCAACGCGTCGTTCTTCCGGATTGGTGGGATGGTGTCTGTGAGAAGGATCCTGCGCTCCTTGCCGAAATAGAGTTCCGAGTAGCGCGTTTCCTTGGGGTTTCCGTTTCTGTGGTACGAAATCCTGGCATACCTCTTGACTCCCCCACCTATGCTGGTGCCCGCCTGAGACGTGTGAAGACCGCCGACCCGAACCGTTTGGCCCCAGCAGTTCACACGGCCCTTGCGGTCGCTGCGGCGGTAGTCCGCTGTCTGAAAGAAAGAGTTCCTTCTCCGGACCTGCCTCCGGCGGATGGCCTGCTGTGGCGAGACATGATTCAACGGTCCAGCACGTCGGTAACGCTTGAAGACATACTGTCGGACCTGTGGAGTCGCGGCGTCCCAGTCGTCCCTCTCGACCTTCTTCCTGCGCCCGCCTTTCAAGGCATGGCCTCCGTGGTTGGCGGGCGGCCTGTCATTCTCCTCGGCCACAAGCACGACGAGCCTGGACGTGTTGCCTTTTTCGTTTCGCATGAAGTCGGGCATATTGCAGCAGGAGACTGCGCCCCCGATGAACCCGTGGTGGATGAATCGGAAGAGGTAGCGGACACAGCAGAAATGGAGGTCCGCGCCGAAAGGTTCGCCACACGTGTTCTCGCCGGTGCCGATGACGTGCCATCCGTGTCCGGAGAGAACTACAGAGAGCTTGCAACCAACGCATGGAAGGAGGAGCAGGAGTCGGGGGTGGACGCTGTCATGATTCTCTTCAATTGGGCCCGGCAATCCGGCGACTACGGAACTGCCACCATGGCGCTCAAAGCACTATTTCGAGGGACGGGCGCCAGGCAGATGCTTCGCCGGCACTTCGAGGCGAACGTCGAATACAGTTCGGCTTCAGAAAGCGACCAAGCTCTGCTCAGTTGCGTCCTCGCATAGCCGGAGGACGATGCGGTTACTTGTAGACAGCGACATATTCTGCAAGCTCGGGGTAGCAGGTCTATTGGGCGACGCCTTGGCGATCATGGGGGTCGATGTCGCCGATTGCGGTTTACTGCCTGCTCTGCCGCATATGCTTCGGCGCGGCAGGCTCCCAAATCTCTACGGAGGGGCGAGTTGTTTGGCACTTCTGCCGATGACCGCGGCAGCGGCACCGTTACCGCGGGTGGATGCTAAGTGGCTCGATCCCCTCTCTGGCATTCAGGGCATAGATCCTGGGGATGCCTTGCTGCTTGGCGCAGCAGCTCAGTATTCGCTTGTGCTGGTGACGGGGGACAAGAGGGCACTCGCCGGGGTTGCTGGGGTGGGAGGCTACGCTGGAGCTCTCGCTGGCCGTGTCGTAGTGCTGGAAGCACTTCTTCTCGCCCTGTGCCATCGGCTGGGCTTGGAAGAGACTGCGAAGAAGGTGGCGGTGTTGGAAGCGACCGACCAACTCATCCGCATTTGTTTCTCGCCCGGGAACACGGATCCTCAAGTTGCTTTGCGCTCATACTACCAGGCGCTGGCAACTGAGGTAGAGCCGCTGGTCCTTTGGAAACCGGAGGGATGAGACATGAAGTTTGGCCCCAACCATTATGTGCCAGTTCTCAAGGTCAAGCGGGGTGAGAAGAGTGCTCTGGGCGCCGTCTCGCCTACATGGTGTGGTTGGATTACCCCCTTGTTGGAAATCGTAGAGCGCAAGAACGACAAAGTGCCCACCGTCCAGGAGCACCTGGACAACACCTTCAAGGGACTTGCCAGCGCGGTCCGGCCTTACCGACGCGTGTTTCTCGACGTGCACGAGTTGGCTTCGGACGGGCCTGGTGCTGCGCAGGCGGCCTTCGGGCGTGCGCGGGCAGAAGGAATCGTCTTCTCCCCCGTGACTGGTGTCGGCGGAAGATTCGACACGGTGGCCGCTCTCGCACACGCTAACGATGGTTTAGCCCTTCGGCTCGTTCGCGAAGATTTCGAGCGCGGCTCGGTCGCTACTGAGGTGCGTGCATTTATGCTCCGATGCGGTCTTCCCTGCTCAAGCGTTGATATGATAGTGGACCTCGGTCCCGTAGACACCCTCATCCCGGTTGGGGTTTTTGCGATGGCGTCTGGCTTCCTTCAGCAAGTTCCTGATCTACTTCAGTGGCGTACTCTGACATTGTCCGCCTGCGCGTTTCCGTCAAGCATGGGCGGGGTTAGCAGGAACTCTCACGACTTGGTGGAACGCAGCGATTGGAAGGCTTGGCACGACAGTTTCTATCGCCAGCGCCAGCGGCTGACACGACTTCCATCATTCAGCGATTGCGCCATCCAGCATTCCGCTGGGGTGGAGGGCTTCGACTTTCGCACGATGACTTGGTCTGCCGCTATCCGCTACGCGCTTGCAGACCAGTGGCTACTCATCAAGGGAGAAAGCATCAAGGTCACGTCCGCAAAGAGTCAGTTTCCGAAACTGGCGACAAATCTCGTCCACGGTGTGCATGCGAACCTGTTCGCTGGTGCGAGTCACTGCGCTGGTTGCCAGGGAGTCGCCGCTTACGCTCGCGGAGTCAGTGGTTCAGGCAGTGCGGAGAACTGGCGCCGGGTCGGCACCATTCACCATATCACTGTAGTCGCAGAGACGATTGCTGCCTTGTCCTGGCCTTGAGGCTCGAACGAACCGCTTCGGCAACCTGCTGGACTCCGAGAACCTCGCATACGCGGTTCCAAACCTCTCGCCTCGGCTTGCCCGTGAGGCCTTTGGCTGCTCCATGCCTCTCGAGAAGGTCGATAGCGTCTTCGAGCCACAGCAGTTCCACGAGGGCGCGTGTATCGAGGCGGGGATTCCTCTTGGCTCGACGGAAACTTTTGAAACGTGGTTTGCCCCCTGTTGCTTCGAAGCGAAGTATGCCCCACCAGTCAGGCACCAACTTCCTGGCCTCGGAAAGATGCCGGTCCCCGACGACGAGCGTCACATGATCCATTACACGCGAGTAGACCTCTGCCTGAGCCTTCAGTCTGCGCAGGCTGTCGCGATCGGACTTGATCTCGTAGCCGTGAAGCGAACCGTTCACCACGGCAATATCTACTCGGACCCGCCCTTTGCAGAGCCCCAACTCCTCAATTAGAACCGTTTCGGGGTCGTCCTCATGTCCTTCGAGAAGTCGGTCCCGAAGTCCGGGGCGAAGATCCTTGTCCGCTAGTTGGTCCCAACCAGTCATGGCCCGAGTCTACCTCAGCCTGCCAAGTGAGGCAAACTTCTTGCGCCTGTGCAGTGCCAAAACTGAAACGGGAGCCAGCAGGGCTTCGAGAGCGGCTGCGAAGCCTTGAGGGGGGGGCGGCCTTCCAGCGACATGTGGACTTCGACGGCCCACGGTGTTGCAGCCACAACCCGAGAATCACCACCGCGCCCGACGGCACCCGAAAGCCGCAAAGCGGAACCGCCAGAAATCACTGGCGTTACCCCGAGGAACGCCAGAGAGACTGGCAGCCAATTCCTGACGACTTCCGAGATGAGCCCAACACGCTGGGGCCTGCCCGGGCACTGGCCACGGTCGATGTCTGCCTTGCCTCCCCTGGCGGTCAGGTCCACCCGCCGTCGGCTAACGGCCGTCTGATACCTGAAACGGGGGATCTGAGAGGCCCATTGGAGGCCCTTGGTTTCGCTTGCCACCTTCTTCCGAGGTACATCCGAAGCGTGGTCATTCATAGATAATGTGAGGAGGGAATGGAATGAGAATAGTAGTACTCGTGGCTTTGTTAATTATCGCAGCGCTGGGATGCCAGGGCAACGGGGGCGCAAACGACAAGGAAGGTGCTCCGGCAAACTCGGTTGCTTCCGTGCCAGTGGGTCAGACGATGCGGCCGCCCGCCAGCTCCCCTGCTTCGAATGGAGTGGGGCAGGAGGAGGTTGCGGCCTGCGCAGCCCTAATGAATGGCAGGTGGAGGGGGGACGATGGAACTCACTTTTCATTTCTCCGGGCGCAAGATCCACTCGAACACTCTTGGCAAGAAGGAGACCAAGACCCCCAGGATTGGGCGGTGCGATGCGAAGGCAGCGATATACCTCCGCGGCGACAGGGAGATCCTGGTTCAGTTGACCAAGATGGTGTAGGCGAAGGGCGCAGGGCCGGTGCACGGTGCCCGCCTGCCTTGATCGTGGAGGTGGCCGACTGCCCCAAACGCTATTGGGTTCTGGCACAGCGGCCGCCAAAGCCGAAGCCGCCGTACAAAGGGTTGGTGTCGAAGCGATACGTCACTTGGAGGGGGCCGCCGCAGAACCAGCCCCCACGATAGACCCGGGTGGAACCGCTAATAGGACCAGTGGGATTACTGGCAGGTGATGTACTGTAGTAATTTGACAAGTACCAATCCGCCGTCCACTCCAAAACGTTCCCTGCCATGTCGCACAAACCGTACGGGCTGTCGCCCGCCGGCGACTTCGAACACACCGGCATCATAGAATCGATACCGCATCCGCACCCGTTCTCATATGTCACAGCGTATTCGCAAGTAGCCGTCTCGTTCCCCCAAGGGTACTTTCGGCCATCGGTTCCCCTCGCTGCCTTCTCCCACTCCGCCTCCGTCGGCAAGCGCTTCCCAGCCCACGCACAGTACTCATACACCTGTTGCCACGTCACGCAGTTCACAGGGTGCAGTCCCCTCCCGGCCACTCCCCAGTTGCAGTACGGGGAGATGAACGGGGGGGCCGTGCAGCCGCCCGCAGCCACGCATGCTGAATACGCATCCACAGTCACTTCCGTATGGTCAATGTAGTATCCATCCAGATACACCTCGTGATACGGGAACCCGTTGGTGTAGCAGTACGGGTCCACTGCCACGTTGCAGCCCATCCAGAAGTTGCCAGCGGGGATTAGGACTTCGTCCCCGCAGTCGGGCCAGCAACTGTCTGCCTCACACAGCCCCAGGTTCTGGTTGCAGACCTCACTGGCGCCGCAGCCCCCGCAGCTACCACCGCAGCCGTCGTCTCCGCACTCCTTGCCCAAGCAGGCCGGGACGCAGGTGCAGTCTGCCGGGCATCCTGAGTAGTCCTCTCCAACACTGCAAATCCCGTCTCCACACGCCGACAACGACAAGCACTGACCCAGAACGCATGCGAACCCGTTTCCGCATGCCCCGCAGACCACTCCGCAGCCGTCGGGTCCGCACTCCTTGCCAGCGCACCCGCATAGAGAAATCACATCAACCACCACATCAGACGCGACCTCCTCTGCCGACTCTGTACCGTCCCCCATGTCACCTGAAACATCTCGAACGTCTGCCGCCAGAACGTCGACTGTGTCCCCATGCGCAACGTCGGCGACGACCGCCACAGTGTCGTCTCGGGAGCCAATCAAGACTTCTGGCTCCGCCACCTCTTGGGTCACGCACACCGAGCCATCACACACGAGCCCCTTGCTGCAGGTTCCGTTTCCGTAACACTTCCCGCCCAGCATTCCCACTTCCGGCTCCAGGTTAGAATGAAGAACCTGCGTATTTCCACACCCAAGAACAGCGAAAAGGGCTAGAAGCACTTTGCCGTTCATACCGTTTCTCCCCTCGGTTCGGCCCTTCCCCCTCGTATGCATGCAGAGTCGGGGGCCTGGGCCCATGCAGCGGCTTGCCGCACGGAATCAGGGTGGCAATTCCCCCGTTTTCGAGCCGGGCCAAGAAGGGCCATTGTCAGGTACGAACAACGAGAATCCCTACTTGCCGTCCTTACGGGAACGGCCACGCCGGCCCCAGAGACAGTCACCAACGGCGCGTTGGCCGACCCCTGTTTGCCGAACGAAGCCACTGAGGCTATCTCCTGCACGGACAAATATACATTGCGCATACAACGGTTTGTTGTTTGTGGCATATCCCTCTGCTGGGGGGTCTGGACCGGGCCTGGCATCAGACTCGACCATAGCGTGGTGGCAGCCTTCCTGATTCTCGTCCGTGCACCCATGGCGTTTCTCCCATCGTGGCCGTCTCCGACGAGTGTTGTGCATATGCAAGGCCAACCTACCTTCGCCGGATTAGGATGGCAAGGGAAGAAGAGGGGGTGCGAGTGGACGTCAAGGATCCGGTGTTCATGCGGATTCGGGAACTGGCTGCGAGGAAGGGGTCAGCATGAACCTGCTTGCCGACCTCGCCGGATTCGACGGTGGCCAGCTTTCTCGAATCATGAACCGTAAGTCCAGCCCCACCCTGCAAACGCTCAGGACGATTGCCGCTGCCCTGAAGGTCGACGTTGCCGCACTGCTCACCGCGGCACCGAAGAGCTAGCTGGTCTTCATCGGGACCCGGCTTCGGCGCGTCTACGCTTCATTTCGATTTTCGGGAAACAACCCCTGAGGAAGTGGCTCTGGGCCAGCATCCAGGCGGGTTCGCCCGACGAACCACAGTATCCTCCCGGGGTGGACCTAGTCGTGATGGTAGCTCCCGTTCGTGCACAGTTCCCCGCTGCCTGCCTGATGCAGGCCCGTCCATGTCCAGAACCACGCCCGAGGGGCTATTCCAAGCTACTCCGTCCATATTCCACGATGCCCGGCCTCCCCGAGGGAACGGGGCTACTTGCTGCATCCGCAAACCCCGCCGTGCCTGGAACAGCACCCAGTGGCCCGGCCACAGCCACACGTCGCCGAATGGGTTCCATCGCAGCAAAGGGCTCTTCCTGGGGAGTCCGGATTGTGCCCCGAACTCGAGCCCGAGCTGGAACTTGGGCGTGGCGACGGCCGGCGGGCTGGGGGCGGACTCGCCCGCAGCTTGTTGGAGAGTGTTTCTGCCAATTCGTATTCGGGATCGGTGGCGATTGCCTTGGAGAGTCCCAGTTGGCAAGAGGCAGCCGACCCAGGAGTTGCGGCCGCCCCCGAATTCAAGGCGCCTTGGGCACACTGAATACCGGCCACCAGTTCTGACCTCCGTTGAGCCTCTTGGGCATCGAACGGTGCGGAAGAGTGAGCCATCGCCCCCGAGTCCTGGGTAGCCAGCCCGCCTTCTCCCATCGGGCGACCGTGGTTCCCAGCCCCAGGTGCGGAGCCTTGGGGCCCCTTTTCCGTAGCTGCCAGTGACGACGGAGGGTACGTCGTGGCAGGCGCCTGCCTCCCGGGGTTCGCGTTTCCGCCATCACTCTTGGGGTTCTTCTCGGGGGGACTTGCCGAAGACAGGGAGGCTTTGCTCCCAGCATCAGGGGTGACAGTCGGGTTTGGGGCTGAAGGAGCCAACGTCTGTACCCCTCCCTTTGGGTCGAGCGGACGAGAGCGCACGTCCTTCGCCTCCACCTTGGCGACTGCTTCTTGGGCGACTGGTAGCGCGGGGTTGGGGGCTGCTTCCGGGGTGTGAGCGCCCGGGCCTTGAGTGATTCCGGGGTGACGTGAGCCTGCCGCACCAGCAAAGGCCATCACGATCAATGCGACAAACGAAGCCAGGCACAGCTCAATCCAGGGCCTTGCTGCCTGCTTCCGAAGTCGTTGGACCAGGGCGACCACGGGGGCCAAGATAGTAACAAGAAGGGCAAGCATCCCACCGACAGGTATCGACAAGAAGGCACATCCAACAAGCCCTACCACGACCAACAGTAGGCGAATCCTCAGCGCACCTGCACTCACTGCTGCCTCCCCTCTCCCATGAGACTGTGAAGATTCCATGGCGACGATAGCACAAGGGACCGGCCCGTTGAACTTCTAAAACACGGACTTGGCCATCGGGACTCCGGGCACTCCCCTCCGGCCATCCAAGAGGGCGAGTGTTCCTCTCCCATTCTCCCCAACAAGCTCTTCGATGAATCAGCTGCGGCAGCACCCGCGTAGGCCGGTGGCCGAGGGATTTCGTGGAGAAGCAGCGGACTTGCTCCCCTACGCGAGTATCCCCTTCCTCCTCATGCGACACCGCGCCCCCGTGAACATCACCCCCGCGCCTCCGGTCTTTACCCTCAGCCACAAGGGCCGGCTTTGGTCAAAAGCGAACGGCATCTCCTCATGCGGCGCAACCGGGTCAACGAGGAGCAACTCGTGGACCAGGCTCTCGCTTCCATCGATGCCGATCGTGACCTCCCCGAAGTCGACGGAGGCACCGATGAAGTCTGCCAGGTCAGAGGTGGAGAAGCCGAGGGTGACGTTGAGGGAGAGGGCGCCGACGTTGTAGAGGCCGACGAAGACGCTGACGAGTTCGGTGCCGACGATGCCGTGGATGGGGACGTAGAGTGTGGTGCCGAGGGGATCCGAGACGGACTTCCAGGCGAAGCCGAGGTTGTCCCAGTCCTTGGAGTTGGCTTCGCAAGGCTGAATCCAGCGGGTGAATTCGACCCAATCATCGAAGGCGACGTCGGCAGCGTGGGCGGCGCTGAAGGTCACTTTCCCTTGGAGGACGAGGTCGCCGGAGATTGTGCCGCCGGTCTTGTCGAGCTTGGCCTCGTCCAGGGCGATGACCTGTTGGATGCCAGCGGCGTCGATTCGAAGGACGGGCTGGCCCCAATCGATGAGTTCGCCGTCCTCAAGGGTGTTGGCGGCCACGATGTGGACGACCAGGGCGCCGGCGTTGGGGAGCCAGCGCTGGACCATGGCTCCGAGTTCTCCTCGGACGATGTGCCAGGAATGGTCGGCGTGTTCGACGGCGTTGTAGATTCGCATCGGCGGGCCGACTTGGGAGATGTGCGTCCAGGCCGTGGCTCCGGCTTCCATGAGGCAAGTGGCGAGGAGTGTGGCGTGGGCGGGAAGGTCTCGGGGCTGGAGCTCCATGCCGGGCGTGCCGGTGACGACTTCGTAGGTCGCGGGCGGGGCCGGCACGGTCTTCTGGTATTCGTGGATGCACACGACCAGGTCGACTCGGGGCAGGTCCGGGTCGGCTGGCGGCAGGGCCACTGCTACCCCCTCGGTCTCCTCGATTCGGATTCCCTCCGGAGTGAGCAGGACCCCAGAGGAGATGCTGCCATTGGGACCGACGTGGAACCCTTCGTACACGCCAGGTGGGAGGACGCCGACCAGGTGGCTGTTGAGGTTCTCGGCAGAGCGGGGGCCTCGATAATCGTTAATTCGCTTTTGTACCATTGCTATCTCCTATTCTGTGGGAAGGAACTCATCAAGCAAGCCTTCGTCCAGGGTCTTTTCTGGGTCGCCCGGCTCCCAGTCGTCCCAAGTTGCCGGGGCCAGTTCCGACTCGACGAGGGCTCGGGTGTGGGCCGGCTTGAGTTGGCGGACGACCGAGTAGAAGATGTTCTGGTCGGCGACCAGGCCGTTCCAGGTCAGCACTCGGACGACGAAACGGGACCATTTTCCCGTACCCTTGTTGGGTTCTTCGACTTCAACCCCGTACCCGATGGCAGCAAGGCCGTCGACCATGCCGGGGATGGTGCCGCAATTGCGCTTGAGTTCGTGGGCGGCGAGCACTCGGATTCGCAGCGATTCGTCGGATTCCCCCTGGCTGCGCAGGATTTGGCGGGCCCGGGCGAGTTGGTCCAGCCAGACTCCACTGGCAGTGGCCACGACCAACAAGGGGATGATTTCGGTGAGAGTGGAGCGGGCCTCGCCCAGTTCCGTACCCCAGACGCCGCAGAGCCGGCCAATCAGAGATTCCGAGCGTTCCTTCTTCTTGAGGAAGGCCGGGAGCAACCACCAGAGATAGTCGGCCAGGTGGACGATGGTGTCGGCCGGGCGGCTGTCGTTACTCATAGCTGGGCGCCTCCATCACCAAGGTGACCGCACCCAATTGTGGAAACTCGTTGGCGTCGATGGAGACGTTGGCAGCCGGCGCTACCACGGTGACCGAGTAGACCCCCGGCACACCCATGACCACGGCGACGACCTGGGAGACCACGACGTCCTTGCCAACTCCCAGTTGCGGGAGGGCCAGCGCCGGGTCTGTGATGTCGCCGAAGTAGATGGAGAGCCGCCTGCGAATCTCGGCGTCCATGGCGGTCGTGTCGTAGCCGGCCCGGGGTACAACGGTCAGCGAGACCGGGACTTCGACCGGCTCGGGAGCCAGGACCAGGGCGTCGGCTGTGATGGGACGATTCTGGTCGACGACGGCCTGGACTGCAGCAACCAGTGCGGGCTCCGGAGGACCGGCTTCGCCCACGATGTACACATCCAGAGTGCCTTCGCCTCGAGGCAGGGCGTCATCCACGAACGCCGACTTCACGCCTGGCACCGAGAGGGCCCACGAGACATACGCCGCTGCCGTGCCACCCTGGGAAAGCTCCTCCCAGGCCAGAAAGCAGCGCTGTCGGAGCAGGGCGTCGGGCTCCTGGTCCACGCCCACCGTCGTGATCCAGTCGACCGGGTTGGTGACGGCATCGACGCCGTTGATGAATGTCTTCATTTTGGAGATGGAGGCCGGGCCGGCGTTGTAGGCAGAGCCGGGATTCTCGGCGATGACCGGGACCTCCACCGATACCTGGCCCGCCTGCAAGATGGCTGGTTCCGTCGTGAAGTAGCGGTACTCATTGCCCGCCTGGTCCTTCGGGGTCGTGATGATGGAGCCCTGCGGGATGGGGATGTTTGTGTTCCTGGGAAGGCGTCGAGAGTAGACGACGACGCCCTGGGTCTTCACGGCGGGCTTTCGAGTCAGACCGTACTCCAGCGCCTTGCGGTCGAGCCAGAAGCCCGTCGCCGTATCCACGAACCCCTGCTTCAGCATGTCGGCACCGAATGCGTACAGTTCGGTGACCACGATGGAGAACACTTCTGTCAGCGTCCGGATGACGGAACCCGTGTTGAAATTGGTCAGGTTTGTGCGCTGGCCTATGGTGGCGAGCATCGAGCCGACGACTTCTGGGTACGTCTTGATTTTCATGGGGTCCCTCCAGTGGGCGTGTAGCGCCAGATGAGGTTTTCCGGGGTGCTCCAGCCGTCTTCCAGCGGCACGAAGGTGACCCGGAATTCGGCGTCACGAAGGCCGGTGCCTACGACTTCGACCTTGATGGACTCGGTGTCGATTCGAGGGCCGACGGAATCGTCGTAGGTCAAGGCGTCGGTGATGGCTCGTGCCACCAACTGCTCGAACTCGGGGCGGTCTTCTTCTCCGGCCAGGCGGGGTAATCCGGCACCAAATTCGGGGTGGCCGAAGAGGTCGCCGGGGAGGGTGTCGAGCAGGTTGCGGACGTCCTGGAGCAGGCAGACCCGGCCGGTGGGGGTCAGAACCAGGTCGCCCGTAGTGCCGACGGTCAGGTCTCCCGAGGAGTCAAGAAGCAGGTCGATTCCGAGATTCTCGTTGGCCATTTCTCTACCTACCCTCCCAACAGTTCAACAACGGGTCCGAACTCGGCGGTGGCACCAAGAAAGCACACGCCGGCAACCCAGGTTTCGACGGACCAGGGAGGGGCATCGCCTGCACCGGCGGCAGCCTCGATGAGGTCCGGAATGCTGTTCCCTTCTACATATAGAATGTATAGCCCCTCGGACTGGATGATGGCGTTGAGGTCGTCGGCGGCCTGCTGGATGGTTGCGCTCAATTCGTTCAGCGCCGCTGCTTTGTCCGCAATGATGGATGCCAGTCCCTGCAGCATCTGGGCGTAGCTCTCAGGTACCTGGATGGCCCCGATGGCAAACCGGAGAGCGTCGGTAAGGGCTGTCATCGGGGGCAGGACTTCACCCAATTGCACAGAGGACCAGTCTGGGGGTGTCGACAGTGACTGCTCCTGGGCAGCAGCGAGGTCCGGGGCGGGCTCGTCGTTTTCGGGAAGCACGAGAGATGGAATCCCAAAGAGGGAAGCCAACGGCCGAAGCACGTCCCGGAACTGCGCCAGCGTCTCGGCACCCACCACCACCAGCAGGGCCGATACCGGAGTCCCTGCCGAAAACTGTGGTCTTGCTGAGTCGCCCGCGTCTTCGAACGATGCTGCCCAACGGCTGAGAAACCCGCCCAACCCGTCCGGCGGCCCGCCCGTGAAGCACGGACCCTTGTCCAGGTAGAAGCAAACCCCCGCAGCCAGCAGGGCCTGGATCTCGTCAATGAGCGCTTGGATGGCAGCAATCAGCGAGGCCAGAGCGGCCTGGAGTGGGTCGGAAAACGCTGAGACCAAGTCGCTGAGCATGTTGATGAGACCGGCCAGGGCGTCGAGTACGGCTCCCATGGCCCCGGCTGCCTGGCTGGTGGCCTCCATGGCCTCGGGCACTCCTGGAATCATAGGGAGAGTGAGGGCTCGCCAAGTGCTCATGAGTCACCTCCGGGGGAAGGCTGGAGGCTGGAGACTGGAGGCTGGAGCATCGGGCTCGGGGCAGAGCCTGGCGTTGGGGACAGAGCGACCAGGGCTTGTGCCATGCCCTCCACGGCCTTGGTTTGAGCAGCAACGAGCAGAGGAACTGCTTCACGAAGACGGGCAGCAACCTCGGCAAGTCGCTTGGGGAGCGAGGCTCCTGGCTGGGTCCAATTTGCCTTCATGACAGCAGCCCCAGGCCGGCGTTGTTTTGGGTGGCTTCGGCTCCCACTACATCGGAAGTCACAGTCCCGATTTCGGCGTTGGTCGAGATGTGTTGCATGAGGGACGGCAGGATGGAGGCTACGGCCTGACCGAGCTTCTCCCAGTTGGCTCGAATGGTCTCCTTGTCTTCGTCGGGCATAGACTCGGGCAGGGGGAAGAGCGCCTCCATGCTGTCCAGGAAGGCCTGGGCCATGGCGTCTTTGGAGGTCTGCTGGTTGTCGGAAAGAGCCATGTTTCACCTCATACCTGTGCAATGAAGACCTTTCCGCTCAAGAGTTGGCCCATGGCGGTGTCGGCAGCGGCCAGGGCGGTAGCGACGGCAGGGTTCGGGGCAATGGGGGCTCCGAGGTTGCCGATACCAAGGGGAACTGTCTTGAGCACGGTCAATATCGTGTTGAGGACAATTTGCAGCGGAAGTCCGCAAGGAGCCGGTTGACCGGTCGCTCCGAGGCCGCCCAACTGTACTGGACCAGAGGCAGAAGAGCCGATGTGGACGAATGTCGGCGGCGCGAGTTCGTTGGCCCCAATCTGGATTTGGCCGCCCAGGGAGTCCAACGCCAGGTTTCCCAGGTTCACCAGCACGGAGTAGGCTGGCTGCGGCGGTGGGGCAGCGATTCCTGGAGTTGCCGCGACCAGGATCTGGTAGGCCCCGCCCACGACTTCCCGCTTGGAGAATGCGACTGCCGAGGTTGCCCCGCCCGCCACTTGCTGCGACACGCTTCCCACAATTCGCTGCTTCAGGGTTCCACCGACCTTCTGGGTCAGGTCGCCCTTGGTCTCTTCAGAGAGCGACCCGCATTCCAGGCGGGCCTGGCGGGCGATTGCCACCTTCCAGGAGTCGGCCAGCAGAGTCTCTTTGCCCTCGACCTGGGCCGTGCGGTTGCCAGCCACGCCGAGGTTCTGGTCCCCGGTCACCTTCTCCTGACGCTTGTCCGTGGTGACGACCTTGACGGAGGCGGCCGAGAGCACGATTTCGTTGCTGCCGGGTTTGAGTTCGACCTTTTGGCCATGCTTGCCTCGAATGGCGATGGTGCCGGTGGAGAAACCCGATGGCGCCTGGTTGCGAAAGAAGAGGGGCGACTCGACGTACGGTCGGGTGACATCACCGTCGTGGAAGGAGATGGTGACTTCCGCACCCACTTCGGGCAGGGCCCAGATGCCGTACCCTTCCTGGGCAAAGAGAGAGGCTACGGGCACTTTCGGCAGGGCGAGCCCCGGTTCCTCGGTCTCGTCGTTCCCACCGACCACCACGTCTACCCGATACTCCTCGTCGTAGGCAGCAACGACTTTGCCCAGGAGCGACGGGCGGAAGTAGGGGCGCAGGTCGGGGGAGATGCCCTCGACGAGCTGCTTCAGGACGCTGGCCAGGTCTGCGTGGGAGTTCATGTGGAAAGAACCTCCCGCAGCCAGAGTTGCGTCCGGAGGCCTGTGTCGCCGATGCCTGCCGTGTGCCGGACCTGCTCGATGAAGTACCGGGTGGTGGTACCATCCCGGTCGCCAACTTCAATGACCTGGGAGTGCCAGAGGGTGGTTCCCATGACGGTCAGCAATCGACGGTTGCCCGGGAGTTGCTGCCAGGACAGGACATCTTCCCCGTGGGTGAAGAGCGTCTCCGATTCCTGCAACTCGTCAGCGGGGCCCCAATGGAATCCGCCTTCCGAGTCCGCCCAGAAGGCATGGTCCAGACCCAGCCGGCGACCGAGCCAAGCAAGCGCTTCGACGACCGTGTTGTTCAGGAGCGGCAACTTGTCGATGACCAGGTCGCAGGGGGCGATGTCCAGGGAGGAGAATCCGAGGTCAGCAACCAGGTGATGCACGACGGCGTCGGCGGTCTCCTCTTGGTACGTGCAGGTGCGACGGGTGTCGGCGAGGGCTCGGCCCCGACACATTCCTACAACCTTGAAGGTCTCTCGTAGTTGTGATTGCTTTACGGTGCCATCAAAAAGTGTAAAAAGTTCTGCTTCCCGATATCCCCAACGAATAACCAGCGGGCAAACGGTCTTTAGTTCTTCAGCGATATCGGTCCATTCGAAGCGTACATTCGATAATTCGAGGTCGACGGTGGCGATGGGGTGTCCACGGGCAGCGGTGACTTCCATTCGGCTGACGCTGGCCAGTTCGGTGTGGCCGGCGAGGGTCACTTCGATTTCGGGGGCGAGCCAGTTCATAGCTTGCCTCCAGAGGCCATGGCGTCAGCCTTGCCTTGGCGAAAGACCTTGGTGAGTGGGTCTTCTTCCCCGACCTCTGCGTCGTGAGCGGCGCTGGCCTGGGCGTCCTGAGCGGTTGCGGCAGCGATGGCAGCGGCTTGAGCTGCGGCGGGGTCGGCTCCGGCCATGTCGGCCGCTTCGAGGGAGTCGTAGTAGGCCATGTCGGCCATGTAGTCTTCGAGTTCGGTGGTCTTCTTCTTGCGACGGCGCTCGGGAACCAGCGGGGCCGGCTCGAACTCCACCATGGAGATGTTGACCTCCAGGGCCGTGTCGCCAGGGGACTCCGAGACGTCCAGCGACTTGAACAGCACGGTCTTGATTCCGCAGGCGTCGGTGAGCCGGGACTGAATCGAGAAGATGGTGGGGACATTTCTGGGGGCGGTCTTCGGTGCCGACGTGGTTGTGCCCACCGGATCCGACCGGTCTCGAAACGCTGCCTGGAGGTCCTTCAATTGCTGGACGGCTGAGTACACCACGTTGGCGCCTCGGTCCTCCCGGTCCACCAGCGTGAGGGCCACTGAGACCTCGGTGTCTTCGTAGCCGACGCCCTGCTTCACTTTGCCCGAACGGCCGGGCACCCGGACCTCGTCAATCTTGACCGCTTGGCGAACGGACATCTGCTGGTGCGGCACCGGGAAGGAGAAGAGGATGTTGGCGATGTCCGGCGTCCCGTCCTTCTTGACCGCTCCCAGGGTCAGCACCTGGAAACCCTCATTGCGAATCTCAGGCATCGCTCACCCCCAGTCGCAGGGCCAGCCGACCGAAGACCTCCGTCAACTGGACCTCCAGGTCGTCGATGCCGTTGGCGCCGTTCACGGTGATGGCGAAGGCTCCCTTTTCGAACACCACGGAAGGGCCCGAATCCCGGGACGGCTGCGGCGGGCTCTGCATCGTCGGCATCTGTGGGGCTTCCAACGAGATGCTTCCCAATGCGCCTGCGACTGATTCCGTCGGGACCTTGCCAGTTTGTTCGATGCCGGCAGCAAACGTGGGGAGCAGGGAGGCTCCGGACTTGGTGAGATTGGACAGTGGTCCCTTTCGGGCGTCGGAGAACGGAAGGAGTTCTCGCAGGCCTTCGAGCATCCCGGACAAGGCGTCCACCGCAACGCTGCCTGCCGACGTGATGCCGCTGGAGAAGGTATCCACAAAGGCGGAGCCCGAAGCCGTGAGCTGTGAGAGCGGCCCTTCCTTGGCGTCGGAGAAGGGCAGCATGTCCCGCAACCCCGAGAGGAGGTCTTTGACTCCAGACACGAGTCCGTCCCAGGCAGCGACGATGCCGTCCCAGAGGGCGTTGACCAGGCCCTTGCCCGCGTCGAGGAAGATGGTGCCAAGGCCCTTGAACCAGTCGACAATGCCGCCAAAGATGTTCTTTATGTTCTCCCATACATTTGCAAACGTGTTCTTGATGGTTTCCCAGGCTCCGGCCCAGTCGCCGGTGAGCACTTGCAGCGCCGCTTTGAAGATACCGGTGATGAGGTTCCAGACCGCACAAATGGTCTCGTAGATGCCATTCCAGATGGTGACCACGGTCAGCTTGATGGCATCCCAGACGGCGAACGTCACAATCTTGATTCCCTCCCACGCCGCTGCGAACATGGCGCTGAGCACGTTGAGGGCCGGGCCGAGCACCAGCATGATGGCGTTCCAGGCACCGAGGATGACTTGCTTCACCAGCGGCCAAATCTCGGCGGTGTAGGCGGCAATCTTGTCCCATGCCATGGTGAAAATGCCCGCCAGAAACCCGACTCCATAGGCAATCGGCGTGGCGACGGCATACCAGGCGACCTTGAGGGCGTCCCAAATATCCGTGAGAAAGCCGCACGACTCGCCGATGTCTTCTGCACTGGTTGTGAAGAGCATGACCAGTCCGGTGATGGCGGTGACCACCGCTCCGATGATGAGAATCCAACCGCCTGTGGAGAGGTTGATGGCGGCCATCGCCGCTGCGACCTGCGCCCCCATGACGAGGAAGCCGCCTCCGACCACGGCGACTGCCGAGGCAACGGCGGTGAAGACGATGACCAACTTGGCCAGCACCGGGTGAGCCTCTGAGAAAGCGCTCAGGCCGTCGGCGACTACTGCAAAGGCGTTGCCGAGCCCGGTGACAATGGGGAGGAGGGCGTTGCCGATGGTCTCCAGGAGCACGGCGGCGTTGGCTTTGGCCTTGTCGAAGGCGACGGAAGCCGAGGAGTTGACCTTGAGGAAGGCCTCCTCCGTGGCACCGGTGCTGGTGTTCATCTGGTCCATGATGGAGGCGAAGGCGCCGGCTTGATTGCCGGTCAGAGCGAGGACTCCGGAGAGGGCCTCGACCGACCCAAAGAGTTGGGCCATCACCGCCTGGTTGCCGCCGGTCTTCTCCTTGACCATGGCTAGCCAGTTGCCCAGCCCCATGGATTGGATGGCGGCCGTGTCGAACTGGATTCCGAGGTCTTTGGCCACCTTGGCCGCCTCGCTGCTGGGTTTGATGACCGCGTTGAGGATACCTCGAAGCGAGGTCACGGCTTCAGAGGTGTTGAGACCGCCCAGGGTCAGGGCCGATGTGGCGGCCATCAGTTGGTCCAGGCCGACGCCCGCCGAGGCAGCAAGTGGGGTCACTTTGCCCATGCTGGCGGACAGTTCAGCGATGGTTGTCTTGCCGGCCTTCATGGCCACGAACATGTAGTCCGAGACCTTCCCGACATCGCTGGCCTTGAGGCCGTAGGAATTCATGATGGAGGTCAGTCCATCGATGGAGCCGCCCAGGTCGGACAGGCCACCTCGGGCCAGTTTCATGGCTCCTTCCAGCAGGACCGTTGCATCCTTGGCGTCGCCGAAGCCGGCCGAGATGGTGGTGTAGAGGGCCTTGGCGGTGTCCACCGGCATGACCCCGAACTCCTTCGAGAGGCCTTGCACTTGCGAACTCATCGCCTGCATATCGACGGTGGAGGTGTCGACCAGCGTAGAGACCTCAGCCATGGCCGTATTGAACTGGGTCGCTGCCTGAACCCCCAGTCCGAGTCCCGCACCCACTGCGGCCCCAGCGACCATAGCTTTGGTGCCGATGCCCGTCAGTTTGGATGCCGTTGCATCAATGCCGGACGTGTCCACGTCGGGGGCCCTGAGCCTGTTGACCGAATTGGTGGCGTCCTGGGCAGCACGCCCGAACGCATCGAGAGCGGCGGAGGCACGCTGGAGGGAGGCCGTCAGGTCGTCATGACCCTGGACCAGCACGCCGATGGTGTGGCTCGTGCCCCCGCTCATGGCTCACCGCCTCTTCCTCTTGGCTCCCGCCGCATTCACCGCCTTGGCCTCCTGGTCCTTGACCCACAGCGCAGCGCCCGCCACCTCCGCAAACTCGTCGGCAACCAGGTCGTCGACCCGGTCGAAGTGGTAGGCGGGGAAGGTGTGGCAAATCAGCGCTCGCATCTGTCGGTACCCATCCGAGCGGCATGCGGCCCGCTCGGCCTCTACCAGTTTTTTAGGGACGCCCCCTGCGAGAAGCCCAATCCCTTCTGGATCTGCGCGGCCAGAGTCACGATGAGGCCCGGGTCCCAGGTGGTTTGTATCTCTTCGTAGTCGGGCTTCGGATGCACCAGGAACTTCTGGACCAGCACCTCGTTGGCGTCGGCCTCGTTCTTCACGGTGCCCAGCAGCTTCTTGTACTCGGACCACGAGGCCTTTCGGGCCAGGTAGACTTCGCCGTCCCGGTCGGGCACCACGATTTGGAAGAGGCGCAAGTTGGGGTTCTCCGCCCGGAGGCGCTGGACAAGGTCTCGCACTTCCTGCTCGTTGCCGGCGGGCTTCGTCACATCGTTCTGGGTGGTCTCAGTCATGGTCGTCTCCTCGTTCAGGGCGTCCCGGCCAGGCCGATGACGTCGTTCAGTTTCACGGCTCCGGTCCCAAGGGCGATGCCCAGGAGCAAGATGCCCAGGTTTCGAAGCCAGCGGATGGTTCGGTCGTGCTGCATCGCGCTGGCCATGAGGGTGGTCACCGCTACCTCCAGGGTGGAGACCCGGGCAGCCAGTTCATCGATCTTCTCGGCCAGCAGCTTCACGTCTTCTTGCGACATGGCTCCCTCCTACCGCCCCGAATTTGGGCCTTGACATACTGAGCATAAACTGTCAGTTTAGTATCCATGGACTGGATCGGACCAAAGATTGAGGCTGTGAGAAAGCGAAGGGGCTGGAGTCGCGAGCGGCTTGCCGCTGAACTCGGAGTCACTTCGCAGACCATCTTCAACCTGGAACGGGTCGATGCATACAATCTCACTACGCAGATGATGAGGCGGCTTGAGCAGGTGCTCAGGATTCGCTTCACCATTTCAATGGAGGATACCGGCATGGACGAAGCCAGAATGACCTTGGGAAACGATGAAATGATCCTTTTCATTCGCAAGCACAAACCGTCTTGCGTTCTCGGAAACCAAGCCCTTGGCAAGAAGATATGGGAGTGGCTCAGAGAACGGGGAGGACTCAAGGTGGCCGAGGATCTTCCTTCGTACTGGGGCGACCGAGGGGACTTCATCGGCGAGTTCAAACTGCCGCAGACTGCGGCGCAAATCGAGTTCGACCGTTCAGTCCTCCCCGACCTGTTCGCCTTTCTCATGTCCCTCTGAAATCGCATTCTACACCAGCCCCTCAGCGTCCATGGCGATGCCCGAGAGCTTGCGGCCCACGGACTCGTCATCGACGGCAAACCCACCTTCCACGTCGGTGAACTCGAAGCCCAGGAAGCGGATGATGCGCTGGGCGTTGTTCTTGGCCGGGTACACGATGAGGATGGTGCAATTGCGCAGGTCGAGGATGTCCGAGAACTCCTGGTCCCCGACCTTGAACGTCTTGATTTGCACTTCGGTCGCTCGGGGCGAGTTGACGGCCTCCTCAATGACGGCCTTGTTCAACTCCTTCACCTCGAAGTCGACCTCATATTCCTTCGGTCCCCGGCCCATGGCGTGGGGCTTGCGGTAACCGGCTCCTCGGATGACCGACTTGGCCTGGCTTGCCTTCCACGAGAGGTTCTGCAAGGCCATGATCTTGATGCCATCGACGAGCAGCGAAATCTCCTCGCCCGACGCTCCCTGGATGTATCCTTCGGTAGCCATGCGTCACCTCACTATTTCAAATAGACCGTTGTATAGATCATCTCCATGGCCCGCCGGGGCTGGATGCCGAGCGTGACAAACACGTCGCCGAGAATCCGGTCATGCGGGGTCGAGGAGGCGACCAGGTCGAACGCATCAATCTGGCCGTTGTCCCGCATCGACTCGAGGGGCCGGGACATGGCTGACTCCAGCCGTCGAAGACCTTCGCCTGCAGCGTCGTTCTCTTCGCCGACGTAGGGCTGGGCCGCTTCCCGTGCGGCTTTGGAGGCGTAGTACACAGCCCGCAGGTCGTTGACCCGGGAGTAGTCGGAGCCGGGAGCGGCGGCGGTCAGGCAGTGGACGATGGTGAATCCACGGCCGGGTTTGAGCCGGACGCAGTTCACTCGGGCTTGGATGAGCGACTCGATGTGGGCCTGACCGAACTCGGGTACCAGGCTCAGGGCATTTCGCACAGGCTTGTTGATGAGCGACTTCTGGACCTCAAGGCCGGCCATCGTGCCGCCGCAGGCCGAGGTCACGGAGCGGGTGTACTCGATACCCAGGGCGCTCAGGAAGCGAGCGCCGCCGGCGAAGATGACGGCGTTGCGGTCGGCTACGTCCCCGGCCATGGCCACGATGTCGTCCACGTACTCCTGGAGGGCTTCCAGGTAGGCAGCGCTTCCCGGTTCCGCCGAGCACACAAATGCGGGCGTCTCCAGGATGGCGAAGCGTTCGGCCTGGTGGCGCTCAAACATCTCGGCGCAATGGACCAGGATGGCGTTCCACAAAGCGGGGGTGACAGCCCCGACAGCATGAATCCACGCGACATCGATGCGACCGGTGGTGGCGTCGAGACCTGCCAGGTAGTCAGCGTTGGTCAGAGCGCCGCCGTCGCTGCCGCCCGCAAACGGCACGAAGTACGTGGGATCCGGCCCGCCACCTTCCCCGTTCTCAGAGGGAGTCAGCACCAGCGGATTCTCGACCAGGAGTTCTGCCCGGTAGGTGCCCTCCTGGTTGATGGCGTCGACCACGGCCGATGTGACCGTGGTGATGGTGCCGGTGGCCTGGTAAACACGGACAAGCCAGCGAGGCTCGTTGCGGTCCTGGATGGTCACACGAGTGAGCGCCTGGCAGTTGTAGAGCGACTCGCCTAAACCGTAGACGCTGTGCGCCACCGCATGGGTATCAATGTAGGCGACCGTCGGGTCCGGGTCACCGTCCCAATCGATGCTCAGGCGGACAACCCGGTCCAGGGGCCCCGACTCAGACCGCATCGCCACGAGAACGTCGTCGGTGTCGTAGTCGATGGCAATGCCTTCAGGCGAGTCCAAGCCGGCCCAGGTCGAGATGTCCACACTGCCGAGCAGAACGGGCGACGACTCATTGAGTCGGGTGATGCCGTAGATCTTCTTGGCCGTGCGGTCCAGCACGCAGAGCGTCGTGACGGGATGCTCGCCCCGCAATTCAGCGTTGAGGTCGGTGGTGCCAACGGCCGACGAGACATCCGGCGTGGGGATGCCGACTTCGGCAAAGTCCAGGGCGTAGTCGACAACCGCCGTGCCGGGCTGGGTGATGTGGAGGTAGAGCAGGTGTTTGTCCGTCACGACCTCCAGGCCGTCGTCCGGGCCCCACGGCTCGGCAGCGATTCCGGTGGGCGTGTCGCCTTCGGGAAGCAGGCTGCTCAGGTCGAGGGTGTCGGCTTCGATGAGAATGCCGTCCTGGTCGAAGTGAGCGATAATCGGGGGATTTCCCGGGCCCGGACCGACGCCCAGCACCCAGAATTCGGGTTGGCCGGTCGAGTTGAAAGGCAGCCTCTGGACCCCAAGTCCCATGACCTGGGTCATATCGGCCGGTAAGGAAATCTGGCGCAACTCCTCGAAGGTCGGGCTGTAGAACACCACCTTGTGGGGGCTGCCCGAGACGACCGCCGCATAGCCCGTGTCCAGGCTCTGGAACTGGTGAGTGACGTTGACGAAGTGGTTGTTGCCCGACGAGCCGAAGTCGCCCTTGAGCCGGACCGTGTCGATACCGCTGACGTCCTTGAGGGTGAGGAAGGCCTGCTCAGGCTGGTCGATGCGCACAGCATGGATGCGAGTCGAGCCGGCGTCGAAGGCCTCCTCAATGGCTTGGAGCAGGGGTCCGCTCTTGAAGATTGTGCGGGCCTGCTTCTTGGCATCGGCACCGCCCAGCGTGTAGACCCGGCCCGGGGTCCCACCGCCTGCCGCGCCAATCTTGGCCTCGACGTTGGCAAGCGAGCCAGGGACCGCACCAATGTGTCCGTCTTCGTAGTCGGTGTAGGCGTCGGGGATGATTCGTCGTTGCACCATGGCTTACACCTCCTTGGCCGGGCGGGAGAGCCAGGCGTCTCGTTTCTGAATGAACTCGGCCCTGGTCATCTTCGTGGAATCCGTCCACCGGTACGCTGCCTTCAACCCGGCCAGCACCGCTGGAGGAGTCTGCGTGGCCTTGGCCAGAGCAACCACGAGGGTGGGACCGCCTGACGGCTTCGGGCGATAGGCTGGGAGGGGCAGAACTGCCGAAGTGGCCGGAACCGCTGGAGCCGCTGCCTGGCCGGTTTCCGGCTTGGTCTTCGCCTTGGGGCTCTTCGGCTCGGTTGCTGCCGGGGCGGTGGTGAGGTCGGTGTCACTCATGGTCGTTCTCCTCAATGTGGATGTGCTCGATGACCCGGTCGACGGCTCGCTCGATGGGAATCAGGCGAACGAGCCGGACGGTCAGCGCTTCCCGGAACAGGAACGGCTCACCGGTCGTGTCGGGTGGGACGGCCTGCCGACCTTCGAGGCGCATGGCCTCCAATGGGAACGTCTGGTTCGGGGTGGTCTGTGTGTCGGTCAGCTCGGTTTGGCCCGGAGCCGACTGGGTCGCCAGGACCGCTCGTTCGACCGTCTCGGCCAGAGAGTCTACGGTCTCGATGCCGGATTTCTGCGGCCCGTTGGGGGCGCTGAAGGTCAGTCGGAAGCTGGTCTCTTCCCGGTGCAAGCGCACTGCGGAAACCACGAAGTCGGTGCTGGGGTTGCGCACCGGGAAGTCTGTCTTCCCGCAGCCAACGGGCACCACCGAGTGGCCCACCTCAGTCACGACGCAAGCCGGATATCGGTACTGGTTGTTGGCCAGGTCGTCGGCATAGACGTTGAGGCCAGAGGCCTTCGAAGCCACCCAGAGACCGAGTGCTCGTTTGAGGGAAGCGCTCATGACGCCTCCCTCTCGAACCGGGCAATGGCTCGCTCGATGGCTTCTTCGAAGACCTTGGGGGCCTGCCTCTTTCCTTCCAGAAAGGCCGGTTCCAGGAAGGGCTGAGCTGGGGCGTGGCGCGTTCCGTATTCCACAAAGGGAGCGTACTCGACGTTGGTGCCCACGAAGCCCCGGGCCCAAGACTCAACCACGGGAGTGATGGAGCTGCGGAGGTTGCCAGTGTCGACCGGGCAGGCCTTCTTCGCCGTCGCCTCGATGATGAGAATGAGCTTCACGACGGCCTTGCCCAGCTCCTGCTGAACCAGCGCTGGCATTCGTTCCATGGCCCTCTGGAGGCGGGCGACCTGGTCAGCATCCACCGTGATGGTGGCTATCCGGTTGCGGTCAGCCATGGCGCCGCTCCCGGATCCAGGCGAGGCACAGCGAGTTGACTGAGCCTTGGACGGCGACAAATCCTATGTTAGAACGGCGGTTGTTAGCGAGCTGCCGAGCTGAAGGCATGTGCCGTCTGTCGGCGGAACTCACCAGACTTGAGGTCGTGTTTTGAAAATAGAAGACATAGTTGCAAGAAGGACAGACCTTAGCACTTTTCTTGTGCATCTCACTAGATCTAAAGACAACAAAAGTGCAAGAGATGTGCTTAGGGAAATACTGTTGGATAATACATTGCGGAAGGGGTGCCCAATGGGGCAAGCCGTCAAGATGCTTGAAAAGAATGACAGACCAACAGACAGCCAGCGATGTGTGTCGTTCACAGAAACGCCTCTTGAGCATATTGGGCTGATGTGCGAGACAATAGAGAAGAGAAACTGCAGATTCGAACCATATGGCGTTGCCATTACAAAGAAGCAGGGGCGGAATCTTGGCTGCAATCCCGTCTGGTATCTCGACATAACACCTGGTCACGACTGGCTCACAAAGCCGTTCGAACAGTTGATCCAGGCCGCTATCGGCCGAGGGCCTTTTGAGGACGACCCGGTATCCAAGGTTGCCCCGTTCATTGAGCAGATGGGAGCTGGCGCGGGAAGGTACGGAGGTGGATACCGCAAGGAGTTTTGGTGGGAGCGAGAGTGGCGAGCGAACAAGGACATTGAACTGCCTTGCCTTGGCCTCATAGTAATCTGCCCTGAGAGTGACTTCTCCTTCTTCTCTGAAGTCATGAAAGAGCGCCCTACGTGCGGTCGGTCCGCCTTTGTGGACACCACATGGAGCCTCGAACAGATGATTGCGAGATTGGCCGGGTTCGAACGCAGCGACGTTGGGCCTGTCTAGATCCGGTGTGACGTGTCGCAGCTCACCCATGGCGTCGCTCCCTGGTCAGGTGGAGGTCCAGATGGGTCACCGCACCGAAGAAGTTGTGGGGCTTGATGGCGGTCACTCGGTAGCGTGAATCGCCAATGGTCAGGAAGTCCTGCTCGTGAACGCCGGCGTCAGGTAGCACACAGGCCACAGCGTCCGCACCGATTTCCGTGAGGTCTTTCGGGGGCAGGTCCTGCATCTCGATGGGGATGGTGCCCACTGCAGTCTCGTTGGTTTCATCGGGCCCGAAGAAGCTGTTCGACCCCGCCAGGTTGGGACGAGAAAGCGCGCCAGTCACCCCGGACTGCATGATGATCCAGCGCACTTCACGCACGGCCTGGACGGGGTAGCTCGACTTCATCTGGCACTCTCCCCTTGCAGCCAGAAGGCGATGGGCTGACACATGACCCGGGTCTGGCCGGTCTCCTGGTCCTTCACTCCGACGCAACGGAACTCCATCAACTCGCCGTTGGCCTCGCAGCCGGCGAACAGGCCGCCGCCAAAGGTCGCTTCGTTGTCGAAGCTCACTGAGAACGCCGGGGCGATGGTGACCATGCGGCAGCCGTCGAAGTAGCTCTGTGCCGTGGCTTTGACCGCCGTTTGAGAGTCCACCAGGAACTCCTTGCTGATGGTCGTTGCGCCGCATGCCGGCAGGAACACCGCCAGTCCCAGCAGTGCCAGCATGAGGTTCCTGGGTCCCCGAGTGGGTTTGGAGGGCGGCTGCTTCGGGGACCTCAGCAAATCCTGAAACAGATTGCTTCGGGCTCCTCCGGCGAGAGCGCCAAGACCCAGCAAAGCGCTGGTGTCCCCCTGGACGGCCAGGATGACTCCGGCCACAGCTACAGCCAACTGCACCAGGGTGGTGACCACGTCCCAGGTTCCGTACTTGAACGGATCCAGTTTCACTTCTTCTTGCGACTGTCGATTCATGGCAAGACCTCCTCCTGCTCTTCGAGGGTGGCTCGATTGAAAACCAGCGGGCGGTGCTCCAACTGAAGCAGGGCCTCATCCAGCGGCGGGTTGATGTGGGCGACTCGCTCGGCGTACTCGGCCGAGAGGTCTTTCTCCAGAGCAGCCCAGGTAGCGGCCTCTTTGGAGCGGTCCATGCTCTTGTCGCCCGACGAGAAGCTGACCCGGCTCGCTGCCTGTGCCCTCAGGAATCGGCACACGAAGACCTTGGTCCGAAGCGCCCAAACCTCCCGGTGCTCACCGGACATCTCCGGAGTCACGTCGTCGTTGGAGAGCTGGTAGGCAAAACCCAGGTCCGAAGCGACAAGCGGAAGCGCTCGCTCTGCCGCCCGCTGGATGTACTCCTCCGGCGCCTGAGCGTTTCCCTCGTCGTCCTTGAACTCGGCCAGGATGTCGGCTACCAGTTCGGTCAGCATCAGGTCGTCTCCTCGGGTTCCGCAGCAGTGGGCAGTGGGCTTTGAGCAGTGGGCTTCTTTGGCACCTTCTGGCCCGCAGCGTTCCGCTCACCGCTCACGGCTTCACTGGGATAGCCCACGGTCAGATGGCCACGTTTCTCGGCGTCCTTCAGGGCAGCGGTGACGCGCTCCACCTGGACCTGTCCCTTGGGGGGCACTTTCAGCGAGATGCCCTCGGCGACCCCGTGCGGGACGACCAGGTGCGTCTGCAAGTTATTCGTAATCGTCAGCATCGCTGTTCTCCTCCATGGTCGTCAGCGGCCAGCGGGCAGTGAGCTTCCGGGCTTGCTATCTTGCCCACCGCTCACTGCCCACCGCTCACTGCTACGCGAACGTCAGGTCCACGCTGTTGCCGCAGGACACGAAGCCCGAGCCCTGGGTCACGCCCGCCACCAGAGTCACCGTCCCGGTCTCGGCGTAAGTGACCTCCAGGTCGAAACTGCCCGTGGTCTCGTCGGTCTCGATGATCATGTCGTCGGTCCCGGAGCCAGCGAGCACCGTGCCGTTGCCAGCGGACTTGAGCGCCATGGTTGCCCCGTCGGAGGCAGTCAGGCGGACCCGCTCAACCACGGCCAGGTTCTGCTGCAGCGGGTTCTTGAGCTGCATGGTCACCTGGATCTTGTTGTCGGCCTCAGCGCCCGGGGTGCCCCAGGTCACGACGGCGAACTTGTCAGCGAACTCCTGCGCCATCTCGTTGATGGTCACTTCCTTCACCGGTTTCACTGCATCTGAGATTCCCATGTTCATTCCTCCTCGTTATACAAACGATAATTCGGCCCCCGATGAGCAATCGAGCAACGGGCTCGATTGGGTCGGTCCGGCCGCAACCGAAACGACGATTTCCTCCTCGCACTCGACCACCAGGTCCAGCCGTCCGGAGGCGTCGGTACGAGCAATCAGGTCATTCGAAGCGTCTCCGGAGAGAGCGCTTCCGCTGTCGCCAACGGTCAGCGTCGCCCGTGAATCGCATGTGACTCGAAGCACGTGGGCGGCGGCAATGTCGGTACCGGCCAGGTCCTTGAGCTGAATGGCGACGCCTTGATGGGTAGAATCCACAGCCTCGGGCTCTCCCCAGGTCACGACCACGAACTTGGTCAGCAGACCAGCCGCCAGCTTGGCAGCGGTCACTGCGCCATCCGGTACGCCGCCACCGGGGCCCACGTCAGGTCCCAGCCGGTCTGCCGGGATGCTGCCCGGCTTGATGAAACGTCCGTCCAGTCGGCTCATGGGGCCCTCCTCACGAAGAGCAGCACGTCGCCCTCTTCCAGTTCGACCTCGGCGTCCAGCCAGAGCAGTTCGTTGGTTTCGGCATCCACGGTGAAGTCGGTACCGAAGGTCTGGACCAGCCCGCCGACAACCAGATGCGCCAGGTCAGGGCCGGGCCACGGGAAGGGCAGCGCAAACGTGGTCTGGCCGTTTTCCTCGACCGTCACCGTGGTTGCATCCGACTGCGAGACCACCTCGACGTGGCCATTCTGGATGGCTGCCGACAGCGCCGGAGTAATGGAGTCGACGGTCAGCTCCTGCGAGGGCTGGAACATGAGCCCAGCGCCCGGCACGTCGAGGACCGTCGACAGCTTGTTCTTCACCACCACAGACATGGGGCTCCCTCCTTGCAGTCGGTTGCAGTGGGCAGTGAGCTGTGGGCTGTGGGCTCTTTCGCTCCCGGCTCACCGCTCACAGCACACCGCTCACAGCTCTCATGCTCTCGCCACCGGCACGCCACCATTTGTCTTCGCCTCCCCATCGGCACCTCCCCTATGCGGTGATGACGACCTTGGCCAGCAGGTCGGGCCGAAGCACGCCGTGGGCCGCTTCCATCCAGGCCAGCCAGCCGGTCTTGAACCGCTTCACTTCGTTGATGGTGTCCGTGGTCAGCGGTTGCCGGATGGCGAACTTGCCCACTTCCTCATCGGGGAGCAGCAGGACTTCCGTCAGCGGCATGGAGGCGGTGGCCACGATTTCGGCGCCGTTGTAGATCTTGAAGATGCCCTTCATCTGCATCTCCCGCTTGGTCTGCGGGTCGAGACCCCAGCCACGCATGTCGTTGGCCCGAGCGCCTCGCATCAGGATGTACTTCACCGCCAGTTCCTGGTCCTCGATGAACGAGATGGCCTGGTTGATGGCTTCGTCGGTGAGCTTCCCGCCCGAGACCGTCACGGTCCGCTCCGCAGGCACCGCTGCCGACAGCACCGTCACCGTGCGGATGTCGATGGCTTTGCGGATTTCGTCGGCGGCCGACTTCTGGATGTCCAGCATGGTACCGACGTTGCCGTGCTTGAGGACCGAGATGTCCACCATGGGCATGGAGTGAATCCGGTGGATGGGAAACTCGACTTCCTCTTCCTGGATGCCCGACTCCACGGCGTCGCCGTCCTTGCTGATCCAGTAGGCCTTCATCTTGGGCTTCTTCTGGAACTTCGCAGGCTCACCCGGGGGCAACTTCTGCTTGGTCAGCAGCAGGGAGGTGATTTCCCGGCGTTCGATTTCCTGCTCAATGGGCGGGGAGATGGCAGCGGCGAGCGCCTTGAGACCCTCGGGGGACTCGGCCGCCTCGGCCATCAGCTCGGCCATGGCCTGCATGAACTCTTCGGAATGTACGTTGACCTTCTTTCCCATGGCGTCCCCCTACACGAGCAGCTTGAAGCGCAGCACGCCGGTGACCACCGAGATGGCCTCCGCCAGTACCACGTCCTGCCCCGATGCCTTCTTGAACTTCCCGGTCGACCCGTCACACGACAGGGCATCCCCGCCGGCGATGGTCCCGGTGAACTGGTCGGTCTCGTAGATCCCGCCCATGCAGTACACGCCGCAGAGTTCGTCTTTGCGGCAGGCAGCGGCGAGCACGCCGAAGCTGCGCTTGGTGGGGTCGTCGTTGACCGAGAACTGGTTGTCGCCCGAGAGCCGAACGCACAGCCCGGCAGCACCGTCCGCAGACAGAGTGCCCAGGCCGTATCGGAATCCCGGAGCCTTCGGTTCGATGTATGCCATGTGGTTCCTCCCTTACTCTTCGCTTCCCAGTCGGTCTTTGTATGCGGCCAGGAACCCGGCGGTGAGCCGCTCCTGGAGCGACCCGCCCCCATCGGTCGAAGCAGCGGGAGTCCCCGACTGCGCCCCGGCCTGGGCGGCCATGCTGGCCTGCTTCTTGGGCTTCTTCTTCTGGAACGGAAACGGCGGCTTCTTGCCGGTGGGCGGGTCTTCCGCATCCGGGTCGTCCTCGGGCGGATCCTCGGCAGCGTCGTCCTTCTTCTTCTTGCCGGCAGCGAAGGCCTGCACAGCCGCTTCGGTGGCATCGAAGCCCTCGTCGGTGAGCTTCATCAGCCGCTCCAACTCGGCCGTCCGAGTAGCGTCGTCGACGAACTCCCGACCCGCTTCCTGCCAGTCGGCCAGCAGCTTCTCGGCCTTGGCCTTGCGGACCATGCGACGCTGAGAGGCGTTGGCCTCGTCCAGCTTCTGCTGCAGGGTCTCCGTCTCCTTCGTCAGCCGCTCGACATCGCCTTGCAGCTTCTTGATGAGCTTCACCTTCTCGGCATCGGACAGCTCGGTGGGGTCCACCGGATCCTCCGCTGCCCTCGACTGCTTGTTCTTCTCGTCTCCCATGGACCTTCCTCCTGAGTTATCGTTGGCCTGCGCCGCCACCTGGCGGATCTCGGCTTTCTCGTCGGCGCCTTCCCGATCCAGCAGGCCCATGCCCGTGAATGTGACCCCGTGGAGGACCTCGAACACCGGCTTGCCCTGGTAGGCTTTCCCTTTGAAGTTCTTCAGGTGCGGGCAGTAGTCGGCCTTGGATTTGACCTTCTTGCCGCAGACGGAGCACTCGCCCTGCTGGTAGTCGCACTCCATGGACACGTGGTGGACGATGCCCCGCTTCATGAGCTTGTAGGCCAGGCGGGCGGGCTCCGAGTCCTCGGCGAACAGTTCCCCCACGCACTCGACCCGGGAGTTCTCCCCGTCGTCCACGAACCGGGCCTCGACGATACCGCCCACGATGTCCCGGAACTCCTGGCTGTGCGACAGGTCGATCTTCCGGCCCACCGCGCTCTTTGCTGCCTGGCGAAGTTCGTCGGCGGTGAAGTGGTCGCCGTTTCGGTTGGTCCCGACGTGGGTCAGGATGAACTTGAAGCGCTTGTCGCCGGGCTTGCTGGCCTCGGCCGAGAGAGCTTCGGTATCGAGTTCAGCAGTGAACCGCATGTGGAAGTTGGGCGGTTCTGCCGTGGAGGCCACTATGGTCTCCACACTCGCCTTCGCTGCCATGGGCTCGGAACCGACGAAGACCAGTTCCCGGGCGTACTTGCCGCCGGACTCGGGGTCGTTGCGGATCATCCCGTACTGGACGTCGATGCCGGTGACCCGGGTCTTCTTGTATCGGTCCTGGAAGAAACCTCGGATGGTCTTCTCGTCGGGGTACGCTTTGTCCCGGTAGGAGAGCAGGAGGTGTTTTCCGCCAGCGCCACGGACGACGTCGGCGATGAGCTTCTCGATGGTCTCCCGGGTGTAGCGGGTGGAGGACTGGTAGTCCTTGCGGGCGTTGTCCCGAAGTTCTTTGCCCTCCCACATCGTCATCAGGCCCTCGACGAAGTGGAGGTTCATCTCGTAGTCGTTGGTGCCGAACTGGGTGATGTACGGCGGGTCGGCGTAGACCAGGTCGCAGTCGGTCTTTCGCACCGCCTCGACGGCCTCCAGCCGGGTGGCCTTGTTGTCCTGGCCGTTGTCGAAGACCAGCTTGTTGATGCGGGCCAGGTTGAGGCGGAAGCGGTGCTGGAAGTCGGTGAGGGGGATGTTGGTCAGCGAGGTCTGGCGGCCCTCCGGGTTGCTCACCGGCCCAGTGAGAGCCTTCTTCGACCGGGAGAATTGCCCGAACTTGGCCTTGCCCACCACGGTCCAGCCGAGGGCTGCCAGCGCCAGGTCCTTCTTGTATCCCTGGAGCGCCTGGATGTTGGCCCAGGTCACGTCCAGGAAGTGCAGGATCGGTTTCGTGAAGTAGTAGCCGTGGAACTCCTGCTCGCAGAAGTCGCTGGCCTTGGGGTTGTCGGCAAACAGGCCCTCGATGTCCTCGTCGGTCAGGGTCTCTTTGGAGTTCTCGATGAGGGCCCGGGCGATGGCGTGCGGGTAGGCCAGCTTGTCGTTGGAGACGACCCGCAGCCCCTTGCGTTTGTAGAAGTACCCGACGTTGGCCCCTCCGGAGAAGGCGTCGAGCACCGACTTGGCGTCCTTGGGCGTCTGCTTCCAGAGGAAGTCGAGGATGAAGTACTTGTTGCCCATGAACGCTGTGACCCGGACGGCATCCTCGTCCTTCTGGGCCGCCAGCGCCTCGAGGAGTTCCGGGTCGTGGGCAGCGGTCAGGGAGAGGAAGAAATCCTCCTCCTCGGGCTCGCCGACGGTCTGCATCTCGGCCTCTGCCGCTTCCGCAGCCGTTCGCAACTCGTCAACCACCTCGCCTGCGGTTTTGCTCTCGCCGGGCGTGCAGACGAACAGGTGTTCCTTGGCCACCGAGTTCTCCCCGTGGCGGGCCGAGATGCTGTACTTGTGTTCTCTGGTTTGCATGCGGCTGGACTTGCCGGCCGCTGCGATGATCTTCTTGATTTCGGGCTCGGTCGGGAAGGCGTGGTCCCGGTACGAGATGATCCAGTGCGGGATGTGCTTCGCTGCCGTCAGGAAGTCAGAGAAGAACTGGCTGGCATTGGCCCGAGTGACCTCGGTGGGAATCTCGTACTGCCGGGTCTTGGAGTCGGCCTGGATTTCCTTGCCGTCCCACCAGGTCATGAGCCCTTCGATGAAGTGGTAGGCCCGCTCGTAGTTGGTTTGCGAGAACTCGGTGGCGTAGGGCGGGTCGAAATAGGCGACGTCGGCCTTGATGCCGGCCAGCACCTTCCGGGTGTCCCCGTGGTACGCTTTGCAGGGCTTCTCGCCCTTGAACACCAGGGCGTTGATGCGTTTGCAGTTGGCAGCGAAGCGCTCCTTGAACTCGGCGGGGCTGTCGGCTCGGCCGTCCTGCTGCTTCGTGGTGCCGAAGTGGCCGAAGCCCCCCTTGCCCGTGATGCAGGCCTTGCCCAGCGCAAACAGAGCGATGTCCTTCTTGAACCCGCCGATGCCGGTCGAGTCGATGTTCGAGCGGATGGTATCGATGACCCCGTGAACTCCCGGTTGGAAGTAGGCGCCGGCGAAGTGCTTCCGAACGAAGTCCCGGGCCTTGGGGTTGTCCACCACCAGCGCAGCGATTTCTTCGTCCGAGAGGGTCGTTCCATCGTTCTCGACGATGGCCCGGGCGATGTGGTGGCAATAGGCCAGCCGGTCGCACGACGACACCGCCAGTCCGTGGGTCTTGTACATGTACCCGACGACCGACGACCCCGAGAACGCATCCGCCGCCGAGGTCGCATCGTCCGGCGTGGCCTTCCAAATCCAGTCCGTCAGCTTCTGCTTCGACCCGATGTAGTTGGTGATGTATTTAGGCCGCTCTTCATCCCGTGCTTTGGCCGACAGTCCCTCGTGCTCGAAGAACTCCGACAGCTCAGCATCGGCCTCGAGCAAAAAGAGGAACCGCTCTGCATCGTTCGCAAACACGGCCAGCGCCTCCGGTCCGTGGCGGGCAGTTGCGCCCGGTCACGAGGACAGGATGGCGTCAGGCGAGATCGCTGTCGAACGAGTGGGGGTGACATTGTGATTGGGGAGGAGGGCCGCATCCATAACATCGAAGCCGCCAACGTCAAGCGAAAGAAGGCCGACGACATTGTCTGCCGAGCGCCCGACGGGTATTGTCGTGCTTGCCAACAGTTGGCGGGCACTCGGCCTCTGGTTGGAGGAGAACATGTTGAATCCCGAACAGGTCCTCAGGGAGTTGTTGGAATGGAGCGATGTACGATCGCTGCCGCCGTCCTCTGCTCTGGAGAGTCTGGGCCGGCTTGTGGATGTCTCACACGAGCTCGATTCGAATGACGGCGTACAGCACGCACTCGTTCTTCTGAAGCAGATGTGCGAAGGTGAGCTCTCCGCCGAGCAGCGAGTCACTTTCAACTACGTCATTGCGAACGCCTACTCGTCGCTTCGTTGGAGGTCTCGTGCCGATGGCCCAAGCCAGTGGGCATGGGAACATGACACAGTCGGCCTGGAGATCCTGCACCTCCGCAAGGCCCTTCAACTGGCCCGCCTCGGCCATGCTTCGACCGCCCTGCATTGTCATATCCTTACCAATTTGGCCAGTTCGATGAGTTTTGTGGGCCGAGTCATTGAAGCCGTTGAGTTGTGGGGGCTGGCACTACAATTCGCCCCGGGATTCGCCATGGCCGCAGGCAACCTTGGCCAAGGACTGATGGCCTATGCAGGCTGCCTTTACGACGCTGGCCACGTTGCGTTACTTCTCGAACGGGCCAGAAATTGTCTTGCTCAAAGCCTCCTCGGGGACATCCATCTGGGCTTCGGACCAGAATTCGAACGGATGCTTCATGACGTGGATCGAGTTCTGGCTGGTGAGCCGAAGACGAACGTTCTCACCAAGGTCTTCCCTCTCGGGGAGTCGCGCGACGAGGTGGCGTACAGGCAGTGGTGCTTGGACAACGTCCTGTTTCTCAATCCGCTCAACGACCTTGGCAGCTACTCGGTGGCTGCAAGAGACATCCTCACGACTCCCCCGTTGTTGACCCGAAGCGGGGAGGAACCGGTCAGTCAGCGGCTATTCAACCAATTGAAGCAGTCGTTCGTCTCTGCTCGCTTCATGGCTTACCTGGGCATCAAGGGAGTACACCCCCACTTCTCCGATCGCGAAGTGGCACTTTACGATTTGCCTGGAGACGACGTGTACGGGTGGCACACAGAGATGCTAACTGCCTCTTTCCGTTCCAGCTACTCCCTGTTCGACAAGCTGGCTCTCTTCATCTGGCACTACTTCGGCCTCCCTGGACGTCCGAAGGAAGTATCGTTTCGCCGAGTATGGTTCGACCGATTGGATGCCAAGCGGCACGAACTCAGTGGGACCTTCGCTGGCCGCAGGAACTGGCCACTCCGCGGTCTGTACTGGCTGAGCAAGGACCTCCACGGTGACGATGACTTCCGAGAGAGCATCGAGCCAGAGGCACGACACTTGGCAGAGACCCGACACGCAATCGAGCATCGGTATCTCGCCATTCGCAAGGGAGTTCGAAGCAGAATCTCCGAAGAACCCAACCAGGGCCCGCGCCCTGGACTTCTTCAGAACATCCGCAGACCTGAGTTCGAGGCCAGTACGCTTCGAATCTTGAAGCTCGCAAGGGCGGCTCTTATCTACCTCTCGATGGCTATCCACTGTGAGGACCGAGAGAAATGCAAGACAATTAACGAATCAGATGTAAGTGTAATACATGCGAATCTCGTTCGGGATGACAGGAAGATCTGAGTGAGCATGCAGCCCGATGAGACCCGCCCTATGCGTTACGGCCCACGTCACCCTACCAGGGCCACAAGTCAGAGAGTCTCCCGGGGGCTCATGAACAGACTCCAATGTCTGCAAGCTCGCCGAATCTAGCGACCAGAAGCAGATTCCACCGGTTGGCCTATCGAATGAAGATGGCCGGGTTCCGCGTTAGGTTTGCGGCTGCTTTGAGGAGCAACCTGGCAGGACCTGTGTTCAGCTTGCCCGTCAAAGGGTACTTCCAACGGGCCGGGATCTCCGTATCACCAGACGTACCCGGCCATGGGTACTCTACATTATCCGGCCTGCGTCCGTTGTCGTCCACCTGCGGGTGCAGACGATCCACTTCCCGACAAATCGCCCGAATCGGTTCCATATCGGGCTTCTGTTGGAAACCGATTCTGCGCCAATGCTCGGCGACCAGACGGGGAAGTACCTTGGCAACAACATTGTGTGTCCATACGTCGGATTCCATCCGTTTCTCTGGCAACCACAAATAGGCCTTGCAGAGCTTCTCCAACCACATCTGCAAATAGTGTAGTCTATGACAGGTCGGAAGGGTCGTGTCAGCCAACTGCTCAAACGCCTGAAGATCAGACTCCGCTTGAGCAGCGAACGCTTCGCTCCAAGTAGCCATGGGTCAAACCGCCGCTGGATAGAGGGTATCGCCGAGCCGCCATCCCTTCGGCAATGGTAAGACTCCGGTACGAATCTGCTCGTACTCCCCTTCCGTCACTTCGACGACAACTGAAGCGTACGGAATCTCGGGCGGATCGGCTGTAAAGGCTATGGGATAGATCCCGGACGGAGAAGTCGCCGGATTGACTTCCAGGAGCTTGATTGGCTCTCGGACATCGTCCTCTTTGTCTCCAAGGAGCCTAACAATCTTGCAAATCCCAGGCTCGGTCGCTCGGTGGGAATCGGCCAATACCCTTGCTATCTCGTCCTTGTGGGCCATCTCTTGCCTCGTTGCATCATGCGATCCAGGTTGGGCATCAGCAGCATCCGACCACCTTCCTGCATGCGGACACAGTCGGGGCTCCGCTACTCCTGCCAGCGAACCGAGAATACACTGGTCTTTCGGCAGAGTCCACGAAGTCGAAACCGAAAAATTGCAGGACATCTTCGATGACTATCGAAACAAGTGCTTAAGCCGGTGACCAAGGAACCTCGGGCAGGCGGGTCACTGGTGAGCAAGACTCGGGACTTTGGCTGACTAAAAGGGCAAAGGCGCACAGGGCAAGTGGCTAGGTGGAACTGGTGGGGTCCACTGCACATGTCGTGCAACGGCAAGCCGGGTGGGGCATGTTCGGGCTCTCCCCAATCGGAAACACCTTCCCATCCAGCGGCGCACAGACCGGGCACGTTCGCTCATCATGCGCCGTCAGCCACTCGACGTGGGAGACGCCGACCTCTCGGTAGAACACCATCCGCCCCTCGTTGTGAGCACGGAGGGTCTCTGTCCGAGCGATGAGAGTGGCCCGCTGCTGGGCGGTCTTGAAGACGGTCTTCCCGGCGGTGCGGAAGGCTTCTTTGTCGTCAACGACTCCGCCGATTTCCCGGGCGACCTGGGGGATGGATTTGCCGGCGAGGATCCCGGCGGTCACGGTGCGGTGGATGCCGGACGCCAGCTCGGTGGTGACGTCGCCGAGGAGTTGGACCTGATAGTTGGCCAGGAAGTCGATGGCGGGGCGGTCGATGGTGGAGAAGGTGCGTTTGACCAGGGTGTTGCGACTGATATCGGTGAGGTCCCGGAAGTTGGGAAGGCGCAACACCTCCAACTGGCCGATGCCGTCTTCAATGCCGAGACGGAGGGCGCCTTCCACGGTGGCTCGGATGCCGACCTTCCAGGAATCGGTGAGTTCCCTGGCAACCCCGTCCACCTTGGCCTGAAGTTCCTTCAGGATGGCCAGGCGCATCTGCTGCCAGGGTTTGAGCGTGAGCTTCTCCTCGAAGCGGCGAATCTGGGCAGCGACGTCGGTGGAGGCTTTGGAGAGAGCGGCGGTGAGTTGCTTCACTCGCTCCTCGGCGTATCGGTCCCGACGCTTCGCTGCTTCCAGAACCGCCTCTCGGATTCGCCTGGCCTGCTCGACATCAGGCATTGCCGGCCCTTGCTGCCACCAGCTTCTCCCACGCCGCCTGGGCCTTCTCCTGGGTTGCGAAGTACTGGTAGGCCGGGTCGAAGTCGAGGTCGCTGGGACTGATGAAGGCCGTCAAGTACGGGTCGTCGATGCGAAAGACCCGGGAGCCCACGCCATCTCGACGCTTCCCGTCCGGGCCGAGGGTCTTGTAGGAGTTGCCCTCGATGATGGTCAGTTCCTTGCCGTCTGGACTCACGGCGTAGGCCATCATCACATGGCCCTGCCACGAGTTGCCGTCGTCCTTGCGGTAGACCACCAGGTCGCCGGGAGTCACCGGACCGGGGGCCTTCACGACCGTGCGCATCATGCCAAGCCGCTTGTGAAGATCCTTGATCGGCTCGACGATTCCCGTGCGGGTGTCCAGGGCGAAGGCCGCTGCGCCCGGAAGCGCTCCGCTGCGGTACTTGCCCACCACCTCCATCGCCTTGCCCGGGCTGGCCAGCGACAGGCCCTTGTTGAAGCCCGCTGCCCGATAGCAGCACTGGACGAAGTACCCACACCAGGCGGTCTTGCCGTTCTTGTAGTCGGTCTCGGGTCGGCCCGTGGCGCCGCCGATGATTTCGACTCCGATGATGCGGTTGCCCTCGGTGGTGCCGTCCACGATGTTTCGGTCGTGGAAGGCCTTCGCCGTTGCCAGCACCTTCTCACGCCAGAGTCCCTGGTTCTTGTTCTCGCTCATGCCCTATTCTCCTTTGGGTTGTGCCCGTGACGGGCGTAGAGACGTTCCACGTCCGCCTGGGCCGCTTGCTCCTTGGCCTTCTCTGCGGGCTGGCTCAGCCCCAGACGCTGTCGGGCCTCGTCCACGGTCAGCACTTCCAGGGCCACCAGTTGGGAGATGTCCTGGACGGACCAGTTCGAGTCGACAACGATGTCCTCGCCCTCCCGCTGCTTGCTCTCCACTTCGGGTGACAGGCCCATCTTCTGTTGCAGCGTCTCTTTGGAAATCAGGCCCCGGTCGTAGAGCTCGACCAGCAGCCGCTTCTGGTCCACCTCGGCGTTGAGGTCCAGGTCCGAGAACTGGTAGTGGAGCGCCACGTCCCCGAGCCCCTTCGCTTCCATCCAGGCGTCGAAGACCCAGTCCAGAATCTCTCGGGCCGCCTGCTTGATCTCCTTCAACTGCACGACCATCTTCTGCATCGAGACCGAGGCCGTAGCGAAGTTCGGGCCGTCGCCGGTGACGATGCTGCGGGCCATGCCCAGCGCTACCAGAATGTCCTCCTTCACCTCCCGAACCTTGGCTTCGGTGTTGAGCGTCACCCCCTCGGTGCCATAAGTCTCGGCCTTGACGTAGAAGGGGACCACCAGCCCGGACTTCATGTCCATGCGGTCCAGTTCGTCACGGATCCGCTCCAGCATCTTCTGGTCCGGACTGACAATCTTCCCGCCATAGGCCCCGCCCACCTGCACGAACCTCAGCGGCGTCGCCCAGCGCTTTGCGATGGCCCGTTCGGCCCGGCGATAGTCCCGCAGCAGTTCAATGGCCTCGAAAGCGGGCAGCACCATGGAGTTGCCCCGGGGCTCAAACTCCGGAGCGTTCCACTTGAGCTGGAGCATCGCCCCCAGGTCCAGCGTGATGTCCTCCGCATAGCTGCCATCCAGGTTCTGCGGTCGCTGCACCGCCTCGACCAGCACGTCGTTCTCGAACCGTAGCCGCACGGAAACTGGGTTCACGCAGATGACCCGGTCGATGTCGCCTCCCTGGCCCTTGACCCGATAGCCGATGCAGTCCCCCTTCACCAGGAGCTGAAGCACCATGTCCTTCACGAACCGATTCAGGTCCAGGCTGTAGAAGAGGTCGGTCACCTCGTCCTGAAGAGAGTCCTTCTCCGCCGTCACCGCAATCTCGTCGCCGAGCGCAAACGTGCGCCAGGCATTGATGCAGTTCGAGATGAGCGGCTCCTCCTGGTAGTACTCCACCGCCTTCCGGGCTCGGTCTTCCCACGTCCGGGGAATGGCGTTCTTAGCAGCGATTTCCGAGAAGGCTGTGCCCGACAACGCCGCCGCAGCCCCTAGTTGGGATGGCGCGTGGCCGGTGGTCTCTGTCCGGTCTGGCCGCCGGGCTTGTATGTTTCTTTTCTTCCTCATGGTGCTTCCCTCACTCGAATATCGGTTTCGTGGTTACCGGCGAGAGGCTGACCAGCACCTCCACCGCATCGAACAGGTCGCCTCGGTCCTGGGCTCGCCGAAGCAGGGCGCAGCGCATGGCGTCGACGATGTGGTCGTTGCCTTTGGAGTAGACCACCCCGTGGTCGGTGAGCACGTAGGTCTGGGTGCAGAGCTGGTCCTCGACTTCGTGGTCCTGCTTCGGCAGGGAGAGGCGCCGCCCGTTGAGTGCCTCGTTGATGAGCGCAGTCATGTGTTCCTTGACCCGCTTGCGGATGGGGCGGCCGTGCTCATCCTCGGCGACCGCCAGGGTGCCGCCGAAGTCGTACCCGACCAGCCGACCCAGCAGGTGGCGTTCCCGGTACTTGTCCAGGCCCAGCAACTCCTGGACCACGGACATCCCGTTGCCGCCACGGTCCACTCCCAGACCGGCCGGCGAGTAGACCCGGTCAATCAGAGCGATGACCTCTGTGATGACTGGGTACGGTATCTGTTCGGCATGCACTCGAAGCAGCAGGGAGAGTCGGCCGGTGTCGGGCTCCTCCTCGAAGAGCAGCAGTTCCGTGGGGTCCGACGTGTAGCCCAGGTCGCCGCCCAGCCAGTAGAGTCCGTGCCCGCCCTTGAGGTTCAGCACCTGCTCCACTCGGTCTCGGACCGCCTGCTCATCGGCGCAGTCCCGAAGCGACTCACCTGTCATCCGAATGCAACGGTAGTCGGGCAACTCGGCCAGCGAGCGAATCACCTCGACCGTGTTGAACGCCCCGTACGTCGGCTTGCCATGCTCGCCGGCCACCTCATGCTGCCAGCCCGGGGTGTCTCGCCCGCCGTAGAACTCCAGCAGTTCGGCTTCTCGCTGGGCCGACCAGTCCGGGGCAATCCACGATGGCCAGTGGAACTGCGTCCACTCCTTGCTCTGGGTCACTCGGTAGTAGGTGGTGTCGCGGAGTCCGTTGGGGGTCGAGTAGACTCGGAACTGGCCCCCGGCGTTGAGGCATTGGCGCAACGCCTTCCAGGAAGCCTCGGGCAACCAAGCCGCCTCGTCGACCAGCAGGAAGTCCACGTGCAGAGAGCGAAAGGCAGCGCCTCCGGTGCCGCCGGGTCGGAAGTAGACCATGACGCCGTTGGTAAACTCGATTTCGAAGTAGGGCTTGCGACGGATCTTGGGGAAGCCCTTGGCGTTGCGGGCTACGCTGTCGTGGAGCGCCGCACTGGCATTCAACTGGTGCTCGACCTCTTCGATGATGGTATCGAGGTGCCCCTGGTACGGGGCCGCTACCAGCACCGACTTGCCCGGGTGCGTGAAGGCAAACCAGAGCAGCAGCGTGGCCAGGTCCACGGTCTTGCCCACTGCTCGGCCGTCCATGTGAACGATTCTCGGGTGGTCGCACTCCAGGTCTTCCCGCTGGTAGGTGCGGTACTTCCTGGGCTTCCCATCCCGGTCGTACAGAAACGCCTCTCCCCACACCGCCGGGCTCGAAAGTGTCGCTGCCAGCACCTTCTCCTCGTCAGTGAGGCCTGCAAAGAGTGACGTTCCTGGGCTACCAGGCCGCAAAGAGTGAGGGCCAGAAAGCTTAGTCATGTCGCCACCTTCGGGGGCTGGAGCCCTGGTTCGACACTTTTGTGCCAAAGAAGGGCTGCGCCGGGCTCACCGGCCCCAATCGCCCCGTTTGGCACCCCGAAAATACCTAGAGATTTCGCAGAGTTACGACGCCGCGGTTTCTTCGGAATCAGGCCCCACCTGGAACACCCCCTGCAATGTACATGGGCACAGGCGGCGGCGATGGAGCCGCCCCCAAGGAGGGAACGATGAGAAGCAGGTACCCGAAAGAGACCAGGACGGCCCAGCAGGCATACGACGAGAACCGCAAGGCCATCGAGACTCTGATGAAGCGCCTCAGCGAGCAGCTCGCCGAGCACCACACGCAGCAGGCCAAGGACGCCCGCAACTGGGGCTACGTCGGGGACCTGGGCGAGATTCGAAGCCGCCTCGAGACGGCGGTCTCCTTCCTGGCCGGCGACGAGGAGTAACCCATGAACATGGAACGCATCAAGAGACTGGCGAACACCTATCTGGTGGCCCTGGCAACCGAACCCCACGGGCTGCCTTCGGGTCACCTCTACGCACTGCTGGCCATGCCCGCCGGTGGGTCGCTGGACGAACATAACGCCGCCATCGCTGCCATCAAGCGAGCCGGACTGGCTTCCGAAAGCCACTTCCTGCTGACCTGGACGGGGCCCGAAGAACTCCGGCAGAAGCTGGCAGCGCTCCTGACGGACAAGCCGAGCGAGGCCATCAACTGAAGCCATTCCGCAGGGGCGTCGGGCCGAGCCACGGTGGTTCCGACTCGGGGCCCCTGCTTTGAAGAGGAGTGAACCATGGAACAGAGCATCACACTGAAAGAAGCCGCAGCGCAGTACATCCAGCACCTGACCGACGAGGGCCAGAAGCCTTCGACCATCGGGACGGCCCGACGCACGCTGGACATGCTCATCGAAGAGATGGGCGAGCAGAAGGAGGTCGGGAAGATCCTGACCGTCCACGTCGCCGCATTCCTGAAGAGCGAAGCGGCCACCCTGCTCAAGGGCAAACCCAGGGCGGAGGCCAGCGTGCTCCAGATTCGCCGCATCGTCCGAGCCGCCCTGGTCTGGTTCCACCAACAGGACTGGCTGGAGGTGCTGCCGCTGCCCAAAGACGAGAAGCGGTTTTTGAAGAGCGGTGAGCGGTGTGCTGTGGGCGGTGAGCCGAACAAGAAGGAGCAAGAGCTCACTGCTCTCAGGCCCGATGCTCCGAGTGACGAGGCCGAAGTGGCCGATGGCAACCAGGACCACACTGGCGAGCCCCACAATGGCAACCAGTAAGAACGTCAGACGAAGCAGTGAGCTGGAGCCACTGTTCTCCAAGCCCACAGCCCACAGCTCACAGCCCACTGCTCTCCCAAGGAGGAAACCATGTGTACCGAAGTAAAGAAGGGTGACCGCATCCGCCTCATCTCCATGCCCAACGACCCGAACCCGATTCCCATTGGGAGCACGGGCACCGTCGAGTCGGTGACCACCGGGCCGCTCGGACAAGTCCGGGTCAGGTGGGACGGCGGTCGGTCGTTGCACCTCATCCCGGGCGTTGACCGCTTCGAAGTCATCGAGCGCAGCACCGAAGCCAACCCCGCAACCAGACCAGAGCCGGTGCGGGTGCCAGCGGCGGTGTACGAGGGAATCGCGGCAGCACGAGACTCGGGGATGTTCAACATGCTGGACCTGCCCGCCATCGCCGGGTTGACCCGACAGATGGGGTACGACGAGGCAGCGGACTGGCTCATCGACCGGAGCAACCGGCGAGCCTATGCCGAGGGCGTCTTCCAGGGGTTTGCTCCAGAGGAGTGAGTCATGACCATCCCACAGGCCGTCGAGGCCTTCTGCACCTACCTCAAGGCGAACCGCCGCAGTCCGTTGACCCTCGACGTGTACCGCCGAGACCTGCTCGGGCTTGCCCGGTTCGCCGGTGACATCTCCGTTGAGAACGTGACCGCCGGTCTTGTCCAGCAGTGGCTGGCGTCGGACTCGGTGTTGCTCCAGACCAACGGGATGCCCCGCTCCGAAGTGACCGTCAATCGCATCAAGGCAGCGACTCGCTCCTTCGGTGCGTGGCTGGTCGACACCGAAGTCGTGGCCCGCAACCCGGCTCTCGGGATTGAGATTCGCCGCACCGACCGTCACTCGCCCTCGGTGCTGACCGACCCCGAACGCAAACGGCTGGTGCGAGAGGCCGCCGCACGGAAGGGTGCGGCCGCTGCCAGAGACCGAGTCATGCTCGAAGTGTTGTTGGGCACCGGGATCCGGCTTGCCGAACTGGTGGGGCTGGACATCGCCGACGTGGACCTGGAGGCCAAGCGCATCACCGTCCACGTCAAGGGCGGTCGCACCGAGACCCGGTTTCTCAACACCGACTTGCGGGTGCTGCTTCGGAAGTACCTGAGGCAGCGGCAGCAGGAGGCCAGCGAATCGCCGGCGCTGTTCCTGTCCAACCGGGACGAGCGCATCTCTGCCCGGCAGGTCCAGATTCGGTTTCAGCAGTGGTTGGCCTGGGCTGGCATCGACCGAACCGGTCTGAGCGTCCACTCGCTCCGCCACACGTTCGGCACACGGCTCTATGGCCGTACCCATGACCTCGTGCTGGTGGGCAAGGCCCTCGGGCATCGCACCGCCGAAGCCACCCGCATCTACGTTCACGAAGACACGGCCGCCATGGAAGAGGCGCTGGAGTCTTTGTGAGAAGGCTGCAGGCTGCAGACTGCGGGCTGCAGGAGAGCAGTGAGCACTATCGCAGATGCTGTGCTGCTCACAGCCCACCGCCCACAGCCCACAACTCTGGGCTTGCTCCTGCTGGCTCACCGCCCACCGCTCACTGCTCACCGCTCTCTCCTCTCGTCCCATTCCCGCTTCACCGATGGCTCTGGCGTTCGTCGCACTCGTTCCAACTCGCTCAAGCACACTCCGGGCATGGCTCCGAAGGTGCCGCACGAGACCGTGCCGATGTCATCTCCGCACCCGTAGCAGCCAATCCACTGGGCCTGCTTGCCGCAGACCGGGCATTTCACTTGCTCACTCATAGTCGTTCTCCTTCCTGGCCTCGACCGGGCCAGCGTGACATTGGGTTACAAAAGGGCGTCCGCTCCGATCCATCGGGCGGCTGGAGAGGTTCGTAGAAGATCCAGTTACGGAATTGGGACTTTCCCTAGGGCTCTGGCCCGCATGGTTGCTAGGCGGGCTGACGGCACGGAGTGCCGTCAGCGATGCTGGGACCCCGATCTTCGGCCCTGTATGTCCGCGATTTGCACGGTAGTGTTGACTTAGCCCTTCTTCGGGGCCTTCTTGTGTCCGCGTTTCGGCTTGATGCCCGCGATTTGGCCGGTTCTTGTCCGCGATTTGCCGAGCAGACGGGATAGGCTGGAGGCTCGGACAATCCACTTCCCGCCCCAGGGTTTGGCATCGGCGTCGGCGCTCAAGGTCCCTTCCTTGAGCCATCGGCGCACGGTTCGTTCGTTGATGCCATAGAGTTCGGCAGAGGCTTTGAGGGGCAAGAAGTCCTCCACCAATTCCTGGACGTGGTCCCGCCAGGCCCAGGACTGTCCATCCTGCGTGATGGTGCGTACGCCGCCTTTGAGCATCGCCTGCCGGGCGGTCCTGGCCGACCGGCTCAAGTGAACCACCGCCTTGACCGCTTCTCTCAGTGGCATCCAAAGATCCTCGTCGATGTGGGTGCGGCGGTCTCGCCAGCCGAGCGAGAGCTCTTCCCGGACGGTCTCCACCAGTTTCTTGCTCACGCCCAGCCGTTCCAGCCGATCCACCACGTTGCGCTTGAGCTTTTCCTTCTCCTGGTAGGGCCTTGCCTTCAGAAACAGAGGGTTTCTGTCGACGGCGTTGTGCTTCATGCTGTCGACCAGGTGGAGGTACTTCTGGGTGGTGCCGAGGTAGTCGTGCCCAGCCTGCTCTTTGATTTCCAGGAGGTTGGCACCCTCCATCATCTCTAGGGTGAAGCAGGTGTGTCTCAGCGTATGGGGAGAAACCTGCTTCTGGATTCCCGCCCTCTTTGCAGCGCCCGTGACCGTTGCCTGGACCTGGCGAGTGGACATCCGGACGAGAGGCACGTCGCCCCGCTCCCACTGCTTGTGCCCCCTCAGGTGGAGGCAAAGGGGCATCGACCGCGGCCCCAGGGGCTGCCACCGGCACACCGCAGTAGCGAACTCCTGCACGGCCGCAAAGGTCTCTGCAGGCACTTTGACGCGTCGGGCCTTGCCTCCCTTCCCTTTGAGGACGTTGAGGAAGATGTCGCCCGAGTCGTCGACGAATAGGTCCGAGAGTCGAACATGCACGACCTCCCCGACCCTGATGCCCGTGCTGAGAAGAACGGCCAGGATTGCATAGTCCCGCTTCCCGTACAGAGAACTCCGGTCCACCCCCGCCATCAACCGCAGGGACTCCGACTCGGTCAGAAACACCGGTGGCCTCCTGGAGACTTTGGGACTCCTGAGCTTCACGGCGGGGCTCTTCTCTATCAGGTCGAGCAACACGCAGTAGAGGAAGAATATCTTCAGTACAGTCACATAGGCATGGACCGTATTGCCGTGGAGATTTGCCAGGCTGTCCTTGAACGCTGCCACCTGTGTGTA
>CAZQHM010000023.1:0-64239 GCA_964593355.1 uncultured Myxococcales bacterium
AGCACATCCCCCCCAACCACATCAGCGTCAGAGCCCGCCAGATCAACGACGTCGGCAGGCTTCGTCCCACCAGAATCGCTGCTGCACCCCCCAACTCCAAAGACCATGCCGCCGGCAATCACAACAGCCGCAATCGAACCAAACCAAATTCTCATCAGGCACCTCCGTTGCCACGCAGCATAACAAACTTAAACCCTCGCACAAGATGAACTTGCCCGCACGGGTTCGGATCCGTTGCCAGGGACCGGGCCGCCCAAGGGACGCATTTCGTGGCCGTAGTCCTGCCAAAGCGAGAACGAAGATGGGCGGACTGCTTGCCCTCCGAAGCAGACTTGCGTACTTCGCAACCTCGTGTCATGACTTGGCGCTGGAAGAACAGTGAATAGGAGGCTTAGCCATGGTACGGAAAACAGTCTTATGGTCTCTGGTAGTGGTCATGGGTTTGGCGGGTCTGAATTCGTGTGGAGGGAGTTCAAAGGAGCCCACTTCGGTGGGCGGTGATTCGCTGGGGACTGACGATATTCGTGACGTTGAGGAGAGCGGTGACGGGGCTGCGCAGGACGAGTCTGGAGTGGACGGTTCTGTGCCCGATGGCGACGTCCAACACGATGGCAGGCCGCTGGATTTGGATACGGCCTTGCCCGATGAGAGCGGGACAGTGGACGTTGATTTGGCGACGGACCTTGACCCTGGTAACTGCGACGCCGCCGGCGGGCCAATCCCGTATGTGCCAGGCGAAGAATATCTTGCGCTTTGTATGCGCGAAGAGTGCTGGACTGGCGTTTATATTGATCCTGCGCCGGTTAGCTTTGGGCCTTACCAAATCGAATGGACGATGTCTGCCGTGAACCCCTTGCCGCCTTGTGTTGAGCCGCATGATAACCTTCTTATTGTTCGAACCAAATGGCGAAACGTCTTTGGTGATTTGCCCGGCGCATCCGCGATGAGCGACTTGCCTTGCGGCGGAATGTGCTTGCCTTCGAGCGGCAAGGTTTACTTGGTCGATACGACGACAGACAGCGTCCGCTATTTGGGAGATGAGGATCCTGGGGGGTGGGGCGCCGCCATTTTGCCGGAGGCTGTTAATGGTGGCTGGAAGTTGCAAGTTAGCCCAACCAAGGACTACGTCTTTCATCGGTCAGGGTGTGGAATGGGAACCATGGATGGGTTGCCATATATTCTAGGCTGGGCAGCGTGTGTCGTGGAGATTAAGAACACAGCGTGCTTGCACTTTCCGATGCGAGCTGACCCGGGGCCATGTCCTGTCGACCAGATCGAGTATTTGATGGATGGAGGACAATGCTCCACATGGTAGGTCGATCGGGATGATCGTCCGAAACCCAACGTTCGTGCCCCTTCCAATGGCCGGGACGTTACGCCACCGGCGGGCGGACCACTTGATCTTGACCTGCAACGCCTCACCAGAGTACCGTGTGGTCCCAGAAGGAACATGGGGTTCGGAGGAGGTCATTATGGAACGCTTCCAGGCAACAATGCCGATAGTTTTGCTGGCGATTCTCATATCAACAAACGCCGCAGCAGAGTACCCCGCAGAGTGCCTTGGCATCGATACGCCCAGCGCTCCATTCTGCGGTTCATACACCGAACCGGGTTGCTGCGACGACCAGGGACGCGTGGTCTGGTGTGAAGCAGGGGAACTCTACTGCATCGACTGCCCCTCCCAGGACACCACCTGCGGCTGGCTGGCAGAGAAGGGATTCTACGACTGCGAGCAGACAGGAGGCGATCCTTCGGGAACATACCCCCAGAACTGCCTGGCCTCCTGCTCCCCCCCTTGCCCCTCGGGACAATACTGCGTTCAGGGGCAATGCATGGGAACGCCCTCGGGATGCGCCGGAAGCCTCTTCCCAATTGGCTCCGACTGCGGGGCCGTCACCATGGAAGGATGCTGCAATACCCAGGGCATGGTCCTCTGGTGTGAATTGGGCAACCTCCACTGCATCGATTGTATTAGTGTAGAAAACCCAACCTGCGGATGGAACGCAGAAGGCAGCTATTACGATTGTGGTACCGCCGGTTCGGCAGACCCGGCTGGCCTCTATCCCATGACTTGTGGCAGCGGCGTTGGCCCATGCACGGCCAACTGCATCGGCAAAGTCTGTGGAGATGATGGTTGTGGTGGAAGCTGCGGAAGCTGCGGAGCCTATAGCTCCTGCGTCACCGGCCAATGCCTTTGCGAATACCTTCCCTGCGGCGGCAAGTGCTGTGAACCATCGGCCAAATGCTTCGAAGGTTCATGCTGTGTGCCCTCCTGCGCAGGGATGGAATGCGGTACCGACGGCTGTGGCGGCAGTTGTGGAACTTGCCCTGCTGGTTACCAGTGCCTTAGCGGCCAGTGCTCCAACGGCACCCATCCAGATCCTGAACCCGACGTCGTCTCACCCGACGTCGTCGAACAGGATCTCACCTCCAATGATATGGTCCGCCCGGACAACATCACCGGCAACGACCAGATTGGTCAGGACCAGTTCTCACCCCCTCCCCAGGACAGCTCCACACAGCCCGGCACCAAGGACACCACGGTGTTCATCGTCCCGGAAGACCAACTCGACTCATCTCCAGCCAAATCCACCGGTTGTTCAACCTCGGCGCAAGCCACGCCCCTCCATGCCCTCATGCTGCTGGCACTCTTCCTCTCACTCTTCGGTCTTCGGCGATTGGGCCGCAGCCACTCCTAACCCGAAGACACGAAGGCAAAACCAGTGACCTTCATTACTTCGTCTGCCTGAAAACGCAGCATCAGGCGGGCTCGGTCCGTTCACCTGATCGGCGCTGGAGTATAGGCCGACAGAGCTAATCGGGGTGGCTAAAGCTAATTGGGGTGAAGGTGCTGGCCGGACAGGACTAACCGCAAGAAGGAGCTTCACCCTGCTGGGCGGGGGGAGCACCCTCCAACTGCTGCTTGCAGCCCTCGAAGGTGGGATTGGCACCGCAGATGCCCTGCTGAATCCCGGCGGGGTCTATGCCCTGGAAGAGGCTCTTGTTGTTCACCAGCCACGTGGGGCTTGCGCTGATATTAAGGGACAAAGCCAGAGCTGCCTCGGCCTTGAGCAGTTCTTTTCCTTCCTTATTGAAGCACTCTTCTACCTTGGCGCTCTCCAGGCCCACCAGCTCAGCACACTTGGTCCAAGCCGTGTCCGGTTCCTGATTTCTGATGGTCTCGTTGCGACACCAGATGTAATCCATGAATTTGTAATTCTCCGGAACCATTTTCTTTACGCAAAGTTGCCTGATACTCTCGTCAACTTCAATCTGGCCATGTAGAGCGTTGAACTCACCGCCCATATCAGTAACAATGTAGTGAATATCAAACTTGATCTCTGTGCCAAAGGCCTTGAGCACGTCTTTCATGGCGTCCAAAGCCCGCAGGCCGAAGGGGCAGTGGGTCATGACGAAGACCTTGAGGTCACCCTTCTGCTCCGGTCGGCAGACCAGCTTATCCTTGCAGTGGTCATCATCACAATCGACCTTGCCGTCGGCGGTATCGTCGATCTTGTTGTCGCAGATCTCCTTCCTGGGATCGTGATAAGCCTCGATCATGAGCAGTTGATATCCCTCTTTTTTGGTGGGGCGCAGGTACTGGGCAAGCTTGCTGTTTGCCTCGGCATCCTTGGCGAGGGAGTCATCGAAGATCATGGCGGGAAGGAACTCCAGGCCATGCTCTTCGAAGGCCTTCTTGGCTTCGGGGGTCTCCCAGTCCAGCACGGTGAACTCGAGACCGGGCACCGGCATCTTAAGGCTGTTGGTAATAGGAACGGTGTTGCAGGTTCGGTCGCTGCAACGCTTGTCGGCGATAACCAGCAGCTTCACCGGGACTGGCTTCGGGAGGTTGGCACAAATCTCAGGGGCTGGATCACCCAGCTTGGCGCAGATACCCTTGATGAAGGATATCTCGTCCCTTCCTTCGGTCCACGGTTCGCCGTTGATAAACACGGTGGGGCTGCCTTGTGCGCCAGCCTTGCCAGCCTTCTCGAAGGAGGCTTTGAGCATCTCACGCCCCTCAGCCCCATCAATACATCCGGCCAGCTTCGTCTTGAGCTCCTCGCTCAGCGAGGACTTGGAAGCGCACTCTTTCCAGTTGTCGGGGAGAGCCTGGAAGTTGGCGTTCCAGCAGGTGAACATATCCATCCACTTGTCGGGGACGTGCTTCATCGTGCAAAGCTCTACGATGTTGCCGGCCACCTCGGGGTCACCATGCAGAGACTGAAACTTGTCGCCCTCCATGCCGCCGATGAAGTCCAGCTTGAAATCAACATGGTCACCGATCTTGCGCAGAGCAGGGATTACGCCATCCAGCACCTGCACACCGAAGGGGCATTGAGACATGATGTAGAACTGGAGCTCAACCTTCTTGGAACCAGCGGCACCCTCATTTCCCGCAGTGCCCGTAGGAGCCCCAGCGGCCTTCTCTGGCTCTGCCGCAGGGGGAACGGCCTTCTTGTCGCTGGCAGGCTCGGCGGGCTTCGCCTCCGGGGCCTTGGCCGCCTCGGGCTGTGCAGGGACAGGCTGTGCAGTGCCAGGGGCCTCTCCCCCCGGTGCAGGCTTGTCGTTGGTGCAGGCCGCTGCCCCAATGAGCAGTGACAGAATCAATCCCTTTGTCATGGTGCTCTTCATTCCGCAATCCCCTCTGTGGGTTGAAGTTGGCCTGCTTCTACCGCCGCAACATCCATTAGGCAAGGGAAATGGTGGAGAGCTGTAGTCGTGGGACGTAGGCCGAGTCGAGGAGTGGGGCTTGGTCGGGAACGAAAAGCGACGGGGCCGGCGAGTGAAGAAGAAGAGGGAGCGGAGGTAGCTTTCCCACGCCGAACAGGGCGGTTTATTCGTTGACACTCCATCGGCCCACGGGTACCCTTCGCCCTGTGTGCGGTGGCGTATTAATGATAGCTTGCCGCTTCCCTGGAGGGTGCATACGATGACGGCCAGATTGTTCAATGTAACGGGCTTGGTGATTTTGGGTGTGGCGGTTCTGGGGACGGCGTGCGGCGGTTCAGGTGACGGAGGTACTTCCGGCGAGACCTACCCTGAAATAGAAATCCTCCCCGCAGGCATCTGCCAGGTCAACTCAAGCAACGTTGTGACCAGTTGTTCATACGGGGTAGACCAGTCGCAACTGCTTGTGGGTCAATCGACCACCTTCGCCGTGCGAGTAAAAAACACGGGCGAAAGGAAAATGGCCATTGAGGATATCGCCTTGCAGTACACATCGCCCGAAGGCGTGCAAGAAGACCCGCCTGCCTTCGCACTGACCCTGCCGGCGGCCTATAAGGCGGCTGTTGAGTCAGGCAGCGAGTTCTTCGTGGCTCCGGCTGGGGCAGGCAACGACTCCATGCCCGATGAGATCGTGCTCAGCATAGTCTTCACTCGATACGATGAAGACAACAGAGGGGCAACCCTCGTAATTGACACCGATGCGGCCAACGCCCCCTCGGGTAAGGTATCCATCAACCTCAGCACCTCCGTGGGACCGCCCTCCATTTCCCTGCTTCCCGACCGAATCGACTTCGGCACCGTGGGAATGTCCAAGGTCGACACAGAGAAGGTGACAATCCTGAACGTGGGTGGGTCGGACCTCCTCTTCACCGGCTTCAACCTCAAAGGAAGCCCCTACTTCTCCGTCCTCGTTGAGGGCTCAGAGTATGCCTCCAGTGCCGCCAGTGCCGCAGGGATTACATTCGAAGAGCCCATCATTATCCCCCCCCAGAAGACCTTCGATATCCAGGTAGCCTTTGCGCCAAAGACCGACGATCCTGCCACAGGACGTGTGACGGTCTTCTCTAACGACGCTAAGAAGCCCGACGGTGTGGAAGTGGTCCTTACTGGCAATGAGGCGGTGCCCTGCATCGAGACTATTCCTGCTCAGGTCAATTTCGGTGCCAGGAAGATTGTCGAGATGGCATCCGTGCCCGTAGAGATCAGAGCCTGCGGTGAAGCTCCGCTGAGTATCTATGGCTTCGAGATGAAAGAGGGCTCCTCTGGGGACTTCGACTTCGATACCAGCACCCTGGAATTCGACCCGTCCAACAACAATCCTATCGTGGTTCCCATCGGTGGCAGCGTTGTGGTGAAGGTCACCTACGTACCCGATGTACCAAATCCCCTGGATGCAAACAATAACCCGATTCTCGACATGGGAACGCTGATTATCAAGAACGACGCGTTCCAGCAAAACTATGAAGTCCCGCTCTCGGGCCTTGGAGTAGAAATCAAGTGCCCCGTGGCAGTAATCAAGTGCCAGGAAGGCGACGAGGTGATTCCTCAGACCATCCTCCACCTGCGAGGCGACCAGAGCTACGCCCTGGATGGCTCCACCCTCGAGAAATGGGAGTGGTCCGTGGTACAGCCCGAAGGCTCTGCCTCGACTTTCATACCCTCAATCAACTTCCCCAATCCCTCCTTCGAAACCAACGTGGCAGGGCTCTACACCTTCTCCCTGGACGTCTATGACAACCAGGGGCTCAAATCCTGCGAACCCGCTGTTTACGAGGTAGTGGTCATCCCAGACGAAGCCATACACATAGAACTGCTCTGGCACACCCCGGAAGATCCCGATGAAACCGACACGGGACCAGAAGCGGGCTCGGATGTGGACCTCCACTTCGTACACCCGATGGGTGGCGGCCCTGACCTCGATGGCGACGGAAAGCCGGATGGATGGTTTGCAATTCCTTACGATTGCTACTGGTACAACCCCCACCCCAATTGGGGAAGCTGGGACCCCGCCGTGAACGACGACCCAGGTTTGGACCGTGACGATACCGATGGCGCCGGCCCCGAGAACGTCAACCTTGACCTCCCCGAAGAGGACACGACTTACAGAGTTGGCGTTCACTACTGGGAAGACCATGGCTTCGGAAAGTCACTTTCCACGCTCAGAGTCTACATCTACTCCAACCTGGTCTTCGAGGCCAAGGATGTCTTGATGATGGAACTGGATATGTGGGAGGTTTGCACTATACATTGGCCATCGGGCAAAGTGCAGGTTGTCGTTGATGATATGGGTCAGTACAAGATAACACCAGATTACATCAATTAGTTGAGAACCTCGGCAGTAGGGGTGTGCTGATGAAGAATCTCACTGAGCAACTTGCTAAGTGGATGACCCCTGGCGATGCCAAGGCCCTCCTCAATACCTTCACCACCGGTCTCGGCTTTCAGGCCGTTGTTCCCTTGGGAGAGCACGGAGTCAGACTCTCTTTGTGGCTTCAAAAGGGGCAGGAAGAACAGGTGATCATTCCCGATACCTCGGAGTGTCCCCAGAGCGTCGCAGCGCTGATCCTATCCAGGCTCGGCTCTCCGGCCGTGGGAGACAGGGAGCAGGATCATCCCGCTGTGGAGGTAGAACTCATTGGCGACATCGTCTGCGGCGAGTGTGGCACAGCTAACCACAGCTCCTCACTGTTGTGCCGACGCTGTGGCAATGGCCTTGTAGAGCAGGTCAGCCGCAGCCAGGTTACGCAGGAAGAGGTACTTGTGCTCCTTCACCTGCTGGTAGCTCGAACCCAGGCCGAGAGTGGTGAGCCAGAGCGCGGCCTGGAGGTGCTGGAGTCGCAGTTGGACTCCCTTCCTCCTCACCAGCTTCTGCTCCACGAGATGGGAATCTACCTGGCGCTTCTGGGACGTTTCTACGAAGCCGCCACATACCTCTGGCTCGCCTCCACCGTTGAACCTTGGCTCTCACTTACCAGGCCAAAGAACATTGGTCTGCTGGTCAAAAGACTACTCGAGCTGCACGCCAGCTCAGCTCCCGCCGTTGAAGCAGTTTCGCTGCCCCTGGAACTGCCCCGGCTGGATGAGACCCGCATGAAGGTCGCCCTGGGCGCCCTCAAGCGCGCACTGCAACAGGAATAGCGATCACAAACTCACGGGGCGCTCATGGGGCTGAAATCCAAAATATTGGGACGGGTGTTTCAGGACAACTGCTTATATGTCGTGCTGGATTCGGGCTGCGGCCAAACAAGATTCCTCTTTGATTGCGGCATGAGTTGCCTGGATTTCTTAGGAAGAAAAGATATTCAGAAGATAGACCATCTTTGTTTCTCTCATTTTCATTTTGATCATATAGGTGGATTCGATCATTTTCTGAGATTCAATTTCCACAGAGGACCCGTCCCGGTTCAGCTCTTTGGCCCCCCTGGTGCCATAGACATTCTGCAACACCGCCTTCAGGGATTCGTTTGGAACCTGGTCGAAGATTCGCCGGGAATTATGAGTGTTTCTGAGATATCGGAGAACTCATGTAAGAAGTCAGATTTTTATGTGAGAGAAGGATACAAAGTCAGACATAATCAAAACGAAACAGGTCAGGCAGGAGTGATAAGGGAAAATGATGAGTTTTCCCTTGAGGTCTATTTCTTAGACCACATAATTCCCAGTGTCGCATATAAGTTGACGCACAAGGCACATCCTCTGGTAGACGCCAAGGCCGTTGAGGCCATGGGACTCACCAAAGGGCCCTGGCTGAAAGACCTGAAGAATCCGAAGGTTCCGGACCACGCAGAGTTCATCCTCGATGGCCGCCGATATACCGCAGGCACACTCAGGAGCACCATCCTGCGCCTCTCCCCAAAAGAGAGCCTCGCTTACCTGACAGACTTCCGTCTGGCACCAGACCAGCTTCAGCCCCTGGCCCATTGGCTCCGTGGTACGGATCAACTCTATTGCGAAAGCCACTTTCTGGGCCGAGACTCTCAGATGGCCTGGAACAAGGGCCACATGACCGCTGCCGCTTCGGCGACGCTGGCAGCAGAGGCCAAGGTGGGCAGGCTGGAGCTGTTCCATCTGTCTGAGCGTTACAGAGAGGCAGAGCTTCCTGTTTTCCTAGAAGAGGCTAAAACCATCTTTCCAAACACACATATAGCTGGCTATGAACAATGAAGGGCTATGTCCAAAACCTATTGGCAGAGAAGCAGCCATGGGTAGAGGTTATAAAGATACTGCAACAAAACAATCATCGAGCTTATCTGGTTGGTGGATGTGTTCGGGACATGTTGCTTGGAATAAGTACGAAGGACGCAGATATAGCCACAAGCGCCGAACCGGATCACGTGGAGCGGCTCTTCAATCAAACAATCCCAGTAGGAAAGGCCTTTGGCGTAATCATCGTTCTCCATAAAGGCGAACAGATGGAGGTGGCCACATTTAGGAAGGATGGCAGCTATAGTGATGGTCGCCACCCATCAAGTATAAGCTTCTCGCACGAGAAAGAGGACGCTTCAAGGCGAGACTTCACTATCAATGCCATGTACCTTGACCCTGTTCAAGGGCGAATCTATGACCCCGTCAAAGGCCGGAAGGACTTAGCCGCCAGGCTTATCAGAGCCGTGGGCGACCCGGCCCAACGCTTCCAGGAAGATAAGCTGCGAGTGCTCAGGGCAGTTCGATTCCACGCCCGCCTGGGGTTCCGAATAGCCTCATCCACACTCCAAGCCATGGGCGCAGTGGCCAACGACCTGGGTGGCGTCTCCGTAGAACGCATCCGCTCCGAACTCTCTATGATGCTCACCCAAGGCAATCCCTACCTGGCCTTCACCACGTTGGACAAAGCGGGTCTGCTGGATACAGTGCTGGGCGACGTGGCATCTCTGCGCAACCAGTCGCCCCTCTTCGGGAGCAGAAGGCCCTCGGCCCTTCATGAAACGCTCCTGACCATGCAGTGGTTGAAACCAGACCAGGAGACCGTTGCATGGAGCCTGCTGCTGGCTCAGTCAGGCCGGAGGCTGGGTGCACTTGACCCCGCTGAAACCTTCAACGCCTCATCCAGGTATGCTCTCGATATACTGCGAGCACTGAATTCATCAAAACAACTGGCCGAAGAAGTTAGCGCCGTCCTGAAGAACCTCGTTGTGTGTGCCAACAGTAAGTCACTTCCAGCAGCAACAGTAAAGAAAATGCTCATGGCGCCCGAGGCAGCGAAGACACTAGAAACATTCAGAATCATATGTTTGGCGTGGCAACCCAAATGGCTCGAGCAGTGGCAGAAACTGTCTGTAGAGCATTGGGCACTGTTGGAACATCCATTCCACCTTTCTGACTGGATAACGGGCGGCGAGCTGGCAGAGTTGGGATTCAAACAGGGGCCAATGGTCGGTGTTATTATGCGCAAGGTAGAAGATAAAGTATTAAACAGAGAGCTGAATACCAAGATAGAGGTTAAGGAGTATATCGAAAACGAGTTTGGCGACAAGAGGACAACCTAAACGGCTGACCGGGAGTCAACAGATAGCAAAGTGCAGAAATGGCTATGCGGAGGTTAGAATGGAAGGATATCTTCACACTATTATCGGTCCCATGTTCAGCGGAAAGACCTCCTTTCTCCTCCATGAACTGGAGAGGTTTGCCCGAGCGGGTAAGAGGGTGATTCTATTCTCAGGCGACAACCGGGAAGAGACCCCCGTCATTCATAGCAGACGACCCATCTATAAGGGCATACATATCCACAAAACCCGATGCGCTTCAGCAATGATCGAGCTGGCGCAACAATATGACGTCGTGGGCGTCGACGAGGTGCAGTTCTGCGACGAAAACCTGAGCCAGGCCCTCTCCTCACTGGCCTCCAACGGCAAGATAGTCCTGGCCAGTGGCCTGGACCAGGACTACAAGAAAGAGCCCTTCATGACAACCCTGGGGCTCATCCCCGAAAGTGAGAAAGTCACCAGGCTCACATCGGTCTGCCAGAAATGCGGCTCCCTGAACGCCATAAGAAACGTCCGCAAGGTCTGCTCAAATGAGCGGGTACTCGAAGGTGCCGAAGAGCTGTACGAGGTTCGATGCAGGCGGTGCCAGTAAGGCCCCCGCAGAACCCATAGCCGCCCTGAACCAACGCCGTCAGCCGAAAGCCCATTGGCCTGATCTATCCACCCGTGTTCATCGTGACAATCAGAAGGTGTGATCGTACCAGACGTACGTAACCACGGGCCAGTGAGGGTACACAGCGTCGGCCTCGGGAGAGTAGGCCACGTCGACCCGAATCATGACCGACTCGCCCCACTGTAGCCTCACGCCGCCGCCAACGCCGTATCGTAACCCCAACCCACTGCCATCCAGCACAGGATCGCTGGACCAGTCGGTCCACATGCGCCCCAAATCCGCAAATGCAACGTTTCCAAGTCTGAACCGGTGCCCACCTATCCAGAACCTCGGATACATCAACCGCAGCTCCGTGTTGGCAACAACTCGCACCTTGCCGGCGTAACGTCCAATGGAGACCCCTCGAAGGCCCGTAGCACCACCCAGCAAATAGAGCGTCTGAAATGCCCCACCCCTGGCCAACTCGTAAAACGGCACGTTCCCGAACGTGTCGTCAGTAAGCACCCTACCAGCCAACACCAGCCAGTCATCCACCAGAGAAAGATAGCCCCGAAGGTTCGCCGTCACCCCCCCGTAGATGATCTCTTGCTCCGCGGGCAAAGCAAAAGCGCCACGCAGACTCAACTCGGCATACAACCCGCTGCTGGGCGCTGTCTCGTGGTCCCTTGTGTCCCACATCAACCCCACAGCTCCCTGAAATAGCCCGTGAGGCTCCGTCCCCAATATCCGCTCCCCTGCCACCCCCGAGCCGGCACCAAGATCCAACTCCAACCGACTACCTTCATAAACACCAATATCAATATATCTAATATATGTTCCAGCCCATAAACTCAGATTTTTAGTCAGGGCCATACTTCCATTAAAGCGTAGTCTTGGCTCTGTAATAAGATATTGATATCGATGGTCAGGGTCCGGGGTGCTGTCTCTCGAAATGGCGTTTGGGTCCGCTGTGATACCCTGCCCGAAATATCCCTCGTTCTCCGTCCGGCTGAATGCTGCCTCAGCCGTGACTCTAAAGTTATGCCGGGTCAATCCCGTAACGTCCCACTGGGTCAGCACTGAACTCCAGGGCACCGATGCCCCATCGGGCGTCTCCTTCACACTGAACGCAGCGGTGTTGACCGTTCTCCAGTGGTACGGGTGGTGCTCGGGGTCAAAATCGGCGAAAACGAAAACCCCACCAATCTGAAACCCCTGCTCCGTATTTCGCCCCAAAGCCGGAATCAACGACCATTCGGTCCTTGTGGCGTCAAGCTCCGACTCTTGATCAGAATCGGTGGTCGCTTCACCTTCCGCAGCGGCATCGGATGTTGCCTCCAATGGCAAGGCCGGCCCACCACCAGACGCCAGCGCAACTGCACCACCGGGGAGGACCAACAGCAGCGCCACTACTGCTCGAAAGGACAAGCCCACAACCTCCTCCAAACCCACAGACCACATCTGCGGCCCCTACAGCCAGGCGATACAGCCACAAGCCCAGCCCTCAAGCCGCCCTATACCACAAACCCCATCAGTTTCAAGTGAGTTATCAGTGAACAATCACTCGTGAAGCCACCGCAGCAACATCTCGGGAACCAGAGGCAGTCTGGTTGGAGTCCGACTGCAGGCGTGGCCAACAGCAATAGCCACCGCAGCAGGAACGGTTATGAGACTCGGCTCACCAATGCCCTTGGCCCCGTAGGGACCGTCAGGGTATGGATCCTCTATCCAGGAGACATCCATCTCAGGAATGTCCATTGCCCCGGGGATAAGATAGTCCGCCAGCCCGGGGTTCAAGACCCTGCCGTGGTCCAGCTGCAGATTCTCGAACAATGCCCACCCCATCCCCTGAACTATGCCTCCGTGCGCCTGACCTTCAAGCATCGCCGGGTTTATTGCCTTGCCAACATCATGCACCGCCCACACCTTGCGCACCCTGGCCAGCCCCGACATGGCGTCAACCTCCACGTCGGCCACATGGCCGGCAAAGCAGTAAGTCACGTAGGCAACACCCTGACCTGTCTCCTTGTCCCACGGCTTCTCCGGCGGTGCGTACCACCCCGATGCAGTGAGATGCACACGGTTTCTTCCAGCCTCCCGGACAAGTTCCGAAAATGGTATGGAGCGATTTCCAGAACGGTACATCCCCCCATCCAACTCTATGGTCTCGCCCGGAACCCGCCAGATGCCCGCCAGAAACTGCACCAACCTCTGCTGAATCTGTCGGGCAGCATCCAACACGGCGTTGCCGCTCATTATTGTCGTTCGTGAAGCTACCGTCGGCCCGGAATCGGGCACCAGCCCCGTATCGGATTGCAACGTGCGAATATTGCCAAAGGGTGCCCCCAACGTGTGCGCAGCTATCTGCGCTGCCATAGTATTCGCCCCCTGACCAAGCTCCGTGCCCCCAATTGTTACCTCTACGGATCCGTCGGAACGAACCTGAACCAGGGCCCCGGAACCCTCCATGTGCTGGCCCCCGGCATGCAGGCAGCATCCGTACATGTTCAGAGCCAGCCCCACACCACGCTTGGTCCACCGGCTGGTCTCATTGTGCTTCTCGGCATCAGCCTTCAGTCGGTAGTAGTCAGAACGGGTCAACAGCGTCTCAAGAACTTCCATGGATGGAGCAGACGGAGGTAACGGTGCCCCCGTTATCAGAGTGTCGCCCAACTGGAGCAGATTCTTGCGCCTAAGCTCCACCGGGTCCATGGCCAACTTCCAGGCCAGAATATCCATGGTGCTCTCCATGGCAAACGTCGTCTGAGGCGTGCCGAAACCACGGAAAGCTCCACCAAGGAGATTGTTGGTATAAACAACCAGAGTGTCTATGTGAACATTTGGTACTTTATATGGCCCAGTAGCGCTGGAGTTGGCACGCTCGGCCACAACCGTGGAGAGGCCAGCATAGGCGCCGGCATCAACCTGAATCGTAGCATGAACAGATTTTATTATCCCATCTTTAGTAGCGCCAATCTTATAATGCAGTCGCATTCTATGACGCTTAGGTGTGACCTGCATGTCCTCCTGGCGTGTATAAACCAACTTGCATGGAGCACCCGTAAGAACAGCCGCCAGCGCCACGCATGACGCCACCTCGCTGGGATACTCCTCCTTTCCCCCAAACGCCCCGCCCGTCGTGGCCTGAACCACCCGCACCTGCGCCAGGTTGTAGCCAAGAACCCTCGCCACCGCACTCTGGACATACGCCGGAGCCTGCATGCTGCCTGAAACCGTAACCAGACGACCGCTGGGCACTGCCATCATCCCCTGAGGCTCCAGATAGGCGTGCTCCTGGTAGTTGACCTCGAACTCCTGCTCGGCAATGACCTCGGACTCACTGTGAATGCCCAGCCCCGACCCGTGCCGCACCTTGAGGTGTGCAATAAGATTGCCACCGGCCTGAATCCTGGGCGCACTGTCAGACAGAGCCTCGGAAACATCATGAACCGAAGGCAGAGCCCTGTACTCCACAACCACTTTGGCAGCAGCTTCACGGGCAATGGCCGCACTGGTAGCCACAACAAGAGCCACTCGGTCCCCTACAAACCTCACCCGCTCATGCTGAAGCAGAGGCTGGTCCGGGAAAACGCACCCCACCTGATTTTGCCCAGGAATATCCTTGGCAACTATTACCCTGACCACACCAGCAACGTCCAAGGCCGGAGCTGGATTAATGTATAAAATATCAGCATGAGGCTGGGTCGAAGTTACAACAGCGACATGCAATGTCCCACGATAGTTGAAGTCATCAATATACTTGGCGCTCCCCCGAATCTTGTCGCAAGAATCCACCCTGGGCACCCTGGCACCCACTACTCTTGGCTCCATGGGACTCATGGCATCCCTCCTTCCGCTGCCAGGCGTTCAACAGCACGGAAGATGGCCTCGTACCCCGTACAGCGGCACAGATGGCCCGAGAGCGAGCGCTGAATCTCCTCCCGAGAAGGATGACGCTTCTCCTTCAGCAGCGAATAGATGGAGAGCACGAACCCCGGCGTGCAGAAGCCGCATTGAACAGCGTGTTCCTCCTTCATTACCCGCTCTATCCGATCCAATGCCGCAGCGGGAAGCCCCTTCACCGTGACGATGCTTCGCCCGGATACCTGCCAGGCAAGCAGTATGCACGACGTTACAGGACGCCCGTCCAGCAGCACCGTGCAGGCACCACACTCCCCCTCGCCACACCCCTCCTTCACCTCGGTGCAAGTAAATACGTTCCGCAACAGGTCTACAAGGCGGTCCTTGGCGGCCACCTCGGCCGAGACCTGCTTACCGTTAAGCTGGAATTGAATCGGTCTCATGGTGCTTATGCCTCGCTAGCCTGCTGTCTGAGAGCAGAAAGGTCCTCCAAGACTCTGAAGATGGCCATCTCAATAGCCTTGCTCTTGTACCAACGACTGCCACGTATATCAGAAATGGGTGATATATCCTTGGTCAATAGCTTCGTTATTTCCGCTTTCATCTGAATGGTGTCAAGCTCGTCAAGAGAGCGCCGCAACAGTATGTTCTCAACGTTCCGCAGCCTGCTGGGCACCGGTGCAATAGAGCCCGCCGCCAGCCTCACCGACGATACCCTCGACTCAGCAACCACCACCCTCACCGCAAGATTCGCCGAGGCAATAACATTCGAACCCCTGGGCCCGAACTTGTAGAAGAAGGTGTGTTCCCCCACTCTCTCAGGAACAGGAATGTGAATCTCAGTCAACAACTCGTTATCGTGAATCTCTGTCTTGCTTGGCCCGGCAAAGAAACGCTCCACAGGAAGAACTCGATGTCCCTGTATCGTCTCCAACTTCACCGAGGCCCCGTAAGCCAGCAAGGCTGGAGCACTGTCACAAGCCGGACATGCATTGACCAGATTGCCCCCAAGTGTGGAGATGTTCCTGATCTGTGGAGACCCGATTCGCCCCAGCGCTTCACGCAGCAGCGGCACCTGCTGCCCCAGAACTACGTCTCCAACCAACTCGGTGATGGTGCACAGAGCAGAGATGCGAACAAATCCATCTTCAACCCAGCAAACAGGGCCGGAGCAGTGAGGCAGCTGAATTAGCCCGATGGGGGTCTTAACTCCACGCCGCAGCTTCAACACCAGATCCGTTCCGCCTCCCACAAACTCTACGCTCTCCCCAAATTCCTGCTTCAGCCGCATAGCGTCGGCAACACTCTTCGGAAGATAAAACTGTACTCTGGGATTCTTTACCATTTCAGACCTCGGTCTTAGTAAACCAGCGATCTTCATTCCTGCGACCCGCATGATAGCTCACCGCCCCCCATCTGAGCAACGAGAAAGCGGCCCGCTTCGCCTCTCCAACAACCGGCGCCAACCATGCCACTCCCAACCAGGAGGGCGCCACAATTCCCAGCCAACCAGAACCGTAGGTCCCAAAGTTGACGCCAGACCAGCCCCAGCCGTATACTCAGGCCACAATTTTCGGAGGTTCCCCCATGACCAGACTCTTCATACTTGCGGCATTGAGCCTGTTTGCTGCGGCCTGCTCCGGGTCCAGCGACGTTGAACCCGTTGTTGACCTTGTCTACGACTCCACCCAAGAGGACCAGAAAGGCGCCGATACCAGCCACGACCAGCTGCAGAACGACTCGGTCGAAGATGGCCAATCGGGCGATCTCGTCGATCCGGACTCAGCCGCTGACATGACCCCCACCGACATGCTGACCGACCATGACCCTCTGGAAGACCTCGTTCCGGACACAGACCAGGATCTGCTGCCTGAAGACCTCGACGCAACCCCTGACACCACGCCCGATACCCTGCCCGAGGCCGTAACGTGCTACGACTACGTCATGTGCATGCGTGAGGCCATGTGCGACCCCCTGGCGGACTGCCCCGCCTGCGCATCCCTGGCCCTCGGTCCCAAGGCAACCAACGAGATCAACTCCATCAAAACCTGTATCGCCGACAACTGCAGTAACCTGCCCGACCCCCAATTCGGTGAGTGCATCGGCCAGCAGTGCAACATGGAGTGGTTCCATTGTGTCGGCGGTGAGGGCACCGCAGAGTGCGGCGAAGTCCTCGAATGCACATCCCTCTGCCAGGAGGAAGATGGACCGGAGTGCATGGAAGCCTGCATCAGCACCGCCAGCGAGGCAGCACTGGAGCTTCTGGTCATCCTCTTCATAACGCCCGAAGAAAACGGCAACCAGACCTTTACCGCCATAGCTGATTGTGTCGGCGGCAGTGGCAGCGCCACATGCGGTGAAACCGTCCAGTGCCTCAACCTCTGCGGCGAGGACAATGCAGGCTGCGCCATCCAGTGCATGGCCCAAACCAGCCAGGAGGCCGTCAATGGCATGAAAGATATGTTCGGCTGCGGGGAAGAACCCTGCTTCGGTCCAATGGTGCTCTGTATTGGAGGCAGCGGTACCGCCGGCTGCCAGGAGGCCCTCTCATGTCTCCAGACCTGCAACGGCCAGGGCGAAGACGAAGAGGGTCAGTGCTTCTCACAGTGCATCCTCCAAACTACCCCCGCAGCGGCCCAGCAAATTGTCGATGTCATGGAGTGTGTCGAGGAGAAGTGCGGGGGCCAACCCGAAGGATGCCCCGCTGCCATGGAATGCATGGCCCTCTGCGTTAGCTGAGATTTCTAACGGGGCACCTCCCCACTTGATAGCGGATATTAGCCTTGGAACTGCTCTTGACCCTTGTGGGTTACCTATTTGTCTCCTTCGCCGCTGGGCTCTTTGGCTCTCTCCTGGGCCTGGGCGGTGGCCTTATCGTGGTCCCAGCCCTGACCCTGGGCTTCGGGCTCGAAATCCGCTATGCAATCGGTGCCAGCATGGTCTGCCTCATCGCTACCTCCAGCGGTGCTGCCGCGGCCTACGTAAGAGACCGCCTCACTAACATCCGGGTGGCCATGTTCCTGGAAACGGGGACGGCAACAGGTGCCCTGGTCGGCGCTCTGGCGGCGGGGTTCGTCGAGGCTCGCTGGCTTTACCTGCTGTTTGGAAGCTTCCTGGCCGTGTCGTCGGTCATGATGCTGAAGAAACGCTCCGACCGCTCCAATCCGGACCTGCCCGACGACCCCCTCGCCGTTCGACTCGACCTGGCCGGCTCTCTCCCCATGCCTGATGGCAAAACCCGACCCTACAAGGTCTACGGTGCAAAGCCAGCTTGGCTCATCATGGTAGCGGCCGGCGTTGCCTCAGGACTGCTTGGCATAGGCTCCGGCGCCCTCAAGGTTCCAGCAATGGATCTCCTTATGAAACTTCCCATAAAAGCATCCAGCGCTACAAGCAATTTCATGATAGGCGTAACAGCAACAACAGGAGCAGCTATATACCTGGCCAGAGGGGACATCTTGCCCCAGGTTGCCGGCCCCGTTGCCCTGGGAGTGCTGGCCGGTTCTTTCGCCGGTGCACGACTGCTTACCCACATAAAGGGCTCCTGGCTTAGAGTCGTCTTCTTCGTTGTAATATGCCTGGTTGCGGCCCAGATGCTAATGAAAGGAATTCAGTGATGGAGCTTATCATCTCCAGGATTCTCAGAAGCGGAGTGGTTGCCAGCGCCATTATCATCTCTTCCGGGCTCATCTGGTTTCTTGTCCGTCACCTTTCAGCTTCTTCAGGGGATGACGGTCCCGATCTGGTAGCACTGGCCGGTGCCCACGACGGGGCCATGGATGGTGCCAGCCAATCCCTTATCTGCCCTGGTAAACTGATAACTCTTGGAATTATAGTTCTTCTGTGTACTCCAGCCATTCGTGTGTTTGCTTCAGCTTATATGTTTATGAAACAAAAAGACTGGGCATTCGCTGTAATGACTATTTGGGTAATATTATCGATGATAGCTGGACTGGTAGCTTCACTGCTATGAATGGGCGATCCTTATCGGAACCTTCGGAAAACAACCAAGAGCGATGATAGGATTCCAAGCAGTACCAAAACGGCAGCGGCTTTGCCGCTTCGGCTGGCTAAGCCACCGCTCTCTACCTCTCCATCTATGTCGGAACAAGGCAGCTTCTCGTAGAAAATGTTCTCAAGCAGCTTGAGCCCCGAGGGCCAACGCTTGAAGGTGATGTCGGTTACCATGGCCTCGGCCTTGAGCACCCCGGAAAATCTGGTAACACCATACTTCCCCTCGGCCATGGCCACGATCTCATCAGGCCAGGACTCAGGCAGTTCCAGTCCAACCGATTCAGGGGTTACGTAAGAATAGCTGAACACCGGCATTCTCAACTCACGGGTGAAGAGTTGATTGCTGCCCAACCCCCCCATGATTCGGTCATAGTACTCAACCACAAGGCCCCCCCGTGGGGTGAAGCCCTTTCGAACAGCCGCCAGCCCATCGTCCCACTGGCTCTTGTTAAGCATCTGCCCCACGGGCATAGGCAACCAGTCCACCGAGGCGGTGACAAGGGGATCCTTCTCCACGGGAGAGACAACCCACAGTATCAGCTCAAGTCCCGCCTGGGGTGCCGCAAGAGCTGTGAGCTTCATGGGGTAGATGGCCTCTTCATAGTCAAGCCCCTCCAGGCGGAAAGTCAGAGGCTTGATGGGCAGTTTCGGGTCGAGGTCTGGAAGAAGCTTGCCGGCAAATACGAAGGAACCATCAAGAATCGTGGGCTTGTCGGTGATGCCGGAAGGAACGACGTAGCCTTCCTTCTCCAGCCACTCCACCAGAGCGGCACTGCCCTGAGCCGAGAGCACGACATACTCGAATTGCTCTGTGGTACCAGAGCCCCAGACCTTGACATCGCTCTCTGCCTTGGCCGCACGGGAACCGCTGCCATCACCCTTCGTGTCGGCGGAACCTGCACAACCGAACCACCCACTGGAGGGCTCCTCTTCATAACAGAAGGGTACGAAAACGGGAGAGGTCAGGCGCTCCAAAGCATCAAAAAGCCCGGCGTTGGCATCCGACACTTTGGGTACCACCGGAAAGGGCACAATCCAGGCGGCCGCACCGGCCTTTCGTTCGAACATAGGCTGAATCATCACATCCCAACTGCCATCCCTGAACCAGAGCACCGCTCGCTGGGCAGTCGCCGATGGCGTGCTGCCTTCAGCCTGGGCCACCTCCATGTGGTATGTAACCATGCCGTCAGCCAATGCCGGTGCGATAGGGGCCAGGGCCGCCAGCGTCAGGGTGGCTGCAGCCAGAACTACCAGCGCCCCTCCACGTCGCATCTGAAACGAAATGCGCCCGAAAACAGCTTCGAGCAGGCCATTGCTTGCCATGTGCAACTCCACAGTCCAATTGGGGCCAGGGCCCCGAAAAGCTCACCAAAGAGGCCGCTATCATAACAGTGAGCAGGGCAAATCGCCAGCCCTCACCCGTCCCGGCCCTCACCCGGCCCCTTTGGGGCCGACCTCTCCCGGCGGGAGAGGTGATTGGCGGTGCGGCTATGCCACTGGGTAGCTGATTTGCAGCAGGACGGTCACCGATATGCGGGCTGCTGGAGCACCGATCAGGTAAACGGACCGAGGCTTAGAGGCAGATGGAGGCGTAGTACTCGATGCAGGTGGTCAGGTAGGCGTCCCTGAAGCTTTCGTTGGGGTTATCACCACACACCATGATGTTGCAGGTGCACCAGAAGGGCTGGCCGGCGTGGTCGACCTCTTCGGTCTCCAAGCAGGAGCAGTACTCGTCGTTGGCACTGACGGCCATGCACTCGCAGTAAGAGGTCGTCCCGGTACAGCCCAGGTCACCGCCAGCGGTATCCGTGGGCGGCGTGACGTTGTCCTTAGTCACGGAGGTGTCCTCTTTGTCTACCACCGAGGTCTCCTCTACTACTTCGTCAACGGCGATGAGGCCGCCGCTGTTTCCGTAGCTCTGCCCGGCGGTGGAATAGCCTGGTTTGGGACCATAACCGGTGCCAGCTTCAAAATCTCGCTCGCAGGCCGAAAGGGCCATGACAACAAGGACGCTCAAGAAAAATCGGGCCATGAGAAACCTCCACCCCATTGGGTCACGGCACATTCTAATGGCGGGGCCCGAAGCGGTCAAAAAATGTTGCGCAGAAGGCAACGGCGCAAATCAGCTTCAAGCTCGAAATGGTGAAGAGGAAGCGGGCAAGAGGAGCGAAATCTGACCGGCGACTTCGAATCTCTCAGTTCTTCTACTTGGAAGAGGATCGTTCCTGGTTCAACCGGTTGAGGATGCTCATGGCAGCCTCTTGCGCCGAGTCAATTTCGGACTCGGGGCCCGTCAGAATCAACCTGCCCGTAGCACCCCACGGTTGGACCATGGAGAGCTTGACCCTCGCTGCTTTGAGCGCCTCATTACAGGCAATGGCGAGGTAAGCTGCTGGGTTGGTTTCCATTATGAGCAGCGAATCCCCGGCCAGGCACATGTCGCCCCTGGAGAGACCCGTGATGGCAATGGCGTGGTCCTGCTCCACACCACGAATGATGTGGTTCTGGAGGATCTTGACCTCCGATCGATTGGCCAGAGTAAGCCCCGTCTCCTGGAGAACGATTCTGCCAGCCTCGATTACCTCGCCCTGATCCGGATGGTGAACTTCCATCAAGCCGTACTGGCGCTCGGTGACCAGCGTACCAAGCCGAACCTTCGTCCGCTTCAGCACCAGGTCGATCATGCGGTGGATCTCCATGGCAGGAGCCAACTCTACGAAGAGCGAAGCGTCGTACTCGGCAGGGTCATAAACCCTGTTCTCTTTGGCGATATACTGAGCAAGCCTGGGCTGCAGGCTGTCAATGAACGTGTAAACCCTCAACTCGAACGACTTGTCCGCCATGAAATCCCTCCAATGAGAACTACCCACACGGTCTATCAAACCAAGCACCGGAGTGCCAGGCATCAACGCTCAACCAGCCCTCAATAAGACAACCGGCCTCCCGACTGGGGCACGACGCCAACAGGGCATACGGAAGTTGATTTAGCCCAAACCGCCCCCGTTCGCAAGCTTTAGATTGGCGCAGCGACGATCCTCTCGGAGTTCGGAACGGGTGCGCCAATCACGGGCAGATACTGCACAGCCCCCCTCCTCCCTCACTCACTCAGACTTCTCCGGGATTTCCATGGGAGCCTCTTCTTCTGGCCGGACCACCCCACCGGGATAGCCCTCCTCTTCACGATACTGCTCGTTTAGATCCTGCCCATCGGGGCCCTCGTGCCATTCGCCAGGATACTCCGATGGATATTTCTCGCTGGAAGTCCGAATCCCCAGAAACATATAGGCGCCAGCACCCAACAGCACCGAGATCCCCATGCTGCCCGAAATCCTCCACTCGAAGACACCCTTCTTGAAAGAGACCTTGCCCGATGCCTTGGCCATTCCGGCCATGGTCTCTACCAGTTTGAGGAATCCCTTTCGGTCGCGCAGTAGCCCAGAGAACTCTTCGGGAATCTCCTCGGGAGCAATAGAGGCGATGCCCAGCAGGCCAAGCCCCAATCCCCTCGCAACGTAGGGCGCAGCACTCAACATCTGGTTTACGCCCGACGCCAGGTCCAACATGGCCTGCCCCCGAACGTCGTCGTTCAGCCTCTCCCACAGAACAATCTCTCGCTCCGATAGGGCCACCACCCACTCATCAGTCCGGGCCAGAAAATCGGTCCACTCACGGCCAAGGCCCATGCTTTGCACCAGACCGATGGCTCGCAAGATGTTCCAGTTCACATAGCCGATGCCCGCAGCCTTGGACATCGAAGCGGCCTTGGGCAGCCCAGCCACCTTGCCGGCCTTGAAGTTCTTGGCCATGGCAGCGGCCTTCACCGAATCGATATCACCAACCACAAGGTCTTTGCCCGTGTAGAAGACGGCAGGTTGGAACGCAAATGGGCCCCCGAAGTCTCCCTCTCCGATTCTCAACTCCTTGGAATTAACCACCTCCACTCGCCCCGGTGCCTCAGCCAGCGCTGCCCTTATGCCCGTGTTCTCGAAGTTGCCCGAGACCACCATGAGAAACTGCAGCTTCCCATCTACCATGGAGACACTGACCGTCACCGTGGATATGTCCTGGAGCACATTGAGCCCAACCTCCCTCAACAATGGCTTCGTTATTTGAGTCCGGACCTCCTCAACCACAAAATTCAGCTGCTCCCCCAAGAGACCGCTCTTCACCACTGCGGGATCAACAGCCAGCTTCTCCAGTGGCCCCATCACAGCATTCCATGCCGTCTTGACGTCCACAAAGACATAAACCGCCGGATTCGCTATGGCTCCACCAGACACCTTGGATGCTGCTCCTCTGGCTTCTCCGATGCCCGGAATCACTGCCAGCAACAGCCCCACGATAAACAGAAACCGAGATACTCTCTGCATGGTTATCCCCCCCCGAAAAGGCAATCTTGAACCCGCAGACCTTAGCAACGGCGCTGGATTCCTACAAGGGAAAACCCAGAGGAGCTTTGGCCTTGCTCAGTGGGCCAGGAAACAGCAGGGAAGGCACAGAAACGGAAATAAACGCTCACCATCAGGGCCGAATCTGGCCGCAATAAACCATTAGATAGCGCCATAAACTTCCAGTCCGGTGGGTAGCGAGAACAAGTGAAGGCCGATTCGGTAAAAAAAGGTATTGACAATGAGCACCGGAGGGCCTAATCATCCTCCCCACGGATCTTCTTTTTCAAACGGAGGGAGCTAGACATGGAAATTAAGAGCATTTCGCTGGAGGACTTTCAGGGAGTATTGGCGTCCAATGGACGGAGATCGACCTATGGGCACAACCAGGTACTCCTCAAGAAGGCTGAATCGGAACCCGTAGCACTCAAGTTCGAATCAGAGAAGAAGGCCGTATCCAAGCTTACGGCCCTGTACGTCGTGCGAAGAAAGATGGCCGCTCAGGTCAAGATCGTCCGAAGAGAAGACACTGTCTACATCGGACCTGGTGAGTACCTGCCAAGCCTTCGCAAGAGCCGCAAGTAGTACTACAGCACCCCGCCCACCTCTCTCTTCAACTCGCCAATAATTCTGACACACACTTGACGGCGCTCTGGCCAGAAGCAGGCCTTGCACCAGTCAGGCAGCAGGATCATAATGGTTCCCAGCAACGATGCGTAGATCCAGGGCTCTGTTTGCGCCATTATTTCTTGGTAAGTGACTCAAAACTCTCGAAGATAGCAAGGGCGTCCTCTCTGGAGACAACCCCCTCGGCCTGGGTCTCCTCCATCAACTCCGACGGTATCTCGTGGATGAACCTGGAGAGCTTGTACCTGTGCATCTCCCCCCGCTCCTCACGGTTTCTGAAGCTGGAGAGAATCAGATAGCGCTTGGCCCTGGTGATAGCAACGTAGAAGAGCCTGCGCTCCTCCTCGATTCCAGCCTCATCGGGGGCCGACTTGGCGTGGGGGAAAAGCTGGTCCACCATCCCGGCCACGATAACCGCCTGAAACTCAAGCCCCTTGGAAGCATGCACAGTCATGAGCGTGACCAGTTTGTCCTTGCTCTCGCCAGAACCGAAGTCTGCCTCGTTCTGCTGCAATGCCAGCCTCTCCAGGAAACCCTCGAGGTTGTGGCAAAGACCATCGTGAACCGCCTTGCGCATCATCCCCATGAGCCCCTGAACCGACTGCCACGCATGCCCCTCCCTGGCCAGCAGATCCTCCTTCATCCCCGACCGCAAGAGCAGCGACTCGCAGTAGTGGACCATGGCATCGCCAGAAAGAACCGCCAGCCTCTCGTTAGCCTCTTTCATCAGGCCCAGGAACTCCCCAAGGGCCCTGGCCGTTTTTGGAGGCAATGAACTGCCCTCCTCATCCATCATGCGCCTGGCCGCATCGATAACGCTGAGACCTTTGCGCCTCTGCTGGTCAATGCGCTGCATGGTGGCCAGACCAACCCCACGAACCGGGTAGTTGATAACACGGCGGAACGAAGCCTCGTCAGCGGGGTTCGCGGCCAGTCGCAAATAGGCCATCAAATCCCGGATCTCTTTCCTGTCGAAGAAGTCGAACGAGCCCACAACTCGATATCCGATGGATGCCAGCCTGAAGGCCTCCTGCAACGCACGGGCCTGCCCCTTGGTCCGGTAGAGCACGGCGATCTCGTCGGGAGGCAGCCCCTCGGCAAACCAGCTCTTGACCTTGCGGGTAATGGCCGTCGCCTCCTCCTTGTCGTTCTCGCATACCGTGCGTTTCACGGGCACCGACATCCGATTCTTCGTCCACAGCTCCTTGCTGTGCCGCTTGGTGTTGTGGGAAATGAGGGCGTTGGCGATCCCAAGAATGTTCTGCTCCGACCGGTAGTTCTGTGTGAGCTTAATAACCCTGGCACCCTGGAAGTGCTTGTCGAACTCCAGAATGTTCTCGATTCTGGCACCCCTCCAGCCGTAGATGGACTGGTCATCGTCACCAACCACGGCCAAATTCCGCCGTTGGTCCACCAGAGACTCCAGAAGCTGGAACTGCAGCAGGTTCGTGTCCTGATACTCGTCGACCATAACATAGTCGAACATCGACGAAACTTTAGCTTTCAATTCACTATTGGCAGAAAGAATCTTAACCGGCATCAGTATCAAATCGTCAAAATCCAGACACCGAGCTAGTTTCAGTCGTTCACGGTACTGATTATAAAAATCCTCAAAATGGGCCGATTTGACATAGCCGAAGGAGCGCCCGACCTCCACGGCATCCTCGCCCAAGCCCTTGACCCTCATCAGAAAGGCAGATAGCTCGTCGGCGGAAATCTCCCGCTCCGTGATGTTCAACTCCTGCCGAATCTGCCGAATCATGGCGCTGCGGTCAGCCTCATCCATCACCTGGCATCCAACATCCACGCCCATCTGCTTGGCGAATCGCCGCACCAGCCACAAGCCAAAGGAGTGGAAGGTTGAGACAAAGAGCTGTGCTGCCAGATCCGGACCCGTCAGCCGCCTCACACGCTCGGCCATCTCCCGGGAAGCCTTGTTCGTGAAGGTAACAGCCAGTATCCGATCCGGAGAAACCCCTTCCCTCAGCAACCGGGCCACACGGCATGTGATGACCCTGGTCTTACCGCTGCCGGCACCGGCCAGCACCAGCATCGGTCCGCCGTTGTGAAAAACGGCATCCCTCTGAGGAGGATTTAATCTTGATAGTTCAGAATCTAGTGCAGACATATTACTCGAAATACACTAATGAATGCAGGCAGCGGGGCCCTGGAAGTCAAACGGAAACTCAGCGTGCTCCAGCAACGAAGTGACCCCGGGCTTGCTGCTCCAGCCACGGCAGAACCAGCCGTCCAGGAAATCAACCAAGTCCACCCCAGGCACCCCTCGGTCAACAAAATGCTGGCTCTTGAAGTATGAGAATATGGAGTCGAACACAGCCAGCCTTCGGCCGTGCACGGCGTCATGGGCTTCGGCGTCGCCGCTGTCAACCATGTCCCACAGCACCGACGAGACCAGATACTCCGACAGCAGGCCGCTCATCATCCCGTTCTCCGTCTTGAAGCCGAAGGGCGACTCGCTGGTCTCAATGTCGTCAACAAGAAAGACTCCGAAAGGCCGGCTGTTCACGAAGTGCTTGTCCCTCAACACATCGCAGGCAAAGAATGTGGAAACGCCCTCAGTCCATGCCTTGCGTGGATCGTCCCTGGTGCCGTCGTGACCGCCGCCAGGGTTGTTGTCAACAGAGACTCTGGCCAAAGCAAACTTGAAGAATTCTTTGAGAATGACCATGTCGTCGTACTCATCACGGTCCGTATCTTTGCCCTGGACCGATAGAGCCATGTACTCAGAGCATACGCCAGTGTCGTACAGGTACTTGGCGCAGAAGAGAGTGTCCGTTGTATCCGCACCCGTGGCCCAGTAGATGTTCAGCAGGCCCAGATCGGCACCGGTCATGAGCCTGATCAGGTCGTAGCCGTCAATGGCAACGTCAAAAATGTTGAAGGCGCCAGCGCCCACCACCTCGGGAATGTCCAGATTCAGAATTGGAGACTCTGCTTCAACCTCGTTGATGACCTGTGAGGAGACCCCGTAAAGCTGTTTGAACTTCGGATGGTTCATGACGGCGATCTCTCTGAGGCCCTCCTCAAAATTGGTCTGCGCCCGGGCCGTAATGTAGATGCCGGGAGCACCCTTGTTGGAGAACTGAACCTCGTAGTTGCCGTCACGGTCGGTATAGCCCGTGGCCAGCACCGTGTTGTCCGAAGCTCTCTTGACCTCCAGGGTGGCGTAACGAACCGGACGCCACGTGGAGCCAGAGAATCCCCGCTGGTCGAAAGCCCGATCCTCGTACCGCACTCGGCCTCTAAGCAGGCGCCCGCAATTGTCGTTGTTGAACTGCGTCACCTGGACCCCGGAACCGGCCCCGCCGCTTGTGGATGTGCCCGGAGCGAAACTCCCCTGGAAAGTCTCCAGCTCGCCGCAATAGTGCACCGTGACGGTGTAGTTGGCACCCTGGTAATCACAGTCCTCGTAGAAGTCCACCCTGACGGTGTAGGTGCCCACCGGCGCCTTGCCGTCGGGCCAGAATACGTTCTCATTCTTGATGTGATCGATGCTGCACGCCGGGTTGGAGTCAAGATCCAGCCAGCCACCAGAGACGCACTGTTTGTGCCCGTAGTAAAGCTCGCACCCGCCTGGCTCCACGACATGCAGGTCCACGTCGGTCTCCGTGTCCCAGGAGATGCTCACCTGAATATCCCCGGATCCCACCGACTGCACCGATAGCTGGTGAGTCTTGTAGGCCGAAATCCGCCCTCGAACATCCTTGACCCCGATCTTCAAAGGCAGCTTCGAGGGGACCGTCTCGCCATCCAGGAAGACCCGCATGAAGACCATCAACTCCTCGTCACCAAGACTGCCCTCCAGCGGAACAACGTAGTGCCCGGCCCAGCCATCGGCGCCAACGATGATTCCAACAATCTCCTTGGGGAAAGGATAGGTGCTGAAATCGGCGCTCACGCTTGCCGTGCCGCCCGTGATGATGAACTCAGAACCGTAAACCAGGCTCACAGGCTGCTGCTCCCAATCCTGCGTCGTCGCCGGGGCGTCCGATGCAACAAAGATACCCCTGGCTACTCGAATGGGCAGAGTTGGCCGGTTGTTCAGCGCCAACTCCATATGAGGAAAATCTTGCGTATGCTGCCCATCAGACACTGTAACTGATACATTATATACACCATCTACAACAGTATTGTCCATTGAGAGGGTGTAGTTAATCATATACTTGCCACCGCCGATTTCGTATACCTCCTCGTCCCCGGGCTCGAATTCGGAGTCGATGCTGCTCAGATCTGCGGTGATATCCATGCCAGGCTTGCCCGTCTCAACGAACAGGCTCACCTCTTCTCCGTTCTTGTATCGGTACTCAACGGAATAGGCTCGCTTCAGGTCCCAGGTGGGATTGTTCAGTACGATGGAGCGCGAGTCCTCGGCACTCTTGGGTCCGATTCTGGCCTCGGCCCTCAGAGTCGCAGAGGATAGCTGGTGCTTTCTTGTGTCCAGCACAAACCCCGTGGGGAGCTTGGCATCCCGGAATACCTCCTGGTTGTCCAGAAAGACCTTCAGGGTGTCCACACGAAGCTCCTCAACCCCTACCGGAATCACCTTCACCACGATGCTTCCGGTCACTTCGGCGCCATCGTCGGGCGAAACAAGCTGGATAGCGAACTGCTCAGGTATGTCCAAGTCCGTGGTGTAATCCGGCCCCGTTGTCGAATCGGTATCCGGAACGGAGATGTCGACGTCGGGGGGGATCCACATCTCACCGCCGTGGTCGTCGATCATATCTGGGATCACGGTCCCATCCTTTCCCATATCCCCAGCTGCATCCTGCGGGTCTTGATCACCCTGGAGCATGTCTGTAGCGGCATCAGCAGCACCGTCCGGCGCCGTATCACCCTGGGGCTTGGCGTCGCCACCACCCGAATCAGAACCGCAACCCACGAAAACCAGTGCCAAAAACGACCAAAGGATAACTCGCTTCATCCGTACCCTCGCCAGCGCCACGACAGGGGAAGCAGCCTCGTGCTGCACTCCGCCAACAAACAAGGCGGCCATTATAGCGTGCATCGCCACTACTTCAAAAGAGAAACGCCTGCCGTGGGCATCGGCGCCGAATTCCGGCCTCATCCCCACCACAGAGTGTACTTGATTGGAATCGTCGAGCCCCAACTCACCCCTTGCGGCCAACCAGTACCCGGGCCGGACGCAGCAACTCTCCATCAAGGCGGTATCCGGCCAGCTCTACCTGGGCCACCCGGCCATCCAGCTCTTCCGCTGCCGCTATCATTCCCAGTGCATCATGCTGCTCCGGGTCGAAGGGCTCACCCTTGGGCTCGAACCGCTCCAACCCCGATGCCCGGAATACCTCGATCATTTGGCGCCACACCAGCCTCACACCAGCGGCCAGTGGAGTGTCACTCTCGGACCCCGATGCAGTCAGACTTCGATCAAGATTGTCCAGGGGCTCCAGAAGTCCGGAGAAGAGCTTCTGCTTCTCCAGGGCCAACCGCCTCACCCTGTCCCGCTCCAGTCGCTCCCTGACGCGGGAGGTCTCTTCCTCCAGATTTCGGTACGACTGCAGAACCTGCGCCAAACGACTCTCCAACTCCAGGTTACGATCGCGCATCGTCAACAGCGTCCGCTCCATGCCACGGATTATCGTCTCGCTGTCATTGTTGCCCCCACCCGAGCCCTCCCCCACGTCCTCTTCGCCCCCTTCCTCCCCCTGTTCGTCCTGGGCCGCCTCTCCATCACCAGCATAACCCGACTCCTCGCCAGCCTCGAACTCCGCCTCGCCGGCCTCCTCCCGCTCATCCACAACCTCGTAGCCAGGCTTCTGGCCTAAGCCTTCCGTCTCGTTATGCTCGTCTTCCATCAGGGGCGGAATATCGTTCAGAATGTCGTCTCTTCCCGCACTGCTCACAATGGCCTCCTCCGGCAAAGAACCCCCAAGAATGAACCCCCAACACCAAACCAGCGAGCCCCACTCAGGCCGCCCGCCCATCCGTTATCGCCTACCCATCGAAGGGCCCTCTGCCAACTCTCACCGTTGACGGGAGCCTACCCCTCGACGTGGCCTGCGGCCAGCTCTCGCCCACCGCCTGCCCCGTAAAGTAATGAGAACTGCCCTTGCTGCAACCTGAACCAGTGACCTTCATTCCAGAAACCAGGACGCAAATCAGGGCAGGTTGGAGACGAACTCACGCTTGGCGTCACGACACAACCTCATGACGAGATGCCTTGGTCCAAAGAGGCATGGTGGAATACCACCGCCCGGTTCTACCCACTGCCCCACCATATGGAAGCCCCCCAGTCCCGGCAGAGTCTTGGGCGGCGGATTCCGGAAGGCCTCGGGAGTCATCAAGAAACCTTCATAGTAGCCGTTCTGATTCAGCGTGTATCGCCAAGTCGTGTATGGGGTGGCCACATCCACCATCTCAACATTGCCCTTCATGCCAGGAATAATCGGCGAAAGCACCCCCAGAATCTCCTCGGCCAGCTTCTCTTTGGCCGCATCGTAGGCCGGCCGGTCCGACGCAAGACCCTTCCAGTAGCTCCACTCGGCCTCGACGATGACCTGAACAATGGAGTGGCCTTCGGGTGCCAGCCCCTGGTCATGGTGGAAGCTCCTGAAGTGGAGCTTGTTGGAGGTGCGGCCTGTGCAGCGAATTTCTTCTTGAGTCACCATAGAGGTGGCCTCTACACCACCCCCGAGATCATTGTTGACACCGTATGTGATCATACATATTGGCGTGAATCGTGGCCAGTGTTTGTATATATGTTTGATCTTCTCGTCTGTGAACCCGCCTCCCAGCATCTCCACTATGGTCGAGTGGCCGTCGGCAGCAGAAACCACAATGTCGGCTTCAACCTCTGACCCATCATCCAGCACAACGCCAACGGCCTTCTGCTCCTTGACCATTACCCGCTGCACCTTGCTCTTGAGTCTCAAGTCTCCTCCCAGTCCCTGGTAGCGCTTCGCCATCCGCTGTGCGAAGAGCAGAGAGCCTCCACGATAGCCTGCCAGTTGCCCTTTCTGCAGCTGGGAGAGCAAGATGATGCCGAACAACACCGGCATCTCGGGCACGAAGAGCATAGGAAGGAACATCTTAAGTTTGTCACTTTTGAATCTTCCACAGAACTCATCCATTGGCTTCATAAATTTAGCCAAAGTAGGTATAAATGGAAGCATTTTGGTATAAAAACGCATGCGCTCGCCGAAGCCCATAAGATCCGTGGGGGCCAGCACCGGCATGGGGAACTCGGCACACTTTCGCACGGCCTGACACAACTGCCTGATGAGCTTGCCATCCTCGGGCCCCAACTCCAGCATCTCTCGTTCCAGCCTGTCGATGTCTGCCGTCACATGGAGTTCGCTACCACCCTCCTCATCAAGGAATCGACCATACTCCCGGATAGGAATCAGACTGTCCGGCTCAATAACGCCGACCTCCTGATAGACCCGATACATCTCATCTTCGGGTCGACATCCCATCAGCCAGTGAATGCAGCCGTCAATTGTATATCCCTTACGTTTCCAAGAGGTACACACACCACCAGGAATGCTATGCTGTTCAAATATCGTAGTGTCATACCCGTTCTGCTGAGCATATATCCCGGTGGCCATCCCAGCCACCCCGCCGCCGATGATCACCATTCGTTTTCTGGACATGCTTTCGCCTCCCGTGGGTAGAAGCCACCATATGGCCTTGCAGGCTCCAGGCCTACATCCAACAGGGCCAGCGGCAGTACCGCTGCTTCCCAAACCCCATTCGATTATTGGCCCTTTCTTCTCAAGCGCAAGCAGAACAAACTCGATGCCGCTCCTCATTCTGGTAACCGACAGCCCTCAGTCCACATAATCTTAGTTGGTTAGGGACGAGAGTTGACCTCGGTGACGCAAGTCGGATGGGCAGAATAGAGGGCTACAATGGTCCCATGGGCGATTCCATCAACTTAGCCTTTGCGGTAGATGTGAACCAGTGACCTTCATTCTCGCCCCTACCCCTCGACTCGGCACCAGCCTCGCTCGGGGTAAACGGCTGGGGGGCGGATCGAGATATCTGGCCAGCCGTTTACACGGCAGGGAGGCGGGTCGAGATACCGATGACCCCAGGAAACCAGACAACCGATCGACAACCGATCACATTTTTTGCCTCCGGATCTGGCCAGCCTACAATGCCCACGGTGACCAGGGGTCTGCTCCGCTCTCATGAGCCGCCCCGGGTTGACCACTGGCCCCACGGAGGAACACAATGAAACGAATTGCCAGCCTTTCCATCGCAGCCCTGGCCGCTGCCTGCTTAACCATGGGATTCGGCCCCACGACCCCGCAAGCCTTCGCCCAGTCGGACGATACCGATGAGTACGACACTCCCGAAGAGCAGCCCCGGGCCAGAGTGCCCGAAGCTAAACTCCCTGCTCCTGAAAGAGCCGAGAAGCCCACGGTCAAACTCCCCGCTACCAAGGGTGCAGCCATCGTTGCCAAGAGCAAAGAGAAGAAGAAGCCCGTCGATGAGGCCTTCAGCGTCATCGGAGCAGGCCCCGTCCGAAAAGACGTAACCCCCATCAGGGTGGCTATGGGCTATCCGGAACTGGACGTGGTCTACCACATTCCAATCTCCGATGACTTCGAACTGGCTTTCGGCGGAGGACTATTCTATGGCCTCAACGCACACAGCGCCGGCCAACTCTTTGGCCCCAAAGGTATGATCGAAGCCAAGTGGCGAGTCTGGCGCGATGAAGAACACTCCCTGGCTGTCACCGCTACCCCCACCGCCTACTTCCAGATCTACCCCGATGCTGCCTTTGGTATCATCGCAGGCGCCCCTGGCGTGCTCTACGAATACGCAATCCAGAACCGCCACCGGGCAGTGCTTGGCCTCTCGGTGCCCTGGGGCGTCTTCTTCCACAACGGTGACAAAGACGGCTACTTCAAAGAAGAGGGCGTAACCGCCCGTATCCCCGTCGTCTTCAAGATGGGCATGGAGTTCGCCCTTAAAGAGTCTTTCAACATCTTCTTCACATCCGAAACCGGCATCGACGTCTGGGCCGGTCAGGCCGATGACGCTGCCCTCTTCGTCAGAACCATGGGCGGTATAGCCTTCGCCCTTTGAGCCCACCCCCGTTGATCTCCCTCATCCCCCTGACCCCAATCTTCGCCAGGCCGCCTCTCCGGCGCCCCGGGGCGAAAACGGGCTTTCCTTTCCTGCCTGCCTCTGCTACAAACAGCCGAAGTAAGCGGCAGCTGTCCCAACCAGGAGCATGAGACATGTCGTTGGAACATCAGGATTTTGAATCAGTAAGAGACGATAACGATAGATACTTTAGCGCCTTGGGCCTTTATAGAGAGACAAGAATAAGATTCCTGGTGCGTAGCGCCATGAGCGTTCTGGCACTGGTGTTCGGCTTGTTTATAGTTGGCGCAAGAATATCCGATGTTTCCTACTATTTATTTGGTGGAGATACGGTTAAGGAGCTTGGGGACGTTAGAGAGAACAGACCGGATGCTGCTACTCTTCAATCATTTGAGACGAACGATTTTGTTAGCTTCAAGAACGATGTTATTCTTTTTGACGAGCTTAAGAGTTCGGATGGAAAGTACTCTTTCTACTACTCTCCCCTCACCAAATTCATTGTTAGAACCAGCCGTGTGTTACCGGCCCTGGAGGATGATGGTTCTATTATAGAGATTAATACCAGCCACCAGGATTTGATCATTGACAAGATAGCTTTCCCGCAGAACCTGGCGGTTAGCTTCGACGGTTCAGGACGCTTCGTCAAAGGCGAGGATGCCCCCGAGTGGGCAAGACAGATCATGGAGTTCATGGCCAACTCAAGCGGTGACTCCGTAGATTCTATCAACCTCCTCTTCGATGGAGATACACCCGACTCCTACGCCGTCTATGGGATGCTCTTCGCCGTGGCCCTCTTCCTCCTGCTGCTCACACTGCTGTTCTGGGGATTGGCGCTGCGAAAGCTGCTTGCAGTCAAAAACGAACTAAACAGACTTAAGAAGATGGGGATTGATGTAAATGAGTAAGAAAAAGGAAGAATTCAAGTCCAAAGGAGAGGCGCTCCTCAAGGAGATAGTTCAAAAGGCGCTAATAGTAAAGAAGGCCAGAGATATTAAAGCTATTAACGTGGCAGGAATAGTAGACTACTCAGATCTGTTTCTCATCTGCTCCGCTACATCGGAACAGCACGTAAGAGCCCTTGCTCGCCAGATTCAGGTCGTCGCCAGAGATAGCGGCTATCTGCCCCTGGCCGTGGAAGGCACCCGCTTCAATCGCTGGGTGCTCATCGACTTCGGAACCGTCATGATACATGTGTTCCTTGAGTCGCTTCGCCAGTTCTATGACCTTGAACGCCTCTGGGTCGAAGGCAAAGAGCTCGACCTGCAACTCCCAGAGCCTCAGCCAGGTGATGCAGCATTCTGGGACCACCTGGAGGAAGACCAGGAGTGGCTCGACGACGAAGAACTGGGGGATGACTTCGTAGAACAGGACCAGGATCCTGAGATGCCCGATATCAGCGATCGAATCGATGATCTGGTTAAGCGTCGCCCTTCTCCAAAGGGTTTTAAGAAGTGAGTGTCTCTGTCCTTTTCCCGCACAAAATTAAAAGCAAAGAACTGGAAAGTCTGGCTTCGGATTATCTAAAGCTAGCCTCTAGATATAGAAAGAAAGATTTCCAGGTGGCGCCCCTCATGAACCGAGACCGCTCCGCTACGGCAACACTCAAGAAGTCCATGGAAAGGCAGCCCCTGTTTCTGCTCAGTGAAAGAGGAACCCCCGTGGATACCCCGTGGTTCGTCGAAAAACTGAGCAACTCAGCAAAATACCCCGGTGGCGTCGCCTTCGCCGTTGGGGACGCCTTCGGCTATCCCCAACAGTGCGAGGACAAAGCAGCTGGGCTCATCTCCTTAACCCCCTTGACGCTGCCTCATGAACTGGCTTTAGTAATTCTTTTGGAGCAACTTTGGCGGGCAGTTTCAATAATCAATAACCACCCATACCATAAATAGCGATATATTGATTAGGCTTATATAAGATCCTTGCGGATGCCGTGTTTGGATAGCTTGTATCTCATTGACCGGAAACTTATCCCCAGCTTCCTGGCCGCCTCGGTAACGTTCCCGTGCGTCTCCGTAAGAGCCGAAAGCAGGAACTGCCGCTCGAGATCCTCGATGAAGTGGTCAAGGTTGCGCTCCTCGGAAAAACTCGCCGGAGCACCCAAAGCCAAGGCAGCATCCGATGAGATAGATCCCTGTGTAGCACCAGCCACCCGCTCGGGAATGCTCGAGACCGTTATCCAGTCCGTGGACTCAAATGTAACGCAACGTTGGATGATGTTCTCCAGTTCCCGGATATTGCCCGGGTAGTCGTAGGCCTCCAGCATCGCCATGGCCTCGCTGGTGAACCCGTGGAACCGGCGGCCCATCTCCTCACCATACTTCTGGAGGAAGTAGTGGGCCAGCAGAGGGATATCATCCTTTCGCTCCCTCAACGGGGGAATGTTGATTTGAATTATATTTAGCCGGAAATATAAATCTTCTCTAAAGTTGCCGTTCTTGACTTCTTCTTCCAGATCTTTGTTTGTCGCGGCAACAATGCGCACATCCAGAGCGATTTCTTTGTTTCCACCCACCCGTTTGATGCGCCGCTCCTGAAGCGCCCGAAGCAGCTTCACCTGGAGATGGACACTCATCTCGCCAATCTCGTCCAGGAAGAGGGTGCCTCCCTCGGCTTCCTCGAAGAGGCCGCGCTTGTCAGCACCAGCGCCCGTAAAAGAGCCCTTCATGTGGCCGAACAGCTCGCTCTCCATGAGTGCATCGGGAATGGCGCCGCAGTTCACCACCACCAGAGGGTTGTCCGACCTGTTGCTGTTGTAGTGCAGGGCCCGGGCGATAAGCTCCTTGCCCGTACCGCTCTCGCCCATGATGAGCACACCGGCCCTGGTGGAAGCTACCTTCCGGATGGTCTCGAAGACGCCCCTCATACTGGCACTGGTGCCAACGATGCTCTCCACCGCGAACTGCTTCTTGACGGCCCTGTTCAACCGCTGATTGGTCACCAGCAGCTGCCTCTTCTCCAAGGCCTTATCTACCACCACGCCCACTTCGTTGATCTTGAAGGGTTTGCCCAGATAGTCGTAGGCCCCGTCCCTCATGGCCTCGATTGCCGTCTCGGTGGTAGAGTAGGCGGTCATGACGATGACCTGGGTGTCGGGCCAGAGGCGCTTGGTCTCTCGAAGGACCTCCAGCCCGCCCTTTCCCGGCATCCTGAGGTCGGTGAGCACCAGGTCGAACTCCGTCTTGGTCATTCGGTCGAAAGCGGCCTCGGCGCTCTCGGCCACGGTGACCTCGTGGCCCCGCTTCAGAAGGAATATCTCGAGAAACTCTCGCATACTCCGTTCATCGTCAACTACCAGAATGGCCGCCATCAAAACCTCCAGAAGCCGCTGCTACCCTAAACCACTGCTCATCATTCTCGCCCCCCCTCACTCCTCTCTCCTGCCCTCCACCGAAGCTGAGACATACTCCTCGGGCTTCAATCGAGGCAGCGAAGCTATAACTGCGGCTCCACGCCCTTCAAGGCCGCCCCGCAGGGACATCTTGCCCTTCAACTCTACTACATGTCTCATGACCGTGGCCAGGCCAAGCCCGGTACCATCGGATTTGGTGGTGAAAAAGGGCTCAAAGACCCGGTGCTGAATGTCCCCGGGAATCCCAGGGCCGTTGTCCAGAACCGAGACCCTTACCAGCTCGACGCCATCCTCCACCTTGACAACCACTCTGGGCCCAGCTGCCTTGGCCTCAACGTCCGTGGAGACAGCTTGCAGTGCGTTGAGAGCAAGGTTCCAGACAACCTGCCTTATCCTCGTACCGTCACCGAAATACTTCACCTCAGAGGGTGACTCAATCTCCAGCGCAATGCCCTCGAATCGCTCATCGTTGCGCAGAAAGTCCGCAACACCGTCCACCAGATCCCGAAGATCCAGCCACTGAGGCATCAGCGGCGTGGGCTTGGCGTACTCCAAGAACTCACTGATCCAGCGGTTGAGATGGTCCGCTTCCCGAACGACGATCTCCATAAGGCGCCTGTCCGAACCATCCACCGTAATGCTCGAAGAGAGCAGCTGAATGGAGCCACTGAGGCTGGCCAGAGGATTTCTGATCTCGTGGGCGATACTCGCCGCAAGGCGCCCCAATGCTGCAAGCCTCTTTGAGCGCTCAACGGCCTCTTCCATCTCCTTCATGCGCGTTATGTCGAAGGCAATAAGGGTGTGACCAAGCCTGTTGCCCTCCTCGTCCCGGAACGAGGAGACCGACCAGCGCAGATAGCTCACCTTTCCACCACGGACCAGAGACTCCTCGAAGTGCTGATCCTTGGGAATGCTGCCACTGGCCATGGCTCCGTGGAGATCCGGCAGGATCGAGGAGAGGTTTTTGCCCGTCAAGGCGTCCCTGGAGAGCCCCAGCATGCTGCAAGCGCTTGGATTCACATAGGTAATATCAAGATTTGTATCCAGTGTAATTAGTGCGGCCTCAAGACTGAGCACAAGGTTCTCGTGCAGGTTGGTCAGTTGCACAAGCCGACGCCGGTGAGCCAGGGCCCTGGCGTCCGCCTCTCTCATCTGCTCTGCAAGAAAGGCCGAGAGCCATGCTACGGAGATTAGAGCCACAATGTTGAGGGCAAGAGCCGATACTATGTCGCCAAAGACCTCAGTCTCCACCTGGCCGCCACCCAGCCAGTTGGCCTCCAGCAGCCATCTGTTCACTCCGGAGCCTAGAATGCCCCCCTGCCCAAGCCCCACTAAGGCAAGACAACAGATCTGTACTGCAGCGGAGAAGATGGCACCACCGCGATACAACACAAGCGAAGCATTAATGACAGACAGTGAGTACAAGAAAGTGAAGCCACTGCTATACCCACCCGTGGCAACAACCATGGCTGTGCTGAAGAGGGCATCCATCCCGAATTGTGAATAAGCCAGCCAGGTTGCACCCTTATCGGTCTTGATTCGTTCGAGAGAAATAAATGATATTACACAGAAAGCCAAAAGAAAGGATATGGCAGTGTATACCATTTCTCTTGGTACGGGAGACTGAAAGCTTATGCTGCCTTTAGCTTCAAGAACAAAAACGACGAAGAGAAGGACTACCGCAGCACCAACCCTGAAGAAGGTGATTAGTCCAAGTTTATCTCTAAGAGTAGCGTTCTCCCTCACGAAGCCTCTCTATTTCCCGCCCCCAACGCCGTCGGCCATTGAAAAGATTGGGAGATACATGGCGATCATCACCGAGCCAATGAGCCCACCCAGAACCACCATGATCAAAGGCTCCATAATGGAGGTCACCCCGTCTACCGCCTGATCCACCTCGTCCTCGTAGAAGTCGGCGATCTTCGTCAACATAACATCCAAAGCACCGGTGCTCTCGCCAACGGCGATCATCTGGATGACCATCTTCGGGAAGAGCCTCAACTCCATCAGAGGCGCAGCGATGGTCTTGCCCTCAGAGACACGGTCTCGAACGTAGAGAACCCCTCTCTCAACCACGCTGTTTCCCGCCGTCTTGGCCACAATCTCCATGGCGTCAAGGATGGGGACGCCGGAACCAATCAGAGTGCCAAGGGTTCGAGTAAATTTTGCAATGGCTGATTTGATAATAATGTTGCCGAAAACAGGCAGCTTAGAGTAGAAAAGATCTGTGGCATACCGTCCTTTGGTAGTGGAGCGTATCCATTTATATAGGACGATAAAGCCAACAACACCACCGACGATAAATGGAGCCAAAGATATAAAATTGTTTGACAAATCCACCATGAATTGAGTAATAGCCGGTAGCGGTCTGTCGCCCATACTCTTAAACATGGAGGCGAATGTAGGAACAACCTTCCACAAAAGCCCTGCCGTAATTAGCAAGGCAACCACCAAAACGGTAATTGGATACTTCATGGCGCTTTTAATACGCGCCTTGAGTTTCATGGACTTTTCAGTGTAGTCCGCCAATCGATTAAGAATAGTATCAAGAATACCGCCCATCTCTCCGGCAGCAACAAGATTTATAAATAAATTGTCAAAAACCTTGGGATGAGCCTTGAGCGAATCAGCAAAAGTGTTGCCCGACTCAACGCTCTGCTTCACCTTCGAGAGCACAGTCTTGAATCCGGGATGAGGCTCCTGCATTGATAGAATCTCAAGACACTGAACCAGCGGCAGACCGGCATCGATCATCGTGGCCATCTGCCGGGTGAAGACCACGATGCTCTTCACCGGCACACCATTCATCCCGGGAATGGAGAGGTTCAACGCTGCCGTCTTCTTCTTGATTCGGATGATGGCTATTCGGTCGCCAAGCAGCTTCTGCTCAACTACCGAGGCACTGGGAGCTTCCATCTCGCCCGTGCGAAGCTCCCCACGTTCGTTTGTTCCCTCCCATTCAAACAATGCCATAGTAACACCTCATAATACGATAATACCAGCAACCGCCCCCGAAAACAGCAACCGATCTACTACAACCCAGCCGTCTGTAACATCTTTGCAAGCTCCTGCTGGTCTGTGCTGGCGTTCCAAGCCGTCTCCCTGGAGATGATCTTCTTCTCCAACAGCTTCAGCAGGCACTGATTCATGGTCAACATCCCGGAATCCTTCTGACCCACCTGCATCTGCGAGTAGATCTGATGCGTCTTGTCATCGCGGATCAGGTGCCTGATGGCCTGGTTGGGCATCAGCAACTCGCAGGCCAGACATCGTCCGTTTCCGTCGGCACGCGGCAGCAACGCCTGACTCAAAATGCACTGCAGCGTGAACGACAACTGCGTCCGCACCATCTCCTGTTGGCTGGCAGGGAAAAAATCCATCACACGGTGGATTGTCTGAACCGCCGTATTGGTGTGCAGCGTCGCCATGGTCAAGTGGCCCGTCTCAGCAATTCGCAGCGCCGTCTCCATCGTGTCCTTGTCACGAATCTCACCGATCAGCACAAAGTCCGGATCCTGCCTCAGGGCGTACTTCAATGCTGCTGAGAACGAGTCGGTGTCCCCACCAACTTCTCTTTGATTTACAAGGCACCGTTGATGCTCATGCAAAAATTCGATGGGATCCTCAATTGTTAGTATATGCCCCTGGTGATACATGTTGATTTCGTTTACAATAGCTGCCAAAGTCGTAGACTTGCCGCTTCCCGTAGCCCCGGTGACCAGCACCAGCCCCGAAGGCCTGTCGATGACCTGCCGCACTATGTCCGGAAGCCCCAAACTCTCCAGCCGCTTGATCACCACAGGAATCATTCGTAGAACGCCCGATATCGACCCCTTCTGGCGGAAAAAGTTCGCCCTGAATCTAGCCTTGTCTTTCCACTTGAAAGACATGTCTATCTCGCTGTGAGACTCAAATATCTTTCGCTGCTTCTCTGTCATAAGAGAATAGGCTATCTCCTGAGTGTCCTGGGGAGCCATGGGGGGCATCTTTAGCTTGAACAACTTCCCGTCAATGCGCATAGCCGGCGGCGAATTAACGCTGATGTGAAGATCACTGGCTCCCTTCTCTACTACAGCTTGGAGAAGTCTGTGAATATCAACATTGGTGGTTTTTCGATCCTCCATCAACACCCCCGAAAACTATCGAACGCTAAGGAACGCCAATATTCCCAAAAAAATTGGTTGACCATTACGGAGGTCTAGTCACCTCTCGTAACTCTGAGGATTTCTTCAATTGTCATGAAACCTGCCATCATCTTGCTCAAAGCAGACATACGCAAGGTCCTCATGCCTCCTCTGATAGCCTCCCGCTTCAACTCCATAGCCGAGTAACCCTGTAGTACAGCCTCTTTCAAAGGATCCGTCATGGTCATGATTTCGTAAAGAGCCACACGGCCTTTGTATCCTGTGTTGTTGCATGTTTTGCATCCAACACCCTTTTTTGTGTTTCCGGCAGCAATCATCTCTTCGGTAACTTGAGCATCAAGAAGGGCCTGCTTGGGATACTCGAAGGGAGCTCCACAATCCTTACACACCTTTCTACCAAGTCGCTGAGCAGCAATAAGGTTCACAGAAGATGTGACTAGGAATGGCTCAATACCCATATTCAACAAACGATTCACCGTGGACGGAGCATCGTTGGTGTGCAGCGTCGATAACACCAAGTGGCCCGTCAAGGCTGCCTTGACCGCAATTTCCGCCGTCTCGAAGTCTCGAATCTCGCCCACCATGATGATGTCCGGATCCTGACGCAGGAACGAACGCAACGCAGCCGCAAAGTTCAGGCCGATACCGTCGTTGATGTGCACCTGATTGATGCCGGCCATGTTGAACTCCACCGGATCCTCTGCGGTGGAGATGTTCTCCGATACCTTGTTCAACTCCATGAGGGCCGAATAGAGCGTCGTCGTCTTTCCCGACCCCGTGGGGCCCGTCACAAGAACCATCCCCCACGGCTGGTGAATGGCATGCTTGAACTCAACCAGCTGCTGCTCCTCAAAGCCCAGCATCGTCATGTCCAGCTGCAGATTTGACTTGTCGAGAATTCGCATAACCACCTTCTCGCCAAACAGCGTAGGCAGCACCGAAACTCGAAAGTCCACCTCCTTCTTCTTGCCCAACACCAACTTGATACGACCGTCCTGGGGCAATCGCCGCTCGGCAATATCAAGCTCCGACATAATCTTGATTCGAGAGACAATGGCGTTCTTTAATCTCAGCGGAGGCCTCATAGTCTCCTGAAGAACACCGTCAATTCTTAATCGAATACGAAATTCTTTTTCATATGGTTCTATATGAATATCAGACGCCTTTCGCCTGATAGCATCAACCAATACAAGGTTGCAAAGACGGATGATCGCATCCTCTTTGGACTCCCGCTCCAACTCCTCGATGTCGATGCCCTCATCCGTGGTCAGAAGGCTGATGTCCTCCTCGGCCATCCCATCGAAAATTTCATCGATCTGCTCAGCGATGGGTTCAGTATAGTAATCTTCAAGCGCTGACTGAATGGAAGACTCTGACGCAACAACAACTTCAACATTGTAGCCCGTCAAGAACTTGATGTCGTCCATCGCATAGATGTTCGCTGGATCACTTACGGCCACAATCAGCGACGAACCATGTTGGTCGATGGGAAGAATCCCGTGCCGGAGCGCTACTTCCCGCGGAACCTTGTCCAGAATGTCCTGAGGTACCGCCAACTCCTCCAACTGCACCGCCGGAACCCCGTACTGCTTCGAAAGGAAGTCCACCAGCGCCTGCTCCGAAACATACCCCAGCTTCGCCAGAGTGCTGCCCAAGCGACCGCCGTATTTCTCAATGTCCTTCTTGGCTTCATCAAGCTGAACCAGCGAGACCACGTTCTCCCGCAACAACATCTCGCCAAGCCCGGCACCCTGCGCCTTGGCCTTGGGAGCATCACGCCTAACCCTGCTTGGGTCCATCGCCGTCCTGGGATCACTACCGGGCCCGCCTCCACGCTTCTGATCCATGCTTTGTCTCCGCTTGTCCCGTTGGCTCCATCTCATTAACTGCTATAGGGCACACCGCAACCACGCAATCCTATACCGCCCCCCTGAACCCGTCAATCTTACTGCCATACCCAAAAGGCCGGGCCCCCAGGCACATAGATCAACTTCCTCTCCCGCACCCACTACTCAAGCCCACAACCCGCCGCCACCGCTCCTCAACGGCACCCCAGCAGGTCCACAAACAGCCGCCCCGCTACGCGGGCAAACTGCATCAACTCCTCGATGGAGACGCTCTCCCCCGCCACATGGAACTGGTCCTCGTCGCCGGGCCCAAACCCTACCGCCGGAATTCCACCCAGGTTGAACCCCTTGGCAAAGGTGCCGCCGCCAATGCCGATGACCGCCGGCTGCTTGGCCAGAACACCCTCACAAGCCCTGCCCAAGGCACCAACCATGGGGTGACTGCCCTCCATGGCGTGGGGGGGCGCATCGCTCTCTACTTTCACCGTTGCCTTTCCACCAGCCCCCCAAGCCTGCAACGCCTTGTCCGCCCTCTCCTGCAACGCCTGCCGAATACCTTCCGCCGTCTGTCCCGGAATGTACCGCACGTCAACCCATGCCCGGCACTCCTTGGGAATAGTGTTGCTGGCCTCGCCACCACGAACGATGCCGATGCTCAGGGTGGGCGCCCCAAGCAGTGGGTGCGGCTCAAGGCCGAACTCGAACCTGTTAATGGCCGACAAAACCTCGGCCATCAGCATGTTGGCGTTGAGCCTGTGGGGAACCGAGGCGTGCCCATCCTTCCCCTCAACCTCCACCACGAACGAGATTCTCCCCTTCTCCGCAATGTCGATGATGGTCATGTTCTCGCCCACGTCAGGCACCAGAGCCATATCCGGCTTGATAAGCCCCTTGGAGAGCAGAAACCCGACCCCGGGGTCGGGCTCGTTGGCCGCATGAAACTCCTCAGAGGCTATGCCGGCTACGGTCAACGTTCCTTCGGGGGCAATGCCGGCAAGCTTCATGGCCTTGAGCGCTACCAAAACCGCAGCAATGGGACCCTTGTTATCCATCACACCACGACCGACGAGACGCCCCTTCTCCTCGACGGCAACAAAAGGATCCCGCCCCTCCCATTTCGCCAGTTCACCAGGAGGCACCACGTCCAGGTGCAGGGCCACCAGCAACTCCGGCGTTCCCTCTCCCCAGCGTGCAATCAGATTTCCACGCATGGGGGCCCCCTCGTGAACCTCGTATCCTATGCCGAGCCCGTCCAGCCATCGCCCCAGCACCTCGCATGCCAGACTCTCCTGACCCGGCTCCTTCAGGTACGGGAAGAGGTGCAGGTCGCTTCGGGCAACGTTTACCGTGGGCACAGCCACAAGTTCCTTTATAGCCTGAACCATGTAAGATTGCAGATCGGAATAGTTGTCAAGAAATGCCTTGTCAAAAGAGTCGAATATGTTTGTCATCTTCATCTCCCACTGTGACCGAATGAAAACGGTGCCGCAGCCATGGAGCCACTGAGCAGCCGGAAAAAAGGCCTTACGCCAGAATCATCCCCACAACCCACACCACGAACCCAGCCCCTCCAACGACGGCCCAAGGCATCCTTCGGAACTGCTCATCGTCCCAACGCCAGGCAAGCACCCCGAGCCCCGTCACGTAGGCCAGAAAGCCAAGTCCCATGAGCATCAGCCACCATGCCGAACCCCCTCGGGCCCCCCTCTCAATGGCGGCCCTCGCCTCCTCAACACCAAGAACTACGCCGCTCTTTCCGGCGTTGCGCAGCTCCTCGTTCCACTTGGCCAGCCCTTGGGCCAGGCCGGCGTCAGCAAGAGCCAACAGGTCAGAGTGGGGAATCATCAGCCACGCAGACCCGTGCAGCGCACCCCTGGCATCATCGTAGGCCAGCACCGCCCGGCGAAAGTCTCCCGACTCCATTGCCTCGTTCCCAATCCTCAACAACTGCCCCACAGCCTCGGCCTGTACATCCAGCAGCGGCAAGTACCACCGGGCCGACAACAGAAAATGGCGCTGTGCCAGCTCCACATCCCCGGCCTCCACCGCATCGTATGCCTTGCCCAGCTCCAGCCGCCCCTCGACAGCCACGCGCACCACCAGGGTCAAAGCCACCAGTCCCACAGCAATGCCTATGATCAAACCGTTCTTCAAACGAACTCCCTCCGATTAAATATGGCCATTGCTGCCATTATGAAAACTATTATATAACTTAGGCCATATATGCTGGTTGATGCGATAAAGGTCCAGGGCAACTCAACATCAAGAAGTATCTGCCTCGTAATGTCAAACAAAGTAAGATCCGGAAAAATGTTCACAATCCCACTGCCAATGGGCTTGAGCCAAGGGAAAGAAGCGAATGGACCCTTGGTCGCCGTCATAAGATCATTAATGAAGTCTACCTGACGACCAACAGCATAAATACCAAAAGTAAAAATACCGGATAGAACAGGAGAAGAAAAGCTGGAAAACAATATAGCAACGGAGGCGACGATACATAGCTGGATAAAAACCAGAAACAAAGCCTGAAAATGAATACCACGGAGTATAACACCCTCCGATTTCAATACGAGTAGCCAAGCTCCAGTCATAATTATAAACATAAAAAGCAAAATCGCCAGCAGACCAAGAAATCGACCCAAAACGAACTCGAAACGTCTAACTGGCTTGGTTAATAGTGCGTATATAGTCTTCTGTGCCAGGTCTTTATATAGTAGAAGAACGCCAACAATGATAGCTATTATTACGCCGGTAAATGATATGAAAAATAGTCCGAAGTCAAGAACCACCCTCTGTCGCTGGTCGAAAACCACCATCTGCGAGAGCAACATGGAGCCCGCAATGAGCACCAGCGCCCCCAGAAGCATCCCGATGAAGGCCCGATTCCGAACCGACTCCCAGAAGGTGCTTCCCGCTACCGCAAATACCCGCTGAAGCATCTGAGTCATATCGCCTCACCTCTCTGTGCTGCCCGAACAAATATCTCCTCCAGGGTCTCGCTGTGCGCCCCAACGGTTTCCAGGATGGCGCCGGCCGTGACCAGACCCCGGACAACATCGTTGCTTGAAGCCTCAGCACAATGAATACGGACCCGCTCCCCAATCTCCTCCACCTCAAGACCATCGGCACGAAGCCGAACCACAACCTCGGAGCTCACGCCCAAGGCCACTATCTCCACTATGCGCTTGCCCCGCTTCAACAACTCCTGAGTCTCCCCCTCGTAGAGCAGGCGACCCTTGTTAATCATCGCTATCCTGTCGCACAAAAGCTCAACGTCTGAGAGAATGTGCGAAGAGAAGAAGAGGGTCTTCCCCTCTCGATTCAGCTTCTCGATGATATCCTTGACCTCCTTGCGCCCGATAGGATCAAGGCCCGTCAACGGCTCATCCAGCACCACAAGCTCAGGGTCGCTTATCAATGCCTGAGCAATGCCGAAACGCTGAACCATCCCCTTGGAATACTTCCGCAAAGTCCTGTCCCGAGCGTGACCAAGACCCACCATATTAATCAGGTCGTCAACACGTCGCCGCCGAACCGCCTTGGGCACACCGTAGAGCTTTCCGAAGAAGTCCAGAAGCTCGTCGGGCCGAAGTGAATCGTAAAAGTAGGGATGCTCGGGAAGGTATCCGATCTTTCGCCGCGCATCCAGGTCATCCGGCGAGAGCCCAAACACCCTCACACGTCCCGAAGTAGGCCTGATAAGATCCATGCACATCTTGATGCTGGTCGTCTTGCCGGCCCCGTTTGGACCTAGAAAACCGAACACCTCACCACGCCTGACGGTGAACGAGAGCCCTCGAACCGCCTCCACCATCTTGCGCTGAAACCCGACCCTGAAGGTCTTCACAAGCTGTTCAAGAGAGAGAACTACATCATCAGCCATATACTCACCTCATAAGACCGAATTGGCAATCGGTCTAAGTGTGCCACCCATAAAACTACAATAATGGGGCTAAGGTGGCTACAACTTCGTCAACGTCCGTATCAGTCATACCGTCGTGTATGGGCAGCGCCAGACCGTCCAGGCCCAGCTGTCGGGAATGATCCACGCTCCCCAACACGGCCAGACCGCTGAAGGCAGGCTCCGACGGCAAGAAAAACCCGGCAACGGTGCTCTCGATCCCGGCAGCGGCAAACCCGGCAATGACAAAAGGCCGCCGCCGCCAATCCTTGAGCCTCACGACCATGGACTGGAAATTGGCCCTGGTGGTTGAGTAACCCCCTGGTATCTCCACCCCTGGCAACGCCCCCAACAACTCCATGTACCGATGGCCCAGGCTCCGCCGCCGCTCCAGAATCTCGTCGAAGAGCGACAGCTGCCCCAGCCCCACTGCAGCATGAAGCTCACTCATGCGGGCATTCACCCCGTGAGAGACAAATCTCCTCTCACCGGCCTCCACTTCCATCCCCAGGTTTCTTATCACCCGGAAATCTGCCGCATCACCCTCACTGCAGACCACTGCGCCACCCTCTCCCGTCGTGAGGACCTTGCGCGGGTGGAACGACAGAAATGCTAACCCGGAGCCCTCGCAACAGACAAGCTCACCCTCGCCAGCACCAAGCCCACAAGCAGCATCCTCCAGCCAGTATCCTGCACCCGAGCGGTGCCAGGCTCCCCACTCGGCAAGCCACCCGGGGATACCGAAAGAATCAACCGTCATCACAACGGCACCCTCCCCCACGTCGGCTACGTGCGAGGGCCTGGGTGTAAGCCGCTCGGGCTCGATGTCCACCAAAGCCACCTCGAAACCGGCCAGGGTCGCTGCCGAAGCCACCGACGGGAACGAAAAGGCCGGAAGAATCGCCCGGCGGTATCCGCGTCGACGCAACATCAAGAACGCCAGGTAGGAGGCCTCGGTACCGCTGGAGACAGCAACAGCGCTCCGTCCCCCCACACGCTGCGACAAGCCCTCCTCAAACTCACGAACGCAGGCCCCGTTTACCAACTGCCCGCTGGCCAACACTCCCTCTATCCTTAACAAAGTGGCCGGGGGAACTCTCGGCCTCGCCATACGTATCCTCGGCTCCATGCGCCCTACCTCATGAGTCCCCGATACCACTCCACCGTCCGACGTAACCCCTCCTCCAGAGCAATCTTGGGCTCAAACCCCAACAACTCCCTGGCCTTGCCGATGTGCGGAATCCGAAGCTCCACGTCTGGGAAGTTCCACTCCACCTGCCTCAACACTGACTTGGAGCCAGCAATTCGAATAATCTGTTCGGCAAGATTATATATTGTTACTGTTGCCCGAGGATTGCCAATGTTAAAAGCATTACCAACGGCATTGTCGTTGTCCATAACAACCAGCACGCCATCAATAATATCGTCTATATAACACCAGCTACGAATCTGGCTACCATCGTTATGAACAATCACATCTTCGTTTCGAATAGCGCGCACTATGAAGTGGTGAACGGCTCCCTCGCCCACCTGACGCGGCCCATAGATATTGAACGGCCTTATGGAGCAGGCCGGAACCTTCTTCTCCTTCCAGTAACTGAGCGCCAGGTGCTCCGTGGCCAGCTTGCTCACCGCATAGGTCCAACGAGCCTCACCCACAACCCCCAACTGAGACACATCCCCCTCTGTCACCTTGTAGGCGTACCGACCAAAGACCTCGCTGGTGGAAAAATCGATGAACCGCTCCACACCATCCATCCTGCTCGCAACCTCTAGGGCATTCATGGTGCCCAGAAGACTGACCCTCATGGTCTTCACAGGATGGTTCATAACCGTGTCAACCCCCGCAATGGAGGCCATGTGCACTATCTGATGAGCCCCTCGACAGGCCTCCTCCAACGCCCCCACGTCAAGGACGTCTCCAACTACCACGGAGACGTTCTTGTGCCCCTCAAGGGCTGTGTCCTTCAAGGCGTTCCTGTGGAAGTTGTCGAAGAGCACAACCTCGTTATCCTCAACCAGCCGCTGCGCCAGCGATGTCCCAATAAACCCGGCACCCCCAGTGATCACGATTCTCTTTCCAGAAATCATCTGCTCTCCTCTTGTGATAGATTGAGCCGGGGCGCCCTTTTTATGCCAAGTACGTGGTAGAAACTCTGCGGAAGATAGGGTTTGTCTGCCAGCCAGACCTCGTCCTCATCCTCGTATCGCTGCGATAAATCGTCACGCTGTTGCCATCGAAGCTGAGCCCTCATCTGGAAGCGCTCCTCCTCACCGGAACTATAGTAGGACTTGTAAATTTGATTGACAGCGTCAGATTTCGACAGCCTTGCACCAGTGATATAAGATATAAACGAATGGCCAACACGGCTATTAGGCAGACTTGCGGCAGTAACAAAATATTTAACAGCATCAATTTTCCGCTGCGCTATCTCTTTATCATTAAGACCATCATGCTCAATATAGTAGTTGGCGCCAAGATCGTACCAGATCTCCCAGGAATCTGGACAGTAGTGAATGCCAACTTTCTCCATATACAACACTCGATCGATTATCGGCCGGTACGCACCCGCTGCAAACTTGATCGACTGACTGGCCCACAAGTAGAGCCTGGGGTTGAACGGAAACAGCCCGTCAACCCAATCCTCACACTCATCAGGAGTCAACAACAGCTGCTCCCCCTCGGGACCTCGGCAATAACCCACGATGGCAGCAAAATAGCGGTCAAGCCAGTCGTGCCTCTTGGCTCTGCCGAACCGCGATGTGAAGAAGTTGTTCGCCTGCATGAAGAGAAGATCGGAAACCATCGGCTCGAAACCCAGCGACATCGCCCGGATCACGTCGTTGCTGGGCAACGCCACCATCCCCGTGTCCTGAAAAGTCTCGTTCTCCGACTTCACCCGAAGCAGGTCAAGGTACTCGGTGCGAGAGCCAAGTACCGCAAGCAAAACCAGCGTTGACGCCACGAGCCAAGCAATTCTCCCTTTGGAACTGCCCATGAATTACCTCCACCGCCCGCGGACTCTAGCACATGGAAATCCCTGGGAAAAGAGATTGGGCAGGGCTGAATGCGGTTCCAGCCACTCGAAGCAGTCCGCCGGGAACCCAATACGATGGGGACTTCACACCGCCGTCCATGCATCTCGCTACCACTGATCAATTTTTAAGATATGGTGTTGAGTATCTTCAAGATATGTTTACGGCCATAGAAAGATATCGTAATCACTATAATGGAATGTTAAGCAGGTGGGTCTTCGTGCCGCTCTTGCCCTTGCTGCTACTGCCAATGGAGCCACCTACCTGCCCCAACGGCAGGTTGCCTGGGAGTGTTCCCGCTGCCCCGCCTTCGCCCCCCGGGCCCAGGTCGTACTCCAGATCCAAGATTGTCGGGCCGTACCCCTCGCTGTAAAGCACGGCAACAGAGAGTCCGCCCATGCCCCCTCCGCCAACGCCGCCTCGTCCGCCCCAACCGCCTGTTCCTCCTTTGCCGCCCTTTCCTGAGCCCTCCAGGCCGGGTCCTCCCTGACCACCACTCCCTCCAAGGCCGCCTGCGCCCGGACAACCGCCTTTTCCTCCTTTTCCGCCACCCAGGGTGACCACGCTGCAGCCCACCAGCTTGCTCGCGGATTTGTCCAGCACGAACCCGAAGGAGCCCCCTCCTGAGCCGCCACCAACGCCGCCGCCCCCTCCTGTTCCACCACCACCACCGCCACCACCGGCGCCGCCTTTGTAGTCGCAGAAGGTCCCTGAGTAGGTTGCACCTCTCCCGCCGCCGCCGCCGCCGCAGCCCGAACTGCCTGGTGCCCCGTCTGCCCCACGAGTGCCTCTCCAGCCAGTGCCAGTGAGGTACCCTTTGCCCTCACCGCCCTTCCCGTGGGAGCCGTTGGCGCCGTTGACCCCTGGCCCTCCGGCTTCTCCATTCCCGCCTTGTCCACTGCCCTGGTCTCCGCCGTAGCCCCCCTTGGCCGCCCCTGCCAACCGGTAGCAGCACGAGGGCTCTCCCTGGGCGGATGGATCCCACTGATTAAGGATAGTCGCGTTCCACTCGCCCTGAACGCTCATCTTCGAGTTCCCTTGCCCGTACCCGCCACAAATTGTGGACATGGGGTTGCCGCCGAATGTGGCGGAGGGGCATGTGTTGTCGCTCCAGGGGTGGTAACAGACTCCCCACGTTCCGGTGACGCACCCGTTTCCGCCATTGGCGCCGGACTCACCGCTCACTCCGTCCAGGCCCGCCAGTCCGTTGTTTCCATCGGCGCCTTTCCTTGCTCTCACCGCGAGGCCATAAAACTCAGCCCCGGCTGAGGCAGAAACAAGGACCCCAATGCAGCTTCCGCCATTACTGTGGGGCAGCCCCGTCTCCAGATACAAGCGTCCTGCAACGGTCCTGGCCTGGGCAGCGACAACTGTCAGGGTAGTGCTGCCACCCGCAATGAGCGTCGAACCAGAGGTAGCCGGTTGCCACCCCTTCTTGGCATCGTAGCCTCCCCACAGCTTCACCCCTTCGGGCAGTTCCAGCGGGCCGTCGTACCAGCCCGTGGTAACCGCCACGACCCTCCTCTCCTCGTCGTACTTTGCGGCATTCAAGGCGGCAGCAATGGTCGCCATAGGCTGTGCAACGGTCCCTGGACCACCGTCCCAGCCCGTGGCAGCATCCACGAAATAGGTAGAGTTCCAGTCGCCGTCGAAGCCGTCGCAGTTGAGGTCGTCCCAATCCAGGTCGGGTTCGTCCACAACCATGGGATGAACCTCGGAACGCAGGTCGTCGCAATCGGGCAACATTCCGTGGCACAGGGCGCAACCCTCTTCAACTACGGTGTCGGGCGAGCAGAAGCCGTCGCCGTCAATATCGATGGCCTCGTCCGCCACGCCGTCACAGTTGTCGTCAGCGCCGTTGCACCTCTCTTTGGCGCCAGGGAACCGGGTCTTGTCAAGGGGCGAGCAATCACCGAATCCCAAGGGGCAGACCGCCATCATGCCAGCGCATTTCTCAGAAAGACTTCCCCGACTCAGCAGGCAGAGCAGGTAGTAGACCGGTGGGTCACCCGCACAGTAACCGTCCTTGTCTTGATCACATGTCTCATCGGGAACCCCGTCACAGTTGTTGTCAAGGCCATCGCACACCTCTATTCGACCCGGGTTCATGAAGGCGTCGGAGTCGTTGCAGTCGATTTGGGGGTAGTGGCATGCGTGGCCAGGTCCCCACACGACGATGTCTTTTGAGCAGTAGCCATCGCCATCCAGGTCGCACCCCTCATCGGTGCCGCCATCACAATTGTTGTCGATGCCATCACACCACTCATCGGCGAAGGGGTGAACCATTGGGTCGATATCCAGGCAGTCCAACTCGGGAAACCTGCATACCAGATCGGGTCCGAAGGCAAGGGCCGGTTTTCCGCAATAGCCGTCTCCATCCAGGTCGCACTCCTCATCCACCTGGCCATCGCAGTCGTTGTCCTTGCCGTCGCAGGTTTCTATGGCATCAGGGTTTACCAGGACCGAGCTGTCGTCGCAGTCAGCGTTGTTGTCGACCACACCGGCCAACGGGACGCACAAACAGATGGCCGTTCCAGCACCGTAGCCGTCGCCGTCCTTGTCGTAGTACCAGGTGGTGCATCCCAACGCCCCCTCCTCGTCGGTTTGCCCGTCGCAGTCGTCATCGTTGCCGTTGCAGCTCTCCTGCTGCGGCACAGGACCCAGGCACAGCACGCTGCCTGAATCGCACCTGGTAGTGCCGGTGCATGAGCCGAAGTCATTGCTGTTGGAGCAGGGCTCCTCGGGGACGTCGTCGTCAACGATTCCGTTGCAGTCGTTGTCGACGGCGTCGCAGCTCTCTTGTGCGGGAACCGTGGCGTCACAGGCCGAGGCCCCATCTTCGAGGCAAGAGAATCGCCCGCTGCACTCTCCGAACCCATTTCCGACGACGCAGCGCCCATCGAGGCCGATATTTGATTCCACGGCTTCACAAGCGCAGTTCTCCAACGAAACCGAACAGAGACCGCCCTGGCCGCATTCGCTACCGTCCTGGCAAGGCTTTTCGTGGGTACAACGTGCAGTGCAGTAGAAGAGTCCGCTGCCTTCGTCCATGGAGCAAGCCGAAGCCGAGTCGCCAGTGAAGCGGCGGCACTCGTCGTCATGGCTGCATGGGCGGCAGACGGGGAGATAGTCGCTGATGCAGTAGAGGTCGACCCTCTCCGGGACCGGCGAGCATGTGTATCCCGGCAGACATTCGTCGCTGCAGAGTGTGGCGCAGAATCGCCCCTCTGCCCCCTCTACACAGAGCCCGCTTCCACAGTCCTGGTCATGGAGGCATGATCCGTCGGGCAAGGGTTCTGCGTCGGATCCATCCTGCTCCAAGAGATCGCCAGAGACCGTCTCCTCTGCCTCGAGATCTGGGCCCAGGTGGCCGAGATCGCCAAAGTAGAGGTCGAATTCGGGAGACGTTTCGGGCTCGGAGAGCAGGTCGTCGGAAGCATCAGAATCATCTTCAACCCAGTTGTCAGCAGCGGGTGTGGTCTGGGCCGGAGAACAGCCCGCTACGGCCAGGATTAGCGCACATAACCAACGGAAATAATTAGAATTTTTCATGTTGACGCTCCCCTTTGTGGAGTACCGAATCGGTTGTCATCATCGCCGGGTGAACAGGCCGCCAGAATAGGCGGCGGGTCATCTCGGGCTTCCCACTCCCTGTGTCGTTGCCCGGGCTGGGCAGAAAGAAAAAATCGACACGAAGGTCTGCACTTCCTGAATAGTCGAAGAAGTATGGGCGTCTCGTTGCCCCGCTTCCGACCCAGTGCATCCGGGTCAATCAGCTCAAAAAGGAGGCGGAAATGAAAAAGCTAGCGTTGTTTGCTGCCCTGTTTTCCTTCGTGTTTTCAACCGAGGCGCTTGCTTCGGAAACCAGCGGGTCAGGGGAGTCATCGGTAGAGAGCCAGGGCGCCACAGAAGCGAGACCGCCTCACAAGAAGGTCAAGGTTCAGCGTCGCCGGGCAGCGGATTCTTATCGGCCGGTGAGACCAGCGCCCTATCGCAGCCGAGTCATCGTGCACAGGCCGGTGGTGGTTAGCGATCCGGTTGTCTACCATGCAACCCCGAGAAACAGAGTGACCAAGAAGCAGTCGTCGGACGAGGGCGGAATTGCCATCGGCTTCCGGGCCTCGGGCATAAGCACCGAAGGCAGCAAGCTCAACCTGGCCTCCAGCGAGAACTCAACGCTGGGCGGGGTTGGGTTCCACGTGCGAGGGGCCCTGGACAGGCACTGGGCCATGGAGGTAGCCATAGACTTCCTCTATTCGAGCACAACGCTGCTGGACCAGACCACGGTGCCCCTTATGATTTCGGGTATCTACTCTTTCGTTCCCAAGGGGCCCGTTCGTCCCTACGGCCTGGTTGGGGCAGGCATCCACATGACGGCGCTGGAGTACTACAACGGCTTCCGGTACGACATGGTTGAGCTGGCGGCCCAAGCGGGTGTTGGAATCGACTTCAGGCTTTCAAGAGAGTTCGGCATTCAGTTGGATTTGAGGTTCCTCGGGGTCTACAAGAATCTGGACGACGAGGGAGACATCTACGCCAACTGCCTGCTGGATCTGGGTGCCCAGAACCCCTTCTGCGCCAGCGTCTCCACGGAGGACAAGTTCAACGTGGGTACGCAGTTCATGGTCGGGGCGAACTGGTACTTCTAAGACGCCTATCTTCTCCTTCATCTCATAGCTCCTCGGTTCAGAGGCGGTGCGAGGGCGACCTCGCACCGCTTCCTCTTTTAATCCACAGCGCTTATCATGGGGTTCCAAAGCGGAGGTACTCATGGATCAGCATAAGCGAGTGGGTGAGATTCAGGAGCTGTTGGGGCGGCTGGGCATCGACGGTTGGCTGCTGGCTGACTTTCACAATCGGGACACGATCTCTTGCAGGGTTCTGGGGCTTGACGAGGGTAAGTTCACCTCCAGGCGGTGGTTCTACTACATCCCCGCCCGGGGTGTTCCCACGAAGGTTGTTCACAGTGTGGAGCCAGGGAAGCTGGATTCGCTGCCTGGCCAGAAGGTTGTCTATTTACCCTGGCAGGCACTGCACAAGGCGTTGAAGCAGGCCCTAGACGGTGCTTCGAGGGTAGCGATGCAGTATTCGCCCATGAACGCCATCCCGTACGTTGACCTGGCGGACCCGGGGGTCGTGGAGCTTGTTCGAAGCTTTGGGGTGGAGGTTGTCTCCTCGGCGGACCTGGTTCAGCGGTTCGAGGCGTGCTTGACTGATGAGCAGTTGGAGACTCACACGGCAGCGTCGGTGGTAGTTCAGGGGATTAAGGATGAGGCATTCAAGATGGTAGCTTCGGCCATCTCGAGGGGTGAGACGCTCACCGAGTGGGACGTGCAGCAGTACATAATCCGAAGGTTCTCTGAGGAGGGCATGACCTGTGACGGGGAGTGGCCTATTGTGGCGGTGAACGAGCATGCGGCAGATCCGCACTTCGAGCCCACGGAGCAGCGAACCAGCGTCATTCGCAGGGGCGACAAGTTGCTCATCGATCTGTGGGCCAGATTCGAGCGTCCCGGGGCCATCTACTACGACATCACCTGGTGCGGGTTCGTGGGCGAGGAGCCGCCAGAGGAGTACGCTGCTATTTGGGATGTGGCCACGAGAGCCCGTGATGCGGCTCTGGAGCTTGTTCGCCGACGCTTCGAATCGAACGAAGTTGTCTACGGCTGGGAGGTTGACAGGGCCGCACGAACGGTGGTGGAAGAGGCGGGATACGCTGACTATTTCGTGCATCGCACGGGGCACAGCATTGGGACGCGGGTTCACGGCAACGGCGTTCATATGGACAGCCTGGAGACAAAGGATGAGCGGGCGTTGGTACCGGGGATCTGCTTTTCTATAGAGCCCGGGATCTACATTCCTGGTCAAATGGGGGTGCGCACGGAGATTAACGTGTTCATTACCAGGGATGGTGCCGTGAAGACGGCGGGCGCCGTGCAGAAGGCGCTGTTGAGGGTTGATCAGCCGTGATGGTTTTGGTCGATTTTCGAAGGGCGGCATTGTTTCCCCATTTCCTTTCAACGGGCCCCCTTTTCGGGGTAGAGTGGGATGCCGATACTTTCCGTAGCCTTTTCTACTGACTGGCCGGTGCGGGTACCAGCAGCAAACTTGGAGGAGCGACATGGCTCACGAATCTTGGTTGTCTCAGATCGCCTCAATGCAGGATCGGAAGGAATTTCAGGAGCTCTCGTGGGAGGGCACCTTTGAGCAGTACCTTGAGTTGGTCAAGGAGAATCCCAGGGTTTTGCGGTCGGCCTATCAGCGGCTCTACGACATGGTGATATCGTATGGTTTCGAGGAGCGGGTAGAGCTGAAGAAGACGGTGGTTCACTACAACTTCTTTGACGATCCGAGGCACGGCGGGAAGGACGCCGTCTTCGGGCTGGACGTGTCGTTGATGAAGCTGGTGAACGTGCTTCGGGCGGCGGCATACAGGTATGGACCCGAGAAGCGGATCTTGCTGTTACACGGCCCCGTGGGGTCTGCAAAGAGCACCATCGTCAGGTTGCTCAAGAAGGGATTGGAGGACTACAGCCGCACCTCGGAAGGGGCACTCTACACACTGGAGTGGACTATGCCTGACGGCGAGGTTGTGCCTTGCCCGCTGCACGAGGAGCCGCTGAACATCATCCCGTTGGAGCATCGTGGGGCAGTGCTTGAGAAGCTGGACTTGACCAGCGTGGACTATCCCGTGGTGCTGGACAAAGACCTGTGCCCCGTGTGCCGTTTCAACCAGCGTTCGCTCATGCAGGAGTACGAAGGTGACTGGGCCAAGGTTGTGGAGCATGTGAAGGTGAGGCGTCTGATTTTCTCGGAGCAGGATCGAGTTGGGGTTGGGACGTTCCAGCCCAAGGACGAGAAGAATCAGGATTCAACGGAGCTGACGGGGGATATCAACTACCGGAAGATAGCAGTCTACGGGTCGGATTCGGACCCCAGGGCCTTCAACTTCGACGGGGAGTTCTGTGTGGCCAACCGGGGGTTGATAGAGTTCGTGGAGGTGCTGAAGTTGGACGTGGCGTTCCTTTACGACCTTCTGGGAGCAAGCCAGGAGCAGAAGATCAAGCCGAAGAAGTTTGCGCAGGCGGACATTGACGAGGTGATAATCGGTCACACCAACGAGCCAGAGTTCCGGAAGTTGCAGAGCAACGAGTACATGGAGGCGCTTCGGGACAGAACGGTGAAGATCGACATCCCGTACATTACGAGATTCACAGAAGAGACTCATATTTATAAGAAAGATTTCGGGCCAAAGAAGGTTGGCCGTGTTCATGTGGCACCGCACACCTTGGAAATGGCGGCGTTGTGGGCGGTGTTGACGAGGTTGACGGATCCAAAGAAGCATAACATCAATGTGCTGCAAAAGGCGAAACTGTATGATGGCAGAATGCTGCCTGGTTTCACCGAGGATTCGATCAAGGAGTTGAGAAAGGAGTCGGACCGTGAGGGGATGGACGGGATATCGCCTCGTTACGTTCAGGATCGAATCAGCGAGGCGCTGGCGTCAGAGCAGACGGCGAACATGATCAATCCCTTCCTGATTCTGAACAGAATGGAGAGTGGATTGAAGCATCACAGTCTGATTTCCAGCGAGGATGTCAGGCGTCGGTTCCGGGATCTGCTGGCGCTGGTTAAAGAGGAGTACGAGGACATTATCAAGGATGAGGTTCGCAGGGCCATTTCGGCCGACGACGAGGCCATCGCCCGTCTGTGCAGTAATTACATTGACAACGTTAAGGCATACACACAGAAAGAGAAAGTCAAGAATAGATACACAAATCAATATGAGGAGCCGGATGATCGTCTGATGCGTTCGATTGAGGAGAAAGTTGGGATTCCAGATAATAGAAAAGATGATTTCCGGCGGGAGATCATGAATTTCATCGGGGCGTTGGCTTTGGAGGGGCGCTCCTTTGATTACACGACGAACGAACGTTTGAGGAAGGCTCTGGAGTTGAAGCTGTTTGAGGACCAGAAGGATTCTATCAAGCTGGCCTCGCTGGTCTCTTCGGTTGTGGACAAGAAGACGCAGGAGAAGATCGACATAGTTAAGAACCGTCTGATCCGGAATTTCGGATACAACGAGGAGTCGGCCACGGACGTTCTGAACTATGTTGCCAGCATCTTTGCCAGGGGCGATCAGAAAGGGTAGGTAGCGTCATGGCGATCCAGAACATACAGAAGGATCACGCCAGGTTTCGGGACATCGTCAAGGGTGCTGTGAGGCGGAACCTGAAGGAGTACATAAGCCGTGGCGAGATTCTGGGCAAGGAGGGGGGGAAGACGGTTAAGATTCCCATCCCGGAGATTGAGATCCCGAGGTTGAAGTTCAAGGGTGAGGGGGAGTCGGGGGTTGGGCAGGGAGATGGTGAGGAGGGGGACGTATTGGGGGAGGAGAAGGCCCCCGGTTCTGGCGAAGCTGGGCAAGATGAGGGTCAGCACGAAGTGGAGGCAGAGGTTTCTATTGAGGAGCTGGCCCAGATATTAGGAGAGGAGCTATCGCTGCCCAGAATCAAACCCAGGGGCAAATCCACAATAAGGGTCCCCACGCAGAAGTTGAGGGGTATAGCCAGAGTTGGTCCTGAGTCGTTGAAGCATTTCCGGCGCAGTTTCAGTGCGGCGTTGAAGCGACAGATAGCCGCTGGGATGTATAATTACGATGATCCTGTAATTATAGTAACGAGAGAAGATCGCAGATATAAGAGTTTTAAAGAACAACAGAGCCAAGAGAGCAATGCCGTCATTATTTACATGATGGACGTATCCGGCTCAATGGGTGAAGAACAGAAGGAGATGGTTCGTATTGAATCCTTTTGGATTGACACCTGGCTGCGACACAACTACAGGGGTATTGTCTCTCGCTATATAATTCACGATGCAAAGGCGAGGGAGGTTGACAGAGAAACCTTCTTTAGAACGAAAGAGAGTGGCGGTACGATGATATCAAGTGCCTACACTTTGGCAGCGGAGATCATGGCAGCGGATTATCCATCCGAGGAGTGGAATATTTATCCATTTCATTTTTCGGACGGGGATAACTGGTCTGGGGATGATACATCTAAATGTCTTCAGCTGCTCACCGACAAAATACTCCCTAATTGCAATCTGTTCTGTTATGGCCAGGTTCACAGCCCCTATGGGTCGGGGCAGTTCATCAAGGATTTGGCCAAGTCATTCGGGGAGGATGATCGAGTGGTTTTGTCGGAGATACCGGACCGTGACGGGATAATCAACTCCATCAAGGAGTTTTTCCAGAAGGGGAAGTAATGAATCTGCCGCTGGATCTATGGACGATGAAGGAGGAGATTCGGCAGTATGCGAAGGATTACGGGCTGGATTTCTTCGAGGTCATCTACGAGATGGTCAGCTTCGAGAAGGTGAACGAGATTGCCTCGTACGGGGGGTTTCCGGTGCGGTATCCGCACTGGCGATTCGGGATGGACTTCGAGAGGATGTCGAAGAGCCATCTTTACGGCCTGCACAAAATATATGAGATGGTTATTAATAACGATCCATGTTATGCGTATCTTGTAGAGGGGAGCAGTAATATAGACTACAAGTTAATTATGGCACATGTTTATGGCCACAGCGATTTCTTTAAGAACAATATGTGGTTCGCTCACACGAATAGGAAGATGATGGATGAGATGGCGAATCACGCAACGAGGATTCGTCGATATATCGATAAGTACGGGATAGAAAGGGTTGAGAAGTTCATAGACGCTGTTTTGTCTGTAGATAACATGGTGGATTATCATTTCCCGGACAACGCCGGCAAGCGATCGGTCAGGGTCGAGGGTGAGGAGGGAGGCAAGGAGGCTGACCATCGCTTCTCAGGGGTTCAGGCCCCGGAGTATCTTGAGGAGTATCTCTATCCTGATGAGTACATGAAGAAACAGCAGAAGAGAGCTGATGACAAGGAGAGGCGGAGTCGGCGGGTTCCTGAGGAGCCCATGAAGGATGTGCTCTACTTCCTTGGGGAGCATGGGGCGTTGGAGCCATGGGAGAGGGATGTTCTGTCCATGTTGCGGGAGGAGTCTCTCTATTTTGCTCCGCAAGGCCAGACGAAAATCATGAATGAGGGTTGGGCAGCCTATTGGCATAGTAAGATTTTGACAGAGAAGGCTCTAAAGAGTAGTGAGATAATCGATTTTGCAGATCAGCACTCCAAGGCAGTTGCAGTATACGGTAAGAACATAAATCCATACAAGCTTGGTCTTGAGCTCTTCCGCGATATCGAGGATCGGTGGAACAAGGGCAAGTTCGGGAAGGAGTGGGAGGAGTGCAGCGATGCCAGAGAGAGGCGCCATTGGGATCGGGGCTTCGAGCTGGGGCGAAAGAAGATTTTCGAGGTGAGGAAGGTGTATAACGACGTCAGTTTCCTCGATGAGTTCTTGACGCCGGAATTCTGTCTGGAGAACAAGTTATTTACCTGGATCTTCAGAGAACAGTACGATAAATACATAATTGACTCGAAGGACTTCTCTGCCATCAAAGAAAGCCTGCTTTCTCAAATCACAAATTTTGGTCATCCAATTGTTAGAGTGTTCGACTCCAATCATCAGAATCGAGGGGAGCTGCTGCTGTTGCACACACACGAGGGGCGGGATCTGGACCCGAAGTATGCGAACCACGTGCTCAAGAATCTTGTGGCGATCTGGAAACGGCCGGTCCATATTCTCACGGTGTCGCAGCGTGAGGAGCAGTTGTGGAGCCACAACGGCAAGGAGTTCAGCGCTCAGCGATATGCGCACCCACAGATGTAGGTTTTGAGATCTGGGGCCTGGGTGTAGAGAGAATTAGCAACACAAGGGGCATGGAGTAGGATAGGCATATGGTGTCATCGGCTGGTGATAATGTTGTTATAGTGTATACGGATGGTGCATGTTTCGGAAACCCCGGGCCCTGTTCGGCCGCCGCATCGTTGAGGTTTGGGGGTCGGGTTCTCTACGTCTCGGAGTATCTGGGGGTTGGGACGAACAACATCGGGGAGTTGACGGCAGTGAAGATAGCCTTGCAGTCCATGAGGCGGCGCGACGTCCCGGTGAAGATCCACAGCGACAGCACCTATGTCATCGGGGTGCTGAGCAAGAATTGGAAGGCCAAGGAGAATCTGGAGCTCATCGCCGAGATCAAGAAGCTCATGACCCTGTTTCAGAAGATTACCTTCATCAAGGTGCCGGCTCACTCTGGCGTTCCGGACAACGAGATGGTAGATCAGATGGCGAAGGATGCCATATCCAGACGCAAAGGGACCAGGGAGCTTGTAGGGCCTTCTTCCACCACTTGATTTCTCTATGTGCCGGCTTTGGGCGCATGGGGGGGGCGCGGCACGACCCATGGATACCCTTGAGGGTTCCATCGTGGCCGTTGTGGGTATGGTCGTTAGCGATGAGGCGGCGAAACAGGATGAGTAGAGAGATCGAAAGAGGGGAAGAGGGACGGTCCAACGGTGCGGGTTTGGGTGCAGGGGGATTGGGTGCAGAGGGACGGTTGGCCTTTACGGGTTTGGGTGAAGGTGGAGTGGGTGCTGGGGAACGTTCCGCCGGTGCGGGTTTGGGTGCAATGGGATTGGGTGCAGAGGGAGGGTCGGCCTTTGCGGGTTTGGGTGCAGGGGAACGGTTTGCCGGTGCTGGTCTGGCTCTGCCGATAATGCTCTTGGTGTGGGCTGGCACTTCATGCGCCGGATGCGGGTCGGGCAGCGGTGGTGGCGGGGACACAGTTGAGTTGCTGGAGGCCGATGATTCAGGTGGCGATGTGTTGCTGGATGTAGCGACTGGAGATTTGGCGGCCGGTGATAGCTGGGAGGTTGACGGGGAGGTTGACGGGGAGGTTGACGGGGAGGGGGAGGGCTCGCTGCACTTCACGGTGATGACCTTCAACGTAGGCACTACGGATTTTCTGCCGCACGACAACGATGAGAAGCGGGGTGAGGGGGACGGTTACACCTCGGCGCACGCTGCGGAGAATGCCAAGAAATACTCGAACAACCTGGCCTGGATGCCGGCGGAGCGGGCTCTGACGGAGTTACTTGCGGAGCGGAAGGTGGACGTGGTTCTGTTTCAGGAACTCTACTTCGACCCTTGGTGTGAGGAGGTGGAGGTGGACCCGGCCATGGAATTTGTCTGCAACGATTACTCAGCAGAGCGTGCGTGGCAGGTACGGCGGCTCTTGGGTGATGAGTACCACATTGCTTGTGCCGCCGGGCATCGAGACAACTGTGTGGGGGTGAGGCGCAGCTTTGGGGAGATAGAAGGGTGCAATGGGGATGATGTCTGCATGAGCGGAGTGGTTGGGTTCCCTCCGGCCGGGGGCTGTACCAAGGGTGAGAGGGTTGGGACCGTAGCCGTACGCGTGATGGGCGGGCCGGTGATCCATGTGGTCAATGCCCATGTTGTCTCGGGGATGAGTGAGGAGGACATGGCGTGCCGGAAGTCCCACTTCGAGCAGATATTCGTGGACAGGGGCGATGGAGTTCCCGCGGCAAACGGGCGGTACAACATCGTCGGTGGCGACATGAATACGGACCCGTTCCTGATGGCGGATGGGGATCCGTCGGCCAGGTTCTGGAACCTTCACGTGGGTGCGGGCAAGGAGTTTCACTATGTCTCGTCGGGGGATGCGTCGGGGCCGCCCACGTTGTCCTCGCTGTTCCACATAGACCACATCATCAGCGACAGCGCCACGGGCTCGTGTGTGGTGGCTGGCCAGAGCGCCGGAGTGGCTCACGTGATGGAGACCAGCTATTGGGATCATAGACCTGTTATTTGTGATGTTGAATTGCTTTATGCTAGCAGTAAACAATAAGATCTGGGGTTAACTTATAAAACTGGATGAGAAGAAAAGGCCGGAGGTGGATGATAAATGAGAACGATATTTGGAATCGTTTTGGCCATTGTCGTAATATCAGCGGCGATCTCCTGCGGAGGGGATTCAAAGGTGGCCAAGGATGTAGTTGACTCAGGGGCGGTGAAGGACGTGCCCGACGTTTCGGGGGACCACCAGGGGGCCGACAGCGCACCGGTGGAGGTTGTGGATGTGAGTGGGCCCGAGCCTGTGGCGGACATTGAGGCCGCTGCCAGGGCCTTCAAGCTCTTCTATGCCGAGAGGGTTGACAGGACCGTCGTGGCATATAATAGATTTCAACTATTTGGGGATGTTACTTTTGGAACCACAATTGGCAAAGTTGGCATATCCAGAAAGGGTGACGAATGGGAAATAATTGGCGGGCCGACGGACAATAATCAGATCGGGGAGTCCATGTGGCGGGCCTGGAACGCTTACCAGGTGTTCAGGAGCCGAAACCTGGAGTTGACGTTGATGCGGATGCTGGAGGGGCTGGTATTCTATGAGGCCGTGAGCGGCCATCCGGGGCTGACGGCCAGGTCTGTCTACCCAGGATGGACAAGGTATGTGGATGGCTACGCTGGCACCGTTGAGAGGACCAGGGGCGGCGTTGCATTCTCTCACCCGTTTCCTCCTTCGGCAGCACTGGAGTCGGAGATGATAGCGGCGTTCTTCGCAGACGGGAAGTTCACGTATCGTGAAGATCCGGAGGATATGCTACTTGATTATATGACTACTGCAGAGATGCATGACTTCATGGTGACATATAGCTTTAGCATGCTTCCAAACTATCTCAGGGTCAGCGATTGTTGTGCCTCGCTGAAACGCGTGCCCGATGAGTATCCGTGGGGTGGAGCCTACTTCAGCAATCACAACTCCAGGGACAACTTTCCGGACCTGGCCATGGGTTTTCTGGTGGCCAGGGCCGCCATGAATGACCCGGAGTCTTCGGAGGAGCTACGGGGGGTAGCGACCAGGGCATGGGAGGCCGGAAAGCGGGTTGGTGATCTTGTGCAGGAGCATGGCGGAAGGTTCATGACGGTCGATGAGCACAATCCCTACGACAAGCTCATAGTGGCCGGTGCGGTACGTCCTGATGGGGAGACAGAGCAGGAGGATCTTGGAAGCATTTCGGATTGCCAGATGGCCTTCCTGGCCCGGGCCTTGTCCAGCGAAGGGCTGGCAGTGCCGTTGCCCGAGCTGCCTGCTCCTGGGAGCGTGGAGTTTCTTCTGACGCCCATCGTGGGCGAGGAGGAGTGTCCGCTGGAGAAACCGGTGCGGTTGTGCAGGGCGCTGAACGACGGGTATTGCGGTAAGAGCTGGTCGAACATAGGGGAGCTCAAGTTTCTTGGGAAGCCGTGGCTGAAGGTGATTGAGGAGCTGGAGGCCAAGACTCCCGGCACAGCGCAGGGGCTCATAGGCAGCTTCCAGGATGACTTCCACGAGAAGACCATCGCTGCGTTGGCGCTTGTTATTCACGCCAGGCAGGTTGGCGATGAGGCGCTGCTGGAGTTGGCCCAGAGCGCTCTTGCCGAGATCACGTCGCTCCTGCGGTACTTTGGGAAGCTGGTCTGGGAGCGCACCAACCCCGCAAGCCTGGCTGAGCGCTACTATCGGATGGGGATTTACGAAGTTGATGGTGGTCTCGATGCTCCCCTGGCCGATTTCGACTCTTTCACCAGGGCTGAAAGCCAGATGGCAAGGCTCGAAGCCCTGCTTCAGGTAGAGGAGGCCCCGGAGAAGCCACTGGTTACCGATGAGGAGTTGAAGGCGTTGGCGGATGCCAGGTTGGCCAAGCTCACCGATGCAGTTAGGGAGCGTTATGCCGAGGCTTACGGTGATGTTCCTCCGTTGCGGAGGGCTGGAGATGGCTACGAGGCCCGGATCTACCACAATGGCCAACTTGGGCCCTGGTACCCGGTTGAGAACCAGCATCACGTCACAACAGGCGGTTTCCGCTTTCTGGAGTCGGCCACGCTGTGCGTGTCGGCACCACATCTTCTTGATTGCACCTGGGCCAAGCTGGGATGCGCCCGGCCTGATTTGAACAGCGACGGCAAAGTCGATGACGCCGACGCAGCGCTGTTCAATGATGGGAAGACGAAGGCCGGAGCAGAGCCGTGCTCAGAGGGGAACTCCTGGTGCGGTGGCGCCGATCTGGATCGCACCGGGGAGGTTGATTCGGTGGATGAGGCGTTCATGGAGGCGGCGCAGGGGTGCTGGTACTGAGGTTTAGGGGGTCGGACGATTCGGACCTTTTGGACTCGGACGATTCGGACCTTTTGGACGCGGACGATTCGGACCTTTTGGACGCGGACGA
>CAZQHM010000024.1:0-61380 GCA_964593355.1 uncultured Myxococcales bacterium
TGAGGGTCTACGACTTCGGCTTTTTGGGGCAGTATTTGGTGGCCGAGGGGATACGCTCGGGGGGTTTTGGGGTGCTTGGGGCTGTGAGCTCGTCGTTTGAGTCGCAGTAGACATTACCATCCATACTGGTCATGCCGTTGGGGCACACGGTGTCGGCATCCGTGGTCTCTTTGGGCAGGACAGTGATGCCGAAGGAGGCGGTGGTGGTGACGCGGGTGTCGTTGTCGCCGAGGCGGGTCACGGTTAGGGTTCCTGCCTGGAAGGATATTGCAGCGTTCTGAAGTTGTGTATTGTATAGTAGTGCGTTAGAGAATATTGCTCCTTGGAGACTGGCGTTGATTAGCTTGCTGCCTGTCAGGTCTGCGCCCGACATGTCGGCGTTGATTAGGGAGGCTCCGGTGAACTCGGCGTTCTTCATTGAGGCCTGCTTGAAGTTCATGCCCGAGAGGTTAGCATTGGCGAGGTTGATACCGTCCATGTAGGCCTTGGTCACTGTTGCCTGCGGGCCGTATAGTTGGGCATACGCCATGGTGACTCCGGTAAGATGGGCACCATCGAGCTTTGCGTTGGGCATATAGGCATAGGCCAGATTAGCTGCACGAATAGCCCCGTCGCCTTCGAAGACGGCCCTGGAGAGGGTGGCACCTTTGAGGTTGACGTAGCCCATCTGGGCCCCTTTGAAGACCGTGTCGGGGGCAGAGACGCCCTCAAGGTTGGCGCCTATGAGCAGCGCCTGGGTGAAATCGGCGCCATCGAGGAGACTACCCGAGAGGTCCACTCCGTTGAGCTGCGCCCCGCGAAGGTTGGCCTTCTTCAGGGATACCCCTTTGAGGTTCTCATCGGCAGTGACCTTGAGACCGGCAAGACTGCAGAAATCGCAATTCCTGGACTGAATTAGAGTTGTGTTATTGTTATAGACCGTGAGTGATTCTACATAGATAGATTTAACCATCTTCTTGTAGTCGTCGAGGTCGCCAGTTTTAGCCTTGTATGGATAGTTCTCCCCTAGAAACCCTACGCCCTTGTAGAGATATGCGATAGTCTTCGGGCCAACATAAACCGACTGAAACGAATCCAGGGCACAGATACTTCCCAAGTCATAACAAGGACCCGTGAATTTGAAGGCCTCTCCAGTAAGCCCGGTGCCGGTGAAGAGGACCACCTCTCCTTCGGCGGGGCCGGCCCACTTGTTGGCGTCGGTGAAGAGGGATGAGGCCAGGCCGGACCAGACCAGACCGCAACCGTTGCCCGATGGGTCGGAGAAATCGGTGAAGACTCTGAACGAGCGCTTGGCGTCGTGGTTGGCATCGGCATCACCGAGGGTTTGGGCAGGCTTGACACAGTTGAGCTTGCCGGGCACGGCCGAGGTCACAGAGCGGCCCGAATAGTTGGCACCCTGGAAGAGCGTCACCACAGTCCCCGGCCCTGGAACAACGGCTTCCAGGTTGGACGCCGTGGTTACCGAGTACCAGTTGATCCAGCAGCAGTCGTCGCCGCTGCCCGACGATTGGCCCGATCCTCCCGAACCCCCAACGGCAAATTGTGCCCCAAGCGGGGTGTAGACGTCGGGGCAGTTCTGGTCGAAGACGGTAAGTTGCAGGTTGTCAGACTCGGTGCAGGAGTTTGCAAAACCCACTTGACCAGGCAGCAATTCGCCGGCTTTTGAGTAGGGTATTGTCTTGAGCTTGTCGCATGGTTTGGCGGTTGTGGTAGCGGCAAGCTGGGCCGATTCCAGGGACTTGGGGCTCTTGAGCACTCGAAGGGTAGAGCTGTTTGCCGGGGTCATGAAGATGAGGTCCCCGTCTCCCTGGCCTCCGCCGTGGTGCAGCCTTTTGGTGTAGATGCCCGGGGTCAGGGTCAGCGTCTTGCACCCTTCCCCCTGGTTCAGACGAAGCAATTCCTGTCCATCGGCGTCCAGTAGAACAAGGAAGTGGGGCGCATCGCCCGAGGGCTCCTCATCCCAACAGAAGGTGTGCTCGTGCTCCTCAAGATACTCGTACCTGAAGCTGTCAACACCCGACGACTCCCCCGAGTCATGGGCCGAGCTAAGCAAGTTAGTTGGATGCTCCAGGAAGGCCACCAGCGTGTCGTCGGAGTTAAGCGGGTCGCCATCGAGTTCCTCTCCCAACGTGTGCTCGTGAAACGCCATGCCCGCTGATGCCTTGTCCTCGCCCAGGGGCACCACCTCCTGAGGCCCCGTCTGCACGTCGGGTGCCTCGCCATCGGGTGCGACGGCGTCGGGGAGGTCCTCTACAGGCTTCCCCTCTTCACCCCCGCAAGACATCGCCAGGAGAGCCAAGGATACCGATGCCAATAGTCTAGTCATGCTACCCCCTGCCAAGACGAGAACTATGGATTGGGCTCTGGCGTGGACGGAATCCACTCGCTCACCGACGGCTCCGTTCTGCCCTTGGGCCCGGCGATCGATTCATAGTTTAACGTGTATACGTTTCGCCAGAAGTCTACCACCATCCTGTGAGCTGCCACGCCCACCGTACGATTCAAGAACTCGCCCTTTGGATCATAAATATCCAGCCTATAGTCATTTATAGATGTCCCATTGTTCTCGTAGGATAAAACGTAAATATAGCCTGAAAACTCCACACCCATATCCAGGTACATAACAGGGTTGGTCTCTGCCTTCAGGGGCATGAAGTAGTCCTTGCCCTCATTGAAGTAGGGTATCGCATTCCCATCGATGTCCAGGGCCTGAATCCGCCGATTAATGGTCTCGAGGATGAGCAGTTCGCCCGTGGCCGTGAAGGCGATGGACCGGGGCCCCATGAGCAGGCCCTCTCGGACACCCTCTCCACTGAGCAGCCGGGCCCAGGGAGCCACGTCGTCTTCGAAGGGCTCATCAGGCAACTTGAGGATTTCGATTTTGCTGTTGGCCCAGTTGGCGCCCACGATGTAGCCACCCACCCGCATAGCCATGTCGTCGAAGGGCTGAGTGAACCGCCCCCAACTCTTGCCCGTGAGCGAGAATGGTGTGCTCTGGTCCAGAACAACCTTACGAAGGTGGTAGGTTCCACTGCGGCTGTCGATGATGAAGTTGTCGCCCGTGCCGTCGGCATTGCCCCGCAACTCATAGATTATGCCCGACTGCGAAGCCATACCACAATCGAGGCTTTTATACCCAACCTGCGGATGCTCCGTGGCCGACATATTCTGCACATAGTATAGCTGCAAATCTGTTGCCGACGTGTCACACTGCTGAACATTCGGCCCAGCTGCCTGCCATGAGTATCCAAACATCCCCGTACGTTGCGAGAAGGTGATATCATTTAGCATGCACAGGTGTGAGCCAACATTGCCGCAACTAAGGTTAGTGATAGTCTGTTTCGGTGCATCGGCAGCGATCCATTTGTATTCGCCACTGACGTAGCCAAGCTTCTGTTTGTGGCTATACTCGGTGGAGGCGGTAAGGGGAACCTCCAGCTCCTCAATGGTGATCTCAACCTTGAGCTTCTCTTGCCCGGCGGGTACTACGTTCTTGATTCGCCCCGAAGAGCCCTTGCCCACAAGCCACCCAGTCTTGGAGTAGAAAGCAACGGAGACCTCAACGGTACCACCGGCAGGCAGGCCGTAGAAGTTATCCACGATGGGGTCGGAGACCGTGGTCTTGGGCAGGTCCCGCTTGGGCAATGTCTTGAAAGATGATTCAGTATAGGTCGCAACCATCTGATACTTCACCGCGGTTGCTGGGAACTGGTAATCATCTACATCATGGTACAGGGTGACTTCCATATTCATGGTTGGTTTGACTTTATTCTCAATAATCCACGGCGAACTCAGCACCTCCGCCGTTGTCTCCGTAAGCCCCGCCAAAGTGGAGGAGATGCTCAACACGGCGAAGGCCCACCCCACAAACGGAACGGCCTTCTCCATCTCCGACTCGGTGAGTTTCTTAATGATCATCTCCTTCAGCTTCTTGCACCCAAAAGACCAGAGCAGATTGCCCAGCAGCGTCGCCGACCGTGAGAGCACCTTCTTAGGGCTGCCTCCCATGCCGATCTCCGCTGCGTTCTCCCCGGCCAGAAGGAAGCCTGCAACGGCTCCAATGGCGATGAGGAGGTCTGTGTCCGCCATCAGGTCCTTGTACCACTGGGTGCTCTCCAGCCCCGCCCCGCAGCAAGGAAGAAGAGGGGGATTCCGTACTCGAAGACGGCGGTGAGGACGATTCCCTGGTTGGCCACCTCGCCGCTCCAGAGGTGCCCGGTGCCAAGCCCGCCGCAGTAGATGTTCACCGCCTGAGCCTCGTCGGGCACCTGCACCGTGAAATACTCCCAGTCGGCCGAAAGCGGTATTGCCATGATAGTCACCACAGCAGGCAGGCTGCCTATGTGCTTCAAGCCGGCGCTCTTGTTGTCACCATCCGAGGCCATGTCTGCGGGAAGTGGTATGGTATGGCCGTCTGCGTCCTCGAAAGCCACCCAGAAGGAGAGGTGCCGAAGCCACTTGTTCTTGAGCCCTACCTTGATCTGGCGTCGGCCGTTGCCTGCCGGATCTGCCGGCTCGACGCTGGCCTCAAGGCCGCTTTGAACGTGGCTCTGAGCCAGAGTCCACGTGTAGGGAGAACCGTCCTTCAGAGCCTTGGCAACCATTACAGGCTGCGAAGCATCATCGGCCCCTTTCCCGTCGCTCAGATGATAGGCATGGTCCGCAAGTTCTGGGTCATTTTTCGTGGCTTTTAGTATTAGATTAAGAGGTTGCTGCGCCGCATCTTTAGTTGTATCAGTAAGGATATAATGATATATTGGCTCGCCATCCTGCCCAATGACCTCGTTGCCCTGGTCGTCCATAACCGGCTCGAGAACTGCCCAACCGTCGTCATAATCGGGGTCGTGGACACCCGCTGCACCCTGAGTGGAGATGGCCATGGCCAGGTCCATAACCGCCGGAGTGTTCTCTAGGTGGGTCCAGACTCTGGCAGCAACGTCGGGGTCGAGGTTGACCAGTTCGGGGTGGTGGAAGAGGATTGCCTTGGCGGTATCGAGGGGGGTCAGCAGGTTGTCCGGGTCGGGGTTCACTGTCTCCCCTGCCTCGTCGGCTTTGCCTTCCGGGGAGAGCAAACGGGCGTAATGGGGCCACCCCTCAGCAGCACGAGCCATTCGAGCCTGCCGCAGGGGCCGCTGCGGTACATGAATGCCCACAAGCCCCAGGACGTGGCCACCCCCGCGCTCGCCCGATGGATGGGTCGTCCACATTAGCGCCATGCGGTTGTCGGGAAGCTCCACCCCCTCGGCGTAGTGCGTAAGATCCTCGTCCTCCACGGCGTTGAGGGTTGCCGTCAGGCCACGGTGCAGATCACGGCTCTCGTCGTCGTGTGACTTGATGGGATACTCTTTCCCAGCGATGTGAAGGGTGCCGGCAGTATGTTCCGGCATTTCGGAGAAGTCGAAATGGACCACTTTCTCGGGGTCCGGGAGCACACCCGAGTCACCAGTTGCATCGGCGTCGCCGCCCACCAAGTCGTTCTCCTGGTTACCCTGAGAGTCTCCACCACAGCCCGTCGCAAGCGGGAGAAGCCCCACGCTAACCGCCAGAACCCCAATGAACAACGGCCAACGAACCGCTAACCCTTTACTTCGCATCATTACCTCCCTGGGCATGCCGCCAATGTCCCGACGGCACAGCGCCATCGGCAAGTCTTTCGCCAAAACGTCAGACCCGGGCAGCATAATACGGTTTGAGTCACAGGGGCAACAAAACACCCGTTTACAGATGAACGTGTTGTTGTCCAGAGCACACCCGAAAACCCCTGCACGCAAGAACCCCACCACAGAAAGCCTCATAGGCAAGGCAACCCTCAGTTGCCCCTCACCGCAAAGGCACGGGCCTACACGGCTGCTCATATATCTCGATCCCCCCAGCAGCCGTGTACCCTGAGCGAGGCCAGGGCCGAGTCGAAGGGGGGGCGAGAATGAAGGTCACTGGTTTAGGGGACGGCATCACTGGTTCAGCAGGTGCTGCACCGTGCCAAGCGGCTGGGCCGGAATATGGCGGAAATCCGTCATGCAGAAGCCCCAGCTGAATGTCCCCTGGTTATCGCTGGGGAAAGCGTAGAATATGCCAAAACAAACTTCTTTCGGAAACTGATTATGCAGTACCGCATGAAACTCATACCATCCCCTGCCGTCGGCGGATGGACATTTCATGCAATCCACGAAACCAAACAGCGTAATATCGTACTGCTTGTCCAGCTTCGCCCACCCTTTGCCCGCCACGGCACTGACCTTCTCCCCGGTCAGCTTGACTCCGGCCAGTTGGGCAGGCGGAGACCCCAGTTCCTTCATGGGGTTTAGAACACCCTTGGTCTCATGGCTGCCGGTGAGCAGTTCGCATGTGCCCGTTGCGGGCATCCCAGTCATTGGTAAAGTGAAGCTCTCTGCATATATATAAGTCAGAGCGTCGCCTTCACAATAGGCATACACCACAACCAAATCATCATCCGATGGGCCCAACATCTGGTAGAGAGTATAGTGAGTCTGAGGCGTGTCCCATTCAATCTTCTCGGTTACAATTACCTTAGTGAGCTCACCGCCAACCACAATAGATCCCTTGTTTCCATTTATGGCAATAGATTTTATCTGACCTGTGCTATTGCCAGTTATAGAAACCATGTAGGGGGTAGTGTAGGTTCCCTCCCAGCCCTTCGCCGGCTCCACCACCTCTCCGGAGTGGTCCCCGTCGGCATCAGCCATCTCCTTGCCTTGGGCCGCATCGGATGCATCGGAGAGCCCAATCTCTTCCACAGCGCCGTCGGGAGAGGCCCGGCCGTCGGGCGGTTCACCGGAGGCATCGTTCACCCTATCGGGAGCCACGTCGCCCAGCGCTGCAGAGTCCGCAGTGTACTCGTACGCCGACATATCGGCAGCGCCGTCGCCGGGGTGAACAACGGGGGATGCAGAGCATGCCGCCATAGAGAGAATCAACGCATCCAACAGGAGAAGCCTAAGTCTCATCTCCACAACCTCATGTGCAACCTGCGATGCTTGGAACCCTTCGCACCGGCCAATATGGGCTTCACCCGCCCCCACCCCGGCTGTAGCGTATCTCGTTCCGCCAAGCGGCCGGGTAGGCTTCCTCCGGTCAGAGCCCTCCTAAAAATAGATTGACCGTGACAAGAGCGCAATCCAAACTGCCCGCAAGGCAATTGAGGCGGGGTGGCTTTGAGTTCTGGCGTCTCATCAGGAAGTTCATCGACAGACACATCTCTTAAACAGGTATCGAAGAACCTGTTATCGAATGTGTTCATGTTCATCTTCGGTATGGGCATCTCATTTTTCATGGTGCCTTATTATATTAAGTCTCTTGGGGTCGAAGCCTACGGTCTAATACCCCTGGCCACCTCCGTGGTCGGGTACGCCTCCATTCTGACCATTGCCATTTCGGGGGGGACTGCCCGCTTTTTCACCTTGGCCTACCAGCAAGGCGACGTTGCCCAGGCCCAGCGTGTAATCAATACGGCGTTCTGGGCTCTTGCAGCGTTGGGAGCCCTGCTGCTTCCCGTGCTGGCTCTGCTCTCTTGGTTCGCTGCCTCGTGGTTTGCCGGGGAGACCGTATCGCCCTGGTCGGCACGGTTGCTCTTCTTCGGGGCATCGGCAGTCTTCCTGCTCTCCACCCTGACCTCGAGCTTCGCTGTCTCATACCAGGCCACCAACCGCCTTGATATCAGAAACAACCTGCACCTGGTGCAGTTGGTATTGCAGCCTGCCCTGGTCGTGCTGCTGTTCACCCTTTTCGAGCCGAGGCTGGAGTTCGTGGCAGCATCGCTGCTGACCGGGTCGGCTGTGTGGATGGTGCTGAACATGGTCTACTGGCGGCGGCTCATTCCCGATGTCTGGCCGGCAGGGCGGATGTTCAGCCGGGCCAGGCTCAAAGAGCAGATGACCATGGGTGGGTGGCTTGTGGTGAACCACGTGGGCTATATCCTGTTCCTCCAGATCGACCTGGTGGTGGTCAACTCGCTCATCGGTAAGGTGGAGGCCGGCGAGTATGCATCGGTGCTGCAATGGAGCACGCTCATCCGCAGCTTCGCAGGCGTACTGGCAGGGGTGCTTGGGCCCGTGATCCTCATTCGATATGCCCAGAAGAAGTTCTCGGAGGTTGCTACGCTCAGCGCCCTCTCCGTACGGCTGCTTGGCCTTGGGCTGGCCATCCCCATAGGCCTCGCATGCGGCTTTTCAGAGCCGTTGCTGCTACTCTGGCTGGGAGAGGAGTTCACCTTTCTGGCCCCGCTGCTTTCTTTGCTGCTGGCCCCACTGGTCATAAACCTCAGCGTATTGCCGTTGTTCAACATCAATGTGTGTTATAACAAGGTTAAAGTTCCGGGGTTGATAACCGTGGGGATGGGTGCATTTAACCTTGGTCTGGCAATATTACTAGGCAGCATCGACAGCCTGGGCGTCTACGGCGTGGCCATTGCTGGTGCTGTTGCTCTCTCTGCCAAAAACGCCCTCTTCACCCCCATCTACGCTGCCCATGTGCAGGGGCTGCGCTGGAGCCGATTTCTTGGCTCTATGCTGCCTGGCGTGCTGCTCTTTGCCGCTGTGGCGGGGAGTGCCTTTGCCCTACAAGCGGCATTGCAGATTAGCACGTGGTTCCAATTGCTGGGGCTTTTTGCTGCCTTGGGAGCAGGTTCCGGTTTGGTAGGGCTGTTCCTCTTCGTGAGTGGCAAAGAGCGTAGGCAGTTGCTGAGCATGGTCCGAAAGCAGAGGTGAGAGGATGCCAGAAAACGTCTCCAGCGTGGTACAGTCGGGGCTTTGCGTGGGATGCGGGGTGTGCGCCGGGGTCTGCCCCAGAGAGCACCTCTCCATGGAATGGAACTCTTCTGGGGAGTACAACCCTTCGGAGACGGGCAGGGGCTGCATAGACTGCGGGCTCTGCCTTGCGGTTTGCCCCTTTCGCCCCGGCAACGCCAACGAGGATGAGCTGAGCAAAGAGCTGTTTGGTCCGCACGCAACGCAGCACGACGCTGCCCTGGGCCACTACTCTTCCACCTGGGCAGGGCAGTGCGGCCAGCGCATAGAATCGGCCTCTGGTGGCTGGTTGACGAGAGTGGCCGGAGAACTTCTGGCGTCGGGTAAGGTGGATGCCGTTGCCTGCGTGATGCCCGGCAACGGTGCCGATGAGCTCTTTCGGTTCGGCATGGCCAGTAGCCAGGAAGAGTTGATGCGGGCCAGAGGGTCGGCCTACTACCCGGTGCACGTTGCCGAAGTGCTGCGATACATTCGGAAGAACCCAGGGCGCTACGCAATTACCGCCATGCCCTGTCTTGCCAAAGCCCTCCGCCTGGCTTCCAAGAAGTTGCCGTGGCTGCGAGATCGTCTGGCATTCGTTATTGGAGTGGTGTGTGGCCAGATGAAGAGCAGGCACTACACCAGGCATCTGGCCGCACTGGCCGGGGTTGATGAGCCGTTGGTCCAGTGCCACTACCGGGGCAAGGCACTTGAGTCTACTGCCGGAAACCTGATCTTCTCCTGCCAGGGGGAATCGGGCCAACGTGGCCGCCTGGCGTGGGGCGAAGGTGCTGCCAGGGCGTGGACCCACCGCTGGTTCGCAATCCCCGCCTGCAGCTACTGTGACGACATGTTCGCCGAGCTTGCCGATGCCTCCTTCATGGACGCGTGGCTAGCCAGATTTGAGAAAGATGCATCGGGAACCAGCCTGGTAGTGTGCCGAAACCGGGAGCTCGAGAGCCTGATGATTGGGGCAGCACAAGGTAGGGGATGGCTTGAGCCCATAGCCGCCGACGAAGTGGTGAAGAGCCAGGCCGGAGCGCTGCGCTGGAAACGTGAGCTTCTGGCAGCACGGCTGGCCCTGGATGGCTACAAAGGAGGGATACCACTGCGGAAGCGGGTGAGCCCATCCCTGGGTAAGACTGGGCCGCTTCAGTTGATGGAACTCAAAGGACTGGTGGCCATGGGACGCTCCAGCCGCCTCTGGTCCGCATCGCAAGAGGCCGAAAAAGGGGGCCCCAAGGCCCTGGAGCGGCATCTGGCGGCGGAGCTGAAGCTGCTTGCGGTAGTGCGCAGACTGGCATCTATAAGCAATCGAGTTAAGGCGAAAGGCATAAGACTAATTTCTTTGGTGAAAAATAATGCAGGGATCTAAGAATGTAGAAATACTGCTCATGGGTAACGGCCCTTACGAGAACCGAGGCTGCGAGGCTATCGTCCGCGGCACCACGGCCCTATTGGGTGAAGTGTTGCCCGATGCCTCGTTTCGTTGTGGAACAATCTTCCAATCCGTTGCACAACTGAGGCAGCAGGCGGAGCATGAGAGTGATGCCAGGGTAGCTCACAACGCGGTGAACTTCTCGGAGCATGGCGACCCCTTTGAGCGGGTGGCGGCCCGTGCCTGGAGGTCGTTGCGATTCGGCAACTACTTCCACCGCAAAGCCTTGGGGCCCCAGTTGCGCACCGCCAAGGCCATGCTCGCCGTGGGTGGCGACAACTTCACGCTGGACTACGGCCCACCAACCTTCTTCATGGACATGAATCGCTTCTTCTCGATGTACAAAATTCCCACCATAATCTGGGGAGCATCAATCGGCCCCTTCTCTTCGGGAAGGTGGCGCGAAAAGGCAATCCTTGATCACCTTGCCACTCTGGACCTGCTGGCCGTTCGTGAGACCCTCTCGCTGAACTACCTGCGCTCGGCAGGCCTCACCAACGTGGAACTCATGGGCGACCCGGCCTTCTGCATGGATCCCGTTGCGCCCAAGGCCGAGGTTCAGCGGGCACTTCCCCTGGACCAGCCATTCCTGGGCCTCAACCTGAGCCCACTCATGGCCCGCTACGTTACAGGAGGCAATCTGGACGACTACTGCCGCCTGGGCGCCAAGCTGGTCGCCGAACTTGTGGAACGGGTGGGAATGCCCGTCGTGCTCATCTATCACGTCACGGGCAGTTCGCCAAAGGTGGACGACCATGCGCTACTGCAAGGCGTTAAGGGGCAGGTATCGGCCCAGAACGCAAACTCCGTCTTCCTGCTGCCTCCCGGCCTCTCCGCTGCCCAACTGAAGTGGGTCATCGCCAGAGCTCACCTCTTCATGGGGGCCCGCACCCACTCCACCATCGCTGCTTTTTCGTCGGGCGTGCCAACATTGAGCTTCGCCTACAGCCGCAAGGCGTTGGGGCTGGTGGGAGATATCCTGGGCAGCCTGGACTATTGCGTGGAGCCCGGTCGATTCGATATCGCCGATATTCTCGATCGCACCCGCTCCATGCTTGCCAACCGTGAAGCTATTGCCCGGGCCACTATGGGCGCAGCACAAAAGCAGGCCGCCGCCGCCAGGAGGGGAGCAATTCTGGTTAAGGATATTATCGACAAACGAGACAGGGGCTAGACGGGCACACAACCGACAAGAGAAGGCATGAAAAGCATTGCAGTAATTATACCACTGTACAACAAAGGCAGAACCGTTGCCCGTTGTATTGATTCTGTTCTGGCTCAAACAGTAATGCCCGACGCCATTGTGGTAGTCAACGACGGCTCTACGGACAACGGACCAGATGTGGTACGCCGGTACTCTGACAAGGGCGTGCGACTTGTGGACCAGGCCAACTCCGGCCCTGGGGCCGCCAGAAACCGGGGGATGGCCTCGGTTGATACCCAGTTCGTAGCCTTTCTGGATGCCGACGACTGGTACGAGCCCGAGTACCTGGAACACTGCCTGGACTTGTTCGCCACTGAGGCCTCGACCACAGGGCCAAGCCCCACAGAAGGGCCTGGCCTTGGGGCGGTCTGCACCTCGTTGCGGTTCGTCAGGGATGGCCAGGAGGTTGGCCGGCTTCACACGGTTGGCCCCTCTGAGAGCAGTGGTTTGGGCCTTGCCGATGGAGCAGTGGAGCCCCTGCGGGTCCGAAGATCGGTAGCGGGGATGTCCCCGTGCAGTACGGTCATGAGGCGTAGCCTGGCCTTGTCCCTTGGTGGGTTCTACGAGGATGGTTGCCGATATGGAGAGGACGCTTGGCTTATGTTGCGGCTGATGGGGCTGAGCAGGGTGCGATTCTCAGGGCGGGTGCTTGTGAACGTGGACCGCAGTGAGGCGGAGTTGTCCGCCAAAGGGGCCACGGCGCACGAGTTGGAGCCCTTGCTGCGCTATCGGGAACAGGCGCTGGAGGGGTTTGGCCAACGGGCAAGGCTGAACGCCGAGGCGATGCTGGACCTGAAGGCCATGGAGAGGGCGAGGGCCCTTATCGGCGAGGGGCGTCGGCAGGAAGCCAGGCAGTTGCTGCGCAGTTCAGTTTCGGGTCGGGCATCGGCACAATACGCCCTGCTTTGGCTGGCGGCCAGGGGTGGGTTTGTAACGGAGGCGCTGCTCCTCGCCAAGCGACGGCTCAAGGGCGCAGCGCGAAGACAATAGGGGCTGGCGGCTGGAGTGTAGAGATCGCTTTTGACTTTGCGCCCTGTCGCTGCTACTAAGTTCGCCACCGACACCTGTTTGGTGTACTCGAAGTCAGGATGGATAGGAGAATAGCGGTGAACGGAAAGCAGAAACTTGCGCAGGTCGGCAGGGGCTTTTGTATGGGCTGTGCCGACATCATCCCCGGGGTGAGCGGCGGCACGGTAGCTCTCACGTTGGGCATCTACGAGCGGCTTGTGGGCTCAATAAGGCTTATGGACGCTCAACTGGTGAAGGGGGTCTTTTCGGGGCGGTTCTGGAAGCTGCTTTGGCAGGGGCTTGTGGGCACTCTCCCAGAGCTTCCCGCCGAGGAGCGTGAGGGCGACCCGCTGGTGCGCCGCGTAGAGGCGGCCTTGTTCATCGGCTTCCTGGTTCTGGGCATCCTGGCCGCCATCGCCGCCGCTGCCAAAGTCATCACCATGGCCCGTGACGGCTACCCCGAGGCCACCCGAGGCTTCTTCCTGGGTCTGGTGGCAGCATCGGTGAAGGTACCCTTCGGGTATATGAAGCAGCGGAAATGGAAGGAGTATCTTGCCATAGTGCTGTTCACCACAGGCACCTGGCTGTTGCTGGGGCTTGGTCAGGTCGATGTCCATGACCCATCTCTCTTCTACGTCTTTGCGGGCGGAGCGCTGGCTATCTGCGCCATGATTCTGCCCGGAATCTCCGGGGCGTTCATTCTGCTGATGCTGGGCCTCTACGACCCCGTATTGCTTGCGGTGAAGCGCCTTGTCTACGAACAGGATTTTGCCAGCGTTCCGACCTTGGCCGTGCTCGTGGGCGGGATTTTGGTTGGCATCGTGGCATTCTCCAGAGTTCTACACTACCTGCTGAAGAACCATCACGACGTGACCATGGGAGCGTTGGTGGGCCTGATGTTGGGTAGTCTCAGAGTTCTGTGGCCCTTCAAAGAGGCCAGCGCAAACGCACACGCCCGCACCGAGACACTTGCAAACGTGCTGCCTCAGACCTTCGACGGTACCTTCTTTGCAACACTCGTTGCCTTCGTTGTGGGTGTTGTCATAGTGCTGGCCCTGGAGCAGGTGGGCAAGCGGGTCAAGGCCTGAGCAGTTCTCTATCGATTCTTCCATATATCGCCGTCAAGTGGGCCGGCCCTGCCGACCTGGCCTTCTTCGCCGTGGCTGTGAACGGGTTCAGTCGATACTCTGAGGCTTTGCCGGCGCCATCTCAATGACGTTGAATTCAACACGCCTGTTGTTGTAGTTGGCCTCTGCCCCGGGCCTGTAGTCGATTCTCCTAGTGAAACCGAACCCTACCGGCTTGAGGCGCTCCCGCTTGACGCCCTTGGATACCAGGTAGTCCACCACGCTGTTGGCTCTGTCCAGGGAGAGCTGATCGTTGAACCACTTGGTACCCAACTTGTCCGTGTGGCCCTCAACCTGGATCACCAGCAATTGAGGTGAATCAAGCAGGATCTGCGCCACCTGGTCCAGAATCTCCAGGGACTCGCTCATGAGTTCAGCACTTCGGAACTTGAAGTGGATCTTCTGGTTAATTTGAATGCGCTTCTCTTCGGCTTGCAGCTCCGCCAGCTTCTTGTCGGGGCAACCATCCTCGTCCTTGTAATCGTTGAAGATCTCCTTCTCGTTGGGGCACTCGTCCTTGGCGTCGGGGATGCCGTCGCCGTCGTTGTCGAGGTCGGGGCAGCCGTCGTCGTCCTGGAATCCGTCCATATCTTCGGCGTCCAGGGGGCACCTGTCCCGCTCGTCCGGGATTCCATCCTGGTCGTTGTCGGGGTCGGGGCAGCCATCTTCGTCCTCGAATCGGTCGTGGTCTTCGGGGTCATTCTTACACTTGTCTTTTACGTCAGGGATACGATCCTGGTCATTGTCAGGGTCGGGGCAGCCGTCCAGGTCTTCAAACTGGTCGAAGTCTTCGGCCTTATCGGGACACTCGTCTTTTTCGTTGGGAATACCATCACCGTCACGGTCGGGGTTGACCACCAGGCCCACGTCGTAGGTCACCTGGGTGAAGACCCTGAAGTCGGGCACACCGAAGCCGTTGGTGAGACCCTTTCCCCCGCCGGCAGTGATAGTGAAATCACCCACCTTCACCTTCACCCCGGCGTTGGCCTCAGCCAGCACCTCTTCGGACTCAATGAACGGGGCATCGGCCCGCACTGCCATGTTTGCAGATGCCTGCAACCGCAGCACATCACCCTTGAGGGGCGAGAATTCGAAGCCCAGTGCCGAGGTTATCTGGTCGTCGGTCACCAGGTGAAACAGGGTGTGCCTCTCCTTGAAGAGGTACCCGAGGTTGAGATGAACTCCCAGCCCTTTGTACCGCTTGCCGACGATGAGGGTGGGATGGACTCCGAAGCCCTCGTAGCCGTGGTAGCCAGTGTCTGTGGCGGTGGGCAGCGCCACGGGCAGAAGCAGGGCCACGCCGGCCCTCTCCTTTCGTCCATCCAGGAACTGGATCTTGGCGAAGAGCTGGGCATTCCCCACCCCACCCCAACCTGCGTCGCCAAGACCGAAGCCCGCATACTGGGCCTCCTGGTAGAGTGTCAGAGGCAAGTGGGCCCCAACCTCCATGAAGCCCAGGATGCCAAGCACGGCAGACAACTGCATCTCCAGCCGATAAGGCATGAGCTCTCGCAGAAGCTCGTTGTCACGAACAACCCTGGCAGAGCTGTCGACGTAGTGCAGCGACGCCCCGGTGTACAGGCGCCATGAGTCGGGCAACTGGTCGGTGTATACGTTCAGCACGCCAGTTGAATCTGGGTCGAGCCTGAAGGCATTGGCTTCGAGAAGGGTGTACTTCGCATCGGGATGCCAGTCTGCCCTTGCAGGTTGAGCATCAGCCAGGAGGCCCGCTGCCAAAATGAGGGCAATGAACAACCACAGGGTGTTTCCACGACCACGCACCGCTGCGAGCAGAGCTGTAATCAGTACGAGGAGCACGGCGAGGGGCCAGGCAGTGGAGTTGCCGCCCGCAGTTGAGCAGCCCGGTCCTCCTTCGATGTGCGCTCCATCCTCCAGCCAGCCCACGAAATCATCCGATGGGTCCAGGGGGTCCGACTTGTGAATCTGAGTTTCCAGGTAGTCATCGGCTCCACCGCCGTCGGTATCCTTCAGGGTTGGGTCGGTCTGGTAGACTGCCGCTTCTTCCTTGTCGGTAAGACCGTCGTCGTCGCTGTCCAGGTCCAGATAGTCGGGCACTCCGTCTTCATCGGTGTCCGCTGGTGGTGTCTCGAGGTCGTCGTCGCCGGCCTCGGTGGAGTCGGCGATTCCGTCGTCGTCGCTGTCGTCGTCCAGGGCATCAATGGTGCCGTCGCCGTCGGAGTCGAGCGGATTCTCATGGTCATCACCAACCTCCACTCCGTCGGGGATGGTGTCACCGTCAGTGTCAGGGTTCAGAGGGTCTGTGCCGATTCGCCCCTCGTCCTCGTTCAATATCCCATCGCCGTCGGCGTCGGGGGAGAGAAGGCCGTCGTCTTCGGGCAGATTCGGGTCAATCTCCAACGGGTCCACGTTGCCGTTGCCGTTGAGGTCTTCGTCCCCATCCAGGGCCCCGCCGCCGTCGGTATCGGCAACAAGCATGAAGGTCACGGTGGACGAGTCGGTGTCGGCCAAGAAGTTGCCGGCAGCGAGGTCAGTTCCGCCGATGCCAACAGAAGAGCCCGCGGCTGGCGGGACGGCCTCCAACGGAGTCTCGACGCCCTCCTCGGTGCCATCCAACAGCTTGTCTTGGTCTGAGTCAGGGTCCAAAGCGTTGACAAGGCCGTCACCATCTGTGTCGAAGCGCCAGTTGTGCTCCAGGCCATCGGGGACGCCATCATCGTCACTGTCGGCATCCAGGGGGTCAGTGCCGAACAAATCCTCTTCCTGGTCAGAGAGCAGGTCTCCGTCGGAGTCCACGAACAGGGGCGGTTCCGAACCGTTGTTGGGGTCACTCTCCCCCGAGTCAACGTTTCCGTCTTTGTTGGTATCCTCGCCCCCATCGCTCACCCCGTCGCCGTCGGTGTCGGGAAGAAGGGGATTTGTACCCGATGATGGGAAGAGGTCGGGGTAGAAGTTGCCCCTCTCAACGTTGGTGTCCCCCGCTTCGTCGGGTTTAGAAAGGCCCAACTCAGTGCCGTCGGCCAAGCCATCATCGTCGCTGTCAGGGTCCAGGGCACCCACGAGGCCATCGCCTTCACTGTCCACGGACCAGTTGGGTTCACTGCCATCGGAGACCCCGTCGTCGTCGCTGTCCCACTTCTTCGGCTCCAGCCCCACGGCCAGTTCTTCCAGGTCAGAAATGCCGTCGGAATCAGAGTCAGCAAGGCTCACCTGCTCTTCGTTGCGCACCAATGGAGAACTCTCTTGGCCATCCACCAAACCATTGTGGTTGACATCTTCGGCCCCGTCCCTCAATTCGTCTCCGTCGCTATCCCACAAGAGCATGGCGGTGGTAGATGCCGGGTCCCGGTCGGCCACCAGGTTCGGCGAATTTGGCCTACTGTCTTGGTGCCAATCCGTGGCCACGAGCCCCTGCTCAAGGCCATCGGGAAGAGCGTCCCCATCGCTATCTGCGTCCAGAGCGTTTACCAGGCCATCACCGTCGGTGTCATGGCGCCAATTGTGCTCTGCGCCGTCCAGAAGCCCGTCGTCATCATTGTCTGCGTCCATGGGGTTGAGGCCCGAGGAGAGCTCTTGCCTGTCGGTCAAGCCGTCCCCATCGCTGTCCAGGAAGAACTCCATCGCTGCCGCGCTCCAATTGGCGGGAACCAGCGGGTCAGCGGGGTCCGATTCGCCCTCGTCTACCATTCCGTTGTGATTGGCATCTTCTGCGCCATCCAGGTATCCATCGTCATCGCTGTCCCGAAGGTCAGGCGAGGTCACTGTGAGGGGATCCTGGTCGGGGACGAAGGCCTTGGCGGCCAGATCAGTTCCCTCGATGGCGTACTCCAGCCCCCCGGTGCCTTTGTAGGAGTATGGCAGTTCGGGGTCAACCACCCCACTCTCGGTACCATCGAACAGACCATCGTCATCGCTGTCCGGGTCAAGAGGGCCGATGAGCCAGTCTCCGTCCCCATCTTCTGCACTCTCCAGACCGTCCAGAAGGCCATCATCGTCGCTGTCACGGTCAAGGGGGTTGGTGCCGAGGTCAATCTCTTGCTTGTCACCCAAGCCATCCCCATCGGTGTCGGGGTTGAACGGGTCGGTGTGGTAAAACCCCTCATCCATGTTCGAGAGGCCGTCACCGTCGGAGTCGTAGTTCGGGCCATCGCTATCATCGGGGTCTACGAAGTTGGGGATGCCATCCATGTCCGTATCCCCCGTCCCCTCCTCCAGATCACTCTTGCCGTCGTCGTCGGAGTCATCGTCACGGAAGTTGGCGGTTCCGTCGCCGTCGGCGTCAGGGTCCGGCGCCCCGTCGAGGTTGGCATCAACGGTCCACTCTACGCTGTCGGGGATGCCATCATCATCGGCGTCGGTGTCTCGGTAATCGGGCTCTCCATCTCCGTCGCTGTCCACTGGCGCCGTCGCCAAGTCGGAATCTCCGGCCTCCACGAGGTCAGGTATGCCATCGGCATCTGAGTCCTGGTCCAGGGCATCGATAAGGGCATCGCCATCGCTGTTCAGAGGAGCACCCGGGTCGTCGCCGACCTCCACACCGTCGGGGATAGAGTCTCCGTCGGTATCGGCGCTGAAGCGGTCGGTTCCCAGCTCCAGCTCCACGTAGTTGATGAGGCCGTCGCCGTCGGGGTCGGCGGTGCCGTCATCGGCCGGGTCAACGGGCGACGTACCGTCAAGGAGCACTTCCGTTCCGTCGTCCACGCCGCCGCCATCGGTATCGAAGAGATTGGGGTCCGACTCCCCAGCATCCACGGCGCCATCCTTGTTGAGATCCTCGTGGCTGTCCCAGAGTCCGTCACCGTCGCTATCCTTGTTCAGGGGGTCTGTGGTGGTGGTTGGGTCGGCGTCGTTGCCCAGGCCCAGTTCAAGCGAATCAGAGAGTTTGTCCCCGTCGCTGTCCTGGCTCAGGGGATTGGTCTCGCCTTCGTCAGGGTCGAAGCAGCCGTCGGCGTTCTTGTCTTCGGCTCCATCCAGCAGCCCATCGCCGTCGGTATCGGGCAGCAGCGGACTTGTCCGGCTCTCGGGGCAGAGGTCTCCCAGAAGCCCTACCTCAAGGCCATCGAGCAGTCCATCCTCGTCGGTGTCGGCCACCAGCGGGTCGGTCCCGAATCGGTTCACCTCATCGCCGTCGCTTATGCCGTCGCCGTCGGTATCCTTGACTTTGGGGTCGGTCTCTCCTTCGTCCACCAGGCCGTTCCCGTTGGCATCCTCTTTGCCGTCCATGAGTCCGTCGCTGTCCGTATCTTTGCGAAGCGGGTTGGTCTCCGTTGCGGGGAACCACTGGCCATCGTGGTTGGCGTCTTCGACCCCGTCAGGCAGCCCGTCGCCGTCGGTGTCCGCAGCGTTAGGATTGCTGCCTGATCCCGACGGGGTAGCGGGGCCGTATTTGGCCTTGACCTCCAGGCCGTCCCGGAGTTGGTCGCCATCGCTGTCCAGCAGGCAGGGGTTGGTCTGGTTCTTCACCTCCTGGCCCCCGTCCCACCACGTCAGCGTGTACTCTTTGAGATTCGTCAATCCGTCGCCGTCGTTGTCCAGCACGGCGTCGGCAGGGTCCAGCGGGTCCAGCGGCCCCAGCGGCGGCTGCGAGCACGCCTCCTGGGTCGAGTAGGTGGTCTCCCATCCATCGTCGATGCCGTCGCCATCGGTATCGAACTTCAGCGGGTCGGTCTCCCCCGCATCCCAAACGCCGTTGCCGTTGGCATCCTCGACGCCATCCTTGAGCCCGTCACCATCGGTGTCGCCCATTGCCGGGCTGGTCTTGGTCGATGGATCCTGGTCCGCAACGAAAGTGCCCGGTGCCGTTGCGTCAGGGTCCAGCGGACTCACCTGCGGCTCCGTCAGTCCCTTCTCCAGGCCATCGCCCAGGCCGTCGCCGTCGGTATCCGCCGAAATGGGCGAGGTGCCCCCCGTAAGGGCCCCGCCTATGACCATGCCCCCCTCATTGCCATCCAGAACCCCGTCGTCGTCGGTGTCGGCGTCCACGGGGTCGGTGATGAAGCGGTCGGTTAGAGGCAGCCACTCCTCGGCGTCGTCGAGACCGTCGGCATCGGTGTCACGCATGGTCGGGTCACTGCCCGATACCACCGCCTCAAAGTCATCGGAGAGCCCGTCGCCGTCCGTATCCACCGCCACCGACATTGCATCCACCAGCGAAGTCCCGTCATGCAGCTCCGACGGGTCAAGAACCCCATCAAAGTCGGTATCCGGACTGCACGGATCGCTGCCGTGCAGTTCAACCTCTTCGTAATCCGAAATCCCATCTCCGTCCGAGTCCGCCTCTTTGGGGTCGAGGCACGGATAGAGGCTGTTTCGAAGATCATGCTCCGCCCCATCGGTCAAGCCGTCGTCGTCTGTGTCAGGTTTGAAGGGGTCTGTCTTGTAGACCAGCACCTCCCAGCCATCGTGAAGGCCATCCCCATCGGTGTCGGCGTCGAAGGGCGACGTCTCGCCCAAATCCGGCTCCCAGACGCCGTTGAGGTTGCTCTCCTCCTGGCCATCCAGCAGCCAGTCGCCATCGGTATCCGCCGAGAAGGGGCTGGTACCCAGCACCGATTCCCAATAGTTGTAGATACCGTCGCCGTCCGAATCTATCTGGTCGTCGGTGGGGTCCAGGGGGTCCGTGCCGTCGACAAGCACCTCCTGACCATCCCACAAGCCCCCGCCGTCGCTGTCCGTAAACAAAGGGTCCAAGCCTCGCAGCACTTCTATGAAGTCCGTGAGGCCGTCGGAATCGGTGTCTGCTTTGGTGGGGTCCGTCCCCATGGAGAGTTCCGAGTAGTCTGTAAGCGAATCGCCGTCGGTGTCTCTGTCCAGAGGATTCAGTGGTGGCACATGCTCCACCTCAGAGCGGTCGTCCAGCCCATCACCATCGGTATCGGCCAGAGTGGGGTCCGTGCCAAGCTGCTCTTCTTCTAAGTTGAAAAGCCCGTCGCCATCAGGATCGCCGGCGGCCGACTGCTGCGCAAGGCTGCTGAAATAGCTCAGCTCCCACTCGTCCTGCAGACCATCACCGTCAAGGTCCGCTGCCTTTACACCAACCGGCATTATTACTATAAATAAGGCCACAAAAGTGGATAAACGCATACTGGAACCCCTCATTAATGGTTCCGAACCGAAAACCTTGGACTATCACACAACGAACAGCAGGCTCAAACCGCCAGCGTCTGGCCATGCCACACCCATGGGTGCCTTGGCAGATTAGTAAGAGCGGCCGTGTAGCATAGTCTTTAGGGGTTTCAGGCGCGTGTCAAGTAATCGCAGCGGCTTCGCCACCGGGGTTGTGCCACCTCTTCAAGCGGCTTGATCCTGGTTGAGGCGGCGGGTGTACGCCAGGAGAATATCGGCACTGGTGAGTATCCCAAGCACCTTTCCGCCGGCATCGTCATCGACAACCAGGGCCTCGTCGATGCTGTTGAGGCGAAGCAGCCGTTGGGCCCGCTCCACTGTGTCGCTTACCGACACAACGAAGGGCACCTTGCACATGAGGCCCGCAGCGGTAATGGAGCGAGGTTCACCGGCCCTGGCGGCGCTGGTGAGGTCTTCGATACGGAAGGCACCAAGGAGGAGACCAGCCCGGTCCACCACGGGGAAGATCCTCTGGCGGCTCTCGCTGGTAGCGGCCAGCACCTCGTTGAGGGACATGGTCTCATTCAGGCTTACGAACTTGCGCCCTTTGTGGAACACATCGGCCACGGTCACCGAGGCGAGGATCTCCGGAGCGAACTCACCGAAGTGGGCAGGGGACCAGAGCCTCGAAGCGACCTGGCTTCGGTAGATGGTCCATTTCCTGCTTACCAGGAAGGCCAGGGCGCAGACCCACATGCTTGGAACCAGAAGTTCGTAGTGTCCAGTCAACTCGCTGACCATGATCACTGTGGAAATGGGCGTATTGGCGGCAGCGGCGAAGAAGCCGGCCATGCCTACGATTGCGAAGGTGGCAGGATGTTGAACGACACCGGGCATGGCGTTATGGAACAGCTTGCCCACGGCCCCGCCCAGTGTTGCGCCAATGACCATGGATGGTCCAAAGACGCCACCGCTGCCTCCCGAGCCGATAGAGAGCCCCGTTGTGATGATCTTCCCGAAGCCTACGGCCAACAGGAGAATCACCGACAGCCCAGCACCATCTGTATGGATGATGTGCTGGATAATACCGTACCCGCTTGACATCACGTCGCCAGCATTAACAGTGCTGCCTGCCACAGTGATGAAGGCAAGACCAATGAGCCCCGTCAGCAAACCGCCCAGGGCCGGCACCAGGGGCCGCGGCATGCGCACCTTCTGGAACAGGGCCCTCAACCCGTAGAAGACCCTCACGTAGGCCAACGCCGCAAGAGCCAGTAGCAGAGCGAGCAGAAGGTAAGGCCCCAACTCCAGAGGATTGGAGAATCCGAACCCCCCAGCCCCCCCGAACATGTGTCCCCAACCGAACTGCGAGGCGTACACGGAGTAGGCCACGATGGACGAAACCGTAGCAGGCAGCAGCACTTCGGTCTCCACATCGGACGAAGAGTAGAGCACCTCGCCTGCGAATATTGCCCCGGCGATAGGGGCCCTGAATATGCTTCCCACGCCGGCACCGATACCCGCTGCCAGCAAAAATCGCCGATCCGTAGCGCTCAAGTGCAGGCGATCGGCCAGAAAGCTGCCAAAGCCTGCGCCAATCTGAGCGATAGGCCCCTCACGACCTCCCGAGCCGCCTGTGCCGATGGTGATGGCCGAGGCCACCATCTTCACCAGCGGGACCCGATATCGAATTCTCCCCAGCTTGCGGTGGTATGAGTCAATGGCCGCATCGGTGCCATGCCCTTCGGCCTCGGGGGCCAGCATGAAGACGATGAGCCCCGAGAGCAGCCCTCCCACGGCAGGCAGCAGAACCACCAGCCAAGGAATCAGAGTCCCAGGCTCAATGTCCAGCACCGCCCCTTCGCCGTCGGGCCCGGGCAGATCCATCCCCGCCAGCCCCGTGAGACAGAAGTTCCGGATACCCTCGAGCATCACCTGGAACGCCAGAGCCCCAACCCCACCAACAACCCCCACGGCAGTGCCCAGCGCCAGCCACTTCCCCGCCACGTTGAAGTCGAAGTCCCGGAACAAAGCAACCAGCCGCGCACGCATAACGTCCCCCCCCTAGGCGCCCCCCTATAAGCCCCCACTCCCCACCTGTCAACCACCCAAGCCGTCCAAAACGTCCGAATCGTCCGCGTCCAAACCCGCCCCGGTGGGGGTAACATCAGCCCTTCGACAAGCTCAGGGCGCGCCCCCCCCGTGGCCCCCCCCAGGCAAGCTGGGTGGGGCGAAGCTCCAAGTCCGAAAGGTCCGAATCGTCCGAGTCCGAATCGTCCGAACCCGCCCTAACTGTTCAATTAATTAGAAAGTAGTTCTCGCCGGAGGAGTGTTAGGCTTCTTACCAACTACATTCATTGCCAGTGCGATCATGCTGCCTACATCGGCCACGTTGGCGGGCATAATCATTGTGTTGCTCTGCTTAGCCAGTTCGCCAAACTTATTGACATACTGTTCGGCCACCTTGAGCTGCACTGCTTCGTAGCCACCGGGGGCGTTGATAGCCTCGGCAACCTTCCTGATACTGTCGGCCGTGGCCACAGCGATCGACTGGATTGCCGCTGCGGCGCCGTCGGCTTCGTTGATCTGCTGGGTCTTCTTGGCCTCGGACTCCTTGATGACCTGCTGCTTGCGGCCCTCGGCGGAGTTGATGGCAGCGTCACGCTCACCTTCGGATGCGAGAATCACGGCGCGCTTCTCACGCTCGGCCCTCATCTGCTTCTCCATGGCGTTGAGCACGTCACGGGGCGGGGTGATGTTCTTAATCTCGTAACGAAGCACCTTGATACCCCAAGCCTCCGAGGCCTTGTCCAGTTCTTCGACCACCATGGAGTTGATCGTCGTGCGCTCCTCAAAGGTCTTGTCCAGCATGATCTTGCCGATTTCGCTTCGCAGCGTCGTCTGGGCAAGCTGGCTGATGGCAAACAGGTGGTCCGACACACCGTAGGCCGCCTGCTCCGCATTGAGGACCTTCAGATACAGCACACCGTCGATAGTAACCTGAACGTTGTCCCGGGTGATGCACACCTGCTCCGCAATGTCGAATGCCGTCTCTTTCAACGAGAAGCGGTACCGAACCACGTCCAGGAAGGGCACCAGAATCTGGAGGCCCGGTCCCAGCGTCCCGGCGAACTTGCCAAGGCGCTCCACCACGTAGGCGTTCTGCTGAGGAACCACCACAGCGGTCTTGGCAATGATGATAAGAACAATAATACCAAGAACAATTGCAACTACTAAGGCTGGCGTCATGTCTTACTCCCTATAAAATTAATCACACCTAACGAACAGCATCAGGCCCTCAACCTTGGCCACCTTGCACCGTTGCCCCTTGGTAACCGTGGAAGAGCCAAGGTTGGTGGTCTTCCAGGGAACCCCACGAAGCTCGGCCTTCCCAACGGCCCCGGGCTCGATGTCCTCAAGGATCACGGCTATCTCGCCCTGAATGTCTGCCATGGCCGGGGTTTTGGGCTTCTTGCCGTTGAGCATGTCCACAAGCTTGGACCTGAACAGCAGCAGAGTAACCACGGAGAGGCCAGAGAAGATCAACCATTGTGCCCAAAGGGGATCAACAAGTTCGAGGCCGGCAACCGCTCCAGTGAGCAGAGCAGCGATGCCGAAGAAGAGAAAGAAAAACCCACCGGGCGTCATGATCTCCACAACCAGCAGCCCCATTCCTCCCAGTACCCAAATCCACCAAGGCATAGCGGCCTCCACAGCGCAACGTGCTCAAGACCAATTCGCACAAAACCACAGATTCGACCAAGGCAGTGTCGTTGTTGCCGACGGCGTAGTCAAGCAAAAGCAAAAGGGCAAAACCAGCCGGTCTTGGGCTGCGCTAATAGGTGTCCGGAGAGAGAGACCCAATCACCCGTGCAGGAAGGTGAGCACCTGCTCGGGCGTAAGGGGCATGGGCGGCAGCGCCTTATCCCTCCTCACGCTTCTCATAGCGTGCAGAAGGGCGAAGTAGGCCCCCAGTCCGTACAAGAACGGCGGCTCACCGATGGCCTTGGAGTTGCACACGGCGTAGGGATTTCCCACGTCCTCCAGGAGTTGAATCGTCAACGAGTGGGGCCCGAACTTGATGTCCGGAATCTTGTAAGCGTTAACCCCCGTCAGCACCCTGCCGTCGGTGCCGTATCGAAGCTGCTCCATAGTCGCCCAGCCGATTCCCTGCACAAGGGCACCCTCAATCTGCCCCCTGTCGATTGTCTCGCTGAGCGAACGCCCAACGTCGTGAACGATGTCCACCGACAGGATCTCGTAAGTGCCCCTGAGACAGTCCAACCGCACCTTGGTCAGAGCGGTCCCAAACGAGTAGTAAGCGAAGGGGCGCCCCCGCTCCACCGTCGCGTCGTGGTACACATTGGGCGTGGCGTAGAACTCATGGCACGACAGATCAACTCTGGCCCACTGCGCCGCTGCAACCAGCTTGTTCCAGCCAAGCTCCGTCGGCTCCCCACCCTTGTGAACCACCCCATCAACTATGGTGTAGCTCTCGCAGGCCGACGCGTCATCCCCAAGGTGGGTGGCAGCGAAGGCCGTCAGCCGCTGAAACAGAATCCGGCACGCCTTGAGCGTGGCCATTCCGTTGAGGTCGGCCCCGGTGCTGGCCGACGTTGGGCTGGCGTTGGGAATCCGACTGGTGTTGGTCGTATCGATTCGCACTCTCTCGGGGTCGATACCAAGCGTTCTGGCAGCGATGAGCCGAATCTTGGCGTTGACCCCCTGGCCCATCTCCACAGCACCAGTGGAGACCGAAACGCTGCCATCAACATAGATGTTAACGAGTGCGCTGGCCTGGTTGAGCGCTGTCTGCGCAAAAGAAATCCCGAAACAGACCGGCGTAACCGCCACCCCCAACCGATAGTCACCCCCTCGCCCATTGAACTTCGCCGCCTCGTCATATGCGGATGCCACATCCACATTGCGGTCCAGTTCCTCCCAGCAGCGCACGGCGTTGGGACGCTCCATGACCACGCCATAAGGCAGCGTGTCGCCCTCCTGAAGCAGATTGGCCCGCTGAACCTGAGCAGCAGCAACCCCCATGACCTCCGCTACATGGGCGATTGCGGCCTCGACGGCGAAAGTGCCCTGGGGAACCCCGAAACCTCGAAAGGCGTTGTTCGGAGGTATGTTGGTCCTGCAACTCACCGCCGAGGCCCTCATGTTCGGGATGCTGTACGAGCCGCTGGTGTGCAGCAGCGAGCGCCCCAGAACCGCCAGCGAAATATCCGCACAAGCCCCGGCATGTTGATAGAGGTCCACTTCGTAGGCCAGAATCCTGCCCGCAGCGTCCACGCCAATCTTGTAGTCGTACTGGTAACCGTGCCGCTTCCCCGATGTCGCCACGTCCTCGTTGCGGTCGAGAATCAGCTTAACGGGCCGCTTCAGCAGATAAGCGGCCATTGCAGGCACCACCACCCACACTGCCGTGGACTCCTTGCCCCCGAAAGCACCACCAAGGCGCCTGATGTCCAACTCTACTTTGTGCTGCGGGATGCCCAGCACCTCGGCAATATGGTGGTGAAAGGTGCCCGGTGACTGCGCACTGGCACATACCTTGATGGTGTCGTCCTCCATTGGGAGAGCCAGCGCTCGCTGCGTCTCGAAGTAGAAGTGCTCCTGAGGCCCGCTGGAGATACTCCCCTTTGCCACGAAGGCACAATCCTTCCACGCTCCATCGACATCCCCGGCCGACATCACCCTCTTGCGCCCGTGAATCATGCCCCTAGCCGCTGCCTCCCGAGGATCGAAGATGGCATCCAAGGGTTCAAACACCGCCTTCACAAGACGCACGGCCTTCCTGGCAGCGGAGCGGCTTTGAGCCACCACCACAGCGATGGGCTGGCCAATGTACTCAACTTCGTCCACAGCCAGCAGAGGCTGGTCGTGAACCACGTGGCCCACCTGATTCACCCCTGGGACATCTTTGTGCGTGAAGATGGCAGCCACCCCGGGAGCCCGCAGTGCCTCCGACGTATCTAGCGAAATGATCCGGCCCCGTGCTACCGGTGATGTGTAGAGCGCAGCGTGCAGGCACTGCCCCGGTACCGGAATATCATCCACGAACAGAGACGACCCCCTCACGTGCATCCACATGTCGCCGTTCTTCATGGCCGCCTCCGCTCTTCCCAAAGGGCCCCGAAGTGGGCCAGCACCAACTGCCGGAAAAGCAGCCTCTTGTAGGCAGCAGTGCCACGCACATCGTCTATGGGGCGGGCCTGAGACGCTGCCTCATCAGCAACCTCCGAAACCAACGCCTGATCCAGTTTGCGCCCAACATACCTCTCAAGCCCCGACAGCAGCATGGGTACTGCCGCAACGCCGCCGACGGAGATAGCAAGCTCCCCTATGCTTCCGTCACAGGCAACCCCCAGTCTCATGGCAGTGTTGACCGCAGCAATGTCAAGAATCACCCGGTTCGAGACCTTCTCGAAGTGGAATCCTACCCCCTGAGGAAGAGCGGGGACCCGGATCTCAGAGACTATCTCCCCGCAATGGAGATCTACCTTCTTGTATGCCTTGAAGAAGACCGCCAGAGGAACCTCCCGCTCCTGCCCCTCCCGGTTTCTGACGGTCAGACGGGTTCCAAGCACCAGCAACATCACCGTCACGTCGCCGATGGGGCTGGCGTTGACCATGTTCCCCGCCAAAGTGGCCCGGTTGCGCAAAATCATGGATGAGTGGAGTAGAAGATCACTCTCGAACGAAGGAAAGAGCCGTGCCACCAGGGGGTTCGTGCGGAACGCCTCGATGGTCACCCCACCTCCCACTCGAAGAACGCCATCCTCCAACTTGATGTAGTCCAGGTCGTCTCGCCTGGAGATGAAACAGAGGTCCTGCTCCTCAAGCGCCTCGGGCCGCTGAACGAACAAATCCGTACCCCCGGCAACCACCACAGCGCCCGGCGACCAGCAGGGCTCCTCAACAGGGATTGCCGAGAGTCGCTGGGCCACGCCAAGAAAGTACCCGGGCAGAACACCCAGGCGAACCAGCTCCTCCAGCCTCACCTCCCACCGCTTGTCTATCCCCTCCAGGGCGTCGCACAGCGCCTTGGTCGCACGACGGATTGAGGCGTATCCAGTGCACCGGCAGAGGTTGCCGTCCAAAGCGTCCACAGCGTCCTGGTAAGAGAGAGTCGGGCTGGTCAGGCAGAAGCCCGTGAGAGAAAGAACGATACCGGGCGTGCAGAAGCCGCACTGCGAGGCGCTGTGTTCAACGATGAGCCGCTGAACCAGAGTGAATCCGCCTCCCCCCAACCCCTCCACCGTCACCACGTGGCGCCCCACCGCATCCCCAACCGGGTAGAGGCACGATGCACACGCAGCGTACCGAACCATGCTCTCCCCGGACAAGGTGCCCACCAGCACAGTGCAGGCCCCGCACTCGCCCTCTCGACAAGCCTCTTTGGTCCCCGGCAGACCAGCCTGTTCCCGAATGTAATCCAGCAGCAGGGTTCCCGCCGGCCCCTCCGCTGCAACCATGTCGTTGTTGAGTAGAAACGTTTTCATGGGGCTATCCTAGGAGCGCGCGACCCCTTGGTCAAGAGGTGGGGGAGCTTTCGGACTTGGAGCTTCGCCCCACCGAGCTTGCCTGGGGGGGGCCACGGGGGGGCGCGCACTGAGCTTGTCGAAGGGCTGATGTTACCCCCACCGGGGCGGGGTCGGACGCGGACGATTCGGACCTTTTGGACTCGGACGATTCGGACCTTTCGGACTCGGACGATTCGGACCCTTAGGACGCGGACGATTCGGACCTTTGGGACTCGGACGATTCGGACCTTTGGGACAATGTTTTATCGTCGGTCTTGTCAAATAAATTATGACCATTCATCTCAACGAAGGTAAAAGATTCGTCGTAATCACCTATTATCGATCCCTTTTCCCTCGATAAGAAATAGGCCGACGAAGATGCGAAGGGGTGGTTAACCTGAACCATGGCGCCGTTGGAACGGGCCTCATCAAAGATATCACCGGGGCTACGGTCTGCCCTGTTGAGGCTCCATGCTTTCCCCGATGGCCACGGGAATACGTTGAAATGGCCCCAGGGAGCCGACACCTCAACGGAGGGTATGAATGGCCTGCTGAACTTCCGGGCCTCCAACTCCATTGCTACGTGGTTATCCGTAGTGTCGTGGTCCGAGAGGAACAAGAAGTCGAGCCCAGCCGCTACCTGGGCCGCAGCGACGTCAGCCGGGTCGGTCCTGCCATCAACCAGGTTGGAGTGGTGATGCAAATCGGCGCAGTAGAGACCAGCTTCGGCAGGCCACTTGTTGGACTCCTGCTCCATGACGATCGAATGGGGCTCCCCGGAAACCACAGAGAGTTCCCTCCTGACGGCAGGGGCCAGGAAGGGAACACCGTACCCGGCGCTAAGCGTGTAGGTACCCTCGGGCAGGGTAAGGGAGGCCACCCCGTCGGGCCCGGCGAGAACCACCCTGGGCACCTGCAAGGGCCCGCCGCTTCTGCCGCCTTCAATCTGCATCCTGAAAGGCAGCGGGGTACCCGTTGAACGCTCCAAGAGCCTGGCATCGAGTCGCCCGCCGGGGGTTGCAGAACCCAGGTCGATTCGGTTGTCCGCATCGGCCTCCACGCAGAACCGATTAGTGGCCGTGCTGTGCCAATCTGGCGCGAGTGCCGAAACATCGTAGCACCCCACGGGAACCCTCAGCGTGAAGCGCCCATCCCGGGCCCATGTCCATGCGTACAGGGCTCCTTCACGCTCGAACCGGACCGGCGCCAAGGGCACACCTGCCAGCACCCCCGCTGTCTCCGGAGGCTGGGCCTTGCCATCGCCTTGAAGGGCAGGGCCCGGTTTTAGGAAGGGCGCCATGTCGTTGCTCCCCGCAAAGCTCAACGTCGCCCTCACCGTGGCAACCTCGCCGGGGGCAAGCCGCACTGATGAGAATAGGTCCTTGTATCCGGTTCGCCCCTGGCACAACGTTGTACCGGGCACTCGCAGGCCCACGGACCAATGGTCGCCAAATGCAAAAGCCCAGTCAGTATCCCGACCCGACGCCGTCGCCTTCGACCCAGGAGCCAGGCAGTTTGGGGCGAACACCTCACCATCCGCAGCAATGATGGAGTAGCCGACAGTTGGAAGTTCTATAGCATCATCGCCGGTGTTAGTCAGTACTGACTCAACTTCAACGTCACTACTCTGAGCGACTATGTGATACGTCGTCACGATATCCACCGACCCGAAGTCCCGCAGCACCTTAACGTCCGCTCGGTTTGGGTCAGGCTGTTGCACCTCCACGGTCGCACGGCTGTTCTGCCACGTGTTCCATCCGTTGGGCAAGAAATCGAAGAAGGATACCAGGTCACCACTGGCACCGTGGGACCCCACAATCGCCGCATCCTTCAGAGTACCGTGTGGCACTCCCCAGCCCGGAGACGACTGGACGGCAAAGCTCAAGATCAACTTGGGCGTGATAATGGTCAGGTCATCAGACTTAGTGGCGTCCCCGTCCTGGATGGGGGTCGGCCCTCGCACCACCCTCACCGCTCCCCCAGGGCCATCGCCAGGATGCGAATCGGTGCCAGTTGGTAATGCAGATGACAGTAAGGAGCTTACTATAGCAAGAATAGCGATGTTCAAAGTACCCTCCACTAAGCGGACCACCAGCCAGAGGCCCCCGCCAGCGCACCCATAGATGCTATCGCCGGCGCCCGAAGTAAACAGATGAACGCTCCCTAACAGAAATCAAACAGAGCGCTGGCAGAAATCGAACCGTTGCCCTCCATAAGGAGGCTGGACTTCGGGGGTCGTGACTACATGGCTGCTCAGATACCTCGTTCCCCCCCAGCAGCCGTGTAGAACGGTCAGCCATCGGATTGGTGCATGGGCGCCGTAGGCTCCGCAGTGATGTTCGTTGACTGAGTTTCGCCGGGCGGGGTCGCACCGCACCTGAGGCCGTCTACCTTCGTATCCGCAAATCAGGCAGGGTCACGTTTGCCGTTGAATGGAGCCCATGGGATGGGCTTCAGCTTCTTCGATGCGGTTGCCATCATGAGTTCGTGGCATGACTGCTCATCTTGTGGAGCCTTCGGCGGGCTGTAGGAACCATCGGGAGCCATTATCCAACTCTGATGTTTGTCGTTGAGCTGCACTTCAAGGTAGTGCAGAATATACTCTTTCAGTTCTTTAGCTTCAATTGGGGCAAGCACCTCGACACGCCAGTCCAGGTTTCTTCTCATCAAGTCGGCTGAGCCAATATAGACCTTGCTGTCCCCACCACCATGAAAACAGTAGAGTCTGGAGTGTTCCAGGAAGCGGCCAACAATGGAGCGAACCCGAATGTTCTCGCTGAGACCCGGCTTCCCAGGGATAAGCCTGCACACACCACGAACGATAAGATCGATCTGCACACCTTTTTGTGACGCCCTGTATAGCCGATTGATCAAAATCGGGTCTTCCAGTCCGTTACACTTGAATATAATAGACGCCTTGCGTCCCGCTTCAGCATTGGCCTCCTCTGCTCCAATGAGCGCCTCCAGGCGGCTGCGGCAGTACTGCGGTGAGACCAGAAGCTTTCGGTAAACCTGGTCAGGCGCAAAGCCCGTGAGGAAGTTGAAAAGCCTCAGCAAATCCAGCCCCATCACCGGGTCCGATGAGAAGAGCCCTATATCTTCGTACAACTTAGCTGTAATTGCGTTATAGTTCCCAGTGCCTACATGAAAATAGGTCCGGATGCCGCTCTCCTCCTCACGGACAACCAACGTAACCTTGCAGTGCGTCTTAAGCCCGACCACCCCGTAGGCCACATGCACTCCGCTCTCTTCAAGCTGCTGTGCCAACTCGATGTTTCGCTCCTCGTCGAACCTCGCCTTCAACTCAACCAGAACCGCCACCTGCTTCCCCAACTCCGCTGCCTCAACCAGCGCCATCAACGATTCGGCATCTTCGGTAGTTCGGTACAAGGTCTGCTTAATTGCAAGCACCTTGGGGTCCCGGGCCGCCTGCCTGATGAAGGCCACAACCGATGAATCGAACGAGTGGTAGGGGAAATGGGCCAACAACTCGCCCTGCCTCAGCAGTGCGAAGAAGTCTACCTCCCCCACCTTGTTGTCGGCGCGCACCAGCCTGGGGTGGTGGCGAGGGGTCCAGCGTGGCCTGGAAAGGTGAGAGACGCCCCTCAAACCTGCAAGCTGCGACAAGGATGCAAGCCCCAACATCCCGTCCCCAACGTAGATATCAGAGTGGGCAACCTCTAACTCCTCGATAAACATGGACCGCACCATATCAGGGAGTTCCGAGTCGGTCTCCACCCTGACGATGGGTGCATATCGGCGATTTCTCAGCTCTTCCGAGATCATTTCCATGAGGTCTTCTGCCTCTGCATGATTCTCTTCAATTGCTGCGCTACGTGTAACACGGAAGAAGAAATGCGATACAACTTTCATACCAGGAAAGAGATCTTGCAAGTTGGCGGCAATGATGTCTTCAACTGGCACGAATATGCGTCCATCAGCCTTGGATTCATCGTCACAGGGCAATTCCATGAATCGGGGGCGGGCCAGGGGCACTTTCACCCTGGCAAAATGCGTCGGGCCCCTCTTCTCCTTCAGCAGAGCGCCCACCGAAAAGCTGAGATTGGAGAGAAACGGGAAGGGGTGGCCCGGGTCTACCGCCAGGGGAGTCAGAAGTGGGAAGAGTTCATCCTCGAAATATCGCCGGCTGCAAGCCTTCTGCGCTGACGAAAGCTGAGCGTACCGCCGCACGCAGACTCCGTTGGCTTCAAGTTCCGGCATCAACTCCAGCCATAAGGCACTCATGGAGGCCGCCATGGACTCCACGGCGATACGAACCTTCGCCAACTGCTGTTGAGGAGTCATCCCGTCAACCGTCAGGGCAGATACACCGGCCCTCACCTGCTTCTTGAGCGCCCCCACACGCTTCTGGAAGAATTCGTCAAGGTTCGATGCCGTAATCGACAAGAACCGCACCCTGTCAAGCAGGAGATTGCGCCCCGGCTGGCACGCCTCCCACAGCACACGCCGGTTGAAGGCCAGCCAGCTCAACTCGTAGTTAAGAAAGGCATCCGAATTGGGGACGATCTCCTCGAAGTGCCCGCCACCCTCGACTACCGCTTCAACGCTGCTCCTGGGTCGTTTCGACTTCTTCGCCATGGCTTCCCGCCTGTACTGTTGCTGACATCACCACCCAACACCGCTGCCAGAAACACTATCTGGGCGGCGGAAGGAGAGACTCCTCCAACTTCTCAAGCAAGGCGTCGATGCGCTTCAGGTCCTTGATGCGCCCCCTCTCCGGCTTGATTCGAAGCTTGGCGATGCGCTGAACCATCTTCGCCCTGAGAGAATCGCCAGCCCCCTCCTCAGAACCTATTGGGCTGGCCTGAAGCGAGACCGAAAGCAGCAACTCGGCAACTCGGGACTGAAGCTGCTGCGTCGCTGCCTCATGGATGCTCAGCGCGTGGCGCCCCAACCCCTCAATCAGGTTTCGCAGAGTCTCCGGAGCAACCGGCTGCTTGGGCTCTTTTGGCTGCTTGGCAGGCTCGCGTTCTTTGGGCTGCTTTGCAGGCTTGGGCTCTTTGAGCTGCTTTGCGGGCTTGGGCTCTTTAGGCTGCCTTGTCGCCTTGGACTCTTTGGCCTGCTTGGCCGCCTGGGGCTCCTTAGGCTGCTTGCCAGGCTTGGGCTCGTTTGGCTGCTTGGCCGCCTTAGCATCTTTGGCCTGCTTGGCCCCTTTCTTGTCCCGTGCCTCCTCGGCCTGCTTCGCCTTTGGTTCTTTCTCTACTTTTCCAGAGGGCAGCGTAGTCTTCTTCGCTTGGTCCCTTGCGCCAACCACCGGCTCTTTTCCCACGGGCTTCTTCCGCATGATCCATCTCCCTTAATAAACGGCCATGAGGGCAGAAGGGGTTCTTCTGCACCAGGACCTATTTCAATTTTTCAACAGCACCTGATTTCGAGCCCGAACACTTTGGAGAAGAGCTCGGACTTTCTGCCCACAGCCCAACGCTCCAGAAGCATCTCCCCTGCACCGTGAAGCTGAATCGCAACAGAGCGGCCGTTAGCCACTGCAGTAAGCTGCTCCACCCTGCCGCAGTGCTCCCTATCCAGGGCGTCGGCTATCCTGAGCAGAGCCGCCAGTTTCTTCACCCTGACCTTGTCGGGGTCGCTAAGTGACCCGAAGACCTCGTGCTTGGGGTTGGGTTCGCTCTTTCTGTGGTATCTGGCAATGCAGGCTATCAGTCCCGTGGTGTACGCCGTGAGACCGGGAAGCTCCGATTGGCTGATGAGATAGAGGCTGTGTCGGTGGTGGCGTTTGGGACTCACGTAGGTACCAACGTCGTGCAACAGAGCGGCGGCCATAAGCAACTGCCTGTCTATGGGCGAAAGCTGGTGAAGCTCTTGCAACTGGTCGAAGAGTGAAAGAGACAATCGGCACACCTGCAGCGCGTGCTGCTCGTCGAAGAAGAACCGCCGGCCCAAGGCCATGGCTCCATCCCGAAGGCGCTTCTCCAGCGAAAGACGCGGGTTTCTGTGCTCCGAAAGGCTTTGGGCAAGGTCCAGGGCGACGCCCTCCCGAAGCCCCACGCCAGGCACCCTTATCGTTGTGGCCCCAACCAGCTTGGCCAAGTGCAAGAATACAATAGCAGCGGGCAGAACCACATCCGCCCTATCCTCTCGAAGCCCCAACTCGGACACACGCTGCCTGTATGAGAGTTGGGCCAGCTTCCCGGTTACTTGAAGCAGAGCCTCCACGGACATGCTCTTCACGCCGTTTGCGTCCGCTTCTGCCGACGCCAGGCCCGCCAACGCCTCGGCGTTGCCCCCCGTCAGAACCAACGACTCCAGCTTGCCAACCCCCGAAAGCCGCGGAACCCGCAGCGTTGCAGCATGTTGCTCCAGAAGCCTGTTGAACCGCCCCGGTTCATCAGCGATTCCCGCAAGTTCCTCCAGCACGCGCACCGCCCCCATAGTGCTCGACTCGGTCCAGAGACGCCGCCCGTCGGCAATGGCCGAGACCTCGAGGCTTCCGCCACCCATGTCCGCAAGAACCCATGTACCAGGGCCAAAATCGACCTTGTTAGCCACAGCCCCAAATACCAGCCTGGCCTCCTCGTCGCCAGAGATGATGTCGACGTCCACGCCTACATCCTTCTTGAGCCGCTCAACCAGCAAATGACCGTTGTCGGCCTCTCGCAGTGCGCTTGTTCCGACCAGTCTAACGGCAGCGCAACCGTGGCGCCCGATGGCCGCCACGAAGGTGGCAACTGCCTGACAAGAACGTTCGATGGTGTCGGCCGAGAGCTTGCCTGACAAGAAAACCTCGTGACCGAGGCGGACCGGGCTCCGGCCAGTCTCAAGGACCCTGTAAGAATCCTGGCCGGGAAACTCCGCCACAAGATACCGCAATCCGTTTGAGCCCAGGTCCACCGCTGCCAATTTCGCAGGAAACACGCCCACCTCCAGAATCGTGCAGACTCGGCCCCGTGCGTTACGGACCCGCTAGAACTGCGTTAGATTCGTGTTAGTCTATTCCGAGCAGGCACGGTTGTTTTTGCTGTGCTATTTGCATCGTGCCAAGTGCCCGGCCCCACCACCACCTTCACCGCTCACCCAGTGACTGCAATCCTGAGGCCAAGACAGCCACCAGCCGCCATGGCTTCAAGGGCAATGAATGGTTATCGAGCAGTCATAATAGGTGAAGGTTGAGCCATCATCGGCCTGCAGTGCCGCATGGCACTGTTCGTAGCAAGCATTGTCACCCTCGGGACATTGAGAGGGGCAATAGACTGAGACGAACCCAGAACACTCCTGCGAATCATCCCACCCCTGGCAGCCTTCCGACGTGAAGGTTGTGCCCGCAGGGTTCGGAGAGCAGACCATGGAACGCGGGTCACAAGTGCAGCCGCACTGTCCGCCGCCCTGCTTCTCGCACTGACAATGAGAGTTGCAGGTTGCCGGATAGTCACAGTGCGAGTCGTTCTCGCACTGTTCCCCAAAATCGGAATCAAGAGTACCATCGCCACAAGAATCTGTGCAGTTGCAAGCTATGCACTGCCCCAAAAGACAATCGTCATCTGCCTCGCACCATTCGTCGTCGTCCTTAACGCCGTCGCCACACCTATTTTCCACGCACTGGCAATGATTACTGCATCGCTGTCCTGCACTACACTGCTTATCCAACTCACACTGCTCCCCAAAGTCCGAATCTACGATACCATCACCGCAAGAATCGGTGCAGTTGCACGCAATGCACTGCCCCAGAAGACAATCGTCATCCGTCTCGCACCATTCGTCGTCGTCCTTAACACCGTCGCCACACTTATTATCCACGCACTGGCAATGATTACTGCATCGCTGTCCTGCACTACACTGCTTATCCAACTCACACTCCTCACCAAAGTCTGAATCTACGATACCATCACCACAAGAATCGGTGCAGTTGCATGCAATGCATTCCCCAAGCACACAATCTTCATCTGTCTCGCACCATTCATTGTCATCCTTGACACCATCGCCACACTTGTTTTCTACGCACTGGCAATGATTACTGCAGCGTTGTCCTTCGCTACACTGTTTGTCCAGCTCGCACTGCTCACCAAAGTCTGAATCTACAACACCATCGCCACAAGAATCTGTGCAGTTGCAAGCTATGCACTGCCCCAGAAGACAATCTTCATCCGTCTCACACAATTCGCCTTCGTCCTTGACACCATTGCCACACTTGTTCTCGACACACTGACACTGGTCATTGCACCGCTGACCGTCGGCGCAGTGTCCATCATTCTCGCACTCCTCCAAGAAATCCTTGTTCCCGTCGCCACACACAGGATCGGGGGGCCCGTTTCCGTCGGTGGCATCCCCCGAAGTCAAATCGTCGCTTCCCTCACTGGAGCATGGGCCGCAACTGAAATGGACCTCGGCGCCTCCCTGCGCCCCGTCCCGGCCATCCACGACGACGTAGTAGGTGCCAGGCTGGAGGCAGACCGAAGCACTCTTGTCGCCCCAGGCCAGAACCTCATTGGCACTCTCACATGAGCGCAAAATGAAATAGTCAGCCTCGAAGTCGGCACTGACTTCGGTAACCTTCAGCAACACAGACTCGCCTGGCGCCACCGTCTTGGAGTAGACCACCTCGGGACCACTCTCGTCCCAGGATACCCCATCATATCCCCACAACTTGTTGCTGAGCCCAACAGTTGAGAGCGACACATTGGCCCCGCAGACCACCCCTTGGGAGGCACACGACAACGGTGTCTCCTCCTTCTTGCACGACCAAAGCAGACCAACACAAACAACGGAACAGGCATAGATAACTCTTCTCATCTTCTCTTTCATATTTCACGACTCCTACTGGCCCAAGAAGCACATCAACAGTATGGCACTATTATAAATAATCTAGAACCTAAGATCCCATAAAACAGTTGTTCTCAGTGGCAGCGAATCTACTCAATGCTGTTCCCGGTGTCAAGCGTCTAAAGACGCCCTCAGAGCGGACGGCAAGGCTCGAGGCCTCTCGACGCACCGCCTGCCCCACAGACCAGAGCGCCCCCCCCGGAACAAAGGGCCCTGATCGTCGGTCGGACCGAAGCAACGCATGGGGGCTGGGCACAGCCCAGGGTCCGTTCGAATCCAACGCAGTTTGCCTTGACCAGTGATCCGTACTGGGCAATAATTCCCTTGCTTCCTGAGTCGGACGAGTGGCCAGACCACTGGCTGAATGTAAGATTGCCTAAGCTTAAGGACATCAGCTTATGACCCTTTACAGCCTACTCATAGTAATAGCCAGCATTATCATTTCCTCCACCGCTCACGTCCTCCTCAAGAAGGGCGTGATGACACAAGCCACCGGCCCCTCATCTGAGGCACTTCTCTCTGTTTTGATGCACCACCTTTTCAATCCGTGGATTTTTACCGGCATATTCTTGCACGTCGTTGCGCTGATTGTGTGGCTCTGGGCACTGCGACATGTCGATATTACAATCGCTTATCCGTTTTTGGCGCTTGGCTACGTTCTTGTTGCCTTTATGGCCTGGCTTTGGCTTGGCGAGACCTTGACCCCTATGCGTATTGCTGGAATGGTTATCATAATTATTGGTTTGGTGGTCCTTTCTCAGGGCGGTGGCCCGAATGTAATCAAGGAGATTCAGAAGTGAATTCCGCATTGATTGGTTATACTGGATTCGTGGGTGGCAATCTTGTGCAGCAGCACGCCTTTCAGGCAAAGTTCAATTCGAAGAACTTTCTGGAAATGAAGGGCCAGTCCTATGACGAAGTTGTCTGTGCCGGAGTCTCAGCAGTGAAGTGGCTGGCCAACAAGGAGCCAGAGCGAGACCTGGCCGGCATTGTGGCACTGCAGGAGGTACTTGCCACCGTCCGGGCCAAACGGTTCGTCCTGATCTCAACCGTGGACGTATACCCCCGGCTGGACGGCCTTGACGAAGCATTCGACTGCCGCTCGCTGCCCAACCACGCCTACGGTAGCCATCGCCTCGGGTTCGAGGAGTTCTGCCGGGAACACTTTCAAGAGTGTCACATCGTGCGCCTGCCGGGGCTGTTTGGGGCTGGACTGAGGAAGAACGTCATATTCGACCTTATTAACAATAATTGTCTCCATATGATTAACGCTGACAGTTCATTTCAATTTTACTATTTAGCCAGGCTTTGGAGTGACATCGAACTGATTCTGCGCAACGGCCTGCCACTTGTCAATCTGTCCACAGAGCCGATTTTTGTCCGGGACATTATAGAGCGGTTCTTTCCCGGTGCTGTCGTTGGACAGGAGGCCGGTCCCGAGCTGCACTATGACATTACTACGCGGCATGGAAGTCTGTGGGGGAGTCCAGGGGCCTACTGCTATTCCCGTGACGTTGTGCTTCGGGACCTTGGGCAGTTCTTAGCAGACATAATCACTGGTCAGTGAGGAACCGATGGCCTTCAATCTCTCGCTCTCAAATATCGGTTGGGAACAGACAGAAACCCAGCGCCTGTTCCCAATGTTCAGAAGATACGGAGTGACCGGAATCGAGGTAGCTCCAACGAAGATCTGGCCGAATTGGCAGGGCGCCACAGTGGAGAATGCCCGGCGATACGGAGAAGAACTCCTCGACGAGGGGTTTGCCGTGCCGGCGCTCCAGGCGATTCTCTTTGGAAGACCCGACCTTCAGCTCTTCGACCAGCGGACTCACTCTGCTTTCGTGGAACACATCAAGCACGTCTCCGACCTAGCCGCAGGTCTGAACGCCAAGGTGCTGGTCTTCGGGGCACCAAAGAACAGGCGGCGGGGCCAGGTGGCCATGAACGACGCTATGAAGATAGCTGCTGAGCTGTTTCGCAATTTGGGCGACATCTGCCTTAAACGGGGCTGTTGCCTTGGAATAGAGCATAACCCTGTGGAATATGGATGTGACTTTCTTACCAATGTTGCTGATGTTCGGGCTCTGGTGGAGATCGTGGACCATCCAGGAGTTCAGTTGCACTTGGATTCGGGTGGTATCCACATGTGCGGCGGCAATATTGCTGATATAATTCAATCTACTGATTTATTTTGCCACTACCACATCAGCGAGCCCATGCTGGCTCCTATTGCCGGAGGTCAGGTCAGTCACGAATCGGCTCTCTTGGCGCTTAAGAGGCGTGGATACAACAATTGGGTAAGCGTAGAAATGGCAGCGGTTCCCGATTTGGAGCCCTCTCTTAGAGAAGTCAGGAGAGTTCTCGAAGCGACGGAGCAGTAGAGATGGGGCTCCTTCTCTCCACTGCGAAGCTTCTGCTCCTGCCTATTGCACTGCTGCTTAGCTTCTACGGTTACGGTGGGGCCCTGGCCAGGATAGGCCGCCTTGGCCTCTCCCGCTGGTTCTACCCCGCCCTGGGAGTCATCTTCTGCCTCGGCATCTCAGGCCCCTTCATCCTCGCCCATGCTGCCAACCAAACCTACCTGCTGGTTCTCACCGGTGCCGGGCTGCTTTGTGCTGCAGCACTGCTCTGGCACGACAAGGGGGTTCTGGTCTCCCACATTCGAGGTCTCCTGACAGACATCTCCGGGGTTGCCTGGCTTGCCGTTTTCGGAGCCCTTCTGTTGCTGGCCCTTCTCAGCGGCCTTGGTGGTGTTGCTCCCGTCTCCGACAAGAACGGCTATCTTGTTCATGTCGTCAGGTTGGTTGCTTCCGGACAGTATGGCCCCGATCCTTTCAACTCTCGGATAGCCGAGAGCTCGCTGGGAGGCCATAACCTCCTCCTGGGTATGTTGCACGCCATGGGGCTGGCCCCCTACCATTTACGGGCTCTCGAACGCTTCGTGGGACCGCTGCTGACCCTCATCACGGCCTGGGGGGTATTCCGATCGTTAGGTTTGGCGAAGTGGACCAGCCAGATCAGCACGTGGGTTCTCCTTGTGGCGGTATTTGTCGGCTTCGGCATGAAAGAAGGCTACAATCTAACTGGTACATTTATGTCACTGCCATTTTACCTTCTCATTATTTGGGTTGGTTTGACAAGAGGGGTTCCCAACGTCGCATGGAGTCTCTTCATGGGGCTGTGTGTTGCCTCGGCCGTCTGCCTCAAGACCACGCATCTCCCTGCCATGGCCATGCTCCTTGCGGCCATAGCGGCCTACCGTCTCTGGCAACGTCAGTGGCGGATAGTGCATTCCATGGGCATTCTTGGCCTGACAACCATCATTTTTCTGAGCCCATGGATGTTGAATTTATATTTTAGCAATGGCACTTTGCTCTACCCATTTCTTGGGAAGGGCTACCATGGTAGTCAGTATGGACACTACTTTACCACATCTTTGCTGTCGGCCTTTCATTCCAAACCCGGAATATATGAGTTTGCTTTAGCATTATCGGTATCTGGCGCTCTGCTGGGCCTGGCGCTCCTTACTCAGTGGGTCAGCGCAAGGAGAGGGCGAGGTTTCGCTGACCAACTCAATGCTGAACTGTGCTGCGCCGGTGCTGATGAGGCCATTGATGGCAGGTTGATCGTTATCATCGCGGTGGCACTGTTCACCACGGCTTTGGTTTTAGTTTCTACTACTACCTATTTCCGGTACAGTTTCGCAACCCTCTTCTCATTGTTGTTCATCGTTGTCTTGGGGGCACCCCGCCTCTGGTGGCGCCATTCTGGTTCGGTGCTTCTGGCAACTCTGATCTGCATCACGGCTCTGGCACTGCTGAGTCCTTTGAAAGAGGGGCTGCTCGGGTGCGCCAAAGAGGCTGTGGCGGGGATCAGAACCAGGGGCGAGATGACGGAGCCCATCCCCCGTGAAGAGGTAATCAGAGCCCAGGCAACAATCCCGGCGGGTGAGAGGATCATGGCGAGAATGGGACAGGCATACTTCCTGGACTTCTCCCGCAACGAGGTGTGGCACCTGGACATTCCGGGCGCTAGCAGCCTGCCCCCGGGCATTCCTCTGGATGGCGGTCCCGAAGAACTGGCCCAGTACCTCAGGATGGTGAATGTCAGGTATCTCATCTACTCCGAAGCCGACGACGGTGGCCATCCCCTGGAGGGGTTCGTGAAGAGCCTTGAAAGCGGTGATGGCGGACTCTGGGAGATGAGCTACAGCAAGAACATCGTGGCGTTCGACTGGCTGTTGCGCCACCTGGGCACCGTTTGCCACGTTCACTGCCGTCATGCCGGCCTGGTGGTCTTTGACACGCAGCGCCCAGCAGCTACACCCCTGGTTCTGACACGCTCTGGAGGGGATTAATTGTGATACTTATCATCGGCGGCGGCTTCTTCGGCATGTATATTGCTGAACACTTTGCCCGGCATAACAAAGACGTTATGTTATGCGAGAAAGATGAGGATTTTATGACCAGGGCCAGTTATGCAAATCAGGCCCGTGTGCATAATGGATATCACTATCCCAGAAGTGTGTTAACAGCCCTTAGATCGCGCATATCCTTTCCTCGGTTCTGTGCTGAGTTTCCATCTTGCATAGATAGCTCTTTTGAGAAGTATTATCTTGTTGGCCGATTGCTCAGCAAGGTAACTGCCAGACAGTTCGAGAGATTCTGCGATAGAATCGGTGCCCCTTGTGAGGTGGCCCCCGGTCGAGTGAAGCGCCTGGTGAATCCCAGGCTGGTCGAGGAGGTATTCCTGACAACGGAGTTCGCCTTCGACGCCGTCAAGCTCAGGCAGATTATGAAGGCCAGGCTTGAAGAGGCGGGGGTCACAGTCCGCCTTGGCACCACCGTAACCTCTCTTCGCTCCGAAGGTGGGAGAATCAGCGCTACACTTAGCCATGGCGCCAGTCGCACAGAGCCCGAAACCGTACATGCCCACAAGGTCTTCAATTGTACCTATTCCATGCTCAACTTCGTCTGCTCAGAGTCTGGAATCGCAGCGGTGCCGCTCAAGAAGGAGATGACGGAGATGTGTCTGGTAGAGGTGCCCGACGAACTGAAAAGCGTTGGCCTTACCGTCATGTGCGGCCCTTTCTTCTCCGTCATGCCTTTCCCGTCCAGGGGGCTCCACTCGTTCAGCCACGTGCGCTACACCCCCCACTTCGAGTGGCACGAGGGGCCCGGCAAGCCCTTTAGAGAGTTTGCCAACCAGCCGAATCGATACGGTTGGGAGTCGGCCTGGACGAGGATGAGGCTCGACGCCAGCCGCTACGTTCCTCTCCTCTCTCAGTGCCGATACGTTGACTCCATCTGGGAAACCAAGGCCGTTCTGCCACGCAGTGAAGTGGATGATTCGAGGCCCATTCTCTTCAAGGCTCATCCGGAGATAGATGGTCTCTTCAGCGTCCTGGGCGGTAAGATAGACAATATATATGAGGCCGTCACCATTATCAATGAGTTGGGGTTGGCATGATGAGCATAACAGGTTCTGAGCATGGCAAGCTGGATACATTTGTTTCAGTTATTTGTATCACGGATAACGATGCAACTACCATTGGGGCCTTCCTGCCTTCTCTCTCTGCTGAACTGGCCCGCTCCTTTTCTGATTATGAAATACTCCTTATCGACCAACGCTCAGATGATGGCACACTTGGCGTCGTAGAGTCCCTACTCTCCCAGATCCCCTCCGTCAGGTTCATCGAGCTTTCGTTCCGTGTCCCCGGCGACGTTGCGCTTGCCGCCGGACTGGAAAACGCCATTGGCGACATAGTCGTCCTCATGTCGCCAACGCACGACCCGGTCAGCGTCGTCAGGCCCATGGTGGAACAGTGCCACTCAGGATCCGATATCGTCGTGGGTACCAGCCGCCAACCCGAAACCGCCATGTATCAACTTGCCGGCCCCCTCATTCACAGCCTGCAAGCAAGAATCGGCTACCGGTTCCCTCGGAACGCTACCTCGCTGCTCTGCATGAGCCGAAGAGCCGTGAACACCGTGACCCAGACGGGCCGCTTTCACCATCAACTCTCAATCCGCATTGCCAATTCCGGCTACAAGCTGACCAGCTTCCCTTATGACCTCCAAGGCACTCCCCCCAAGAGAGGCTTCCTCCAACAGCTTCGCAGCACCATCAGGATGCTGGTCTTTAACTCCAATCGCCCCCTCCGTTGGATGAGCGCCATCGGCCTCATGGGTAGTGGATTGGCGTTCCTGTTCAGTCTCTATAGCTTATTGGTTCATCTTGTTAAGAGCAATGTCGTTGAGGGATGGACTACAACAATTCTGGTTATATCATCCTTATCGTTTCTGCAGTTTGTTATCTTGGCCTTCTTCGGTGAATACCTGGGGCGGCTACTGGATAATCGTGGTGAGCACCATGAGTATAGCGTCGTATTTGAAAAGAACAGCTCAGTGATGGTTGACGAGAATCGGCATAATGTATTACATGAGCCACTTAGCGAGCGGCCCAGTGCCATTCAAACAGGTAGGGACAGATGAATCGAATTTATGATAATGCCGCAGTTAGAGAGGTCCCGCCCTTCCAGGCGTCAGAGCTGGGGCCCAAGAGTGCCCCCTATTGCGTCTGCCTCTTCGTGATAAATGAGAACGGTAAGCTGCACAAGCAACTTAAACGCATGCATGATGCTGCCATTTCCCGATGGGCAGACATCGTCATCGCCGACGGAGGCAGCACCGACGGTTCGACGGACCTGGCCGCATTGGGCTCCTTCGGGGTAAATACCCTGCTGGTCAAGAGGGGCCCGGGAAAGCTGGGGGCCCAGATGAGAATGGCCTTCGCATGGGCCCTGGAACGAGGCTACAAGGGGATAGTGGTCATAGACGGAAACAACAAAGACAGCGTTGAGGATATCCCCAACTTCGTGCGCAAACTCGAAGAGGGCTTCGACCACGTACAGGGCTCCCGTTTCATCGCCGGGGGCCGCCATGAGAACACCCCGCTCAGCCGGCTGGTCGCAGTGAAGGCCATTCACGCACCGTTGATGAGGCTCTCATCGGGCTTCAGATATACCGACACCACTAACGGCTTCCGTGGCTACAGCCGTGCCCTGCTCGAATCACCCAGAATAGCACCCTTCAGGAGTGTCTTTGCTGGTTATGAACTACACTACTATCTCGCCATAAGAGCAGCACAACTGGGCTTCAATTGCTGCGAAGTACCAGTTACCAGAAAGTATCCGGCGACAGGGAAAATTCCGACCAAAATAAGCCCCATAAAGGGCAATGTTGATGTATTGGTCCGGCTTCTGTCGGCATGCCTTGGCCGCTACAATGTCTGAGGTTCAATCACCCGAGTTCTCGCCCCTGAACCAGTGACCTTCATTCTTGCGACACCCTGAAGCGCCCATGGACCGGTTGCATCTATGGTGGTCGGGTTCGAGGCATCGCTGCCATCATAGGTCAGGCTCACAACGCAATCTGAACCCGTACCTCTGCTGTAAGGAGACACCTGCGTCTCCTTTGGCCAGCCCGGTGTAGCCCTCCGCAGAATCCCCAGCACCGATGTCTACGTGTGGAGTTGCGCAGGCAACCACTGGAGTATATATTCGCCCGAGTGCAGCTAATGAGGTGACGCTCGCTGAACAGCCGGTGTGACGGATGCATGCGGGCCGGCAATCACCTCCCTGGAGGGCCCCATGTCGACTTTGCTTCCACTCTTCGTTTTGACTCTCCTGGCCACGGCGCCACAGAACGGCGACGCTGACCTGGCGGCACACTTCGCCGATGCAGGCGTGGAAGGCACGCTGGTGCTGGCCAGCCTGGACGGAGAGACGCAGTTCGTGCACAACCCCGAGAGGGCGGCACGGCGCTACTGCCCGGCCTCAACCTTCAAGATTCCCAACACCCTCATCGCCCTGGAAACTGGTGCTTTGAAAGACAAGGACGAACTCCTCAAGTGGGACGGCAAGAAGCACCAGTTCGCCGACTGGAACAAAGACCAGACCCTGGCAAGCGCCTTTGCTGCATCGTGCGTCTGGAATTCTACCAGCGCCTGGCCGCGAAAATTGGCCACAAGAGTTACCGAGTCTTCCTTGAGCGCTTCAACTACGGCAACAAGAGCCCCGGCAGCGATGTGGAGAGATTCTGGCTGGATGATTCGTTGAAGATAAGCGCGCTGGAGCAGATTGGCTTTTTGCGCAGCCTTGTCACAGGAGACCTTGGGCTATCGGAACGAACCACCTCCCTGTTGAAAGAGGTCATGGAGACCCAAGGCCTCGGATCTTGCCGAATCTGGGCCAAGACCGGCTGGGCCATGGGCATCAAGAGCCCCGTGGGCTGGTACGTGGGATACGCCGTAGATGGCTCGAAGCAATGGCTCTTTGCCATGAACATGGGTCTCTCAACTATGGAAAGAGCCCACCTTCGCCGAGAGATGGTGCTCAAAGCCCTGACCGCCAAGAAGCTCTGCACCGCCCCGTGACGGGTACCGAGTTTGGGCCTTACCGAACGAAGAGTTGACCCGGCACCATGCCCGCACTACCATTAACCGGCTTGTTGGATGGGGAACGGTGGAGGCTGTGGCGATCCCACCCAGGAGCTCTTCTTCTCACTTTAGGGGATATCAAATGAGTATTGGTTCTAGTAGACTCGTGTTTATTGCCATTTCCGTGCTTTTTGTTATTACGATGGGCTGCAGTCAGCGTTCCAGGTCCTCGTACACTCCGGATACCCAGCAGCCAGACGGCGACGTGGCGCAACAGGATGGCACGACAGAGACTCTGGAGCAGGAGGTTGCGGAGGACAACGTCGTAGACCCGGACGCACCACAGGGTGAGACATCCTCCGCCGACACCAAGGACGATGGGTTGTGCACTCCAAGCTGCGATGGCGAAGAGTGCGGAGACGATGGATGCGGCGGGCTGTGCGGGAAGTGCCCCGAGGTGGCCCCCTTCTGCAACGAACTAGGCAAGTGCGAGATTCAGTGCGTCCCCGATTGTGAGGGGAAGGAGTGCGGCAGCGATGGATGCGATGGAGAGTGCGGGGTCTGCCCTGAGATAGCGCCCGTTTGTGGGGAGAATCAGAAGTGCACTCTGGCCTGCGAGCCTCAGTGCGATGGAAAGGAGTGCGGCCCTGACGGATGCGGAGCCCAGTGCGGAAGTTGCGACGACGAGGATACCTTCTGCGACGACAACGGCCTCTGCAAACCCGTCTGCCACCCCGACTGCACGGACAAGGTCTGCGGCGACGATGGCTGCGGTGGCGATTGTGGCCAGTGCCAGGGAAGCGACTTCTGCGATGATGGCGTCTGCCTCGACCAGTTGTGCCAGGGTGTCGAATGTGGCGAGCATGGCGTCTGCGGCGTCGAACCCGGCTTTGCCATCTGCAACTGCGACGTTGGCCACATATTCCTGGGCAGCGGCTGCGTGGCCACCACCGCTGACTATGTCATCCAAGGCGTAGTAGAATTCGGCACCCCCACTCCCCCAACAGGGGTGTTCCAGCACCTCACCGGGAAAAAGAGCCACTTCACCCTGACCCTGGAGCCTACGGGCTTCACCAACACCACATGCGGATTGGATCCTTGGCAGCAGTCCAACTGTGTTGAGATTGAGGGCAAAATCGTCGAGGCGTTCGTTGACTCTGCCGATTCCACGGTCAATGCAGGACTACAGGGGCTGGCTAACAAGTCGATAGAAATGGTCCTTACTGTGAGCGGTTCCCTGGTCTCTATAGAACTTGGTAATATGGTAACTAATAACTATCCATCAGGTATCTCATGGGCGATGGAATTTCACAAAACCACCACTGAGGATATCGCCATTGTAAGTGACTATCCGGTACTTTCGGACTTCTATGTGGAAAAGTCGACATTCATTTTGCGTAGGTACTCTGATTGGGACATGGCAGGATACCTCTCCGGCCAGGCGAGCTACGAGCTGGACGTTGTCAACGACGCTCCCTGAGCCGAGGCCCGCCGCCACCGAAAACGCACCCGCCTTTGAGTTTCCCTTCTTGAACTGCGAGCCTCTTTGATTCACCATTGCACAGGTGTTTTATCTGGGAGGGGTCCATGAAGGTGTTGTCCAGAGTTTCGTCGGTCGTTTTGTCAGTCACTGTCATTATCGCATTTGCATCGTGTGACAGGCCCCCAATCGAACGTGGGGTGGGCCCGGGAGGAAAAGACACCGCCTCACCTTCGGATCTTGCCACGCAGGACAACGGCGGCCCTGCTCAGGGGCTGGCCGTGTGCCAGGACAGGCCTCGGGGAACCGTGCAAACCCTGGAGACCGACGAACGGGTGGAGGAGATCCTGGGAAGCCTTACCCTGGCCGAGAAGATCTTGCAGATGGGGGGCGACGCCAACCCGGCCGAGATGTTCATCACGCCCGACAACGAGAAGCTGGGGGTTCGGGGGCTGAAGTTCCGGGACGGCCCCCGGGGCGTTCGCATGGAGTCGGGCACCGCAACCTGCTTCCCCGTTGCCGTGGCCCGTGCTGCCTCATTCGACCTGGAGCTCGAGGAGCGCATCGGTGCGGCCATCGGCCGTGAAACCAAGGCGGTGGGATACAACGTGACGCTTGCGCCTACTATCAACACCCTGCGCCACCCGGCATGGGGCCGTGGCCAGGAGACCTACGGTGAAGACCCCTGGTACCTTGGCAAGATGGGAATCGCCTCGGTGAGAGGCATTCAGAAGTATGTCCCGGCGTGCGTCAAGCACTTCGCTTGTAATAATATTGAAGACACCAGAATGACCAACAATGCCGTAGTTGACCCTCAGACACTGCGAGAGAACTATGCACGCCAGTTCGAAATGGTGATCAAGCAGTCAGACGTGGCTTGCGTTATGGGCGCGTACAACAAGGTTAATGGCGCCTACTGCTGCGAGAACGAGCCCCTGCTGCGAACTCTGCTCAAGGGCGAATGGAAGTTCGACGGCTTCGTAGTCAGCGACTGGCTTGCCACGCAGAGCACGGTGGAGTCGGCCCTGGCGGGCCTCGATGTGGAGATGCCCTGGCGCTTGAAATACAACAAACTTCAGTCAGCCATAACGGCCAACCAGGTGAGCGAGTCGCTCATCGACGATGCCGTGCGCAGAATCCTGAGGATCAAGTTCAAGTGGGGCTTTGGTCTGCTCACGGACCAGTTCAGCGAGGATCCCACCGTTGTTGAAGGGCCCGAGCACACGGCCCTGGCGTTGGAGGCAGCGGTCAAAGGAAGCGTGCTGCTGAAGAACAGTGGCGTTCTCCCGCTGGCCCGTGAGGGGCGCGTGGCAGTGGTGGGAACCTTCGCCGACGTTGCCAGGTTGGGCGATGCGGGCAGCAGCGACGTGAAGCCGTCGTACGCCGTAACCCCATACGCCGGCATTAAGAAGGCAGCGGGTGGCGGGGTCACGGTGGTCACCAGCGAAGATGCCTCCGCAGCAGAAGGTGCAGACGTGGCCATCGTTGTGGTGGCCCTCACCCAGTTGGAAGAGGGCGAGGCCGTCTTCGGAGGTGGTGACCGAATATCGCTCAACGTTTCCCAAGACCAGGAGGAGCTAATCAAGGCCGTGGCATCCAAGGCAGGCAAAACCGTGGTCATAATGGAAGCCGGTGGTCCCATCACCATGGAGAGCTGGAAAGCGAAGGCCGACGCCATCGTCATGGCATGGTATCCGGGCATGGAAGGCGGCACCGCCCTTGGGCAGTTGTTGTTCGGAGACCACAACTTCACCGGCCGATTGCCCCAGACGTGGCCCGTTGCCTGGGAGGACTGCCTGGAGTTCGGCAACAAGTTGGCTGAGACCACGATGGAATACCTGCACGGCTATCGCTACTTCGACCAGAACAAGACCAAGGCTCTCTATCCTTTCGGGTTCGGCCTCTCATACACAAGCTTCAGCTATGCCAACCTGAGCCTGCCCTGCCGCACCTTGACGCCCAAGGCCAGGCTGCTGGTCTCCTTCGACGTCACGAACACCGGAGCTGTGGCCGGAGCAGCGGTGCCCCAGGTCTATGTGGGGTATCCTGAGACCAAGGTGCGCAGGCCGGTGAAGGAGTTCAAAGGCTTCGCCAGGGTAGAACTTGACCCCGGGGAGACCCGCCGAGTGGAGATCGAGGTCGATGTGGAGGATCTGGCCTACTTCGATGCTGCATCGAACTCCTGGAAGGTGGAGTTGGCCCGCCACCAGCTCTTCGTGGGTGACAACGCCGAGGAGCTGCCTTTGAGCGGAGAGTTTTTTGTTGGAGAGCAGGCCGAGTTGAGCCAGGAGGTGGGGCAATGAGCGGAAGAGCAGTAGTTCGGCGACTCTGTTGTGTATTGTCGATGGCCGTGGCAGTGGGGCTCTGGCTGTTTGGGGCGGGGCCAGCAATGGCCGGGGATGGGGAGACCGCTGACGGCACTGAGAGGGCCCTTCATGCCCCCGAGCCCGAGGGCGTGGGGTCTGAGAGCTGGATCTATTCTGGTATCCCGGGGGACGACGAGGTTCGGCCCTGGGGTGAGCTTCGGGGCAACCCCTACTATCCCGGTGCGGGCCTCCAGTCTCCCTTCCGAAAGTCGGGGATACACCTGGGTGGCGACGCGTGGATTGACACGGGATACGAGGCAAGCCAGAAGGGGCTGGCCAGCCAACCGGACCAGCAGTTCTGGCTTATGCAGGGGCGCTTCATGCTTGACGTCACTGCCACACGGACGCACGGCCGCTTCTTTGCCCAGGCTAAGGCTCAGCTTCTGGCCCATGTGGAGGAGATCCCTGGTGATGAGCACATCGACACCGACGACGCCTGGATAAGATTCGGCATCTGGGACCTCTTCGACCTTCAGGTGGGCCGCTTCGAGGCATGGGAGGTCTACCACAAGGGCGAGGGTTTGGAGCGTGACACCCTGGAGGACCTGGGCGCTTTCGAGGGGCCGGACATCTATGAAGTGAACTACGCATTCTACCGCCAGAACGGGTTTGGACAGCTGGCAGCGCACCTTTACGCCACGCCGTGGCTTCGATTCGAGGTGGCGTCGGTCTTCGGCAACGAGTTGGGGTTCAACTCGGCGGGCGTTCGCACATCGGGCATCCTGGATTTCGACTGGGTCAGGCTCAACCTGGCAGGCGAATACCGCAAGCTGACCAACCAGGACGAGGGAAAGAAGCAGTGGGAGGAGAAGCGCGGCCTGGGCGGCGGACTCCAGTTCAAGCTAGGGGAGCCCACCAGCCGAATCCGGGCCCTCTTCGGGGCCAACGCAGCATACGGCGTGGTGGACAAAGTCGACGGCTTCGGCAAGGTCGACGAAAAAGGGAGCCCGGACACGCTCTCTGTAGGCGGTTTCGCCAACCTGGGGCTCTTTTCGGCAATTGTGGGCCTGGGGTACAACCATACCATTCAGGGAGACCGGCAGTGGAACAGTGAGACCGGTGACGAGGGGCTCTACGTCCACCAGCAGGCCTTCGCATCGGTGCGTCACCCGCTCTACTTCCAGTGGCTTACCGCCAAAGTGGTCTTCGCCTGGGCCAAGGCAGACCTGCAGCCCGCAGTGGACAACCACCGAGAGAACGACATGTACAGCGTCAGGCTGAGACTCAACATGGTCTTCTGAGGCTCGTCATCGTTCATCCAAGATCTCGGCCCGCTTGCCCAGGGCGTTCCACATGTGCATTCTTGCGTGGTACTGGAGGGATACTCATGAAGATAGTGCGATACGAAGACATTGAACCCGTTGCGGTAGATACGCCGGGGGCCAAGGGAGCCTCGGTGCGCATCCCCATTGGAATAGCAGACGGAGCGCCCAACTTCACCATGCGGGTCTTCACCATGGCCCCGGGGGGCAACACTCCCTTCCACCGCCACGACTACGAGCACGAGGTTCTGATAGTGAAGGGGCGAGGTGAGCTGCGCCTTCCGGACCGTGCTGTGCAGGTTGAGCCGGGAACGGCCATTCTTGTTCCGGCAGACCAGTGGCACGGCTTCAAGGCCGACGCCGAGCAGGGTCTGGAGATGGTCTGCCTGGTGCCCAACAGGGCCTATACCGGACCAATCAAGGTCGAAGCTGGCCCTTCCTCTCGGATGGACGACTGAGTCGTCAGGCTTGAGACCAAATCGGCAGGCTTCAGAACGTCCAACGAAACTACATACAAACCGAAGAAGTCGGGGTGGACTGGCCGAATCTGGGTACATCGGGCGTACAGGCATAGCCCGCCGGGCAGTCATCCTGCAACACGCACTTCTGAACACACTCCCCGCTGCCTGACCCTGCGTCGACGCAGAAAGTCGTGGGGAAGCCTGCCAGGTCCGAGCAGTACTTCGAACAGGAGACGGTGCAGAAGCCCGGGCGCCCTTCACCCAGGTCGGCTTCGTGGCAGTTGCCCCCCGAGAGGGCGCAGTCCAGGTCGCTGAAGCAGGGGGCTCCAACCCAGCCGCTGCTTCCAGGCAGGCAGACATCGGCCTTCACCGACGGGTCTGAAAAACGAGGCGTACCGGCCCACAGCTCGAAGCCCGGGAATCGACGGCAGCTGTTGTTGGTTGCCGTGGACTTCAGGATGCAGATACCCGATGCGTCGTCTTCGGGGTCGGCAACGCAGAAGGAGGTGGGATAACCGAACTTGTCCAACGAGCAGTACTTTGTGCAAGCAGCGGTGCAGAATCCCGCCGACCCATATTCGTTCATCTTGCAGAAGCCGCCGGGGAAGTTGCACTCCTCGTCCTTGGTGCATTCCGAGAGAAGCCAGCGCTGGGGAATATCCACGGCCTTGCCAAGAGCGTCCCGCTCCACGGACTGCTGAATTCTCACGGGAACCTTCGAGCCCTGAGTCAGAGCGAAGAGTTCCACAACGTCGGCCGCTTCCATGCGGATGCAACCATGGGATACGAAGCCTCGTGTAAGCTTGCCGCCCGAGGGAATGGTGTAGGAGTCGATAGGCCCATGAATGGCGTATCCCAGCGTAGGAGCCCCTTCGAGGCGGATGAAAGGCAGACCGGCGAAGACTGGGATCTTCTTGCCCTTGTCCGGGTCGGGCCACCAGATTTTGCACGAGTAGTTCATTCCAAAGACGGCCTTGTTGGGGTTGCTGGTCTCCTGCACCGTCTTCTGGTCCATGCGAAGGTAGTACACCTGGCCGGGGCGCCCAAGGCTGGTGGGGGTAAGCGACTTGCCACCTTCAATCTTGCCGGGGCCAATTGGATAGACCTTGTCAAAATCCCCCTCTGCGTCCCGAAGGCGCAGGGTAAGCCCATCCAGCGATACCACAATCTCCGGTCTCTTGAGGGGTTCCAGGTCGGGAATGGCCTTGCAGGTCAGAGCCGAGCCCCAGGCGCCGTCGGCCTTGAGGTCGTCCACGTCACCCACAGGAAGCTCTTCATCCTCGGAGTACTGCTCTTCGGGCAGTGGCTCTTGCTGGTCAACTTGGACAGCATCATCGCCACAGGCAGTGCAGGTAAGGGAGGCCAATACTAAAAGGGCGAAGAGCGCAGTACTTTTCATGAACATCCTCCGGACAGGGCAAGACAGCTAACCCCCGACTTCTCAAGGGCCGGAAATCATGGCACCACCCACCCGAAAAAGCAAAAGATTTCGTGGGGTTGCCCCGTTGAAACCGGGGCCCCACTCCCCTACCCCTCGGCGCCCTAGTCGATTCCATCGCCGGTCACCCCATCAAGTTCCGAGGCCTGGGCAGCACTCTCTGCGTGGGCCTCTTCGTGGGCCCTGGCCAACTCCAGGTCAGCGACCCTGGTCAACTCCTTGCGGAGTGCCTCAGCGATGAAACGACTTCTGTGACGGGCCGGCACGGCAGCGCGAAGCTTGTGGGCCAGTTTCTCATCCAGCACCAACGTCATCTTGACACCGGCCATAACCGCACCTCCTGATTGGGGAGCAATACTGGACATGAAATATGATGGCTTTGGGCCAACAGGCGGGTTCAATCCAACCGGGGGCACGTTCGTTCACCCCTTGAGCATGACCAGCATCATCTTGAAATCCGTTACGGACTGCACGGCGTGGGGCACGTTGGCTGGCATGAGGATGGATTCACCGGCCTTCATGGGATACTGAGTCTCGTCGATGATGATTATGGCCTCGCCATCGAGCAGTTGAATGAAGGCATCGAAGGGGGCGGAGTGCTTGCTCAGGCCCTGGCCTTTGCCGAATGCGAAGAAGGTGATGTTGCCGGCATCGTTCTTCACGAGTGTTCTGCTCACCACCGAATCCTGGACGTAGCCCGAAATCTCGTTGAGCGCCACAACCTGAGAGTGTTTCATAGTTGAGATATTCTGCATCATGTCGTTTTTCGACCTCCTGCCAGACTATTAGGAATTTGGAGGCTAGTTTCAAGGGGCAGACGAAGACCGGAAGACGACTATGGACTGGGCCGGCACATCACCAACAGAGTAGCCGGTGGGGGTTGCTGGCACTACTGCATCCCCTGGAGGGAACAGTGTTGCAGCAGATTCTCGTTGGCCGGGTGCGGCCCCACCTGCCTGGAACTCCACGGTGACGTTCACGGCGGGGTTGTTGGAGAAGTTGGCCACGACGTAGACCTGCTGCTGGCCCAGGTAGCGCACGAAGGCCCATACAAGGGGGGTGGTAGCGGACTTCGCCTGCACCAGTTGGAAGCCACCGGCATCCAGGGCGGGTGTTGAGCGCCTCAGGGCGATGAGGCTTCTGTACCAGGACAGCAGGCTGTCGCTTTGGGCCGCCTGGGCCTGGACGTTGACCTCTGGGTAGTCGGCAGCGGGCTTCTGCCAGGGGGTTCCCGTGGAGAAGCCGGCGTTGGCCGTGGCATCCCACTGCATGGGGAGGCGCTTGTGCTCATCTTTGGGCAGGGGGCCATTCTGCATGCCTATCTCGTCGCCGTAGTAGACCATGGGTGTGCCCGGCAGGGTGAAGAGAAGCGCTGCTGCGAACTTCATGGCCGAGGCGCCGGCCTTGAGACGGGAGAAGACCCTGGTAAGGTCGTGGTTCGAGAGGAAGGTAACCTCGCTGCTTCCGGAGGGGAACTGGCCTGGCAGTCGGCAGAGCACCCCTTCGAGATCAGCGGGTTCTTCGGCCAGGACGCCGGCCACGATGGACTCCATCAAGTCGAAGTCGAAGGAGATGTTGAGGCCCTTCCCATCTTTGCGATAGGCCGAGATGATGCTGTTGGAGGCCCACGCCTCGCCAAGCAGCATGGCTTCGGGGTAGGAGGCCAGCACCCCCGAAGCGAACTCACGCCAGTACTCAAGGGTGCCCGGCGTATCCTGCTGCCCTTCCTTGGGCCCCGTCTCTACAAGGTAACGAACCGCATCCAGGCGATACCCGTCGATGCCGGTCTCCTTCATCCACCACTTGGCAATGTCGATGAGCTCCGAGCGAACAAGAGGCTCGTTGAAATTGAGGTCGGGCATGCCGGACCAGAAGACGCCGTAGTACCACTGGTCACCCCACTTGTGCCAGACGGGGGACGACGACCAGGGCTGGGTCCACTCTTTGGGTTCCTGAGACCAGACGAACCAGTTCCGCTTCTCTGAGGTGGGGCCTTTGCTGGCGACGAACCAGGGATGTGAACTGCTGGCATGGTTCAGCACCAGGTCGAGCACCACCTTGATGCCCCTCTTATGGCACTCCTGCACAAGCTCTTTGAGGTCGTCCATGGTTCCGAACTGGGGATTCACGGCGTAGTAGTCCGTCACGTCGTAGCCATGGTAGCTTGGGCTTGCGAAGATGGGCGTAAGCCAGATCCAGGAGATGCCCAGGTCTTCGTTGGTCTGCGGGTTGCCGTCGTTCAGGTAATCCAGCTTGGAAGTAATGCCCTTGAGGTCGCCGATCCCATCTCCGTCGGAGTCTGCGAAGCTTCGAACGAATATTTCGTAGCCCACGCCCGAGTGAAACCACTTCCCTGCATCGGGAGGAACCATGGCCGGGCACTGCTCTGTGCCGGTTCCGGAACCGGCGTCGGTGGCGGTTTTGGCGTCGTCCTGCTGGCTCTGGTCTTGGCCCGAATGGTCGGCATCGGCCTGGGCGGCGCTGTCTGCGGTCTGAGCGCCGGTCTCTTTGCACGCCAGGGTCAGCAGCAGGGCGACGCAGAGAGCCGAGAAGAGGGCAACATGCCGGGGCTCACTGCGCATCGGCCGCATCATCCCAGCGGTCATTTCAGCAGCACCAAGACCCACTCCAGGGCCCTGGTGTGATGCCGCCTCTGCGGGCGAGCACCACTGTTCAGCGGTGAAAGGAGCTGAAGAGGGCTTAGCCCATGGCGAAACGGGAGTACTCATGGCACACCTCACTTTCTGATGATCGGGGAGGCTGTATGACATTGCCCGTTCTGCTGCGAATTCGCAATGCACCCCATCTGCGGCCCCCAACCTGTGGGCACATATTCCCGATATGCACCCACATCTTGTGGTCCACATCTGGGGCACCTATCGAATTCTCGCGACGAACATCAATGCCCTACAGCCTCCTGGTGTGACGAAGAGGACCACAGGCAGGCAGCGCAACACCACCCAGCCCGGGGAGGCAAGCATGCGACCCTTAAGGATGCTGCAAGGAAGGCCGTGGAGGGCTACTCGGCGCTCTTGGTACCGGCAGTAGCAGCGATCACGACGATGAGCCCGACGGCAGCGCCGGCGCCAAGGGTGATCAGTCCGACGGTCTTGAAGGTGGAGAGCAGTTCGATCTCTCCCTTGTCGGAAATCTGGTCCAGCATGAAGATGTAGTCACGGTCCGAGGCCACCAGCTGCGAGCCCGTAACCTTGAAGTTGTATGGGGTGATGGGGTACTTCTTCCCTGTGTCGTCTCGAACAAAGAGGCGCGTATCCGAGGTAACCTCGATGGGGTCACCGTCAACGCTGTTGACAACCTTGTTCCCGTCGGCCTGCAGCTCCTTAAGCTGGTCCATGGAGATGCTGTACGTCGAGTAGCATGCAAAAGATGCGAACGACATGATCAACAACAATGCTACCAATTTGCGCATAGACTCCTCCTCACGCCAAGCACAATCGTAGGGGACGCTACCCCAAGGCCCCAGGGGATGCAACAGTTTTCTGTCTCCCTTCGGCCAGTGGTCAGGGCCGCTCTGGCGGCGGAGTGTCGCTGTGGGAAGTAGGCTGACTGCCCGGGTTCGATCAGACTAGAAAAAAGGGCGACTGTCAGGGAAGACGGCCTACTTCTTGGGGCACTGCTCCACCAGTTCGTAGAGTCTGTTCTTGAGCGACTCGAACCAGCCCGGGCGGGCCTTGTGGATGTACGCCTGGGCCTTGAAGTACTCGTCGGCGGAGTTGAATCCGTGCTTGGCGAGGATTCTCAGGTATGCATCCAGAGTAAACGACTTCTCGGGCGCAATCTGCTCCAACCGCTCGTAGGGGCATCTCAGCGTGGAGACCGACGAGGTGGGGTCGACGTCCTGGTTGGCCTTGCAGACCAGTTCAGCGTAGGCCGCTTCGAAACGATCCAGTTTGTCCAGGAACGGGTCGCTGCTCCTGGGTTTCTCTTGAGCCGCTGGTTGAACCGCCGGCTCGCTCGGGTCGGCAACTGAGGCCCCCTTGTTGCTCCCGGCATCGGGCGCTGAGCAGGCTGTCAGGGTCAGCATAACAGTCAAGAGAGTGAGAGACTTCCGCATGGCTTCCTCCTTAGTTGTTACCCCACACTATTCCTCAGGCTGGTCCAGCCTTGCAAGGTAAACCGCCACCTTGCTCCATGCCGATGAGCGCCAGAACTGCTCCAGGGCCTGCATCTTCTCCTCGTAGGAGGAGCGCTCCCGCAGGACCAGCGCTATCTGGTAGCAGACTTTGGCACTCTCCGGAATAGCCCCAACCACGGCCATGGCCACTGCGGCGTTCTCTCTGGCCTTCTCTTCGGCCAACTGAAGCGTGGCGATGAGCGCCTTCTCTCTCTCTACGCCCACCAGGCGGCCCGTGGAATCCACTTTTGCCCCGATGGAGTAGAACTTCGCTACCAGAGTTGATGAGGCGAAGTAGCTGGAGAGCGCTCCGGCCAGCTTGGCCAGATTGGCCGGCACCCCCGCCGAGACATGCTCGATGGCTTCGTTCTCGGGCAACCTCAGGTGAAGCTGCGCGGAGCGGTAGTTAGGCTCCTTCTCCAGCATCGCCCGAGAGACCAGGTCGGCCGATTTTCCCGTCTGGGCCGCAAGCTCCTTCACGAATATGGCATCGAAGTACTCCACGTTGGCCGAGGCAGCACCCTGGAACAGCTTGGCTACATCCTCGAGCCTCACCAGCTTGGTTCCTTTGCCCGCTTGCTGCACTTTCATCAGCTCGGCGTTGTCAATGGCGATCTGAGAGTCCACCTGAACAAGCACCAGCTCCGCCAGCGGTGTATACAACTCAGAAAAAAGCGACGAAATCTCATCGGCCTTGGCGTTCCTGGCAAGAGCCTCCTGCATCCTGGCAACAACGCTCTGGAACAAGGTGCGGGCGTACTGAAGGGCAACGTAAGCCGCAATGGCCGCCTCGTAGGCATCCAGCGACGAGATCGTAGCCGCTATGTACTGCGGCGGCAGGTCATTCAACGCCTTGAACGCCGCTGCCATGTTCTTGCTGGCATCGGCATCCATCTCGTTGAACACCTTCAACGCCTCGACGGGCTTGCCGTTGGCCAGCCTGTCCAGCAGCGCAGAGGTCGCCAGCAGCCTCAGCGACGACGAGAGCGCCTCCACAGAGCGGTGATAAGCAGCAGCTACCAACCCCTGCTTCAGCAGCGAGCCGGCATGGTCGTAAATGCCCGATACCAGGCTCCACTGCTCCTCCAGGCGCCCGGAAGTATTGAGCTTCTTGGCGCTGGCGTAGATCTTCTGGGATTGCACAAGATAGTCCTCTGTTGACTTCTTCAAGATGTCAAAGCTGGCCTTGCTGAGCTCCATCTCCGACCGCCGCACAGGCTTGGCCGCTGCAAGGTTCTTACCCGTCAGGCAATTGTATGCTTGGGTGATATCCTCGACTTCAACAGCAACCATGCCCAACGATATCGCCTTCGCTCTTATATCCGTAGACTTACCCGTATTCATATCCTCATCAAACTGCTGCCCCACCGGATAACAGAGCTTCTTTTTTCCCAGTTTTGCTGCCGCTTCCAGCTTCTGAGAAACGCCACCCACGGGCCCCACCGAGCCGTCGGGGTTTATGGTTCCCGTCATAGTGGCCAGCTTGTCAATCGTATGCCCTTGCAACGATGCCATGAGCGCCACGGCGAAGAGGGCACCGGCCGAAGGACCGTCGACCTTGTTGCCCAGACTCTCCGTCTCCACCGAGTAGCGGTAGTCCAGAGGGTTCTTCTGCAACTGCAAAGTTCCGGTCAGAGCAGCTACCCAGACTGCAGCGCGCCACATCTCCCCGGTGCCTCCGGCCTTGGATTCGAAGATGCCCACGTGAATTCCACGAGAGCTCTTCTCGACCTTCAGCGTGGCGTGAGTAGACCCCCCCGTCGCATCAGCGGTGCCGGCCTTCCCTTTGACCCACAAGAAGTCCACGTCGACGCTCTTCATCTCGTGGGCAGGGCTGCAGGAAGCAACAGATACTAAAAGCAGTGTAAACAGTATGCGTCGCAGGGAAATCATGAAATGCCTCCGCTGTCTCTCTACCGAGGCATACACTAGCCCTCGCAGCGACCAAAGTCCAGTGCTCAACCAGTGTGCAGGGCCCCATCGGGCGAGGAGAGGGCCTCCCAGGGTTCTGAACAGGTTTGCCCAGTACTTCGATCATCCCATTTGGGAAGCGCTCAATGAGTTGATATCTGGACACTCTCGACCTGTTACACGCCCGCTGCCTTCAGCAGGCAAGGTAACACTATTTAGCTGATTTGATTTCTTTCAGATTAATCTCGAAATTGATAACCATCTTGATAATCAGGGGGTTCTCGGCATTGTCCAGGATCCAGAACTTGTGCCCCTTGTCCGTTTCGCCGTAGAGCGTGGGCACCTCGAAGGGCTTGCCGTCTTTGCTCACGGTGAGCTTCTCGGCCTTGACGAACTTGAGCACTTCATCCTCGTCCGAGGGCCTGATGGTGACCGCTTCGGCCTTCTTCAGCGCATCGTAAACCTTCTTGCTCACCCAGACAGTGGTCTTGTCGGCCAGGGTCAACTCGCCGTTGCTGAAGTAGTTGTTCTGGGCCGTCGCCGTCTTGAGGGCCTCTTCTTTAATAGTAACGGTGCCCGCCGTCTTCATGGTGTTCGTCATGGCGAACCCAAAGACCAGGTCCTTGCCCATCTCCTTCACCGTGGCGATGAAGTCGTAGCCCATGTTCAGGCCATAAGTAAGCTCCACACCAGGTTTCAGCCATGCGCATGGCTTGTTACAATCCTTTGCCAACACCGGCATCGCTGCCAACAACATAACCAGAGCAGTAATGGAAAGAACGATACGCCTCATGAGGTTCCTCCGAAGGTTGTGGTCCAGTGGGGCAAGATTTGCCACTTCCGGGGTTGTTTGTCAATGGCGAGGCCAAAATTCGGAGCGGTGCCGCTCGGATTCCCGAATTGCCGCCCTCTACCCCTGCACCAGCACCTTCCTTCCAATAGCCGGCACATCAACCAGGTGGAACTGACAGCCGAAGGCCCTGGACAACAGGTCGACGTCGAACTGCAGCGCCGGGGCCGACTCCACCATCCGCCCCTCGGATATCAGGGCCATCCAGGCATGGGGAAGCAGCACCTGGTTCAGGTCGTGCACCACCACCACAACCCCCACACCCGAGGCCGCTGCCTCGGCCAACACGTGGATCAGCATGTGGGATGTCCGATTCTCTACACGGCTTCTTCTATACCTCGTTCTACCCGGTAGCCGTGTACCCCGCCTTCGGCTTCGAGGCTCAAACAGAGCGAGGCGCAAGCCAAATCGATGGGTAGGAACGAGAATGGTGAGCAGTGGTTCAGTTGTATGCCGTATCCTGCACATCAATACATACCTTCCCGTCACAAGGGGACAACCAGGAGACTCCATCCCACAACTCCAGGGAGTCCGCTTGCACCGTCGCTATGGGCTCCGCATCATAGCGACAGTGAACGATCCGCTTTCCGCCAACTTGCTCAACAGTTGCAGGATAGTACTTCCCGTACGCTCCCCCGTCCCTGTAAATATAGCCAGTTGTGTTCATGCCGTTAGAGAAGGCCCAAACAATACAGACGACGTCCTCAGAATTCAGATCAGGCCAATGCCGCGACACGTCTAATCCTGGATCATGAACACCCGCATCGTCTACTGCTGGTGCAGGGTTGTAGGAACCACCGTACTCCAGCTGCAGACCCGCAGGGCAACATTCCGGGTTCCTCGCATCCACAATCGCAGTGGAGCGGTTGGCGATGTAGCCATTGCAGCAATAACTAACAGTGGCAATAGGATCGTAGTAGAAGAGGCAACTTGAGAACGCCAACTCGGTGACATCCGTGTCAGCACAGACCTCACTTCCTCCTGCCGAATACATCTCCGCCCTGACGATCAACTTCCCAGGCTGACACTCCTGCCCCAGGCCGAACCCGGCGTAGCATGCCTCCAAGGCGGATGGACACGGATATGCTACCTCAATCCCTTCCCCGGCAACGCCTTCCTGAGCGTCACCACAGCCAGAAGCCACCGTGGAGCCCTGATTGGACTCATTGGTCCAACATGAGGCGACTAGCGGTGCGATCAATACCACCGCTAGCGGCATAACACGTCGCGGCCAACGCAGACTTGCAGCCGATCCCCTGGCGCCTAAGTTCAAAGCGTTCGTTTTCATCTCAATTCTCCTTAGGTTGTGAGCCAACGGCTATCTCCGCCACTTTCAATACCTCGCAGCCCACAGTCGCTATGGGAACTCCGGAGGCGATAGGCTTGCGACCCCATTTGCCAAAAACACTATTCCATACCTCCCTGCATTGTACGAACTGTACTCTGCAACCTTGACGTAGTAGTAGCCGTCACGCGGTGCAGTAAATATAAGGCTGCTGGCATAGTTATGATCCATTCCGCCGTCATCATCCATAAGAATATAGTGTGAGCCACCGTATGCCATGCCGCTGTCGTCGGCATCATAGACAGAGATGACCGTGTCCACACTGCTTGCCAGGTCGAAGGTGGAGATCGTCCATTGCTCACCGGCAACAGCCGAAAACCGGTACCAGTCCACATCATTACCGGCGTCGAACTCCGTGGAGACTGCGGTGTAGGGCGCACCGCTCAGGTTCGACGTGTCGAAAGCCGTCGCCTTGGTGCCGCCATCGAGGTCGGTTCCACCCGGCATATCGACCCAAACAGTATACGCACCTATTGCGTCGCCAGTGTACCTCCTAACTCTGGCGTAGTATAGACCGGCCGATCCAAGAGTATAAGTTCCCCATGTACTGCAGTTCTCGTCATGGAACACCGATCCAGACAGATAGGCTCCGGCCGCATTATACAACTCGATTTTTGGGACTATCCCTGAAGCGCCTTCGGGACAGGCTGAATACCAAACGTCTCCAGCGCTTGGGGCATAGAAGTAAAACCAGTCTTCATCTCCGGAAGCGTTTATACTCCCTGAACGGCTCAGCATTTGAAGAGCGATTGGGTTGCTATGCGCTCGGCTATCCCCATAGTCGTCGCCGATCAGGGAAACCTTCA
>CAZQHM010000025.1:0-59567 GCA_964593355.1 uncultured Myxococcales bacterium
GGTGATGGCATTCTGCGAGACCTCGGCCAAGCGCTTAACCACATCCGTCTCACGCATGAGGTTGCCAAGCATCAGCATGCCCATCAGCGTCGTCGCCTGTGGAACCAGCAGCGCCACAAGACCAAATGAGACCAACGGGAAAAGGATCCTGGCCCGACGGCTCACGCCCTTGGGTGGCGGCATCTGGATCTTCCGCTCTTTCTCCGTTGTGAGCAGCCTGATAATCGGCGGGATAATTAGCGGTACCAAGGCCATGTACGAGTAGGCCGATATGGCTGTGACCCCCAACAACGAGGGCGCCAGCTTGTTGGTCAGGAATATCGTCGTGGGCCCATCCGCCCCACCGATGATACCGATTGAGGCCGCCTCCTCAGGCGTGAAACCAAGCAGAATCGCCCCGAAGAACGCAATAAACACCCCGAACTGAGCTCCCGCCCCCAGCAGCATGGTCTTAGGGTTGGCAATGAGCGGCGAGAAGTCGGTCATGGCCCCCAGCCCCAGGAAGATGAGAGGTGGAACCACCTCGAACTCAATGGAGTAGAAGATGATCCGCAAGAACCCGATGGGCTCCTCGGGCTGACCGGGAAACCCGTTGAGCAGGCCGCTGAGCGGCATATTCACCAGAACAACCCCGAAACCAATGGGCAGCAGGAGATAAGGCTCCAGGTTCTTGCCGATGGCCAGGTAGAGGAGCACCAGCCCGATTACTATCATCAGCAGGTTTCCCCAGGTCAAGGTGGCGAACCCACTATCCAGAACCACCTTCTGCAAACCGTCGAATATCAGTTGAGCTTCCACAGCTTCCTCCCAATCAGTTGGTCTCTTTGCTCACAGCAGTAGAAGCCGCAGAACTGCCCTGGTCGGCCTTGGCAGGGGCCGTTGGTGCCGCTGCTGCAGGCGCTTTCGCACCGGCACCCGGAGCAGCAGCAGTCGCCGCCTTGGCCGCAGCCACTCGCTGGGCCGAGGCAGCCTGGGCCGCCTCAAACCGTGCCACGAGAAGCATCAACCCCTTCATAGAGAGCGAGAGGGCCGTCATACACACAATCACGCCCAGGAAGCCCACAACGAAAACCCTGAACCCAATCATTAGGTTTTCATTACCCAGCGAGGCAAGAAATACAGCAGAATTCATGAACGCTCCTTCCGCCCCGCCCGCTTCTATGGCCGGTCATCGGAATTCGACGGCCTGGTCTCCGTTCATGGGGCGAAGCCCAGAATCAGGGGCACTAGTTTAGCGCACATGCGCCGCTTTCGCAAGGGCGATTCAGAGATGTTGCTACTCGGGGAAGAGCCTTCTGATGAAGTTTCGGTAGCTTCGGATTTGATCTTTGTCGGCCCGCTTGGCCATCCGGTATGGGTCGGGACCGATGGCAGCATCCATGGCCTCGTTCATCAGGACTCGGTCGTAGACGACGTGGACGGCAACGGTCTCTGGGAAGGTCACAGACACCGTCTCCCCGCTGCCCAGCGCCTCGCCTACTACCGACCCACCCTCAAGGCCAGCCCAGGTCAGAAGACGGGCCGCCAGAGCCTCGATGCCATCCACCATAACCTCGCCGTCGGTCACGGCCCGCTTCTGCTTGCCGAAGATCCTCTGATTGTAGCTCCCATGAATGGCCTGCGACGCTGGCTCTACCAGTTCAAGGGCCACGGGCCCCAACGGATTGCCAGGACCGGGAAGCCGAATCCAGGTGTCGCCCACCTTCTCGTAGCCCAACTCAGCCAAAGCCGACTTGCGGCGTGCTTTGGGAAGCACATCCCGCTTCAACTCCTCCTCCGACACGACGTACTCGGGGTTTACGGTCACACCCGCCAGCCGCTCATATGAGTCCGCCGTGAGACCCTCCCCCCTCTTGGGAAGCTTACCCACCACAACCCGATGCCGAGCCTCGATTCGCCCCTTGTTCACCACCAGCAACTCTGCCGCAGCCACATTCACCAGCAGGTAGCTCTGTTCTCCGTGCTCGTTCATGGCAATGCTCCGGTTGAGCGACTGCCACACCAGCATTGCCATCTGCTCCCGCTTCAACTGAAGAATCTCCTGAGCAGCGCCATCGACCTGGTCCCCGGGAGGCAGCCCGTGGGCCGAGCGGAACCTGGCAACGGCCTCGCCGGTCTCGGGACCGTATACTCTGGCCGCACGGCCCGTGGGTAGTGTGGCCAGATACCCCATTTCGAACAGCTTCACGTGCAGTTCCTCTACCCTGGGTCCAGCGACCCCGGGCTTCAGCCTGCTCCAGCGGTCCACTTTGTCACTCTTCCAGGCAAGGGCCGGATGGGTCAATCGCCTCAAGGCCGCCACTCTCGACCAGTAGAGTTCATCCCTGGGCAGCATGGTCAGGATTGCGGGCAGCAGCCCATCGGGGCCCTCCCAGCGGAAGCTGCCGCTACCGCCGCTCCCCTGAAGCGCCCCTAGGGCAGCAAGCGCCGCAGCGGTAATGCGGATGTCAATGTCCAGCTCCCTATCGGGCGCAATCCAGTCAGCGTTGCAGACCAGTTCCAGTGCGCTGGGGGGCGTCGCCCGGCTCCAATTCGACAACAAGCTGTCGTGGGGCACACCGCCGAAAACCGCCGCCCCCTCCACCTTGCACCCTGGGGAGAGCATCTCCACCAACCTGGGTATTCCTAACGAGGCAGGGTCCAATCCAAGCTCACTGGATGCCGTCAGCCACTTCAACAGCTCCAGCCCCTGACGACGACTCTGCTCGCTGCCCGTGAAGATGGGCCGGAACCCAAGAGAACGGTACAGCTGCACTACCACGGGCCGCAGTTGGTCCCAGGTCTCGTGCTCCAGAACCGAGGCGATGACCTCTGGACTGGTGGGCCAGGGAGACGGCCTTTGCCGGCTGTTGGCCGCCTCCAGGGGCAGGCGGAATCGGACCAGACTCTCGCTCGTCCAAACCGGCGCCGAATCATCCTCTGCGGCTACTGCCTGCTCCTCCGACGAAGTAACGTCTGCTTCCAGTTGAAGCATATCCTCGCCCTGCTCCCTGTCACCGTCCGTGCAACCCGTGGCCACAACTATCCGCACTATGGCCCCGACGACCAGCATCTTAAAGAGCCATCGGCTTCCAACTGCGTTTATCGATTGCATATCGCTCCCCGCAGCGCCCAAGTGGTCAGAGGGACGCTTGTAGGCGATGGTAGCCCCTGGAGAGTCCATGAGCAAAAAAGCTGCTCGTCCCAGCGACGGTAGCACCTGAGATCATTTGGTATTCTTGAGGTGCAGAGCCGGGGTTCAGCACCCCGGCCCCGGAGGAGGGCTGGAAGCCTGTCGAACGCATTGGAGCGCCCGACAGGGTCCGATTCTTACTCGGGCTTGAAGTTGTACGGATATCGGATCTTGCACTCGCCGCCGATGGGTCTCGGGAACTGAACACCACGAATGACCTTCAAGGCACAATCCACAACATTCTTGTTGCCAAGGCCATCGTTCTCGACAGAAATCTCTGTCACTCTTCCAGCAGCGCCGATGGTGAACTTGTATACAACACGGCCCTTAAGATTTCCATTCTTCTGCAACTCAGGGTCGTAGCAGAACTTGATTGCGCCACGCTTGGCCATAATGCGCCGGTTGATCTCCTTCTCGTCGCAATGGACGTTCTGCTGAACCTCCTGAACCTTGACCTTGCCCGGCAGATACGGAATCTCAACCTCGGGGAAGAGCACAACGATGTTGGTGGGGCAATACTCGGGACCAGCCTTCTCATCGCACTCGTAGCCCGGGAACGCCTTGGCAAGATCCTTCACAGGAGAGCCGGGGAGGTGCGTGAGAATGTCGGCAACCTTCACCACAAGCCCTGCATCGGCCTTCTCGTGAGCCATCAAATAGAACACGTTACCGTTGTCCCACTTGCGCTGCATCGTCCTGGCAATGCCCGCCACCTTCTCCTCGAAGTCCTTCTCACCTTCGCTGGTGTAGGACATGAAGAGGTTCCAGATGTCGTCGGGATTCCTCGGGTCGTAGATTGAGCGGAACTTGCCCGGCCATTTGCTGTTTCGCTTGTTGGGGCTGCGCTTAGCCGTCATCTTGCTGCGTGACGAGCTGGTTGCCGGCGGGTAGAAGTTAATCTGGTTATCACTGGTCACGTAAACAAGAACCGGGCGCTTATAGGTTGTATCCAATACGGATTCATCAAGATACTTCTCGGTATAGTACACTGTGGGAACGGTGCTTCCGCATCCAGTTGCCTTCACAAGTCGCATGTCCTTGAAGTCGGCGTGGTACCAAGAGTCCAGCACCTTCTTCATGAGCAGCACCGGAGCCTTGTGGTCCACTGCGTAGAGCAGGGCCTTGCCCACTGTGTCAGCGAAGTTTTCCCAGGTAGCACGCTCGGAGTTGATGACCTTCTTCTCCTTGAGCAACTGGTAGGCGCCTCCTTCCAGTGTCTCAGCAGCGGAGGCCAGCTCTTTGGCGGCGGTGACGAGAGAAGGTACTGAGTAGTCGGGCTTGTCGAACTTCACGCCCTTGACCACAACATCCTCGACATAGGCGTTGAAGAAGTCCAGGTACGGTACCTTCTTCTCCTTGAGTCCCTTCTCCTTCTCTGCCACCTCGGCCTTGATGGCCTCAAGGTTGCCGACGTTCTTTCCGGGCCAGCCGAATCCCGTAGCCTTCTCGATGAAGGCCATAGGAAGCTGATCCGCCTGAGCCACGGGACGCAGGAGGGAGGAGACACTGGTCTCGTCAGTGACAACCACATCCAGGGGCATGTAGGAGAAGGCCGGTGAAGTGGGCTTAAGGTCTGAACGAAGCACCAGGGAATCCTTCATGGCCTCCCATTTGTCCTTGGGGAAGCCCCGCAAAGGCGGAAAGAGGGCCACGTTGGCACGCAGCAGCGAGCGGGTCTCAGCGGCCAGAGCGTTAAGCTCCTCAACCATGAAGCCAGCCCCCTCTGTGGCCGCACTCTTCTCGAGGACCAGAGCGTGGATTCTCATGACCAGAGCATTGACCGGGGTCAGCAGAGCCGCTTCCTCAGCAGGAATGCCAAAGAGGCTGTGGCACTTGGGTCCTACCACCTCCACGGCCGGCGTCCCCGTCTCCATGGCGGCCTTGGCCTCGGGACACACTATTCCGACGTTCGAGGGAGAGTACACTACCTGGCGGCGAAACTCCGGGCGTACAAAACGGAACTGCCCGCACGCGGCACAAAGCAACTTGCCCATGCCGTCGGCAATCTCGAACCAGCGGTCCATTTCCGTTGCAGCGGAGCCCACCTTCAGAGCGTCACGCATCTTAAGTAGCATTAGGTACCGGGCCTCCAGGGCCACGGGGCTATCTGCAGCAGCAAGGGCAAAAAGGGTGTTGGGGTCGGCTCCGATCATGGCAACTGTGGCCGGGAAAACCACGGCGGCCTGCTCGGCCTTGGGCTCTTCAGCCTTGGGCTCTTCGGCCTTGGGCTCTTCGGCCTTGGGCTCTTCAGCCTTGGGCTCTTCAGCCTTGGGCTCTTCGGCCTTGGGCTGTTCAGCCTGGGCGGCGCCAGCGGCATCGGACTTGACCTCCTCCTCATGGTCGACTTCTTCAACTGCGGGGATGGGCTTCTCAGAGGAGAGCCACTCTTTGGGCATCTCTAGCTTGGCGCCGGAGACCTTACCAGCGGACTCAAGAATATCGTCTGCCTGCCACGCCAGCAGGGAGGCATAGCCCATGAGGGCATCCTTCTCCGCTCCCTGGAGTTCAGCGGCCTGTTTCTGCATATCCGCTGCCAGACCACGCATATACTGGCTCCAGAGTTCCGGGGTGGCCTGGGCATCCGCTGCCAGCTTGCCATCGTAGGACATGATCTTCTCATCCATATCCACGATTTTGCCAGAACAGCCCATCAATAGACCAGAGACCCTCAGCTTGGCAGAGAGCACCTTGGCTTTGGCAGCTTCCGGGGCCTGGGGATTCTTGTTCTGCCATTCCTGCAGCGCTTTGAGCGAGTCAACCATCTTAACCGAATCCAGACCTGCGGCAGATGCCACGGTCTCTATTGCCTGCAACTCTTCAGCGGGGCTCTTCTGTGCCGGCTGCTCGGGCTTCTTCTCAACCTGGGCCTCGGCCGGTTTCTGCTCCACAGGCTTAGCCTCGGGCTTCGTTTCACCGGGCTTGGGATCCTGGGCCTCAGGTTTGGGTTCCTCGGCCTTGGGGTTCTGGGGGGCCGGCGGTTGGTCCTTCTTGACTTCCTTCTGCTGAGCTGCGGGCGCAGGCTCAGATTTCTCCTTGCAGGATGCCGCCAGGAAAAGCCCGGCCACCGCTACAACAAACCACATCCGTCTCATAGATTCCCTCCTTGGACATTCCGAATCATGCCTCTGGCCACTACGCAAAAAACCAGCTAACCAATAGACCATCCGGCGCACCGTGTCAAACTGCGTCTGCGGCTTATCACTTCCGGTCAAGCGCCTGGCGCACTCCTACACGCAGTTCGCGGACAGAGAAAGGCTTCTGAAGAAACTGGACATCACCGTGGGCCACCCCATGCTGAGTGACCACGTCGGAGGCATATCCCGACATCAACAGGCACCGGATATCGGGCCGCTGCCGGGCAATCTCCCGGGCAAGCCCCGGGCCGTTCATCTCGGGCAGAACCACGTCGGTCAGCAACAGATGAATCGTGCCGGGATGGGACCTCGCCATCTCTATCGCCTGGGAAGGGGTTCTCGCTGCCAAGATCGAGTAGCCGCACTGCTCCAAAGTGCGAGCCACTACCCCAAGCACAGATGGCTCGTCGTCCACGATCAACACGGTCTCAGAGCCGCCATTGCCGGCGGGCACCACCACCGAGGCTCGCCTCGACTCGTTGTCCGGCTCATGCATGGGCAAGAAGATGCTGAATCGGGTGCCCTTGCCCAGCTGGCTCGAAACATCGATGAATCCCCCGTTCTGTTTTACCACCCCGTACACCGTGGAGAGCCCCAACCCCGTTCCTTTGCCTACCTCCTTGGTAGTGAAGAAGGGCTCGAAGATCTCAGAAAGCAACTCCGCTGGAATGCCGGCCCCCGAATCCTCCACCGAGAGGCAGACGAAACTCCCGGGCAGGGCTCCGCTGTTCTGGCGCACATAGTCCGCATCGAGGTTCACCCCCTGGGTGGATACGGTGACAGACCCCGAACCAGCGATGGCATCCCTGGCATTCACGCAGAGGTTGGCCAAAATCTGGTCTAACTGCGACGGATCCATGCGCACCATCCCAACTGAGTCTCCGGGCATCCACTCCAGGCTCACTTCCTCACCCAAAAGCCGCTTGAGAATCTTGAGCATGCCTCGCACCGCCTCGTTGACATCCAACGACTCGGGCTTGGCTGGCTGGCGGCGGGCGAATGCCAACAGTTGCCTCGTCAAGTCCGCCGATCGCATGGCCGCCTTCTCAACCTCCCTGAGCGGCTCCTCAACCTCGGGCATGCCTTGAGCCTTCACCATCGCAAGCTCCGTGAAGCCCATTATGGCCGCCAGCATGTTGTTGAAGTCGTGTGCTACGCCACCCGCAAGACGCCCCACCGACTCCATCTTCTGTGCCACGCGTAGCTGCTCCTCCAGGAGGCGCCGTTCGGTGATGTCGTGAATGACCGAGTAGAGCAACCCCTTCTCACCAAATGGCACGGCGCCCGAGTAGACCTCCACGTCCCTGATTGAACCGTCGGCCCGTCGGTGGCGAAACTCGAAGTGCAACTGCTGACCGCTGCGAACCTTCTCCACCTCCAGGCGGACCTGCTCAGGGCTCAGGGTATTAATCTGGTCGATCCGCATTGTTTTAAGCTGCTCAACACTCCACCCATAGAAACGACTGGCAGCAATATTGGCATCCACAATCATAGTAGTCGATGGATCTATAAGCAATTTAACAACAGAATGGTATCGGAACAGGTGCTGAAACCGCTCCTCTCCCTCGGTGACCTTTTCGTGGGCCTGCTGAAGTCCCTTGGTCCTTGCACGCAGTCTTCGCCTCAATACGAATATTGCCAGCAGCGCCGCCAGAAGCGAGCCCCCCACACCCAGCAGCACCGAGGCCCAAAACCGCCCCAGCGCCTCCGTCCTGGGCCTCTCCATCCATTTGGCCAGTTCACGGTAGTAGGGAGACCCCACCTCACCCTTCATCCGCCTCAGGTTACGGTCCACAGCCTCCAGAAGATCGCCGTTCTTGCCGGCTGCGGCAGCGAAGTAGAGCGAAGCAGAGTTGAATACCAGGGCCGTCTTGTGCAACCCATACTCTTCATAGTAGTAATCGCCGTTCAGACTGTTCGACATGACTGCATCGGCCTCACCTGCAACCACAGCCATGAAGGCCTCTTCAAGGGAATCGAATTCCATAATCGAGACATCGTAGCCCAGCCCCGCGACCATCCGGGTCAAAACACTTAGCTGGATGGACCCGCGCAGGGTCGATACCCTCCTGCCAGCGAGATCCGAGAGTTGCTCTAATTCAACCTCTTCCCCGGCGTAGAGTTGCGACCAACTGTTGAGCACCTCCTCACGGTGAAAGTCGAACATGGCAGTTCGTTCAGGAGAGATTGCGACGTCGGGCATCAAGTCAATCTCACCATTTCTCAACAATTCTAGACACTCCGACCAACAGCATGGCACCCAGGATAGCTGCCAACCCTCGGACTCGGCAATGGCCCTGGCAACACCGGCGAAGAGCCCGTCGGGAGCGCCGTCGGGTCCTACGAAGAGCTTGGGCTTGTTCTCATACAACCCCATTCGAACCAGACGCCCCTCACCGGCCTGCCCTTGAGCAGTGGCCGACAACGGCAGCGCTGCCCAGACCAGACAGGTCAGAAGCAGACGAATAGTTGAATTTGCTGCGCTGTACCTCATGGCCCGCTCCAGCCCGGCAGATGGGCTACCCATTGCAGCGACCGCCACCACACAGCGCCAGAGGCGCCCATATCAGCGCAGTGCAACAAGTCCTTTGCCAACCCTCCTGGTGTAGCTGAACCAGACACTGTCCCCTCCATCAGAAGTGGCGCTGGCAACGCACCCAATATCATTTCTTCGCCAAGCTGAGAGCGAGTCTACACACCGGGATTGAAAATTCAAGGGCGGAATAAGGCCCCCTTCGACCGAAATTGCGGGTTACTGTCAGATAGAACCGGCCATTTCCGCTGAATACAGATCATCTACAGTGATAAAACGCAGCAGGTTTATCGCAGCCAGCGGCCAGGAAAGGCAGCGAAGGCAATAAGATAGATGCCCATTACTGTGAAGAAGACTGTGCCGAACCCCCAATGCATGGAGATGACCTGAGCCGCAACAACGCCAACCACAGACACAGCCCCGTTGATTGCCCAGCCAAACCCAGCAGCCGACCCCTGCCCAGCATGATTGGCCGCCATCATTCCCAGCGGGAAGGGCATTCCCATAAAGAAAGCGACGGGGCCGACCAGCAGTATGGCCAGGGCTATCTTCACCGTCTCTGGATATGAAATAGTGGCCATAAGAATTGGGGCCAAACCGAATCTGTAGAGCACCAACAGCCCACACGTTGAGAGTATTGCCACAGCTATGCCACGCTTCAAGTTACCCTGAAACCGCTCAGAGAAGAAGCTGCCAAGCCCCGAAAAAACAAGCATACCAGTAAGCACTACCGCTGCAGCGTAGGCCGGGGCTGCCACATAATGAGTCAATTTCTGAATAAGCACCATCTCCACAAACATGTAGCCAACACCAAGACACGCAAAATATAGCATTGTGGGAATCTTCCCCCGCGCCGGAAGACTCCGTCTGGTAAGGAAATAGGCAAGAAGCACCACCAGCAGCGAGAACATCGCCGCCTGAGCCAGGGTAATCAGGGCCAGAGGCTGCGACCACAGATCCGGGGTTATCTCATTCACCCACTGTTCCGGGTTGTATGCGGACTCCCTGATATAATCGAATGTACCATCCTTGATCATTGCTGAGAAGTATGGTCTATCATCGTATGTTGGACTGATGTCATACGGATAGGCATCAATGTAGGATGCACCCCTATCGTCATCCTGGAAGATGGCCACAAGCAGGTCGAAGAAGGGGTCCTGGGCCTGCTCCTCGGAATCGAAATCCGAAAGGTCTATACCCTGCTCCCGCTCCAGCGCCTCCCAATGTGCTGCCTCTTCTGCCGCTTCTTCTTCCATGGCCGCACGGGTCTTCCCGGGGAAGAATGAGGCGTTGAACTGGCGCATGTCCGCTTCCATGACCATCTCCCCCACCTGCTCCTCGGTGAAGGGGGTATCCTTCAGAAGGGCCATGCCGTGGAAGGCCCCCCGAATGAACATCATCGAGTGAGAGAGCGGCTCCCTGTCGTACCGCTCCATGGCCGCTTCCACCAGGGCGGGAAGAGTTCTGAGGGACGATCTCGGCGGCTCCTCAACAGGAGTCATAGAAACCAGGAGACCGTCAGGAGCAAGAGCGCCAAGAAAGTCTCTGAAGGCCTCCACAGTGTACAAATAGTTCTCCGAATGGGACTTCGAACCCGCAAGGGAGAGCCCCGAAGCATCGAAGAAGTTGAGAATGACCATATCGAACTGGCCCTTGTGCCGCCTGGCAACGTCACGGCCGTCGGCTACCTCCACAGTGACGTCAGGTCGGCTAAGCAGCCCCCCAGTCTGCTCTCCTCCCCAGTTGCGCACCATGTCGACCAGCACAGGGTCGATCTCCGCCACCGTCACGTGCGCCGCACCCATGTGGAAAGCCTGTCTAACCCCCTCGCCGCCGCCAAGACCTATGAGCAGCACCTTGGGTGACTGCCGCAACTTGAACGGCAAAGAGGAGAGCTGCCAGTCGATGAACTCGGTCTCATCCTCGTCCAGAACTCGAGCCAGCGACGAGATCTTGTTGCCATCCACGAAAATCCCCGCCTGTACCGGCGGCATGGCACTCATAGGCGAATTCATCGCCAACCCCGCTGCCGTCCGCTCCGAGGAGGACTCTATTACCTGGATGAACCCCAAAGGACCGTGTGCCTCATGAACCACCTTGGCATCGGTCACCGCACTGGTGTCCAACGCATAGGAGATCCCCTTGAACTCCCCGTACTCGATCTCCCCAACCTGGATGCCCACCAGAAGCCCAACCAGAGCCCCCACCGTGGCCAGCCCCATCCGGAAGAGTCGCCTGGATGCCCCACCACGCCAAGCCGAAGCAAACATCGCCGGCAAGAAAATCACAAGCACCAGCACAGGCAGCAGGCTGGGATGGATCGCGTAGAAGGCCCAAAGTGTGACCAGACCGCCTAGACCAGAACCCACAAGGTCTGCAAAATAGAGCTTTCCAACATTTTGCCCGGCATCCGTAAGTATGACACCAAGTATCATCGAACCCACAAAGAACGGCATCGAGAGGGTCGCATAAAACAGCGCTATAAATACCCATTGCCGACTATCTTGAATAATGTTTTGTGGCACAAAAGGAATAGCCTTAGTGATGAACAAGGCCACCATGACTACCACAGGGAAGAGCGCCGTCAGCCAGAACAACAGTGGATCCCGAAGCCTCTCCAGCTTGCCGGCCAGCTTCGCCACAACTATCCCACCCAGGCCGAAACCCAACAGAGCTATGCTCAAAATCATATAGCCGAAACTGGAGTAATTCTCTATCGCAAACAGGCGCATCCAGATAATTTCAAGGCTAAGTATTGCCATAGCACAAAAGAATATGGTAATTGAAAGGGAGATCATTCTCTCTCCTGTATTGCCGGGAAGTATCCTCCATAAGTAGGACCACTTGACCCGGTAGCGTTGCTAAGCCACCTCCGCACGGCGGCGGGCGGGCGGGCGGCAAGCTATCATATCGGCAGGGGGAATCAAGTTAAGGAGGCAGGAACGGGCAGGGGGAGTTACTTGCTCTCCACAGCGTTGAACTCCAGCTCCGACGCGATGAGGGCCAGACCGGCCATGGCCACGGCGCCAAGCTCAAGCTCCCTGGGATGAACCTCCTCCACAACGTCGTTAGCAGAATGGTGAAGGTCCATGTAGCGCTGAGAGTCGGGCACAAACCCCATGCACAAAGCCCCAATCTCCTCCAGATGCCGAACATCCACCCCTGACCCACCTTTGACAAACCAGTCGATCCCGGCACCTTTGAGTATTGGAACGTACCGATTCCACTGCTCCACCACCTCGGGCGGCGCGTTCATGGAGAAACCCCTGGGCGTGAAGCCACCGCGGTCCGACTCTACGGCCAGAAGATGACGTTCACTCATTCGGGCAGCAGACCTGGCATAGTCAATTCCCCCCGTGCCCCCAAACTCCTCGTTCATGTAGAGCACAGCCCTGATGGTCCTGCGAGGCTTGACTCCGCTTGCTGCGATGAGCTTGAGCGCCTCAATTGACTGGGCGCATCCGGCAGCATCATCATGCGCCCCGGGTCCAAGGTCCCAAGAGTCCAGATGGGCACCGATCACGATGACTTCGTTCGGCTTCTCCCAGCCCGTGATCTCGCCGGTAACGTTGAAGGACTCTACATCGGGCCCCTGGGAGCAGTGCAGCTGCATGTGGGCTTGAACTCTGCTCCCTGAAGCAAGCAGCTTCCGCAACCGGTCCGCGGACTGGTAGCCCAGCGCTGCCGCAGGAATCTTGGGAACATCTGCCTTGTAGGCCAGCATACCCGTGTGTGGATTGTCATCCCTTCGAGTGGTGATGGAGCGGGTCAACAGTCCCACTGCACCGTGCCGTGCAGCCTCGGAAGCGCCATGAACCCTCGCCTTGGCCAGTGCAGAGTATACTCCAAAGGACTCCAGGAGGCCCAGAGGCACCGGGGGGTCAAGAAAGACCACTCGCCCCTTAACCTCTGCCGATCGCTCAGCAATCTCGTCGAGGCTGCCAACAAGGACTACCTCAGCCCTGAGGCCCCCATCGCCCGTTGCAACGCTTCCACCAATAGCCGCAAGCCTGAACCCATCGTGTGCCATGACCTGGCCGGCCTCGCCCGCTGTTACCGTGAGCGTCTCAGGTTTACCCCTGCTCCAGGAAGGAACCATGGTGGGTTCAAGCCTGACGTTGCTGAATCCCAGTTCGGCCATTCTCTTGTGAACGTAGTCTACGGCCGCGGCAGCACCAGCGCTGCCGGAGAGCCTATGCGGAGCAGCGGCCAGTATGCCCCTGAGCTCTACCATCGCCCCCTCCCCGGTCAGCCCCAGGGTTCTCATGGCGTCTACGGCGCTAATCAATCTGGCACCTCCGTCACCTCCGCCGCCTTGCGGATGGACGTCAGAGGCCGTCAGAAGAAAATAGATGGGTAAGAGCGTGCACACCAGGAAGCGACACACGAACCCTGATCGAGTCTGTATACGGAGACTTCTCATAAACGGAGAGAGTGCAGTGAAGAGGGAATCAGTTGGCAGACTGCCGCTTCCACTTCTTCTTGGAGGTGCGCACCGTGAGCAGCGTGTTGCGGGCGCCAGGAACCGAGCCGCGAACCAGGATAAGGTTCTCCTCGGGGATGACCCGCACCACAACCAGGTTCTCCTGGCTGATCTGAGTGTTGCCGTACTGCCCGGGCATCTTCTTGCCGGGGATAATTCGGCTCGGCCAGGTGGAGCAGCCCACTGAACCACCGTGACGCTCGTACTTGTGCGTACCGTGGCTGTGATTCTTACCGGCGAACCCATGGCGCTTCATAACGCCCGAGAACCCGCGGCCCTTCATCTTGCCCATGACGGTGACGACGTCGCCAGCCTCGAAGACCGAGGCGTCGATCTGAGAGCCCACTTCGTAGTCGGGCATCTGCTCATCGTTCATGCGAATCTCTCGGATGTACTTCATGGGCTCGGCACCAAGCTTCTTGAAGTAGCCGATCTCCGGCTTCACCAGGGTCTTCTCCCGGGTGGCTTCAAAGCCAAGCTTGATTGCGGTGTAGCCATCCTTGCCCGCAGCGCTCTTCTTCTCGAGCACCACGCACGGTCCGGCCTTAATCACCGACACGGGGACAACTTCACCCGAGTCAGCGAATATCTGAGTCATTCCAACCTTCTTGCCCAAAATCGCTCTAACCTTCATAGCCAACTCCCAACACAGCGTTCGCACCCCACGACGCGAGGTGGCGGCGTTCTACCAGACATCGTCAACGTGGTCAACAGGTTTTTGGCCTCTAAGGGCCCCGCTGCCTCCGCAGCTATGCATGGCACAGGCTCTGTCAGCCAGGCCACAAGGCCCTGCGAAACTATTGGCAGGGGTGCTGACAGGCTTCCAACTGCACATCGGCCTTCACATATCCGTCCTTGGGCACCTCAACTTCCAGCTCTCCCTGGGCAGTGCGCTTGTCCGTCGAAGAAATCCCAAAGAGATTGATTCGGATAGTGCCGGGCACCAGCCCCCAGAAGACCATGTAGCCCTCCTCGAAGCGCACCATGTTCGCTTCCAACTCCGCCGTCTCCGTCTTGTCCAGCGGCACCGAGCCCGGATCGCAGTAGAACTCCAGAGTTCTCACCACATCCTCGCCCCGCCACAACGTTGCCTCAACGCGGTATATGTCATTCCCTGAACAGGGCTTGGCAGTTGGAAGTATCCACATCAGCATCAACTCGCCCTTCTTCACGGCAAGCTGAATAGCACTGGTCTCCACCGGGGCAGCACCCTCCTTGACCCTCACGCCCGAAAGACGCCCCTCGAATGTCCCTTTGCTGTTCTCATCCAGCCCCACCAGCACGATGTCGTATACACCCTCGGGAACCTCCTCAAGGACCAAGCTGCCCTTGGCGCAAGACCCCGACTCGCTGATGACCGTGACGCCGCTCTGCTTGAGCTCTACCCTTACATTAACGATTCCGGCCGTGCTGCACTTGGTCCCCTGGACCTCCCACTTCACTACGAGAGAGTTAAAGCCCGCCGCATCCTCGGCGCATCCAGAACCAAGAGCCAGCATCGTGGTCAACACGAAAAACTTGAGAGCTGTCCTCATTCCTTGCCTCCATGGGGTCTTGCCAGGCCCCAAAACGTTCCGCATATGGTGTGGCCCCCCCGATGGCCCCCCAAACAGGAGCCGTGGTCACCGCTTGGTGGCGGTGCCCACGCTCCATGGAGCATGGCCAAAAGGGCAGAACCCCCAGCACTGAGTCGCTTCGCCGGACCTGCCGTTGGGGGCGCACCAGACGCACCTTACGTGCGATCATTCCGGGAAAATTGACCCCTTCGGCAACCGGGGTAGGATCATAGCGAGGGAGGCCTCATGCGTCAACGAAACAAAGTCAGATCATCGTACGATCTCAGATGGGCCGCAGCGCCGGCAGTTGCCGCTCTGGCCATACTCCTCCTGCATACATCCTGCGGAACCTCCCTGCAGCGCAGCCACCGTGGCTATTACTTCAACCACCCGCTCCTCAATGAATCATGGCGCCCGGCACAGTTTCAGACCACTAAGAACTCCTCAGATAATCGAACCGCAAGCGCCAAGTCCAGCCCCCGAAACCCGGGGAAGCGCAAAGGCAACCTCCCCCCCTTGGAGGCATCTCCCCAGCAGCCCCTGAGGGGAGCCGTCGATGAGGTGGCGCGCGCCGAAATGGTCGCCGCCGCTGCCCGCCTTGTGGGCATAAAGAACTCCTTCACCCACGACTCTTTCCTCCGCCACGTCCTCGTCGTCAACAACATGGTCACACACAAGGTCGAAGCCCAGGGAATGGTCAAGGCCCTCTACAAACCTGGCTCATCCCCCACTCCCGCTCCCTCCCCGGGCGATATCCTCTTCCTCGGTGAAGGCGCCCCCGAAATGGCCGTTGTGGTCGAATCCGTAGATGACATGGGAACCGTTACTTTCATCGGCGTCCTCGGCGAAGAGGTGGGCCGTGGCCTGCTCAACCCCAAGAGACCCACAGAGCGCAAAGACGCAGCGTCAGGAAAGGCCCTCAACACGACGCTCACGGGCAGTAAGCTGGCTGGTGAATGCCTCCTTGCCGTCTTTGGAAACACCTCGGAGACACGCCCGGCCAACTGACGGGCCTGGACAACGAACGAGTGCGCCCTATAATCTCGCCCCAGATCCCGTACGGAGACCGATATGAGATGTCCTGGATGTGGGTGGGAACAGCCGATGGCCGAGGCCTGTGTGGTCTGCGGCACACGACTGGTCGAGAGAGGGACAACGGCCGCTGAGGCCCGACGGCAAGCGCTTCGCCAGTCTATTGCACCGGAAAAGAAGTTCTCCAATATGCGAGAGTTCCTGGAACTGAGATGCGGTGGCCCCCTCCTGGCCGCCAGAGCACTGGTCGGCGCTTCCGCTGCCTCCCTGGGAACCTACCTTCTGGTGCTCCAGGACGATGTGATCCTGGAGCCGGGATCTACGATGGTTCTTATTGCTTACATTTTTGTTGGACTCTTCTGGACGATAACATCTCTCTTAGAAATATCTATGCGGCAGTTCCTATTGGAGATGCTTGCCTTCCTCATCGTTACCGTGGGACTTCGAGTGACAATCCCAGAGGCCTTCGATAGAGAGAACTTCGCCAGCCGGAAAGCCTCAGTAGCTAGGACGGGCAAGGGCAGCGCTGATCGAAAAGCCACCGGAGGCAACTCCCACGAGGATGCCGCATTGCCGGCGTCCGCCCCTCTTGCCGCCTTCCTCGACGAGGCAACTGAGGCCGCTTCAGAGGCAAGGGAACTCGCAGTGGATGGGGTCACAGCCCAGGAGTGGATGCAGTGGCGCTCCACCGCTGAGCACATCAGAACCCTTCGCTCCTCCCTTGGCACCGAATTCTCCCCTATTACCGACCCCGTTATGCGACAGCTGGCAACTCTGGAACGAGCCCTGGAGACCGCAACTGGCCAAGACGGAGCGGCCCAAACGACAGCAGTAGATAGGGCAGCGGATGCCCTGGAAGCTGAGGCAACGAAGTAGTCCATCCCACCCTCCGGCACGACCTACCCCGTCAACGGTCAGGTCTACTGAACTCAAGTGTTCTTCCTTGCCGTTCCCGCCCCCTGGACGACTCCCGCCAAAACGAAGCTATCCCCTTCAGGGTCGCAGATCCGGTGCCGGGGAGTTGGACGTCCAGCGTGCGCTTTCGTGGCCGTAGTCCCGCTGAGGACGGGTTGACAGCTTGCCCCGCCGAAGCCTTGGCGAAGGAGGGTCGCCGACCGGTCCAGCAGCGTGACTGAGTCTGTTTGCTCTCCGGTTCGGGAACCGCCCCCCCCCTTCCGCTCTTCCGCTTATGGCTTTGCCCGTCAACCAAAAGCAGGTATGCTCCGGGCCAGTTGACCTTGCTTGGTGAGGCCCATGATGATGAAGACCTCTTTTGCGTTGCTGGCCATTGTACTTCTCCCCCTCTTGGGCTGTGGCTCGGCCGGCACCTCTATCCAGGATGACGCCACGGAAGATACAGCGGCGAAAAGCTGCACCTTCTGGAGCGACTGCGAGGATGGCAATCCATGCACATCCCATGACTGCATCGAGGGCAAGTGTGTCACCAAGGTCAGAGTGGGTCGAAGCTGCGACGACGAGAACGTCTGCACCGTGGACGACCAATGCCGGGAGGATGGAACGTGCCTGGGCGACAGCGAGGGCGCCTGCATCCCCCAGTCCCAGTGCGTCATCGCAACTTGCGACCCTGAGGTGGGCTGCATCTATACCGACGCCGATGAGACAGTGGAGTGCTCCGACGACAACGGCTGCACGTTGGATGACTATTGTTCTCAAGGTGAGTGCATCAGCGGCGAGCCCGCCCAGTGTCAAGACGAGGTACCCACTGATTGCCTCATCCCGAGATGCGAGCCCTCCACAGGAGAGTGCGTAGACGACTACGAACTTGAAGGCACAGCCTGCGACGACAACAACCCCTGCACCCTTGACGACCTCTGTGACGCTAAGGGAATCTGTTACGCACCCACCATCAAGGAGTGTACCACAACCCTTACATGCAAGCGGGCCTGGTGCAATGAGCAAGCAGCGAGCGAGCAAGATGCCTGTGTCGTGGATTGGCTGGAGGCCGGTTCGAAGTGTGACGACCTCGATGTTTGCACCATGCTCGACACATGCGTCGAGGCGGGCCAGGAGATGGCCTGCGTGGGCGAGCCCGTTGAGTGCACCACCCCCAACCCCTGCCAGGCCGGCACCTGCGTCCAGGGCACCGGCTGCGTCTGGGAGAACATCAATGAGGGCCTGCCCTGCCTGGACAAGCCCAGGCACTTCTGTGTCGAGGGTGAGTGCTACTGCGAACCAATCTGCGACGGGCTGCAGTGCGGGCCCGACTCCTGCGGCGCGGTGTGCGGAACGTGCGGGCAAGACTCTGCCTGCTTCAAAGGCGAGTGCCTGGAGCCGGGGCTCCAGTGCGTCGATGGCAACGACGAACCTTGGGACGGTTGCTTCGACGGCCAGATCACCGAATTCCGGGTTGAACCAGACACCCTCACCGGCGGCCGCTCACCTGAGATAGTCGCTATGCCCGACGGCAGTTACTTCGTCATATGGCGCACCGCCGACGGCGCTGCAGTCTACATGCGCCGCTTCACCTCGGAGGGAACCCCCCAGGGAGAACCCTTGCAGGTCAACAACTCGCTCAAAGGTTTCATCGAAAGACCAAGGGCCGCCCTTCTGCAGAACGGCGGCATCGCCGTTGTCTGGAGTGACATGAACGGCGAGCGGAACCGAGTCTATGCCCGGGTGCTGGGCCCCAACGCCTCGTGGGAGGGCGGGCAGTTCGAGGCATCCTCAGGCACGGGCCACCAGCAGCAGGGGGCTGTGGCCGCTACCACGGACGGCAACTTCGTCGTCGTCTGGAGCCGGGTCGTACCGCTCTCCAGCGATACCGAGGTCCGCATGAGACGCTTCGTCCCCCAGGGCAACCCAATCTCCGATGCAGTGGTGCTGGATACCTTCTCCTCAAGCGGCTTTAGACCACGGGTCGCAGGCCTCGCTGGCGGAGGCTTCGTCGTCGTCTGGGAACAGGTTCTCTCCATGGGCGGCGGTGCCATGCCCGAAGGACCCTACACATCCGCTTATGGGCGCGTCTTCGACTGGAACGCATCACCCGTGGGCGAGACCTTCAACGGCTGGAACGGAAAGGTCTTCGGCTCGGCCTACCCCGTCGCCGTCACCTTCGAGAACGGCTTCACCCTCTTCTGGAACGCCTCGCCCTACGACGCCTTCGGGAACATGTCCATCCAGGGAAGATCGTTCAACTGGGAGGGGGTCGCCTCCGCTGGATTCTTCTTCGCCAGCAACAACGACGATACCTCGTGCAAGCGTTCCTCCGTCGCTGTAGGCAGCAGCGTCGCCATGGTAGCCTGGGATGAGGGCGAGGATCTCGTCGCCAGACTCTTCTCGCTGCCATCCTGGGCAACCCAGGGGCAACCCTTCCTGGTACCAACCATCTCCGACGGAATCCAGGAAGAGCCATCCGTAGCCCGACTGGCCAGTGGCGACTTCATCGTGGCCTGGAGCGGAGAACTCCCCGAGGCCGCAGGACGGGCTATCTTCGCTCAACGCTTTACTTCCGACGGCATCAGACAGTATAGGTAACTAGTCGAACCGACCTCGACCCTTCAGCACTAAAGCCATGCCACGTGCTCCAGGGCGATAAGGGCTCCAGTGCGGCGCTCTTGAAGGGTCCGGGGGGAAACCCCCTGGCCTCCCGTGTTTGGAAAGGGGTTGGCAGTGAGTTTCGTGTTTCCTCCAGGGCGGCGCACACTGGTTGCGCTCGTCGCATCACTTTTTGTCCCAGCAGGGGCTCTCTCTGCCCAAGAGCCCGAAGAGATAGAACTGCCCCAGGTCGTGATCCTTGGCCCTGCCACCCCCGGAGAGGAGCTGGACCTCGAAGCCGCACAGCGCAGGGGCGCCCACGGCATCGCTGATCTCATCAGCAGCTCAACAGCCGCAGGCTCAGTGTCAGGCTCTGAACGGGGGCAAACCTCGCTGCAGATTCGAGGCTTCGACCAGCGGCAGATTGCTTTGGAGCTTGACGGCGTGGAGCTGAACCTGCCCTACGACGGTGGCTTTGACGTGGGGCTGTTGGGCCTTGGTCTGTTGGAAGGAGCCACACTCATGGGCGGCTCTCAACCAGGTGCCAGCCAGAGCGGTGCCCTGGGCGGAGCCTTGCAGCTTCGGGGCTACAGCCCACCAGACAGCCCGGCCTTCCTGGCCCGCCTTACCGGGCAATGGCCCTGGGGGGCCGGCGCCCTGCTTCGTGGAGGCAGCACCATGGGCAACCTCGACTGGGGGGGTGGCCTGGAAACGGCCTGGCGAACCGCCACCCCAATGCCGGGAGCCCCCCCCAAAGGAATCTCAGACCGGGACGGCAATGGAGCCATCAGAGACAACAGTGACCTCCTCTCCCTTGCCGGCCGACTCCATCTGGCATACCACTGGAGCAGGAGGCAGAGAAGCTGGGCAATATGGCACGGCGTTCGAAGTGAAGCTGGCGCCCCCCCAGACCTGCGCAGCGTCAACCCCCGATACTGGCGCTGGACCGACAACTCGTTGGACATGGTGCAGGTGGGCCACTCCTCTCAGTGGCCCACAGGGTGGTCCACGAAGGTCTGGGCATACGCCCTCTACCCCAGGAACACCCTCAAGGCCTTCGACGACGATGGATACGACTCCCAGTTGGGAGCTTCTGCCTTCACCTCCACGTACAACGAGCGCCGGTTTGGCCTCCGAACTGTTGTGGCATGGAAACCCCAGTCGGCCTCGCCCTTCGCACCTGAGAAAGTGGAGGCAAGAGTCGGTTTTCGCCATGACCGACACTCCTCCCAAGGAACACCCGCCACAGACGGGCAGGAGCTGTGGGAAACAAGACTGGAGAGTCTTCTGGGCAGCAGCTTTGACCTGGGGGGAGGCTTCTCCATGGGCGGTGTCGCCGGCGGATTCTTCGTCTTCCCTGGGGCCGCTACCCAGGGCGGGAGCAACACCGCTGCCTTTACCCCAGGGCTTTGGACAAGGTGGGAAGGCGCTACGCTGGCCCTGGCCCTCAACGTATCTCGCAGAGTCCGATTCCCAACGCTCAAGGAGCGCTTCAGCGGACTAGAGCAGTTCATGGTGCCCAACCCCGGGTTGGCCCACGAGGTCGCCTGGAACGGCTCCATGGAACTGCGCTGGACCCCATCAGAAACCCTGGAGGCCGGCGCTGAACTCCACGCATCCCATGTCTCCGACCTCATCTTCTCCACTTCCGTTGGCAATGGCCAACTCATGCTCGATAACTCCAAAGAGGCCAGAATCGTCGGCACCGCAGCATGGATTCGCTCCTCCCCCTTTGCCTGGCTGGGGCTGTGGGCCAAAGGCGCCTGGCTCGACGCTCGATCCACCGTGGAACCCGGGTATCTCCCCAACAGACCCGCATGGCGGGGCCACCTGGGAACAGAAATCGAACCCCTTAAAGCCCTGAAAGTCGGTTCTCAAATCACGCTGGAAGGGCCCCAACACTACCAGGACCGCCAGACCCAGCTCTGGGGAACCCTGGGCCACTACGCCCTGCTGGATGCCTGGGCATCGTGGCATCACAAAGGCTGGGCATTCTTTCTGCAGGCAAGCAACCTCACCAACGCTTGGCATGAGCCCTCCTGGGGCTTTCCCGGCCCGGGCCGTTGGTTCCAATCGGGCGTTGAATACTCATTTTAGGAAGGAGTTGATAAATGACATTTTTTGCAAACAAAGACCTTGCTCAGACACTCACGGTAGCACTGGCAGTTGCTGTAGCCATCATCTCTTCGGGCTGCGCTCAGGAGAACGACTCCCCGGTGAACGGCCTGGCGGGCCGGCTGCTGGTCGTGGAGACGCTGCAGGGAGCCGTACAAGTTGACCTTGGCGACCTTGAGTTGGTCACCGTTGAGGGAAGCAGCGCCGTGAGGCTGGGCGATGTACTCAGGGCCGCCGGCGTTGAGCCATCGGACGACTCCACGGTAGCCGACCTGGTCTCGGCCGACGGGTTCCATCCAGGGATGAAGACCCCGTGCAGGGGACTGATTCCTATCAAGCTGGCGTTGCTGGACCAGGCGTACGTCACGGAGTTCACGGGCGAGACACTCTGGAAGGAGAGCCTCGACTACCCCGGGTGCATGCACGTCAACGGCCTTGCCTCACTGGTGCTGTTTGATGCGGCGGCCCCCGGAGTCTCGGTGAAAATTGGGGTTGGGGAGACGGCTCCACTTGTGGACCTTCGATTTCTGCCTGGCACCGATGAGGGCAACCTGGAGGTGAACCTCGGGGACATCGTGGGTTCGCTGGTCTCGTCGCCCTCGGAGTATCGATATGACATCGAAGGCAACGACGGCAAGAGGCCGGGGCGAGACGGAGGTGCGCAACTGCTCACTTGGGAAGATTTAGAGGAAGGAAGTGTGAAGCGAGAGAGCCTGGACGCCTCCTTCCCGAAGCTGGGCGAGGATAGTGTGTGGGCAGTGAGTGGGTTGGTGCGAATCGTGCCCACCCCCTTGGAGAACAAGGGCCGCAGCATCGAAGTGCGCTTTGGTGCCGGAAGCGAGAAGGTGGACCTGGGTGCGCTGGCCTCGGTTGAATTCGAGGGTCAGCAGTTGGCCAGGATCTCCGACGCCGTAGCAGCAGCGGGCGTTGAGAACCCCGAGTCGGCCACCTTCACTCTGATTTCGTCCGACGGCTTCGACCCCACGGTGGCCAAAGAGGCCGATCTACTGACCTGGACTCAACTTCTGGGCGGCTACGTTTCGCCCTCCACGGGGGACGCTTCCTGGGAGCCTGAACTGGCCATGGCGGGATACTGGCAGGTGCGTGAGGTCTCTGCGATCTCGGTTATCCGTTGATCATGTCGCTCTGAGTGCAACGGGGCCAACGCCTCCCAGGCTTCGCAGTCCCGGTGCCCCCTCCATGACGTTCTTGCACAGCAGGTCAGCATCGACAACCTTGACCCCGAAGACCATGGTGGCTCCCCTGCCCAGAAGCAGAGGGCTCACTGGAACCGTGGGACCCACAACGATGTTGGTAGCCCCGGAACCCAGTTCGAGCAGGCGCTCCAATGTGTGGTTGATGATCGAAGCACCCGTGATGACGTTGATGCTGCACGTGGGGAGAAGCTCCTCTTCCATGGTGTAGGGCAACTCACCTTCACGGGGGTCCATCTCGAAGCGGAGCAATTCCCCAACGTAGGGACGGAGGGAGAGCGTGAAGGGAAAGCGTCCCACCACTGAGCAGCGTTTTCCAGCTCCGTTGGCCATGACCCATTCCCTGATATCGACGGATTTCGAAGGTTGCCCCTGCTCCAGATCGCACATTAGCGACCGGAGAGCCGCCCAACCCACGCTGGCGTCCAGAGTGTTCTTCGATAGCACCCGCTGGGCCAGCTCCCACGCCGAACTGCCGGCCAACTTCCCCGCACCGGCCACCTCGCAGCGGAGGCCGTTCTGGTAGGTGTGGGCCATGCCAACGCCCAGACTCTCCACCACCGTCCAGTGCAAGCCCACGCAAACCCGCTTCACTTCAACGGAGCTCAAGAGGCCCGAGCCAAGCCGTTCTTCGACGTGTTGGAGGAACTCCTCAGCGAGGCTCATCAAGGACGATTCTCCGGATAGAAGCGATACGAGAGTATACGCCACAGCAGCTTGGCCGCCACCACTTCGCTGTGCTTCTGCCCTGCGATAGGCATCAGCTCCACTATGTCGGCGCCAACCAGGGTGGCGTTGCGGCATATGGCCCGCACTACATCCACGGTCTGGTCCCACGAGAGCCCGCCCGGCTCAGGGGTACCAACGCCGGGAACCAGGGATGGGTCAAGACCATCCATGTCCACCGTCAGGTATACGGGACCACGAAGGGCTTCCAACTGCTCCAAAACGTTGGAGAAGGGCCCAACGCCGGCGACATTGCGGCTTACCTTGTCGCCAAGTTCGGAGACAAAGGCCCACTCCTCCTCGCAGATGGCCCTGATGCCGATCTGGACCAGCTTGCTCACGTACGGAAGGCTCAAGCGCATGGCGCAGGCATGACTGTATGGCGTACCGAGGTACTGCGATCGAAGGTCAGAGTGGGCATCAATCTGAACCAGCGTAACTTTCTCGCCAAGGGCCTCGACCACACCCTGGACGCAGCCGGCCGTGATGGTGTGTTCGCCACCAAGAACCACGGGGAACTTACCGTCCTTCACCGTGCTGGCAACACTCTCCCGACACTTGTCGAGCACCTGCTGCGAGCTGAGGCCGTCAAGCTCCATGGGTGCCAGAGTCGCCACCCCCAACGTCCCAAGCTCAAGGCCCCGCTGTTCGTCAAAAGTCTCAATAATATCGCTGGCTTCAATTATGGCGGCCGGGGCCTGGTCGGTGCCGTGCAGCCCCGAAGTGTGCTTCTCAAAAGGCACCGGAATTACCACTACCCGTGCCGATGCGTACTCGTCAAGGCCGTCGGGCAGGAAGCCGAAGCCAGGGTTGAGCAAGCTGGGGTTCTCTCTCATGGATTCCTCCCGCCCGCTGCCTTTGAGCAGGCGCTTAGTTACCCTGGCACCCGCCCAGGCGTCTCCGCCCGAGCGTGAGCCGTCTCGAAAACGTGTAGTGGGGAAGGTCCGGGCCTACAGAACGAGCACCGCAGCAGCGATGACGGTGGTCCACTTGGCAGGCTTACCCTTCTCGTAGTAGCCGTGGGCCTCGGAAGAGACCGCAAAGGTTTCGACCATGAAATCGGCCATCTGGAAAAGCTGCTTTCGCTCATCCCAGTCGGCATCGGGGTCGAACTGCACACCCAGCGTCGATGCCAGCATGGAAGCTGACATATCCTGCGTGAACTCATCGGCCTCTTCGGCCGTGAGACCGAAGTCGTGATGCTCACTGATGTAGCCGTAGTGGTGCTCCTTGGGCTTGGCAATACCCACCGAAGCCGTAATCAGCCTCCGGGGCTCCGGCGTCGAGTTCCTGGAGAGCACACAGAAGGTGATCTGCCCGGGCTGCAACATGGCCAGCCCCTCTTCTCTGCTCACGAACTTGCAGTCCGGGGGCAGAATGCTCGACACTTCAACCAGATTCATGTGAGAGATCCCAGCGTCACGCAGCGCCAGTTCGAAAGACTCGAGCTCGTTGCGGTGCACCCCTTTTCCCTTGGTGAAGAACGCATATCGTGGAATGAACACAGCCAACCTCCGCAGTTTTCAGTCGGCGTGATTGTTCGCCGAGTGCTCTCAATGTCAAGGCAAAACCCGCCCCCTACCCCGACGGCCGGAACCATACCCCCGGCGTCCGTTGGAAAAGCGTGTAGAAAATTTGCATTCCCCCTTTGCCCACGTAGGATTCCACTTCGAAAGGGCCCTGCGGTCACCAGTTCCGCTGAAGTACGTTCCTTACTTCTTGCCTTGCACCCAAGGGCCCCCTTTTTTTACTTTTCATCACCAGATACTGTATCTACGAAAGCAATTGCCTCGGCTCGCACCAATACGGTCAAAAATGCACCAACCCTCTCATGGACGGGCTCTATTGCCTCTCCGAAGTGCTCTCGGGCCTTCGACGCTATCTCCTGAACCGTTCTCTCCCCATCCACAAGCTCCCAGACGTAACTGCCCAACTGGTCCAGGTGAACCACGGTATTGGGCCTTCCCCCAAAGAGCCAGGCCAGAAAGCGTCCCCAGCGACTCTGAGAGAACTTGGGAAGCAGCACCTCCCGCAACCCCTGTTCGCCAACCCTGCACTGGACCAGCCTCCTGGGAGTAAGGGTCATCAAGTCTGGCTGGGGGACGTGGCGTCTCTTTCCGAACAGGGCCATGTGGCTCACTCCTTCTTAGCAACTATCCGATTTCGTAGAGCTGCGTACCAGGCAGTGTAATCCCCGCTCTCTTCAGCAGTGAAGAGCGGTTGCAACACGGCTGGATCTCGCTTGCCCGACTTCACCATTCTGGCCAGGAAATGGCCCGCTGGCTTCTCTGGCAAGGGGTGAACCCACTGAAGCACGTCCAGACAGAGCTTGTGCCTCTCCAGCCGCACGGCCAGTTCCACAAACCTGAAGGCTGGATAGACCACATAGGCCCGTCCCCCTGGGGCAAGCAGGTATCGCATGGCCGAGAGCAGGTCGTCCATGGTGCACTCCACCTCGTGGCGAGCCACAGCATCCATGCGCACCTGGCTCACTATGCCGCCGCCAGAACGAAAATAGGGGGGGTTGCTCACCACGAAGTCGCTGCTTGCCGCGGTCAGGTGCTCTGATACCTTCCTAAGATCTCCGCTCATAGTCCGCACGCCGAGGCATTGATTCGCTGCCAGTGTTGCACTGCAAAAGGGGATGAACTCCTCCTGCAGTTCGAGGGCCACACCGGCTCTTTGGCCTCCCCTTGCCAGAAGCAGAGAAACCACCCCACAGCCAGCCCCAAGCTCGGTGAAGGTTCCACCCGAGGGCTCGTGGGCCAGAACGAAGTTGGCCAGAAGCAGCGAGTCAACGTTGAATCTGTAGCCCGTGTCGGGCTGATAGAGGGCCAGAGCCCCTTCCAGCAGTGATGATTGCGTCAGTTGAGCCATTACGCCCCGACCAGTCTCACAAGTCGGGCCAGGCTTGCAGCGGGCACGGCCCCCTCACGGATGATCTCCCATAGACCGTCTCGCCACTTGATGACCGTGGAAGGAAGACCTTTGGCCACATGCTCCATCCCCACGACACCATCAAGTCTGTCCAGCAACCCTTGAGATATCTCTTGGGCAGTGCTGGGAGGCGGCTGACCCGTCAAATTGGCAGAAGTCGAGACCAGAAACCCGCCAGCTTGCAAGGCCAGGAATGTGGCAACGGGGTTAGCAGAGACCCGCAGCCCAACTGTTCCATCTTCAGCGGCCATGGGGGCCAGGTAGGGGTCTTCAACGGGCACAGCAATGGTGAGGCCGCCTGGCCAGAACTCCCCTGCCAGCACCCTCATGCTCTCTCGCACCGGAACAGGCACCACGGAGACCGCACCTATGGTGCACGAGGCAAGCACCGGCATGGCCCTGGCCGATGCAATCCCCTTGCAGGCCAGCACCCTGGCTACAACTTCCTTGTCGATGGCCTTTCCGCCAATTCCCCAGACGGTCTCCGTGGGATAAGCGAGCACGGCCCCCGCATCCACCATCCGGCCTGCCTCGAGCAAGGTCAGTTCCCGCAACATTCCATGGCCTCCCTGATGACCCTCGGCAGGGCCTTGGCTACGTCCGATGCTGTAACGCTGTGCACTCCCAGCTCTTCGGCCAAGAGTTCACCGCACCGGGCGTGAAGAAAGACCCCCAACCTTGCAGCATCCCAAGCGTCAAGCCCAAAGGCCAACAGAGCCCCAAGCAGACCTGTCAACACATCCCCCGTCCCTGCCTTGGCCAGTGCCGGAGAACCCGCCAGCACCAGTGCACACCTGCCATCCGGAGCCGAAACGACGCTGGTAGCACCTTTGAGCACCACCACGGCGTTCAACCTCCTGGATGCTTCACGGGCTGCACCCACCCTATCGCGCTGGACCTCTTCCTTGGAGACGTGCAGCAGTCTGGCCATTTCTCCCGGGTGCGGAGTGAAGATCGTGGGGGCCTTCCGAGGCGAATACTCGTCCAGTCGGGACGATAACACCGTGATCGCATCCGCATCGGCGACCAACGGAAGGCTGGTCTCATTGAGCAGATACGAAACCACCTCCCATGCCTCCTGGCAGGTGCCCACTCCCGGCCCAACAGCTATGGCACTCTTGCCTCGAACCAGCGCTGCCAGATCCGACGCTGGATGGCTGTCCATATCCAGCCCTTCAACCATCAAATCCGGAATCTGGTTCTCCAGCGTAGCCCGCACTCCGGCGTGAGCGGCCACAGTCACAAGCCCGGCACCAGCCCGCAGCGCAGCGGTGCCACCCAGCAGTGCAGCACCAGACTTCCCCGGAGAACCCGCTACCAGCAGAAGATGCCCCATGCTGTTCTTGTGCGCATCGGCAGGCCGCTGGACATACAGCGGCACCTCCTCGAACGAGGTGATGAGATCCACCCCGGCATGTCGCTCCACCAGCCCTCGGGGAAGCCCAAGGCTCACCACATGCACATCGCCACAAGAAGAGGCCCCCGGGTACAAGAAGAGCCCAACTTTGGGCAAACCAAAAGTTACCGTCAGATGGGCGTTGAAGACCACCTCGCCCACATTGCCCGTGGCACTGTCAAGCCCGCTGGGAACATCCAGGGCTACCCGAATCACGTCGAGTTGGTTGGCCACCTCGATAAGTTCGGCTGCACGACCCTTGATACCCTCTTTGAACCCCGTTCCAAACAGACCGTCCACGATAACCCCGGCGGGACCAACCCGGAACATAAGCTCCTCGGTCTCTTCCTCTGCCTCGGGTACCACAACCTGCACCCCCGCTGCCAACGCCATCGCTGCCTGAGTCGCTGCATCGCCCTGAAGCTCTGAGGTGGGTCGCAAACTCACGGCGACCACGTCAGAGCCCCGGCTATGCAGGTGTCTTGCCAGCCCAAAACCATCGCCACCGTTGTTGCCCGGACCACAGAGCACAACGACCCTGTGAGCAGTCTCAATGGCAAGCTGAGCCACCATGACGTCGCAGGCCCCTCGGGCAGCGTTCTCCATGAGCAGCAGGCCGGGAATACCATAGGACTGTATGGCCTCAATATCTATATCCCTCATCGTCTGCGGCAATACGGCTTTCATACTTCCTCCAACTCAGATGGCCGCAAGCATCTCCTCCACGGCCTTCTCCATGCCGTGGATAATGGCCCTGGCAATAATGCTGTGACCAATGTTCAGCTCTTCCACCTCTGGAATCGCTGCCACGGGTCCAACATTCTGCAGGTCCAGACCATGTCCGGCCGCAACCTCAAGGCCGCGTCTGTTGGCATAACGTGCGGCATCCTCGAGGTGCGCCAGAAGGGCGATGCGGAGCAACTCACTGGAGGCGTTGGCGTAAGCCCCCGTGTGCAACTCCACAGCGTCGGCCCCCGCCTCTACGGAAGCGTCAATTTGTTCCCTCGACGGCTCAACAAAGAGGCTGACCGCTACTCCGGCCCTATGCAGCCGCTCGATGACCTCTTTGACCCTGGGCAGGTGTGCCACAACGTCGAGGCCCCCCTCGGTGGTCAGTTCCTCCCTCTTCTCGGGCACCAGAGTTGCCCGGTCGGGGGCTACCCTGCAGGCTATCACAACGACCTCCTCAGCCACGGCCATTTCCAGGTTGAGCTTGGTCTGCACCACTTGCTTCAGCAGCAGCAGATCCCGTTCCTGGATATGTCGCCGGTCTTCTCGAAGGTGAATGGTTATCTGGTGTGCCCCCATGCGCTCGGCAAGCAGTGCAGCAAAAATGGGGTCAGGGTAGCGGGTGCCCCTGGCCTGGCGAATAGTTGCAACATGGTCTACATTGACTCCAAGTCTCTTGAAAGCCATAGCGGTCCTCTAATTGAAAAGAATGGTCAGATCGGGAACTTACTTATCGCAGCACCCGGGAGGAGGCGGAGCGCCGTAGTCACACTCGCAGCAGACGTTCTCGCAAGGGTCCTTACAGCAGGCTTCGTAAACCTCGTCCGGAATGATCCCGTACTCGCAGTCACAGCAAACATCGTCACAGTTGACGGCATCCGGCGCCACATCCGATGCCACATCCTGAGGCACCACATCCACCTCCACCCCATATTCGGGCTGGCAGCAGGCTTGGTAAACATCGTCGGGCAGGACGCCATAGTCGCATTCGCAGCAGACATCGGCGCAGTTGATGGCATCGGGCTTGGTTGTATCTCCGGTGACGTCGGTGACGTTGTTGTCTGTATAGGTGTCAAATATTACGTCGGGCTCTATTCCGTATTCGGGCTGGCAGCAGCCATCGGGGAGCTGGTCCGCCGTGGTGATATCCTTTGCTGGCTTGCAGCATGCATCCCGGACTTCGTCAGGCAGCACCCCGTAGTCACACTCGCAGCAAACCTCCTCGCAGTTGATGGCGTCCGACGGCTTGTTGTCGATCATGTCGAAGTCGGGGATAGTGCCATATTCGGGGTCGCAGCAACTATCTACCCCGAGATCTTTGGCCACGTCGGAGACTACGTCCTTTTCAGGGGCCGGTCCATCCTTGTCGCATCCACCCAGCCCCATCGAGATCCAGAGTGCGGCAGCGGCCCCAACGGCCGAGCCTCGTACGGCTTCTCCAAGGCTGAAGTGATCCTCGTAGCGCCATGCGCAGTAGGGGTTGTCACTCATGTCGCCCACGGCAGAGGTCACGCATCGTGCCCCGCCCCGGCACACCTTGGCCTTGCTGCACTTTCGGCACTCTCCCGAGAGTTGGTCCAACTCAAAGTCACGGTTGTAGGCGAAAACTCCGGGGCGGTTCCAGAGTTCCAGCAGCGATGTTTCTCGGACATTGCCCTCAACGAAGGGATCCGCTTCGCCCACCTTGGCCTGCAAGGAGAGGCACCCCTTGATACCGCCGTTGGCCTCGATGCCGATGGCGTGCATTCCAGCCTGGCACCCCTGCCAACACTCGTTTCTCTGACGCCAGCCCCAACCTCGCAGCACCTTATCGTGGGGTCCGTAGTATCCGATGGAGTCGCCAATGGCCAAGGAGACACCGCCCTGGCTTTTCATCGTAGCAAGTCGCCGAACCAGTTCGGGCACCTGACGGGGCGCTATTACCCAATCCATGTGATCGCTGAGGCTTCCCATAGGTTTGCCAAGCTGCAGGCGCCACATGGTGGCACCGCTCTCCTGGACCAGGGCCTTTATCTGCTCCAGCACCGGGAAGTTCATTCTGTTGATGGTGGTCAGGACGGCTACCCTGACCCCCTCGTTGGTAAACTCCCGGATGGAGTTGAGGGTCTTCTCGTAGGTACCGGCGCCGCGGATGGAGTCGTGGACCTCCTTGGGGCCATCAACCGATATGCCCACGTTGGTCATTCCCGCCGCCTTGGCACGCCGGGCAATCTCCGAAGCAGAGCGGCCCGAGCCATAGACGCCGTTGGTCACCATGTTCACCAGCACGCCACGCTCTGTTGCGGCCTTGGCGATGATGTCCCAGTCTTCTCGCAGCGTCGGTTCGCCCCCGGAGAGGGTCAGCAGTTCGGTGCCCAGCACCGCAAGCTCGCCCACAACACGGAGAGCCTCAGTGGTAGAGAGCTCATCGGCCCTGGCCTTGCCCGCCCTGGAGCCACAATGCCCGCAGCGAAGATTGCACTCCAGAGTAACCTCCCAGACACAATTCCTGGGCCTCCAACCTTTGGCCTCAACCCGTCGCCGTGCTCGTTCATGAACCACCGGAGAATAAGATTCCATGGCCAACCTCCTGCGCCTGAAATGCCGTTCGAGACTACTCAATAGAGAGCGCATATGCAAGCAGCTCCGGAATGGGCTGATTCCGGAAAACGAAGCCCCTGCCCGGGGCCATCGCAGACCTTCAATGCGGGTGCAGGCATCGGGCCCCCGTTTCTCCAATCGGGGCTCTCAGGAAATCGTCACAACCTTGACACTTCTACCCCCCTGAGGTTAACGTTTGCCCCCATGCCGAGCCCCGCCGTCGGCCTGCTGCCTTCATTGCTTCTAACATGGGAAGGGTTTATAAATGTCAGAGAACAACGATAGCTCCAAACCTGTTGCCGAAGACAAGTCGTCGAACTTCATCCGAGAAATCGTAGCGGCCGATGTTGCTGCCGGGACCCACGGCGGTCGTGTGGCAACGAGGTTCCCGCCGGAGCCCAACGGTTATCTTCACATTGGACACGCCAAGAGCATCGTGCTCAACTTCGGCGTTGCCAAGGAGTTCGGGGGCACCACCAACTTGCGCTTCGACGACACGAATCCATCCAAAGAAGAGCAGGAGTACGTGGACTCCATTCGGGAGGATGTAGCCTGGCTGGGTGCCGACTGGCAGGGGCGAGAGTTCTACGCTTCGGACTACTTCGAGCAGCTTTACCAGTGGGCAGAGCATCTGATCAACTCCGGTAAGGCCTACGTATGCGACCTGACTCCCGAGGAGACACGAGAGTACCGAGGTAACTTCTACACCCCCGGCCGGGAGAGCCCCTACCGCAACAGGACCATCGACCAGAACCTGGACCTCTTCCGGCGAATGAGGGCAGGGGAGTTTGCAGATGGCAGCAAGACGCTCAAGGCCAAGATAGATATGGGCCACCCGAACATGAACATGCGGGACCCGGTGTTGTACCGGATCCTCCGGGCCCACCATCACCGCACGGGCGACAAGTGGTGCATCTACCCCATGTACGATTGGGCCCATGGTCAATCCGACGCCATCGAGGGAATAACCCACTCCATATGCACGCTGGAGTTCGAGATTCACCGCCCCCTATATGAGTGGTTCATCGACAACCTACCGGTTCCGCACCGGCCCAGGCAGTACGAGTTTGCGCGCCTCAACCTCACCTACACGGTGATGAGCAAGAGGCGCCTGCTGCAGTTGGTGAAGGAGAACTGGGTAGATGGGTGGGACGACCCGAGAATGCCCACGGTTTCGGGCATGCGACGCCGGGGCTTTCCCCCTGAAGCCATCCGAACCTTCTGCGAGCGAATCGGCGTCTCCAAGAACGAGCAGAACGTCGACGTCGCCCTTCTGGAGTACTTCGTCCGTGAGAGGCTCAACGAGATCGCCCCTCGATATATGGGTGTTCTCAACCCCCTCAAGGTGGTGCTGACAAACTACCCCGAGGGCCAGGTCGAGTGGTTCGACGCCCCCCTGGATCCCAACAGACCCGACGGCCCCACCAGAAGGGTCCCCTTCTCCCGAGAGCTGTACGTGGAACAGGACGACTTCAAGATGGAGGCCCCAAAGAAGTGGTTCCGCCTTGCCCCCGGCAAAGAGGTGCGCCTGCGTTACGCCTGCCTCATGACCTGCGACGAGGTAATCACCGATGAACAGGGCAACGTAACAGAGCTTCGCTGCACCTGGGACCCAAACTCCAGGGGTGGCAACGCCGTAGACGGACGCAAAGTGCAAGGCACCCTCCACTGGGTCTCCGCCCCCCACGCCGTAGACGCCGAAGTGCGCCTCTACGACAGGCTGTTCAAAGTGGAAAACCCCATGGCCGAGGAGAACTGGCTAGACGCCATAAACCCCGACAGCCTCAAGGTCCTTCAAGGCGCCAAGCTGGAGCCCGCCCTTGCCACTCTGGATCCCGGCGCAAGGGTGCAATTCGAGCGAATAGGCTACTTCTGCATCGACCCCAACTCCAAAGAAACCCTGGTCTTCAACCGCACCGCCACCCTAAAGGACTCCTGGGCCCGAATAGAGAGACAAGGGTAGGCCCCCCCGGCCCCCCACGGCCCCCCACGGCCCCCCCCAACCAACCCCGTCCGAATAGTCCGAATCGTCCGAATCGTCCGCGTCCAAATAGTCCGAATCGTCCGCGTCCGAACAGTCCGAATCGTCCGCGTCCAAATAGTCCGAAAGGTCCGCGTCCAAATAGTCCGAAAGGTCCGCGTCCTAACAGTCCGAATCATTGACATCCAACGCCCATAGTGGCTACTATCGGCGCAACTTTGGAGCTCCATTGTCGGGGTTGCAGGGGGCCTTCTGGGGGACAAATGATCTCACGCAGCACCGCAGCGCTTCTTCTGGCCATTCTGGCAGGCAGCACCTGGAGCACCAGCGCCCTGGCCCAGGAACGTGCAGTTACGGACCGGGTCGACCTCTTTGCCGCCGATGGTCTCTTCTCCGTTGATATCGAGGGTGCTTTTCGATGGCGAACTAACGCTTCCAGCCAGATGGACATGGGGCTCTACCCCGCTGTGAACAGATACGGCATACGCCCCCCCTTGGGCCGCAGCTTCGGGCTCGATTCCAGCGACCTGCAGTTCTCTACAGACTTTCGCATGAGGCTCCACCCTGTGTTGCACATCGGCGAACGGGGCGACGTTCACATGGTGCTCGACATCATCGACTCGCACGCTGGTGATTCCATTGTGTCGGACTTCAAGCGCACCATCTCTTCAGACTTCGCAGTTCCAATCGCTGGTCAAGATGGCTCCACTGCCAACGTGCTTGCCGTCCGAATGGCCTGGGGCGAACTCTTCTTGTGGAACCTGGTTACCCTCAAGGCGGGAAGGCTACCGGCCAGTTGGGGCCTTGGCATCCTGGAGAACGACGCATCGGACTGGGACACCGACGGCGGCGATGCCGTGGACGGCGTTGCCCTTTCCGGTGCCTTCGCCGGCATGACTGCAGAGATATCGCTGGACTGGCCCCTTGAGGGAACCCAGGCCACCGACCCCTTCTCGCCCTGGGCGCCCCCCGTGGACCTTGGCGACAGGGACGACATCTGGCAGTGGCGGGTGAAGTTCACCCGAATCGACACCTTCGGCCCATCAACGCTTGAGTTTGGCCTTTACGGCCGACTGCGCTTCCAGGAGTTCTCTTCACTGGGCAGCAGAAACCCCAACGAGGTCTGTGCCGCTGCCTACGAATGGGACCCCAAGTACGACTGCACAGAGTTGCTGTGGCGGGACGCTACTGTCTTCAACCCCGACGGGTACATCCGCTTCACCCACAAGTTCGACTCCAGCCTCCGCCTTCGTCTCGAGGGCGAAATTGCGGCTAGATACGCCTCTCTGGGTGCTTCGCAGGGGTTCGCCGGCAAGGACACCAGCAAGACCCTCTACGGCGTCGGGGGTGTGGCCCGTGGCTTCCTGGAAGCCACCAACAATTGGAAGGCCGGACTCGAATTCGGCGCTGCCTCGGGTGACGACGGTGCACAGGCATTCGGCATCCTGGACCGCTACGTCATTGCAGAGCCCGACGACTCTGTTTGGGAGAGCAGCCCCGTGGCCAGCAACTCCACGGTCACATCCTTCGCCCTACATCCCAACTTCCTTGTGGACCAGATACTGTTCCGCAATGTGGTTGGGGCAGTGACTAACGCCTGGTATCTCAAACCATCCATCCAGACCACCCTTGACCACGGCCCTTACGGCCACGTCTTCATGGAGGGCAGCCTCCTGTTTGCCAGGGCTTTTGTAGCTTCGTCCACGCCTGGTGAGGAGGCCAACCTCGGCGCCGAGGGCAACATCACCTTTGGAGCCGACCTCTTCAAACACATTCAGCTTCGTATGCAGGGCGGCCTGCTCATCCCAATGGAGGGCATCAAGGGCGGCTCAACCATCCAGGACCCACTCCCCTGGACCGCCAGGCTGCTCCTTAATATCCACCTCTGAAATTGTTCCTGCCTGGCCGGCACGCTTAAGGCCGCTCCTCAGTAGTTCACGCGCAGGAAGAGTGCCCAGGGTAGCTACCGCTCACGTGATGCCTGTAAGGCCGGGACGAGCAGTTCGTAAAGGGGCGAGAGGTCACGCCCCGACATCCCGAGAACAACATCACCGGGCTTCGCATAAGCAACAATCGCGTCGCAAATCCCCTGGAAGTCGCTCCAGGCGCCGGCATGGTCAGCGTACTCTCGAACTCGGGCAACCACCTCGAATGGGTCGAGATACTGGTCGGCACTCAGCGCATCGGCCTTGACCAGGGGGTGAGTCAGAAAGACCGCCTGGGCGCCCCGAAACGCTTGCCCGTACTCGGCTTGGAAGATTCGCCGACGGCTGGTGTTGGACTCGAAGTGGTACACGGCCAGAACTCTTCGTCCGGGAAATCTGGAGACGCAGGCCTTCAGTGTCTCCGTCACTGCGGTGGGGTGGTGAGCAAAGTCGTCCACGATGGTGACGTCGGCCGCCTGCGCCCAAACCTGCATTCGACGCCAGACCCCCTTGAAGGTAGCCATGGCCCTGACAATGCTCTCCACATCGGCTCCAGCCCTGCTGGCCAGCGAAGCGGCCGCCAGCGAGTTCAACACGTTGTGACGCCCCCAAAGCGCCAGCGTGGCATCGTGCCACCTCTGGCCGCCGTCCAGAGTCAACTGGAACGTGGTCCCGCTCTCACCCGCACTCATCTGCCTTGCGGCCACCAGGGCCGTCTCATCGGTGCCATATCGGACGACTTCACCAGCACACGCGTCCGCTATGCGCCACAGCACCGGCCAGTCGGTACAGCAACTGAGGCTGCCTTGTACTGGAATCATCTCTGCGAACGAATGGAATGTCTGTTCTATTGAGGATAGGTCAGGATATATATCAGCGTGGTCGTACTCCAGTGAAGTGATTGCAGCATGCAATGGCTTGTAGTGAAAGAACTTTGCTTTCTTATCGAAAAACGCTGTATCGTACTCATCTCCTTCGATGACGAAGTAGGAGCCATCGCCGATTTTATGATTTGATTGAAAGTTAAGAGCAATGCCGCCCACCATGAATGAGGGGTCCATGCCGGCCTCTTCAAGCATCCAGGCTAGAAGTGCCGTTGTGGAGGTCTTTCCGTGGGTGCCCGTCACTACCAGCGCGTGCTTGTCCGCAAGGAAGAAGCGTTCGATGACCTGGGGCATAGAGAGCAGCAGCAGTCCCAGCCGCTGAGCCTCAACAACTTCCGGATTATCTCGACGGCAGACATTGCCCACCACCACGAGGTTCAAGTCCGGGGTGATGTTCTCGGGTCGGTAACCGGTCAAGGTAGCGACCCCCTGTTCTTTGAGCATTGGGCCCATGGGCGGGTAGAAGGCCGTATCGGAGCCTTGCACGGTGTGACCCAGCTTGCGCATCATGAGGGCTACGCCGGCCATGGCCGTGCCGCTAACGCCGATGAAATGAACTCTCACGCCTACCCCTCCTCGTCGTCTCGCCTGATTCCTTTACCCCGGGTTAGCACTATGAGCAAATTGGCTACCGCTGCGGGGGTCATGCCGGGGATTCTGGAGGCCTGTCCCAGGGTAGCGGGGCGAATCTTCTCCAGCTTCTCCACAACTTCGGTGGTGAGTCCCTCAACCAGCCGATAGGGGAATTCAGGGGGCAACGACTTGTTCTCCATGGAGCGAAGGCGAGCCACAATGTTTTCTTCTCGTGCAATGTAGCCCGAGAATTTCACCATAGTCTCAAGCTCTTCAATCTGGTCATGCCGGACACCATCCAGGCTGAAACCCGCCACGGTGGCCAAAGAGGCCAGGGTCACCTCGGGACGTTCAAGCAGTCTGATACACCTGGTCTTGGAGGCCGGCACGGGGGTACCCACTTCTTGGGCCCAGCGGATACCCTGGTCATCGGGGGCAATGCTCTGTTCTCGAAGCGGCCCCAGGATTCGCTCCTCCCATGCGGCACGAGCCTGGAAATCGTCCCACTGCTCCTGCTGCACAATACCAAGAGAACGTCCCAGGGGCGTGAGCCGTTTCGGCGCATTGGCCTCTCGCAGCAGCAGCCTGTACTCGGCCCTTGAGGTGAACATCCGGTATGGCTCCGAGGTACCCAACGTGGTCAGGTCGTCTACCAGCACCCCTGCGTAGGCCTCGTGGCGGCCAAGCACCACGGGCTCTTTGCCCAGCACGGATTGCGCCGCATTTATGCCGGCCAGAAGCCCCTGAGCCGCTGCCTCCTCGTACCCCGAGGTGCCGTTGACCTGCCCTGCCAGGAAGAGCCCCGAAACCGCCCTGGTCTCCAGGCTGGGCCTAAGCTGGGTGGGTGGAAAGAAGTCGTACTCGATGGCGTAGGCGGGCACCGCAATGGCAACCTTCTCCAGCCCGGGGACCGTGCGAAGGAAGCGCTCCTGCACATCCAGAGGCAGACTTGTTGAAAGGCCGTTGGGGTAAAGAAGCGGCGAGTCCAGCCCCACTGGCTCAATGAAGACCTGGTGGCTCTCTCGGTCGGCGAACCGGACGATCTTGTCTTCGATAGAGGGACAGTATCGAGGCCCCCTGGACTGTATCTGCCCAGAGAAGAGCGGTGAGAGGTGAAGATTTTCGCTGAGAATGCGATGAGTCTCAATGGTCGTATGAGTCTCATAGCATGGCACCTGTGGCAGCACCGGGTGGGCGCTGGACCAGGAGAACATGGGTGGCGGCACATCGCCGTGTTGAGTTCGCATCACAGATAAGTCCACACTGCTGGCGAGAATCCTGGCAGGCGTTCCGGTCTTCAATCGTGCAGTGGTAAGCCCCAGCTTCAACAACGAAGCGGTCATGGATTCGCTGGAAGCATCATCCATGCGACCGGCGCTGAACTGCCTGGTGCCGATATGGATAACCCCCCTGAGAAAGGTGCCGGCGCACAACACCAGGCTCCGGCAACGAACCCTTCCCGCTGCCTTCAGCTCTACCCCGCTGATGCCAAGGCCCGTGGAACCACAACCACCCTCGGCCACCTCCATCCCAAGTTGAGTCCCTTTGCACGGCTGGCAAAGAACCTGCACCGCCTCGTCTTCCAGCAGAACGAGTCCCGGCGTGGCCTCAAGCATGGCACGCATGACCCGGGCGTAGCGATCCTGGTCTATCTGGGCTCTGGTTGACCGAACGGCGGGGCCCTTGCTGACGTTGAGCCTTCTGAACTGTATTCCCGTGGCATCTGCCACCCGGCCCATGAGCCCCCCCATGGCATCCACTTCCCGAGCCAGGTGGCCCTTGGCAAGCCCACCAATCGCAGGATTGCAGGAGGCCATCGCCAGCTTGTGCAGATTCATGGAGACGAGGGCCGTGGAGAGGCCCATCCTGGCAGCGGCGTGAGCGGCCTCGCAGCCGGCGTGCCCCCCGCCTATGACCACCACATCGAACTCAGGCAGCATTACCTGCACGTCTTCTTGAGGGCCTTGTACTCTGTTGCTGCCTGCTCACCTTCTGGAGTCTTACGGAAGGTCTTGGCGGCAAAGTCGTAAATCTTTAAAGCCTTCTTGCAGGAATTAGCTCTTACGTAGGATAGCCCAATTCTCAGCACGGCTTCGCGATAGCGGTCCCCCTGCTGATAATTGTCGTATACCTGCTTGTAGGCGATAACAGCATCTTCGAACTTCGACTCGGCGAAGTAACACTCCCCCACCATGAACTGAGCGTCGTCGGCCTTCTCATGGGTGGAGAACCGCTTGACGAACTCCCGGAAGAGGGCTCTGGCTTTCTTGGTCTGGTTCTTCTTGAAGGTCTCGTTACAGAGCGCGAAGAAGGCTTCGGGCTCCTCGGGCAGGTTGGCTGGAAGGTCCTCAACATCCACGCCAAACTTGTCTTCGACCACGCCGGTTATCCCCTTGACCCTGTTGGAGACCTCGGAGAGTTTGTAGTCAATCTCCTCCTGCCGGCCCTGGACCCTTGCCACGGAGCGCTGCATGTCGGTGAGGTCACCGGCGATGTCGGCCATGCGCACCCTCACTGCCTGCACCTCTGTTGCCCCATCGGCGTCAGCCTTTGTCAGACGCTGATTAGACTCATCCAGAAGCGCTGCCAGTTCGGCCTGCGCCGTCTCCAGCGCTTCGACACGCTCTTTGAGGGCGTTGAATTTCCCCGTGGTAACGCATGAAGCAGCCAGGGGAAGCAGAACCATGGGCAGCACAAGATTGGCAACACCAATGCGTATCATGGACAACTCCGCAGGAATATCGCCAGGGGTTAAAAGGATAAAGGGCCACGCCCTGGTTGGGCGCAGCCCTGCTTCATTGTTCCGCCGAATGTAGCGTTCCGGATTCTCGGGCAGCTAAGACTAGATGCCTTCGTCCACGGAAAGTTCAACGCGACGGTTCCGGCTCCAGCAGCCCTCGTTGGACTCGCTGCAGAGGGGGCGGTCTTCGCCGTAGCTGATGCCCTTCATCTTGACCTTCACGCCGAGATCCTTCAGGCGGCGCTCAACGGACTTCCAGCGGTGTCCACCGAGCTGGGAGTTGTACTCGTCGTCGCCTCTCTCATCGGCATGGCCCGAGAGGACGATTGGGAGGTCGAGCTTCTTGATGCACTCGATGTTGGCCGCAACTTCTTCTTTGCCGGCCTTGTTCAAGCTGCCTACGTCGAAGTCGAAGTGGATGTTCTGGAAGGAGCACTCCCACTCGCAACGGTCATTGACGCACTGCTTCTTGGCAGGGCAGGGACCGCCACAGGGCACCTTGATGGGAGCGCAGCGCTCGCCAACGCACTCCTGGCCCTCGGGACACTCGGAGTTGTTGATGCAGAGAGGACCGCACTTGCCAACGCCGTCGGCATCCATGTTACGGCACTTGCCACCGGGGCACTCAGCATCGCTGTGGCAGCAGCCGGGGGTCTTCTCGCAGGTGTAGTTCACACCGCAGCGGCGGCACTTGTCGCCGGTCTTGGCCACGCAGCTATCGTTGTTGGCGCATTCGCGGCAGAGCTGGTTCACGCAGTACTCGCCCTTCTCAGCGCAGTGCTCGTCCGAATCGCAGTTCGGATACTTGGGGCCACAGCCTGCATAGAGCGCTCCGAAACCCACAACCATGGCAAACAGTGCAACCTTGGAAGCAACCTTGAACATCTCACCCTCCTGCTTTAAATCCGGGAGTCTCCCGTTCTTTCTGACTACACCGAAACGCAACGGGCCGAGGATAGGACCGGCCCGCTTTGTTGTCAACTCTATTCGCTGCGAATTCGAGACCATGGTCGTTTTCCCCTTGTTCAGGGGCTCTCCCAGGGGTAGCATGCCGCGTTGCAGTTCGCTTTGAGGTGCATTCGAACACTTCTCGAGGTAAAAATGGTAAAGGTAAAGGTATTTCGCAGAATCTTCGGTGAACAGAAGGTTACCACGGGCTTGGTTCTTTGCCTTGGCTTGGCTTTGGCCATCTCTGCATGCTCAGAGAAGAAGCAGACAGATAAGGAGGTACTTGACAGCGCCATTGCCTCCCTGCCCGGTACCGATTTCGGCGCCGCATGGCAGGATACCGTTAGAGCGTTGGAAGAGATAAAGGACCCCAAGCGCCAGAGCCCGGCCCCCGCTGCCCTGGCCGCTGAGGCTCGCTACTGGCTGGCAAGATCACAGATGGCCCTCTTTTTCACCGCCCTCATCACCGAGGACGAGGAACTCTTCACCATGTGGCAGACCCTGCGGGGCTGGAAGCTCACAGGTAAGATCTCCGACCTGGTCAACTTTCAGGCCACTCTGCAAGAGATCATCAGCGATTTCCAGCGCTGCAGCACCGAAGAGGCACTGACCCAGGAACTTCGAACCTCCTCCGAGATCCTGGCCCAGTACGGCCGCATCGCCCAGGGCATCTTCTACAGAGATAAGAGCCACTACCTCAAAGGCACTCGGCAGATCCGCAGTAACGCAGAACTCGCATGGCTCGACGATGCCATGGCCATCCGAGACCTGCTGGTGGAAACTACAAGACGCCCCGGACCCGGAATGGAGGCCAACTGGCAGAATGTGGTGCTCACTGTCGTGGGGCGAGTCTGTCCCACCATAGCCCCAAGACACGTCAGTGGCGTCTGCACCCTGGTTGACCTGGCCACGGCCGAAGAGTTCTGCCCACAGGATTGGAATAAGCAGAATGAAGGCACCAGGGTAGCCGGTGCCGTACTGCTCATGACCCAGTGCGCATCGGATATGTCAGGGGCTGAGACCCTCTCAGGGATAGATGCAATCCGCTTCTACTACGATGCTTCCTACGAGCGCCTCACCTCCTCCAAAGAAGCCCCCGCACAACTGGTGGCCTGGGCCAAAGCACACAGAGAGGACATGGCAACAGCATACAAGCAGCTTGAGGATGTGCTGTTTATGAAGATGACAAGAGCAGACCTCGATAAGATTGATGAACAAAAAATGATGGAATCTCTCGTTCCAAAGAAGAAAGGTGAACTGCCTTCTATGCCCCTCAAGAAGGCCCCGACCAACAGGCCCAAACCGCCCCCGGTCCACCTTCACCACCACCACGGTCATGGCCACGACCACGGCGACGAACCCGGCACTGACCAAGGCGGCGACCACGAGCATGGCCCCGAGTGCAACCACTGAACATGGTCATCTCGACCAGCGTTCATCCCCGTATGCGGCGTCAGGCGTCGAATGCCGTGCTCGCGGCGTACACCCCCCCCCCTGGTCACCAGGGCGGTGCCAGATGCAAGGCGCGACCGAGCCGGGCGAATGAGGCGTGGCCTTAGCCACGTCGCAGTGAGCCGGCGACCGAGCAACGCAGCAGGTGGCCCGCCATGGTGGCCAGGAAGCAAGTCTGTTCAGTTCGCCGGCGACCTCACCTTCAGAGGTATCGATCCCGCAGCATCGGAGCGGCCATTCTTGTCGTAAACATAAGCGTAGGCGTGATAGTTCCCCGCCGAAGTCGACAGCGGTACAGCAAGCTCTCCCGAAAACCGGCCGTCAACCACCTCCACAGTGACCTCAGCCACCACATGGTCCATGGCCTTCTGCCAGTTCTCCTGCACAACACCCTGGTTGGCCAGTTCATCCGGCTCATCCACCGGCGTCAGCTTGTGCAGCACACTGGCCCTTCCACACACGATCCGGACATCGGCCTTCCCGTTCCTGGGACTCTCAACACTACCCTCGAACTGCCAGGCGGCCCCCCGCACAGCATCGGGTCCTTTTAGCTCAACACCCTGGAGAGGCAGAAGCATCCTTATCGCAGGATCGCCAAGGAGATTGTAGCTGTACTGATGATCTATATTGGAATCGCTCATCTCTTTCTTGGATATAAACGCTACCGCCAGCGAGTCAAGCAAATCCCGAAGGGTACTGGTGGCGTAGACGGAGCGCCACTTCAGCCGCCTCACCGCCTCACCAAAGGTATCAGGCCGGTCTACGAATACCGCTGCCTCCAACTCCAGCGCATTGATGGCGTTGCCGTAGGGGTGCGTGACGGCCGTTGAAACGAGCATGGCCACGGGACCATTGGGAAGGCGGAAGGCGATCTCTGCATCCGAGTCATTCTTGTAGGCGTAGTCCCCCGAGCTGCAAGCGAAGAAGGCGCACATAGGAAGCCTGTTGGTGCACTCCAAGCTCCCGAGATCCGGTATGTCCAGTTCGCCGCCCCCGTGTCCCAGGTAACTGACAAGTATAGCACCATTACTCAACATCTTCTCAACAACTTCTCCAAAGGGACTATAATAATATTTGCTGCCTGGACTATCATATGCGAAGAGCATGTCAAACTCATATGGAACAGTCTCAAGACCTTTCTGAGCAACCAACTCGATTGCCTTGTCCTCCTCCTCACCAAAGCCGCCCTCGCCGGCATATATATGGAATCGGTGGTTCCACGGCCCCACTGAGGTCTCCTGCTCATAGGAGACCAACCGACTCATAAAACTCTCAAACTCCGCTACCGTCGCCACGGGAATACGCCCCACCGCCATGTCGGGTACATGGTCATCATCCACGTCAGCATAGAAGTTGTCGCTGTAACAATCCTGCCACAGCCCGCTCCAGTAGGCCACGGGGACATGCAAGGCAGGCGAGAAACCGTTCTCAACAGCATCCCCAACCAGCACCAGATAGAACGGCCGCCCCACATCCCGTTTCGCGTACCAGCCTCGCACCCAGTCCCGGATAATCTCAAAGGCTTCGTCGTCCCCCGTCACCTCACCCACCAACTCCCCAACCCCCACAACCAGCACGCTGTGCCCCATACCTCTCCGATACTCGGCAAGCTGACCCGACACGGGCACAAAGCCGTCGGCCGCTACAATGAGGTAGTCATAAGGAGGCTCCAGCGGCTCCACGTCCCCCTCCAGATCCCCCCTGAGCTCCGGAACCGCCCCAAGATCGCCCGCCTGGTTCACCTCCCCACTTGCCGAGTCGCCGCCAACGTCAAGCGAACAATCACCCCCACACACCGACGAGCCCTCACCCCCGCAAGAGGCTATCCCAAACACCAACCAGAGCATCGCTATCCTTAACCAGCTCATCACAACCTCCCCGAAGCAGCAACCCAGGCACATAGCCTCTCCTAACCCCGAAACTCATTGGTTGCAACGAAAAGGCCTCAGCAATCCGCATCCCCCGAAGCTGCCTCCGACTCCAACCATGATGAGAAACTGCCGCCCTCCCAAATTCGAAAACGACTGATTCTTCTACGCTTGACAGAGCCTCTAACCTCTGGTAGTTTAGTCTACCAGATAGAGCGGCGCCTTCAAGTGGTTGCCTTGCCCTTTCCTATGAACCCAGAGGAGGTCACTAAAGGTGATTGCCAGAATGCCAGGGCCATCGGTCGAAACAGAGCCCGAACGCGGGCTGACGGACTCTCGATGCACTCCGTGGCAGCCGGGCCCATCGCCTGCCCTCGTCGTCAAGATGCTCCTGTTAAGGCTTGCGCCTCCGGGTCTGGGGATCTAGGATGCCCCACGAGGTCAGACGATACGAGACTGGCCGGAGGATTTGGCTCGAGATGGGAAAGGTCAGAAATGCTGCTGCTGTGAGGCTCGGTGCACTTGCCCTGGCGCTTGTGTATGCTGGGGGTGGCATCCTCTCAATCTACCATTTTGCTGCTGTCTATCATTTCCGGGACCCCGACAGCAACAAGCTCTTCGAACTCCATCAGGGGTGCCACCACCATCATGACCATTCAGCATCAGGCACTCTGTTTTATGTCTTGGCAGATGGAGCAGATGCCGAGCTGAACTCCCCTTCTAGGGGATGCGAGCAATATGCCGAATCCTGTCCATTCGAACTGGCGTTGTCGCTGTCACAAGCGCCTCTTGCAGGAGCCCCCGACGGCTCTCGACTACTCCAACTGGAGACGTTGGACTCGCCTTATCGCGTTAGTCAGGCGCTCCGGTCACTGCCACCCCTGGTGAAGGCCCCTAAGAGATCCCCCCCTCAATCCCTCACCTGATTCGGCCAGCAGAGTGACGGTGGGGCGCACCATTGCGTGGTGTCCCACTAAGCCGCCTGGACCGGCCAATCCCAACTGAAGCCCGTACTTCCGGTGCTCACACCACACTCTCTGCGTGGCTGGGCATCCTCTGAGTAGTGCTCAGTTGGTCTTTTGCTGTTGTAGCAAAACACTAAGAGGACTATAATGGTTCAACAACTTATGTCTCTACTTTCCCACGGAGTCGAGTGGGTACTCTATCTGCTTATCGCACTCAGCGTAATCGTGCTCGGCCTGGGCGTCGAGCGCTGGTTCGCCCTCTTCCGCATCCGTGCAGAACAGGCCAGGGTCAAGTCGCTCCTGGCTAAGGCTCTGAAAGGTGACCAGGAAGCCGAGGCCCAGCTTCGAGCCCACCCCAGCGTGCCGGCCAAGATGGTCGTGGCCCTGGCAGACCAGCACTACACTGCCCCTGAAGCCCTCCAAGAGTACATCGACTCGGCCATGACCGAGGAGCGCAGCCGCCTGGAACGTAACCTGGCATTCCTCGCAACAGTCGGCTCCAACGCCCCATTCATCGGCCTCTTCGGCACGGTCCTTGGAATCGTCAACGCCTTTGCAGACCTCGCCACTGCCGAAACCACTGGCCCGCAAGTGGTCATGGCCGGCATATCCGAGGCCCTGGTCGCCACCGCCGTGGGCATCGGCGTCGCAATCCCGGCCCTCGTCCTCTTCAATATCTTTAAGAGCCGCAGCAAGAACTTGCTTCGACAGGCCGAAACACTCACCAAACTCTTCATGGCCCACAGACTCGAGACCGCCGTGACCTCCATGGCCCATGACCCGGCCAAGACCATCGTTGACTTCCAAACCAGGAGCAGCAGCAATGGCAGGTAAAGCTAGCTTCGACGATGATGACCTGGTCGCCGAAATTAATGTCACGCCCCTTGTCGACGTTATTTTGGTCCTGTTGATTATCTTCATGGTGACGGCCACCTTCATGAAGGAGCCGGTCATCCCCGTGAAACTCCCCCGAGCCGCCTCGGCGCAAGACGCACCGGCTAACTCCGTAGCCCTCGTCCTCGACCTCGACGGCGAACTCTTCCTCAACGGCCAAAGCACCACACGCCAGCAAGCCAGGGAGACACTCAAAGAGATCGTGACCAGCGACCCCGCTACCTCCGTGGTCCTGGCCGCTGATGGGCGCCTCGCCTACGAGAAGGTCGCCGAAGCTATCGACCTGGTCAAGGGCGTCGGTGCACAGGAGTTCTCGCTACACGTCAGCAACGCGGGAACCCCACAAACAGAGTAGGTACTACTATGAACGCTTCACGCTTCCTCTCCGCCAGACGAAAGGGTGAACTCCTACGCTGCCCTCCCCTCAATCTGGCCGGACCAACAGGGCCGGTAAGCACCAGAAGAGCAATTCCAGCCTGGGCCACTCTGCTCATCGCCCTGCTCTTCTCCGGTGGCCTTCACGCAGGCGTCGGCGCCTATGTCGCCGCTAACGCCGAAGAGAAAACCACTACTCGAACCGTTATTACCTTCAGAAACGCCCCTGAACCCCCACCACAACCAAAACCACAAGAACCAGAACCAACCCAGGAAGAACCGCAAGACGAACCACAACCCGATTCTCCACCAGAGGACCAGCAGCCACAGCCACAAGAACCAGCCCCCGAACCCGTCAGGCAACCACAAGAGCAGGCCCCCAGAAAACCAACAACCGACAAACCCATCTTCGGCATTGACCTCGATGCAGCCAGCGAACTGGGAAACACCGCCGTGCGAATCGGCAACACGCTGCTGGCGAAACCAGGAAAGTTCGTCGACCCGGAGAAGGTCAAGCCCCTGGCTCAACGAAGGAGGCCCAAACCACCACCCAAACCCGAACCCGTCGTCGAGGAACCACCGCCCGTGGAGCCACCCCCCGTGGTAGAAGACCCACCTCCCGCCATTACAGAACCTGTCATCGAACCCCCAATAGAGGAGCCCCCTCCACGAAAACCCGTGAGGGTCATCCCGAAAGAGAAATACCTCACCAAGGCCGAGCCCTCATACACCGAGGATGCCCTGGAGTTTGACATCGAAGGAACCGTTGAAATCGATGTCTGGTTCGACCACAAAGGCGCCCCAAAACGAACCAAGGTCGTCAAAGGCCTTGGCTACGGATTGGACCAAGCGGCCGTCGCCGCCGCCATGCGGTCCACCTTTAATCCCATTCTCATCGATGGCCAACCTGTAGGTGGCCAATATCGATTAAAATATCGGTTCGAGATACAATAAGTTCGATATGTTGATTAACTTTTTAAGAAGGAAACCCGTCATGAAATTTAAGGCACTTACATTCTGCGCTGTTGCAACATTGGTGTTTGGCGTCTCAGAAAATTTGCTGGCTGACCCACCTGACAATCCGGATGAGGATTCCGCTCAACCAGCCGAGGAGAGTGAGAAGGCCGACACCTCAGCTGAGGAGGTTGTCATCACAGGCACAAAAACGAAGAAGCTGCTGAAGGAGACTCCGGTCAAGACCGAGGTCATTACCAGAAAGGACCTGGAACGCACTGGGGCAACCAACCTCGCCGAAGCACTGGAGAACAAGACCGGCGTCAAGGTCGACAACCAGTGCTCAGTCTGCAACGCCGTCGCCATTAAGCTCTCCGGCCTCCCAGGTCGCTATACCTTGCTGCTCATTGACGGCTTCCCCGTCTTCAGCAGCCTGGGCCAGACCTACGGGCTCATGAACATCGAGGCAGCACAGATTGAGCGCATCGAGATCGTGAAAGGGGCCAGTTCGGTGCTCTACGGCACCGACGCCATGGGCGGCGTCATCAACGTCATCACCAGAAAGCCCGGCGACCGAGCCTTTGCCACCGTGAGCGGACAGGCGGGCAGCTACAACTCTTATCGAGTGTCGGGGGCCGCTTCGGCTAAGCGTGGCAATATCTCCACTCTGGTAACCATGAGCCACTCGGTACACGACAAAGTCGACCGGGACGGAAACCAAATTAGTGAGTATATTGGTTACTCAAGGACCGTTGGCTCGGCAACCACCCGTTGGGCCATTTCGGGCAAGACCAGCGCCCTGCTGCGACTCTCTGCTGCTCAGGAGGCCCGCCAGGGCGGCGGACAGGGAAGCATCCTCGAGGTCATCAACGACCCAGTCAGGCGAGGGTTCAGTGAGACTGTGCTCACAAAGAGACTTGAGGTTGGAACAAGTATTGATCACAAATTTAGTGAAGGATTCGGAGGAAATCTGCTTCTGGGCTACACATTCCATGATCAAGACTCTGACTATGAAGGGGAGGTCTATCATGGCGTTCAGCACATAGTCGTGGCTCAGACTGAATTTACTGCTGATCTTACCAACAACATCAATCTGATCGGAGGTATCCCTTACAGACTTGAGTACCTAAATGAGAATCTTGCCGTTGACCATTATACATATCACATGGTCGGTGCGTTCACTCAGCTCGATTGGCATCTAGCAAAAGACCTTGAGCTCATCGCCGGCGCCCGTTACGACTACCATAACCACTTCGGTAACGTTTACACCCCTCGAATCGCTGCTAAATGGGGCACTACTGACTGGCTCACCCTGCGTACAGGCTTCGGGACCGGCTTTAGAACCCCAACCACCTTCTATGAATACGCCCACGGCGTCAGGCCGGAGGGTTATGAACTGCAGAACAACGCAAAAGACCCCGAAACCAGCATGAGCGGTAACCTCAGCGCCACCTTCGACTTCGGAAAGGCCCTCAATGCAACCATCGAGGGCGCATGGACCAGGGTATCGGACCCAATCTCCATCTTCGTCACCGATGACGGCGGCATCGCCACGGAAAACGTCCGAGCCAACCTGGACGTCCTCAGCGTCGAACTCTCGGCCACCACATCGCCCCTCTCCTGGCTGACAATGGGCGCGGGATACGGCTTCTACGACTATGAAGACGAGGGCGGCGCCCTCACTTCGGCCTCACCCTCGCACCAGATTAACTTCACCCTGGATACCACCTTCAGAAAGATCGGCCTGAACGCCTCCCTGGGACTAGAAGTCACAGCACCCATGGACCTTACCGCCGTTTACGGGCAGGGCTACAACATCCAGGCCGACCGAGACAGTATCGAAAACTGGGCAGACGAAGCCAACGCAGACTTGAATAGCCCCAAGCTCTCCGAATCACCATGGTTCGCAATGCTTAATATCAAGATCCAGCAGAGGATTAAGGATGGAGTTTACGTATACGCCGGAGTGGACAACCTGCTGGACTTTCACCAGGCCGACAAAGAGGGCCCGCTCTACTTCCCCGCAGCGGATGATGGCAGCGCAACCCCCGCCGACGTGGTGCACATCTGGGGACCCCTGCGTGGGCGCTATATCTATGGTGGGTTGAGAGTCGACTTGTAGCCTCAAACACTATCCGTCAAGATACACGTTCCTTCCCTCTGCTCCTCTGGACGGCGTCAGAACTGGCGCCAACGCTCCGGCTACCCGCACAGCCCCCCGGCGGCCCACCCTTCCCCCCCTCGGCGAAGGGGCAGTTGGCACACCCGGCGCCCACGCCGCACCCCGTACCGCCCCTCTTGCTCGATGCTATCTCCGAAGCACTCTTGACGGCCCTTGCGGCCCTGAAGACTAGATATCCGGCAGCAATGGCCACCAGAGCTATGGCGATGACTGTATCCAACGATAACCCTACATTAACAAACTTCCTATCTGATAAATAGTGAGCGAAAGCAGGTAGGCCAAGGCCGTGAGGCCGAAGAACTGCAAGAGCGCCCACTTCCAACTGCCTGCCTCACGCCTGGTCACGGCAACCGTCGCCATACATGGGGTCCCCACAAGCAGAAACACCATCAGCGACAATCCAACCAACGGCGAGTAATCTCTGCCCAGAGCCTGGCTTAGAACCCCAGACTCCTCCTCTCCTTCGGTGATGGAGTAGACGATGCCCATTTGCGCCACGAAAACCTCCTTGGCAGCAAAGGCCCCGATCATCCCCGTCGCAACCTTCCAGTCGAACCCCAGGGGCGCCAGCACAGGCTCAACGGCAAGCCCAATCCTGCCAGCGATGGAGTACTTCGCCGCCTCGGCCTCCACACAACCCGACACCCCGGCGCACCGCTCCAACAATGGCTCAGTCACCTCCATCTTGGGATAACTGGTTATCGCCCACATTATTACCGATATCCCAAGAATCACCGTACCGGCCTTGCGCATGTAGAGCCATGACCGCTCTGCCATCTTGAAAACAACGGCGCGCGAAGTCGGTACCCGGTAAGGAGGCAACTCCATAACGAAAGGCGCCTCCTCGCCCGACAGAATGGTCTTCCTCAACACCAGCGCCAAGATGAAAGCCAGCAGAACCCCACCCATGTAGACCATCCACAGAATTGGAGCCTGCCAGGCCTGCGGAAAGAAGGCGGGAATCAGCAACATCCAGATCGGAAGCCGAGCCCCACATGACATCAGCGGCAGCACCAGCATCGTAACCAGCCGGTCGCGCTCGTTCTCTAGAGTCCTGGTGGCCATTATGCCCGGAATCGTACACCCAAACCCCGTGAGCATGGGCAGAAAGCTCTTGCCGTGCAACCCGAACCGGTGCATCCAACGGTCCATCAAGAACGCCGCACGAGCCATGTAGCCCGTATCCTCAAGCAGCGCCAAACCAGCGAACAGTATCACTATATTTGGAAGAAATACTATAACGCCACCAACACCACCAACCACACCGTCCACCACCAACGACCGCAACGCCGAATCGCTGCCATCCGGCCACAACGAGGAGAGCCACCCCCCAAGCATGCCGAAGCCCGATTCGATCCATTCCATCGGAAAACGCCCGAGGCTGAAGGTCGCCCAGAATATGAGGAACATCACCGCCCCAAAGATTGGCAACCCCGCTACCTTGTGAACCAGCACAGAGTCAATATTGTGCGAAACTGCCCGGGCATCCTCTCGAGCAGCTCTGATTATGACTTCTCGCAATAATCCATCAACGAAGCCAAAATAGCGTTCAGTTACAAACAGTGCTGCATCCATCCTCGTGGTTGATTCCAGAATCCCGCGCTGGCGCGCCGCCTCCGCCGCTGCCTCACGCCCCCCTTTCACATCCATAACCTTGCCGAACAAGTCCCGGTCACCCACCAACAGCCTGGTCGCAACCCAATCGTGCACCTCTTCGGGCCAGGGCAGGCCCAGCAGCATGGGACGTATGGCCGCTACGGCCTTATCCAACTCCGGTCCCAGAACCAGCCTGGACTTCGTAGGCGGATTCTCCCAGGCACTTCGGATTGCATCAACCAGCCCCGCAACACCACCACCCCTGTGACCCACCGTCTCAACCACCGGAAACCCAAGCAACCCCCTCATCAACTCCAGGTCCAGCTTCTGACCCGACAGCGCCGCCTCGTCCGCCATGTTCAGACACAACACGGGGTTCGCCCCCATCTGCATCACCTGGGCAAGCAAAACCATGCTGCGCTTCAGCAGCGTTGAATCTACCACCACAACCACGACGTCATGCTCACGCTTGAGCAAGACATCCTGAGATATGCGCTCCTCGGGCGAGAAGGAAGAAAGACTGTATAGCCCCGGCAGGTCAGTCAGCTCCATCACCATGTCGCCGAATCTCGCCGTGCCCTCTCGCTTCTCAACCGTCACACCCGGGTAATTGCCCACATTCTGGTGAGCCCCCGTCAAGGCGTTGAATAACGATGTCTTCCCACAATTCGGATTGCCCGCAAGGGCTACTTTCACCACCTTGCGCCCCAGTTCCACGCTACCCATTTCTCGCTCCACTCCCCGTCGAAGCCGTTACCAGCACAGCTTCCGCCTCCTTGCGCCGCAACGCCATCTCCGTTCCTTGCACAACAATCCAGATGGGGTCTCCACCGGGAGCCGCCCTCAACACCTGCACAACCACACCAGGCAGCAACCCAAGATCAAGCAGTCTCTGCCGTACAGCCCCCGACGCGTTGACCTGCACAACGCTGCACTGCGACCCTGGCCGTATCTTGTTGAGCCCCATGGTCGGGATGCCGCCAGGCGTCAGGTTCTCGTCCGTTGTAGGACATGGATGCGGACAACTGGCCACGCTCTCCTGAACCCTGGCACAACCGTGAAACCTCTCCAGGAAATCCGAGGCCCCAGCCGGACAGAGAGTCACAAACTCCAGGAAACGCACCAGTCGATCCATTCCCTCGTTGGAGAGGCTGTGCTCCATGGCACAAGCCTCCTTCTCCGCTGTGGCATCGGGCATCTGAAGAAAGTCTCGGAAAAACCTCAATAGCACCTGGTGCCTGGCTACCACCCGCAGCGCCTGACGCTCCCCCTCAGCGGTAAGCAGCACGTACTCCCGCTTCTCGTACTCCACCAGCCCCAAATCCGACAGGCGCTTCAACGCCGGAGTCACCGAGGCTGCTTTCACCCCTCGGTCATCAGCAATATCCCTCACCCGCGCAAACCGATACTTCTTCACCAGGTGATAGACCGTCTCGAGGTAGTCCTCAAGCGACCCACTTAGTTCGTGAACTGTACGTTCTTCGTTCATAAGGGTCCTTCGTATGGGCTCGGTCCAGGTGACCCAGGCTGGCCAACTTGCCGGCATTGGGGACACCACAACTGTTAGCCTTACCTAATAAGCCAAGACCCTTCTGTCAATAGATTTCGCTGATTTCCGTGTCCTGCCCCCCCCAACTCTCCCGCCATTTCGCTCGGTCACTCTGCCTTCTCAACCCTCAGCGCTGCCAAAATAAGCATATCAAGCAACTGGCCATATGAAATTCCAGCCACCGACGCTGCCTGTGGCAACAGAGACGTCTGAGTGAATCCAGGAATAGTATTAGTCTCTAAAACATAAATATCACCGGTCCGCTCTTCTATAATCATGTCCGTTCTGGACATCCCACGACATCCCAACGCCCTGTGCGCCGTCAAACCGGCCGCCTGACACCGCACCGTCGTCTCCTCATCCAGGGGGGCAGGACATATCTCCAGAGACCCCCCAACCTGGTACTTCGCCTCGTAGTCAAACCAAGTAGAAACCCTTGGACGAATCTCAATCAACGGAAGAGTCAACACCTCTCCTCGCTCAGCATCTTCCAGAATCGGCGCCGTTACCTCCCTCCCACGAACAAACCGCTCAACCATCACCTCGCCAGAGATACCAAGCATCCGCTCCACCGTCTTGAGCAGGTCCGTCCTGCTGCGCGCAACCTCCACCCCCACGCTGGAGCCGGACCATGGCGTCTTCACCACGACGGGCAAACCGTTGGTCGCTACAAACTCCAGCAGAACACTCTCCCGAATCGCCGCAGGGTCACTCCGCAAAAACTCAATGCTGCTCGACACAGTGAGCCCCGCTGCTACGTAGATGTCCTTGGCCCTGGCCTTGTGCATCGCCAGCCCAGAGGCCAGACGCCCCGAACCCGTGTACGGCAACCCCACAACGTCAAGCAACGTCTGAATCGTCCCATCCTCCCCAAAAGGCCCGTGCAAGGCCAGAAACGCAACATCGAATTGCTCCTTAAGCCTCCCCAGCGCCAACAGCACCCCAACAGGAGCAGCACTACCTATGGCCCACCCACCATCCCTGCCAATCTCCACCCTCACCGTATCGTAGCGCTCACCGTCCAGGTTTTGCATCACCCCCTCGCCAGACTTGAGCGAGACATCGTGCTCGGGACTCTGACCCCCCATTACCACCGCAACTCGTAGCTTCTCCATGGACAACTCCCCATCCAGTCGCAAATAGGACCCCGCAACTCTACCACCCATTGCCACATACCGCCAGTTCCCGTACGACCACCATCAACTTCCCAACAACTCGCATGGGAGCATCCCGGCTCTCCTCGGCCCCAACTCGCTCTTATTTCTTGGAATACCGCTCCCCCGCTCTATAATGCCCCGGGCTGACACCCCGGCAGGTGCGGATAGGATGGGGGGCTTAGATGCCTGACGCCAGTTTCGACGTTGTTGTTGTGGGTGATGAGCTCCCAGGGCTCGTCTTCGCCTCGCTCTGCTCCAGGGCCGGGTACACTGTGCTGGTCGTCGGCCACGACTCCAGACCCGCAACTTACTCGTACCAAGGCTCCACACTCCATCGCAAAATGCCCCTCTTCCACGCCCTCGACAGCTCCCCCGTCATCAGGGAAACCTTCCGAGACGCTGGCCTGGTCGCCGAGCTCAGAAATCGACCCAAACGCCTTGACCCCGCATACTCGGTGGTAACCTCTACTCACCGCTTCGACATGAGACTTCGCCCCGAAGACCTGGAACAAGAGATTCTCCGAGAGTTCGGCGCAAGAACTCAAGAAATCCTCTCATTCCTCCACTCCCTCGATACCCGCTCTTCCGGCATGGGAGAGTTGCTTACACAACTGCCACTCCTCCCCCAAAAGGGCTTCTGGGCAAAACGCCGACTTCGAAAACTCCTCGAACGCAGCGAACCATGGGCCCTGGCACAGAATGCCCCCCAATTCCCCCTTGACCTCCACTTCTCCTCTCCGCTGGCAGCTCTGGCAGCACTGCAATCCAGGTTGAACTCAAACCCCGCTTGCCCTATCTCCTCGCACAGACTCCTGCTCCACAGCACCTCCGGTACTCTCGAACTGCCACACGGAGCCTCGGGCCTCTCACACCTCTTCCTCCAAAGACTCCTCGCCACCGGTGGCCAACACTGGCCGGAACGAGCCGTGGAACACTTCACCGTGAAACGCAAGAAGGCACGGGAAGTCTTCGTCCAGCGCCCAAGACGCGTCGTTGAGGCCAAAGTGGTGGTAGGTGCCTGTAACTTCAGATCTTTCTATAATCTTGTGCCACAAGAGCAACAAGACACTTCATTTCATTCGTTTATAAAGAGCCGTCAGCCATCGCACTATGATTATGTGCTTAACATGGGAATACCTATCGACATCATTCCTGAGGCGATGGAACAACATACAATCCTATCTCTGTACCCCGAACAGCAACATACCGGTCCCAACCTCCTTAGACTCAACCTCGCCAGACCCGAGGCACCGGGCACCACCAAGCCCGCAGTGGTCACCGCCATCGCACGCATTACCGCTTCGGAGCTCCCCCTGCAGCCGGAACAGTTCAACGACCTGGATAACCGCATAGTCTCCGCCCTCGAATGGGCAATCCCTTTCATTCGCCGCCATATCATATGGAAGCACTCACCCTACGTAACCCTGGACCCCGACACACAGAGCCCCCGACTCGACCCCAGCGAACTGCAAGAGGTCTTCGGAACCCCCGCAGAGGGTTGCCTCGACCTCTCCGCTGTCCCAGCCTCCTCGGCCTACAAAAACGTAATCTACATCGGCGAACACTACCTGGGCGCACTGGGACTGGAAGGGGAGTTCCTAGCGGCGAACCAAGCCTTCAAATGGGTCGCCCAACGCATTCGACTCAAACGCCTCCTGGGGAAATGAGATGAAAAACCCGCAACCATTGGCCATCTACCTGTTAGTGCCACTGCTCGTTGCCGGCAGCCTGCCAGCTGCGGCCCAAGAGCCCACCCCAACCTCAGTCACAGAGTCCGTCCCAAGCCAAGAACGCAAGCCCCTGTCCCTTAAAGAAGCCGTGGAGCTTACCACCTCCTCACACCCCATGGTCAGAGCCGCTGCCGCTACCCTGGAAGGCTACAAGAACCGAGCCTCCGCCTCGGACTGGCTCTGGCTGCCCAAGCTCTCCCTCAAGGGTTTCGGCTCAGCAACACCCGAGAAGTTCGGTACCCCCGACCAGGGCGGGACCAACTACGATGTCTGGGGACCAATCCTGACCATGGAGTTCTCAGCAATCCTGCCGGTCTACACCTTCGGCAAACTTCAGGCCATCAAAGAGATGGCGCACGCCGGCGTCGAGGTGGGAGAGGCCCAGAAGTCCATCGTCCGTGGACAACTGGAGCTGGTCGTGGCCAGGGCCTACCTCGGAATCCAACTCGCCGCTACCCTTGACCAGATCATCACCGAAGGGGAACAATACATCGTCCGAGCCAGAGAATACCTCGAAGAGCTCCGTGACCAAGACTCACGAGAATACGACGACGTCGATATGCTCCGACTCAAGGTCGTAGAAGCTGACATCGCTGGGCGCCGCCTTGAACTTGACCGCGGCAAAGAGATGGGCATCGAATCGCTCATTCAACTCACCGGGCAGAACCGGGACAGAGTCTCCGACCTGCCCAAGCTCAAACGCTTCTCCATCCCTGAAAAAGAGATTCACCACTACCTCCATCTGGCCGCACTCAACCGCCCGGAAATGAAGGTGTTGGCAGCGGCGGTCAAGGTGCAATCTGGGCGCGTCGAGTTGGAAAAGGCACGCTTCTACCCCGATATCTTCGTCGGGTTCTTCTACACAATCGCAAAATCCTGGGTCATCGATGACCAAGGCAGCCCCTTCGCCTACGATCCATACAACACATGGGGTGCCGGTGGTGGAATCGGCTTCGAATGGCGCTTCGACTACGCCGAACGGGTAGGCTCCCTCGATGAGCAGCGGGCCAACCTTCGATCACTTCAATTCCAGGGAACCGCCCTCCTCCAGAAGGTTGAACTTGAGGTCCGGGACGCCTACACCTCAATGAACCAGCAAAGAGAGGCCATTCGCCTCCACGAAATCGCCTTCAAAGCAGCTAAGGGCTGGACCATTGCCAAACTTGACCTCTACGAGAATGGCTTCGCAGAACTCAGAGACTTCACCGACGCCCTCAAAGAGTTCTTCACCAGAAAGCTCTCCCTGGAAATGGCCGTCATGGAGTACAATCTGGCAGCGGTGAGGCTTGCAGTATCCTGTGGCGTCTCCCTTGATGTTGTCACTGAAGTTGAATAGCGTCGGACCCCCCATCGTTCAAGGGCCGTCCACGAACCGGAGGTTATAAGATGACAAGAACACTGACAGCGCTTTTCTCGTTCCTTTTCCTCGCCAGCAACGCCCTGGCACAAGCTACACCAGAGCAGGCCAGCAAGGCCATAGTCGAAGAGAGCAGCGCCAAAATCAAAGAGGCAGTCCTCTCCGCCAAAACCGACGACGAGATGAGAGAGAAGGTCAAAGTGCTCATGGAAACCTTCGTGGACTTCCAGGAGTTCGGACGAATCTGCCTCATCGACCACTTCGACAAACTCTCGAAGGCAGACCAGCAGCGCTACCTGGCCGAGTTCAAGAAGCTGCTCCAGAGAAGCTACCTGCGTCGCTTCAAGGCCGGACGAGATTTCAAGCTCACCTACAGAGGGGAACCACAACTCAACAAAACCGGGGACCGAGTCATGGTCAAGACAACTCTGGCGTCGGGCGATGTTACCGCTGACGTTGACTATCGGTTCTTCAAATCCAATGACAAATGGCTTGCATACGACATAATCATTGACGAAGTATCGATGTCCCGAAACTACAGAAAAAGCTTCGCCAAAATCATGGACAAGGACGGCCTGGAAGAACTTCTCAAGAAGATGGCCAAAAAGAGCCAGGAAGATGGCGATAACGACGACATCTGATACGCCCACCCCCTCCCACACGGCTACCCGGGAATAATCCAAACATCCTCGGCATTATGGCAGACGTTCCATTGACCCGCTCTTGGGGGAAAGGAGGTTGTCATGATGCTCTCTTGGACATACTCGACACTCATACTGCTTTGGAATCTGTTCTCCGCTGCCCCGGCTCACCAGGCCGGTGACCGACTCTGGACCGAACTGCCAGCGGCCGAAAAGAAGGTGGAGGTCAAAGGCACCGTTGAACTGGCCACCTTCGCCAATCTCGCCGAAAAGGTATCGCCGGCGGTTGTCCACATTATGGTCAAGGTCGGCAGCGCACGAGGCCCAGGCCACCAGAACGTTGACCCCTTCTTCGGCTTCCCCATGATGCCCTGGGGAGCGCCAGAACGACAGAAAGAGGGCCAGGGCACAGGCATGATCATCAACGCCGATGGCCACATACTCACCAACAACCACGTGGTGGAAAACGCATCGGAGATCCGAGTCAGGCTCAAAGACGATAGGGAATTCAGTGCAACACTGGTCGGCGCCGATGAACGCACAGACCTGGCCCTGCTGAAGCTCGATTCGGACCTGAACAACTTCCCCGTGGTCGCACTTGGTGACTCTGAAGAGCTCCGCATCGGAGAGTGGGTGGTTGCAATTGGTAACCCCTTTGGACTTGACCACACTGTCACCGCCGGCATTGTCTCGGCCAAAGGGCGCCGAGACCTCGGTGGTCGCCAAGGCCCCATGTATGCAGACTTCATCCAGACCGATGCATCTATCAACCCGGGCAACAGCGGCGGCCCGCTGCTCAATATGCGTGGTGAGGTCATTGGCATAAACACCGCCATAATCGCTTCGGGCCAGGGCATCGGCTTCGCCATCCCTGTGAACATGGCCAAGAAGCTCCTGCCACAACTGGCCAAAGGAAAGGTCGAACGCAGCTACCTTGGAGTCTCCCTGCAACGCCTCGATGCCAAGATCGCCAAAGCTCTCAAACTCAAAGAGACCAAAGGAGCCCTGGTGGCCGAAGTGCTGCCTGGATCGCCCGCAGAAAAGGCCGGGGTGGAGACCGGAGACGTTATTACCCGCTTCGATGGCCAGCCTGTCTCCAGCTCCGCCGAACTGCCCTGGATGGTTGCTTCCAAGGGCTCTGGCAGCAAGGTACAACTCGAACTCATTCGAGACGGGAAGTTCCTCAAACTCAAAGCCACCCTAGAACCCATGCCCGGCGAGAGAAACGCTGCCACAGAACCCACAGAATCGGGCGATAAGAGCCTCATACAGGGCTTCGGCCTGGCCCTCACCGATGCCCCCGGCAACTCCAGACTCAAAGGAGTCCTCGTCTCCAAAGTGGAACGGGGCTCCGCTGCCGAACGAGCCGGCATCCGCACAGGCGACGCGCTGCTCAAGGTAGGATCCCTCGTTGCCAAGAACTCGTCCTACGTCACATCACTGCTGAAAGAGGTACCCAAAGGAGAACCTGTCTCGCTGCTGGTCAAGCGAGGCGACTACGCAGAATGGGTGGTCATGGAAAAGGGTAAATAGCTCACGGTGCCCTCACCCCTACCCCTCGCCAGGAACCTTGGCCCAATCCTTGACGAAACGCTCGATTCCCAGATCCGTCAGAGGGTGATCGTAGAACTTCTTCACCACATCAAATGGTATCGTGCAAATATCCGCCCCCAACTTTGCTGCCTCTACAACATGCATTGGATGTCTAACACTTGCGACTATGACTTCCGTCTGGAATGAATACTGAAGATATATCGTCTGAATATCTGCAATAAGCCCCATCCCGTCTGTGGATATGTCGTCAAGCCGCCCAATAAACGGACTCACGAAGGTGGCCCCTGCTTTGCTCGCCAGCAGCGCCTGCATGGGGCTGAAGACCAGAGTAACGTTGGTGGAGATGCCCTCCTGCGCACAAATCTTCGTCACCTTCATGCCGTCACGGGTCATGGGGATCTTCACTACCACGTTCTTATGGTACGAAGCCAGTTGCCTTGCCTGCTTCAGCATTCCGTCAAAGTCCAACGCCGTGGCCTCCAGACTCACAGGGCCATCCACAACGGAGAGAATCTCCTCCATCACCTTTGTAAAAGGCTTGCCCGTCTTGGCCACAAGCGAGGGGTTCGTGGTGACACCATCACACAACCCCAACTCCACAGCCTCTTTTATTTCAGCAATATTCGCAGAATCAATGAAGAACTTCATGAAAGCCCCCTAAATCGACAAGATTTGGATTAAAAAATTTCGAAATCAGTCTTTAATGCAGTTCATTGTCTGGTTGTAGATATCTCCAGTGTCTCCTGACTTGCCGTTGGCCGTTGCCGACGGGTTCCCCCCCGAGCCGCCAGTGCCACCGCTGCCCTCTCCGTAGAAGGTATTCTTGTGGCATGTTGGGCTTATGGAGCCACTCCAGTAAATACCAAAGGCAACGCCGCCAGAGCCGCCGCCACCGCCGCCGCTGTTGCCAGCCTTTCCGCCGGCGCCGCCGTTGCCACCGCCGCCCTCACCCTCACCCTCCTTGTTGCCCTGACCACCGGGACCGCCAGGACCGCCGTTGCCGCCCTTGCCACCCTTGCCGCCACCACCACCGTTACCGCCAAAGCGGTACGTGATTGTGTTCTTCTCAATCACAGGCTGAGAGTTGGCCACAAATACGCCGAAAGAGCCGCCACCGCCGCCGCCACCTGCCCCGGGGGT
>CAZQHM010000026.1:0-36648 GCA_964593355.1 uncultured Myxococcales bacterium
TCTCAGGTGTCACCGGATTCTCGGGTGTCACCGGATTCTCAGGTGTCACCGGATTCTCAGGTGTCACCGGATTCTCGGGTGTTACCGGATTCTCAGGTGTTACCGGATTCTCAGGCGTCACCGGATTCTCAGGCGTCACCGGATTCTCAGGCGTCACCGGATTCTCAGGTGTCACGGCGTCACCAGGAGCCCAGGGATTGACGCGCTCAACAGGGCTCCCCGCATCTGCCGGAGTATCGCTCCCCCCAGGGCCACCGGTTCCCGGCTGATCTCCCGGCTGATCTCCCGGCTGAATGGTCTCCGGCGCCGCCCCTTTTCTCTCCCCAATGTAAGCCTTGAGGCTCTCGGGAAACTCGGGGAAGGTCACGCCTTCAGGCAGCATGGGCGCCAGGGCCGGCAGCCGTTCGTGGTAGGAGGGAAGCTTGTCAGCGAGCGTATTGAGTTGCTCGACCATGGCAACTCCCTCACCCGAGTTGTAGTATCCAACCATTGTCAGGAAGCCATTTTCAATATTATCCTGAATCTCATATATAAATTCTACGAGCGCGTCCTCTTTCTCCTTGTCCTTATTAAGCCTGGCCAGTTCCAGTGCCTCCCCCAGCTTGCCGTAGTAGCTCTGGAAATACTCGTTCACCTCGGTGACAAGTTGCCCATACTTCTCAAAGGCCTCAGCGTTCAAGCGCTTCTCCTCGGCGATTTTCCGGGCGGCCTCCTCCGAACGCCCAAGGCGTCCCTCGGTATCGGCAATGATCTCTCTGGCCCGATTGAGTTCGCTACCCTGAAGCTTGCCGACCTCCATGTAGAGGTACAGGGTCTCAACCGCTTTCCGAAGCAGTTCAGCCTCTCCCATACCAGGCAGCTGCTCTTCTAAGTATAACATAGCGAGGTTATACACTGGATCTGGGTAATCAGGGAAGCGCTCCATTATGTATTTATAAAACACCTCTGCCTGAGCCTGGTAAGCAGGAATGCCGCGCAGGGCGTTAGCAAACATTAGCCACGCCTCTTTGAACCCTGGGGCCGAGATCAGAGCAAGCTCGAAGTATGCCGAGGCCTCGGCGTAGTTGCCGGTCTGTGCCAGGATGGCTCCGATATTGAGGCAGGCCTCAGGGAAATCCCGACGCAGACTGTGGGCAGCCCGGTACTTGATTTCGGCCTCGGCCGGAGTACCCAATTCGTGGGCTATGAGCGCTTCCATGAAGGCCAGGTCGGCATCGGCTCCGGTCTGTTCAACAACCTTCGCCGCAACGAACATCGCCATTTGATATTTCTTCATGTAGAAATATCCTTGTGCGATAAGCTTCCTTGTTGCTGGGTTTAATTCGTCAATGCGTAGCGCCTCTTTGGCCTTACTAACGGCCATCGAATACTCGCCGCAAGAAAGGTACGCCCCGACGGAAAAATTGTGCCTTGCGATATCCTTGTGGTTGACCGCCAGCACCTTACCTGCAAACTCCAGGGCCTCGGATTTTCGGTCGGTGGCGCACATCAGCTTGACCAGCAGAGATGCCGATTCAAGGCGAGTGGGGTCGCTGTTCCAGGCAGCGACGGCGTGGTCCAGGGCCTTCTCCTCTTTGCCGAGGCGAACGTAGGCTCTAGCCAGGGCTAGTCTGAGTGAGGGGCTGGCCGGGATCTGGGCCACGGCGTTCTCCAGAGATGCAGCGTACTGCTCCCAGCGGCCGAAGGCCTGCTTGGCCATCTCCAGATCAGGCATCGGGTGGTCCGCTGCCAGGGGCTCGACAAACTGAGACGCTGCCATCAAGTGCGACTGAACAACCGGCGGTTCAACCAGGGGCTGCAAATCGGCGCTACCCGACTGTAGCTCAAGCCCCGGGTAGCCCAGGGGCATCTCGGGAGGCTGTTCCGGCTTCTTCTCGGGCTCGACACTCTCCACGGGGGTAGTTGGACCGGGCTCAGGGACGGGCACCGAGTCCGTCTCAACCTTGATAGGCTCGGGAATCTCAATGGGAGGCGGCGTGACACATCCTGCCACTGCGATCACCAGGGCACAGCTGATCACCAGGCAGAGGGAGGGGCGTCCGGCGGATGAAGCACCGCTACAAGTATGTGAGGGCATGCTGATTATCTTTTCCGTCATCATGCTAAACCTCACTGTGCACCAATGGAGTCAAAAACTGGCTTGTCTACACGATGCTGCTTCAGTTCTCTGTAGTATGGATACTTCTCCCTGTAAGCAGAGTTCTTATTGAGTTCCTCCAGCACCTTCTGTGGCCACTCGCCAATGACTCGGAACCGCTGAGCGTACTTCGCCGCAGTCTCGAAGTCCTCCCAGGCCCTTGCCTCGGCCTCCTTCACCAGGGTGTCACGCTCGGTTTCGAAGGCCTCAACATCAATGTTCTCCGGTGCCTCTAACTGTCGGACGGCATCGGCGAAGCCCATAAGGTTCTTGCCCAAGCGGTATCGCACAGCCACGCCCCAGTCGGGCAGCAGGTAGTCCTCGGTGAAGTTCAGCACCTTGCCGAAGTCGGCGTTGATGGAAGCGGTCACTTCGAAGCGTTTGCGAATGAAGGTAATGTGGTTACTGCCTTCGGGCGGTTTCGAGGGCAGACGCCGAATCTCTTCCATTCTCTGGTCTGCCAACTTGAACCCCGCCTCGGCGGCCAAGCCCGCAGCCTCCCAATCATCACCTTCGAGTTGCCCCTTGGCCAGGTTAGCCTTTGCGAAGACCTGCTGAACCTTCTTGTACATCTTTGCCGCTTCAGAGCGATTTCCCTCCTGTTCAGCCCAACGACCCAGCTTCATGTAGGCCATCATGACCCTTGGGAAAGCGCCCCGAACTCCCTCAAACGCATCGATAAATCGTTTGTAGGCAGCCTTGGCTGATATTATGTCGCCAGCCTTTTCATAGAAACCACCGATGCTAAATTTCAGCACCGCAGCATTTGGATCTCGCTTATACTTATCGAGATACTCTCCTATGTACTCTGCGGCTCTGGTATATTCCAAGTTGTTTTCAAGAAGGATTGCCACGCTCAATGCATATTGCCTTGCCGCATCAGAGTCTTCGTATTCCTTGACGTAACGAATCTTAGCGGCGATAGCCTGATCGATATCGAAAAACTGTTCGTAGTTGAAGGCCATTCGCTGGAGGGCCTCTTCCCTGTAGGGGGATTCCCGGAAGCGCCCCTCGTTGACCAGGCGAGCGTAGAGCTTTGCGCCTTTCTCGTAGAGTTTCGACTTGTCAAAGGCCACGGCAGCACGGATGAGGGCTTTGTCGGCCTCAACGTAATCCGGGTTTTCGTCGACGAGACGTTCCAACTCCCAAGCTGCGGCGCTGAAGAGTTGCCTGGCCCTCTTCTCGTCGTTATCTGCGAGGGCCTGCTCAGCCTCCTCATAGAGTCGGTTCTGTTTGGTGAAGCGCGCCACAAGCCGCTTCTTGCCCATGCTGCCCAGCGTTGTTGCCAAGGCCTCTGCGTCGTAGGCGCCCTGGGCAATGGCAATCTCGCCAATCTGCTTGGTCTTGTCGAAGTCCTGGACAAGAACGTAGGTTCTCAGCAATTCCCGATAGGCGAAGCCGGCCAGAGCTTTGTCCGTGGAGTAGAGTTTGAGGGCCCTGACATAGTACTCTCTGGCCTTGTCCAACTGCCCGTATCGGAAGAAGATCTTGCCGGCCATTATCAATCTCACGCCATTGGCCTGTCGCTCGGTCTCACCACCGTATCCCATTATCGAGGCGGCCTCCACGGCGGAGATCCACTTGCTCAGGATTGGGGGTACCTCAAGGGGCAGCACGGTATTCATCTGAAGAAGATCGTCATCAGCGGGGGGGCTGACGGTGGCGAGAGTCTTGGCAGCATCTTGACTGAAGATATCCGCTGGTATCTCGCCGTCAGGTCTGTTTGCGGCCAGCAACTCGATGTGTTTCTGCCAGGAGAGGACCGCCTTTACACCGGCCTCGGCTTCGTAGTTGTTCTCGTCAACATCCATGTCACGAATGGACTCAAACTCCCTGGCGGCCACATCGAACTCTCTGGTACCATCGCGATAGGTCTCAGCGATGAGCAACCGGAAGAACATGTGGCGATTGCTGTAGGGGAACTGCGCAATCATCTCTTTGTAGGACTGGATCACCTGATTGTAGAGGAAGATGGCCTGCCGTTCATCGCCGTTGGCTCGCGCCTTCTCCGCATCATCGGTGAGTCCCATGCTCCTCTTCACAAGGTTCTCGGCAAGCATTCGGCTTGCTGCCTGGCTGGCTGTTGCGTCGTTCTGGTAGAGTTTGGCCCAGGCGCTCCCGTAGCCGTACAGTTCCGTAAGACGGCGCCTTTCAGCCATGGCCTGCTGGAAGTAGTTGGTTCTTTCGTTCTCCGCCACGCTGGGGTCCACGGACATATTGTCGAGACACTCGATGAGCTTCACGTGGACCGTTGGGGCCTCTTTGTCCAGTGGGAAAGAATCCAGAAGACGCCTGAGCACCAAAGCCGCTCCACGCCATGATTGGAAGTTGCCGCCGTCGGCCAGTTCTTCTCCATACCTCCGGAGAATGTCCTTGGTATAGGGGCGGCGCATATCCAGGAAGCCAAGGGCCCTTTCAGGACCTACGTCGGTGTCCTTGAAACCGTCGCCGTTCCAGTCCTCGTCGAAGAACCCCTCTACCACAGCCTCCACGGTCTCTTCGGCGATGCCAAGGCGGTTCTTGACACCCTCCAGGCGCCCATCATCTACGAAATCGAGCAGGGCCACGAAGGAGCGAATGGCCAGGGGAAAGTTGAACGAGCGGAAGTGGCAGAACCCCAGGCGATAGAGCGCCTCCTGGAACATGTCGGGGTTATTCGCCTCGGTGAGGGCTTTAATGCGTTCGAACACCTCGATAGCCTTGGGCATTGCCTCAGCCACCTCATTCTTGGTGCCCTCGTCATAGTAATTGAGTCCCATAAGATAGAGAGCATTAATAAAATAGCCACTATCCTTATGAGAATCTACCAGTCGTTGCAAAATCTTATTTGAAGCCACAAACTTACTATCCCCGCTCTCCGGGTTGATCGGGTCCAGGTCCAAATCGCTCTCTCTTACATACCAACCAAGCATATATATAGCCAAATCTCTATATTTATACTCCGGAAACGCATTGATAAGATTGGAGTACAACTCCATGGCTTCTTTGTAGTCGACGGAGCCCTGTGAAGGCGGTAATGGCCTTATCCCTAATTCATACTGCCTTGCGTACTCCACTCTGTTTCTGTCATTAAGTTGAAGCTTGTACTCCACGGTCTCTCTATGGATCTCTCCCAACCTAAACATAGAGTCAGCCAAAAGTTGTTTGAACTGCTTATCGTCTCTGAACGCCCAGTACTTGTCGATAAATCCCTTGAGTTTCGCCGCCGCCTCGTTTCTCCTATTAGCTTCAGTCTCTTGAAGTGCATATATTTCTTTATTCTTATTGTCGTCGCTTTCAGCCATTCTCTTATTTGCAATAGCCTTGGCATGCTCCCTGAGGGTGGTCTTGTACTCTTTGCTCAGCAGTTCGTAGGCCTGCCCCAGTTCGGTGTGCACCCTACTTAGGGGATTGTTCTGGATTGCAACCACGGGGTCGGCGAGCTTAAGATCCTGTTTCGCTCCCTTCCTCTTCTTTCCCGCCTTGCTCTTGGCTTCAGGACGCTCTGCCGACTGCATAGGGTCAGGAGGAGTGATGCCCGAAGGGATCTCCTGAGCTCGTGCGCGCGCCGCTGGGAGAGCCAGAGCCATCGCCAGCAGGCAAACGCAACACAGTCGTCCAAATATGCAGTTCATCGCACCCCCATCAGGGTCTGCCTACTCTTCTGGAACCAGGGGAGCATCTTCACCACCGCTGCTGCTTCCCGGCTCGGATCCATTGCCATCATCACCAGTTCCACTGCCCGACTCAGGCGTCGTCTCATTGCCACCAGGAGTCGTCTCCTCACCATCCGGCGTTGGTTGCGGCACTGCTGCGCCACCAGGTGCGGCCTCCTCACCGGTAGGGCCGGGCTGAGGCACAGGCTGCATATCTCCTTCCGGAGGAGGCTGAGCGAGTCGCCCGGGCTGAGGCTCTGTGACAGCATCTGGCGCTGTCTGAGATGCTTCGGCCCCAGGCTCCGTGCCCTTCGTACTTGTTGCCGCCCCCGATCCGGAGGGAGCATCAGGGTCGGGGGGAGCATCCACCGGGTCGAGGAGACGGTCGAATTCCCCTGGGGGCGGATCTTCCAGGGGTTCCATGGGCATGAAGTTCTGGGGTTCATCAACGAGGCCATCAAAGACGTCGCCTTCCCTTATGACCGCCTGGGCGAGTTCGCGCTCAAGATTCTCTTCTGCCTCGATTGCATCCAACTCGTCTACCAGGTATTTGGTAGCGGCAATTCTCGAATCGTTCACCACCCGGACCTGCCTGGTTACAGCGCTCTTCTTCAGCCACAGAAGGTCCACCTTGCCAAGGTCGGCCTCGACCACGGAACGAACCATCTCTTCCTTGGCCTTCACAAGCAACGTCACACCCACCTGCTTGGCGAAGAGCAACCCTGCACGCTGCGTTTCCGCCAGCGCTGCCTTTCTGGAGTCAAGCTCCCGACGCTCTTCGGCCAGGGTCTTGCCCAGGGCCAGCGCCAATTGACTGGACTTGGTCCTCAGGGCCTGGCGTGCGGCCAAAAGCCGTTGCATGACCCGTCGGCTCTCCGCATGGCGGTCTGTGGAGGCCTGAACCAAACCGGCTGGGGTGCCGGAGAGTTCCCGCTGGGTCGTCTTATAGAAAGCCGACTCCTCGTCCAGGTGACGCCACAGAGCTGCCTTGACATCGTCTTCCCTTCGGGTGGAGAGCACCGAGGCATCTTCCACGGAGAGCTCGGCATCAATCTGATTGCGAAGAGTCCTGGCGATTTCAGTGACTTTGGCTATCTCCTTGCCCAACCGCTCCAACTCCCCACGAACCTCTTTCTCGGACTCAACAGAGGCAAAGGCACTGCCACTGTAGCGAGCATCCTTCATAAGGCGTTCCAGGGCCACAACCTGCTCCTTCTGCGCCAACAGGGCCAGATACTGGGCGTAGGTCTCCTGGGCCAGTGTGCCAATTCGATCACGTTTGGCATCCTGGCGCTTCTCAAACCCGGGGGTATCCCTGGGGGTGTTCCTGAGTTGCTCACGTAACCCCCTGCGGGCCTTGTCCAGGCGCTCCGCCTCGCCCTCCAGAGATGGTGTTAGCTTTGCCTTGGTCGCCGTCCTGGATACCTCGAAATGGGCAACGCCCAGGTCAAGAAGACGCATCTCAAGCTCCAAGGAGGAGCTCCAGAGCTCCCCATAGCCAGCCAGCATGGGAACTCCACCGGAGTTATCGAGAACGTATTTGATGGTCTGGTATATGGCCTCGGCCTCGGTAAGCTCATCCTCCTGCGCCGCCAGGTCACCCAGGAGCGCCATCACCCTGCCAAGGGAGGGCTGACGTGATAGCCAGAGGACAACGTCCTTAGAGACCAATCCATTGGCCTCACCGCTGACCGAACCCTTGACCAGCGAATCAAAGAACCGGTCGACCTGCGCACCGTCGTTCACCAGGTCAGTCAGCTCCTGCGATGCCCTCTGGAACTGCGCGATGACCTTGTCAAAGGCCTCATCCGCCTCGTCCCACCGTTCGAGATACATCGCAACTCGCCCACTCAACACCAGGGCCTTGCGTAACACCTCGGGATCCTTGGCAACGTCCGAAAGGGTCACCAGCAGGTCCGACGCCCATCGAAGCCTGTCGAACCGCCCCTGCTCGGTATCCATTGCCTTGGTCCACTGAAGATAGGTATTTATAATCTCAAACAGAGTCCTTTCGTAGTGGTTAGACGCTCTGCTTATTTCCTGATAATAATCAATCGCCCGCGAATACTCCCCAAAATGGTACATCAAACGGCCCAAGGCCATGTACGTCAGCTCGTCAACCTCGAGCTCCGCTTCCGTTTGGGAGGGCGGCAATGCCAGAATGCTCTTGAAACGGTCGAAGGCCTCTCTAGTCTTACCCAACCCCACAAGGGCCGAACCATGAAGGTAAAACGCTCTCTTGGTATCTGCATCGCCCTGCGGCATAACAGACAGCACGGCATCTGCCCCGGCAAAATCCCCAGAGAGATACAGCGCCTTGCCCTTGGCGTACCGGAGCGCCGGCGACGCAGCCACACCGATTCGGTCCGCAAGCCTGCGCAGGTCTTCGTATCGTCCCAGCTTGGCTGCAATCTCAATCATGAAGCCCAGCGACGACTCGGAGTCCTTGCCCGCATCGAAGCAGCGCTCAAACTGTCGGTAGGCTCCAAGGTAATTCCCCATCTGATAAAAAGATATCCCAAGCTGTCTTACTGCTCTCCAGTACCCTGGATGCTGCGCAAAACGAGTGTCTATAATAAGACTAGTGTATAAACGTGCCGCTGCCTCAAACTGCTTCAGCTCGAAGTGAAGATCAGCATCTACAATTCTCGATTCTACGTTAAAAATATACTCCCCTGGCCTGAGCGCCTCAATTCGCTCCTGCAACACCGTGATCTCCCGATCCACCGTTGAGGCTCTGGCCTCCAAATCCTTGGGAACAGATGGAGGCTCCTGACCCTGGGCTATTCCAGCGCCCAACAGGCATAAGAGGAGCAGCAGTGACTGAACTGGCCCCGCTCTCATTTTCCTTCGCCCTTCTGTCCAGTAAGCCGGTTAAGCGTGTCGCGATTGAACGGGTGCTCTTTAATATTAAACTTTATTGCCGGCCGCTCTTCCATACTTGTCGTAAAGCCACCCTTTTCGTATCCTACGACCTCAAGATAAAGAATCTTGCCCTGAACGGCACTAAAATCGTGTACTGCCTTTATATCGAATTGGTAACCTTCAATGTATGTAAAGACCCCACTTGAACCACGATATTTCATATTAACAGCAAGGGAATGATTCCCTGTAGAAAGCGCCCCCGAGTGAATCTGCAATGTCCTATGCTTATCCAGAAATCCGTTTTTGTTCTCCTGAAAAAACGACTGAGCTCCGCCATCTAGCTTATAACTGACCTCGTCAAGCGAGAAGCTTGCCCCCATGTCGTTCTTATGAACTATCACAATCCAGGCCTCAGAGACTACGTTAGCCAGGATCCGCTCCTTCAGCAGAGCCAACCGGGTCTTCGTGGCGTAGACCGACTCCTTGAGGCCAGCAACCTTCTCTTCCATGTTGCGCAACCGGGCCTGGTAGTCACTGTCCGAGAGGGTCGGTTGAGTTACGGTGGAGCCGGCGGGCTTCACCGGCTTAGTCTCTGAAGCGGCTGCGGTGCCCGACGGAGCTGCTCCAGCGCTGCCAGTACCTGGCCCGGCGGGCTGCGACGGCCCCGACGGAGGGGTCGGTTCCGTGGGCTGCGTTGGTTCCGTGGGCTGCGTTGGTTGAGCAGCGCCGCCAAGCCCCGAATCGCCCTTGGGCTCCGAGGCGGCCTCTTCCGCACTACTTGCCGGTCTCCCCTCGGGTGCCGGCTGGCTGGCGGCCACCCCGGCGAGGGCTAAGCTGAGCGATATCACTGCGCCAGCGAAGAGATACATCTTCATCGGCCATTCCTCCATCCTTGGCTGTTCCCGCACAAAGCATCGCACCAGCACAATCGCCCATCCCCTCGACTTCAGGCTTCCCAATTCAGATGAGAGAACGACGTTCACTGGGTCAAATGGCGCCTACCCGCGGGTTTTCAAGCCATCGGGTTGTCCTTCGCCACAGCACACAGCCATGGGCGATATTTATAAGCCCGGTAGGGTAAGATGTCAAACGCTGTTCTTGCCCGAAGGCGTCGGGTCGCTCCTGGTCCTTGTGCCACATGGACTCCACTGAACGCAATTGGCGTTTTAGGGCCATGCCAGGGGTTACCAAGGCATCGTAGTCAAGCGGCCCTGGCTGGGCATAATGAGGCCTTACGCTACACGGCTGCTCACATATCTCGATCAACCCGGCGGCCGTGTACCCCGCCTTCGACGGCCGAGAGGGGGGGACTAGAATGGTGAGCAGTGGTTTAGGTGTTCCACGCAGGGTCCGTGCACCTCAATACGTTTCCAACGTTCTGGGCGCTTGAAATGGCAACGGGATTGGCTTAGTGTACCTGGGTCGACGGCGTCTCTTGAGACTCGCAGGGAGGAGCTTGTCCGTTGGCCCAATGCGTGGAGCGGTCGGTTGGGCGGTACTGCAACATTAATTAAGATACTTGCTGGCATCCTGGTAGCTGCCCTGGCGATCCTTGTGATCTTCGTTGTCCGCCGGGGGCGCAAGCCTCAGACGATTGCGGATCAGGTAGCTGACTTGGTGGAGGAGGGGCGTATAGAGGAGGCCGGTCGACTGCTCATTGACGCCGAACAGACCCATGAGGCCCTGGTGCTGTTTGTACAGCACGGGAAGAATCGTGAGGCAGCGAAGCTCCACGCCATCTCCGGTGACCACGCCACTGCAGCCCGAATGTTCAGGGACCTGGGCGACATTGAAGCGGCCGCCAACTCCTTCATCAAGGCAGGAGACAGGCCTGCTGCGGCAGAGGTCTATCTAAAGGCCGGCAAGAGAGAACTGGCAGCGGAGACATTTTTGGCTGGTGGTGACCACAAGGAGGCCGCCAAGATCTTCCTTGCCCTGAAGCAGTACGCCAGGGCCGCTCAGATTCTCAGCGATTCCGGGGACAAGACCAGGGCCGCCGCTGCCATGGCTGCTAACTACGTCCAATTGGGCGACTGGCTGAAGGCAGCAAAGAGCTTCGTTGCAGCGGGGCGCCCACGGCAAGCCGCCGAGGCCTTTGCCAGGGCCGGGATGCACGAACTGGCAGCACAGCTCTTTGAGCAGGTTGGAGATTTCCTCCCCGCTGCCAAGGCCCGCCTGCAGAGCGGCGACGTCGAGAAGGCCGCCGAGCATTTCGAGCGGGTTGGTGACCTCAAGACAGCAATCAAGCTCTTCGAGGCCGCAGGCAAATGGAACAAGGTGGTTGAGTGCTTCCGCAGGGAGAAGAACTGGCTTGCCCTGGGAAATATCATGATGCGCCTCCAGCAAACCGAAATGGCCGTGGAGTTCTTCAAGCGCATGACTCCACTGGATGATGGATACCTTGAAGCATCGATGTCCATGGCCAGCATCCTCGAACACAGTGGCGACATGGACGGCGCACGGAAGAAGTATGGTGAGGTACTTGGCTTCCGTGGCGTCAGCCCCAGAACGGCCCACGCCCTATTTGCCCTATGTACCCTCTGTGAACGGACCCAAACGCCCGACTACGCCCTCCCATTCCTCAGGCAGGTGCGCGAATCCGAAGAGAGTACGTTCGGAAAGAACGTGAAGCTCTGGATAAGCCGCCTCGAGCAGATGGTGATAAGCCAGGGACAGACCCTGGCCATCGGCATCCAGGTAGCCAACGAAGAGGACATGAAGAATGGGGCACTGGATGCCTCCGCCGGGATGTCCCTGCCACAGCGTACCAGCATCGCCGACCGCTACGAGATCACCGACAAGATCGGCCAGGGCGGCCACGGCGTCATATACAAGGCTCAAGACAAATTCCTCGGAAGAACTGTCGTACTTAAGTTCCTATTCCGAAATCAAGTGCCATCGGAAGTCTCAAGAATGTACTTCCTGCGAGAAGCACAAACCACTGCTCTCCTTAATCACAAGAATATCGTTACACTTTTTGATATGGGCCAGGTGGGCGAAAACCTTTATATCGCAATGGAATATATCAAGGGAATGGACCTGGAAGAGCGGCTTCACAGAGAACCTCCCCTCTCCTTCTCCCAGATCATGGACCTTGTGGACCAGTTGTGCGACGCTCTGGGCTACGCCCACGACAAGCACATCATCCACAGAGACTTGAAGCCGGGCAACGTCATGCTCACCGGCGAGAATGGCGAGATACTGAAGCTGATGGACTTTGGCCTGGCCAAGGTTTTGGACGAGAACCCCCACAAGACCCTCATCATTTGCGGCACGCCGCTCTACATGTCGCCTGAGCAGATTGTGGGCGACTTCGTGGACCATCTCAGCGACATTTACTCACTGGGCGTGATGGTTTTTCAGCTCTTCACCAAGCAGACGCCTTTCCCGCCGGCGAACATCCTGGCGCACCACCAGTTCACCGCTCCGACGCACCCCACAACCATCGACAAGAGGATTCCGCTGGAAGCCGGGGATGTGATTCTTCGCTGTCTGGAGAAGAAGCGGGAGAACCGCTACAACGACTGCCGGACCTTTGCTCGGGACCTTCGCAATGCCCTGGGCGTGACTGGGGCCACCAAGGACAAGACCGACATCGAGACGAGCGACACCATTCTCCTCGAGAACATCTGAGAATCTTCTTTCAATCTCCCTGGAACCTCGGATAGTCCGTTCGCAGGAACCGCTTCTCACTCCACCGGCAACGGCGTAGTTGCCGTGCCTACTTGGCAAAGCGCCACAACATGCTTGTCGAATGGTCCTCGGCCTGGAATGCGCTGATGGGTTGGCGTACGGGGCTCTCAGTCACCAAAGGGGGCCAGGGCATCCACTATCTGACTCCGGACCTTGGAGACACTGTCGAACATTCCCAGCATGCGCTGTATCCACTGTCTGGCCAGTTTAAGGTCTTCGTCCATGCGGCGACATCGCTCTTCAACTTCGGAGAGCCGGATAAGGGCCTCCTCTCTCTCGTTGTTGAGGCCCATGATGGTGTTCTTGTAGTTGTCTTCGATATCCACGAAGAGTTTTCTCTCCTGGAGGACCCGGTCACGCAGTGAGGCCAGCTCTGCTTCGAGCTGATCGATGCGTGCGGTGTCGGCTTTCGGCGCTTCGAAGGGCATGCTCTCCTTGGAACCAGCGACCTCCTCCTCGTACACGGCCAGCAAATCATCCTTTTGCATGATTGCTGCGTTGAGCCTGGCTATCTCGGCCTGGAGTGAGGCAGTCATTTCCAGTTGGGCAGCGGAGGGCTGGGAAACGGCCGGCTCCCTGCCAAGCTGAGCTTCTGCTGCTTTGAGAGCCTCTTCGGCCTCTTCCTTCATTCGGGTGAGGGAGATCATCTCCGAGGCGAGGTCGTCGTTCTTCATGTCAGAATCTCGCAGGGCCGCTTTGAGCCTTGCCACTTCGCCCTGGAGGGCGTCGATGACCTGGGCCAGTTCTCCCCGCTCGTTGTTCTGTCGTTCCGCCACGTCAACCTGAGCACGAAGGGCCCGTTCTGCCTCTTCGAGTTGGGCTATTCGTAGCTTGCCGGAATCAAGTTCCCTTCTAAGCTCCTGAACCTCGTCGGCGACTCCCGAGACATCGGAGAGCCGCGCACTCACCTCTTCTCTAGCCGCTTCCAGTTGAGCCACTGAGGCCCTGGCATTGGCCAGATCTTCTTCTAGCTGCTGCCTTGCGTAGAAGCTCTCCTGCGCTGCTGCTGAGGCGGCCTCGGCCTCACTGGCCAATGCGGCCAGCCGCTCTTCGGAGCCACCGATAAGCTCTCGAAGCGCTTCCATCTCGGCCTTCAGCTCCACTGCCTTTGCCTCGGCTGCAAGGGCTCTCGCCTCGGCATCTCTGGCTGAAGCGGCAAGCTGTTCCAGGCGGTCATCGCCCGATGCCAGGGCGCTCTCAAGTTGAGAGACTCGGGATTCTCTATCGGCGATGGTGCTTTCCAGCGTAGCGGTTCTGGTCTCACGTTCTGCCAGGGCGCTCTCAAGCTGAGCGACTCGGGATTCTCTATCGGCGATGGTGCTTTCCAGCGTAGCGGTTCTGGTCTCACGTTCTGCCAGGGCGCTCTCAAGTTGGGCAAAGCGTTGCTCACGTTCGGCCAGCGCCCGCTCAAGTTGTGTCGATTGCTGCTCTCTCTCTGCCATGGCCGCTTCGAGTTTGGCCACCAGGGCCTCCCTGTCCGACATGGTCTTCTCAAGCTCTGCGAGCTGCGACTCTCTTTGTTCCAGGGCGGTCTGCGACTCGGCGGAGCGCTCGTTGCTCTGTCCAAGGGCGCCTTCGAGGTGTTCGATCCTATCTTCGTAGCCCTTGAGGCGCTCCTGAAGGTCAACGATGAGCTTCTCCTCGCCTTCCACGGCCAGGGAGAGTTGTTCAATCTTCTCGTCTCTGGCCTTGAGGGCACCTTCGTACTCGAGCAGCTGCTCTTCGGCATCCCTGGCCCTGCCTTCCCACTCTTGCAGCACCCCTTGGGCCTCAAGGGCACTCTGCTGAGCGTCCCTGAAGAATCCGGTGGCCTTCTCCCGCTCGGCTTCGAGATCTTCCTTTGCTCTGGCCAGCTCGGTGCGTGTCTCCTCAAGCTCCTTGGAAATCTGGGCGATGGACTCTCCCAGCTCTCCCTTCTTGGCGAGTTCGCGCTGGAGTTGGTCAACTTCGGCCTCGGCCAGCTTGAGTTGCGTGCGCACTGACTCCACCGTTCGCAGAGCTTCGTTGAGCTCGCCTTGGAGTTCGGCCCTTGCGGAAGATGCTTCGTCTTTGAAAGATTCCAGGGCTCGGTGCAACTCTCTGTTCTCGTCGGTGAGAACATCGTTGGCCTCCCGAAGCTCGTCCAGAAGCAGCCTGGCAGCAGACATCTCCGCCCGCTTACGCTCCAACTCCGTCTCCGACTCGAGCATCTGGATCTCAAGCTCGGCCACCCGCCCTTCGGCATCAGCGAGTCCCTTCTTGACAAAGCCAAGATCAGCGGCAAGGCGTTCAGCCTTCTCCTCTTCCTGCTGGAAGGCCGCCTTCAGTTCGTCTCTCTGCCTTGTGGTCTCCTGAAGAGTAGCTTCCTGGTTCAGGTACTGTGTGGACATCTCGTTGAGCGAAGCGTCCAGCGTCGAGGTACGCTCCCGCTCGCTTGTCAGCTCATTGAGCGCTTCCGTGAGCTTCTCTTGAATATGAGCCGACTCCTCTTCGAGCATGCCAATCATCTGTTTAGAGCTCTCAAGCTCACTTCCCGTTTGGGTGAGTTTGCTTCTTGCCTCGTCCAGGGAGGAGACGTTTTCTGAGAGCTCTTGACGTAGCCTCTCTGCCAACGCTTGAAGTTCGTCGCGGGCAGCGGTGATGGAAGCGTTCGTTTCTACAAGTGCGAGCTTCTCATTGGTAAGGGCCAGCACGGCGTCGTCGGCCACCTGTTTTTCTTCGGTGAGCAGGGAGAGAGACTCCTCAACCCTGTTGTGCTCTCTACGAATACGCTCTCTGTCTTCGGAGACAGCAGCGAGGTCGCCCGACAGGTGGCTGAGCTGCTTCTGAAGGTCAAGCCTGGCTTCGTCGAGCTCATCTGCGGCTCGTCGGTTTGCTTCGGCCTGCTCCTGCGATTCTTTGAGCAACTCTTGGGCCAGGGTCAGCTCCTGCGATAGCTCCTGAATGCGGGCATCCAGGGCCGAACGGGCCTCACTGCTTGCGACGGCTTCAGCTCTAAGCTGTTCCACGTTGCTGTTCGAGGCAAGCAGTTCGTCCTTCGCCTCGATGAGTTCTAGCTGTGTTGCCTCCAGGTCGGAGCGCAGTGCCTGGGTCTCCTTGCGTGCCTCGGAGAGGCCCTCAACAACTCGCTGGAGTTCGGCCTTCACAGCTTCGAGTTCCTGCGTCGTCTCCTCTATTTGTGCCTCTCGCTGGGCGATTGTCTGGCGTGCTGACGAGAGCTGCTCAACAGCTTCCAGGAGTTCCCCCCTGACGGTCTGCAATTCGGCATCTCGCAGGGAGATTGTCTCTCTGGCGGCGGTGAGGTTCACCGTGGTCTCGCCCAGCTCCTCGGATGCCAGGGCAAGCTCCTCACGCAGCGAGCCAATCTCTGCCCGGGCCGAGCCCAGGTCCCGCTCCAATTGCTCCACACGGGCATCCAGCTCTCCGTTCCTGGACTCGCTTCGAGCCAACGCGCCAGTGGCCTCGTCCAGCTGCTCTGCCGTTACGGCCAGTGTGGCCTTCTCTTGTGCCAACTGGCGGCCAAGACTCTCCAGCTGCCCATTGAGGTCAGCCACGAGCTCTTCGAGACCCGAGATCTTCTGCCTTGCTTCGTCCAGCGAGCTCTTCAGGGACTCCATCTCCAGGGCCTGGAGCTCAGCCAGTTCTCTGCTCTCCCCAAGCTGCAGTCTGGTAGTTTCCAACTCGTCGGAGCGTTTGGTCAGCTTCTCATGGGTGACTTCCAGCTCTGCGTTCACGGCTTCAAACTGCTCGCCCAGAGTTGCGATGCGGTCGTTCCTCACTTCCAGTTCGCTTCGGGCCACGGCCAAGCTGCCTTCAAGCTCCTGCACCTGTTCTTCTGAGAGCGCCAGCTTACCGGAGGTCTCGCCCAACTCCTCTGTGAGAAGCAGCGCCTCTTCCTCTTTGGCCTGCAGCGCCTTTGCCGTAGCAGAAAGCTCTTGGCTCAGCTGCTGCTCCCTGGTACGGGAGTCGGCCAGAGAGTCCACCGTTTGGGCCAGCTCAGCGCTCAGTCTCTGGGCCTCCAGGCTCTTGTCCTCCAGCTCACTGAGCGTAGTCTGCAACCGTGCCGAGGTCTCTTCGAGCTCACCGCTCAGGCTCTCGGCCAAGGCTCTGGTTTGGGTTAGCTCTTCCGTGGTGGCAGTCAGGGTCTGGCTGGTCTCTTCCAGCTTGGAAGAGAGCTTCTCTGTGTACTCGAGCTGCTCATTGAGCCGAAGGGTTGTGGCTGAGAGTTCTTCGCCGAGCCCTTCTGAACGAAGCCGCTCTAGCTCCAGGGCCTCTTGGGTCTTGGAGAGGTTCTCCAGCGTGGCCTTCTGTTCGCCCTGGACCTCCTCAAGGATGAGCCGGGTTTCCTCCAACTCTTCGCCCAGTTGCTCTTTGGCCTTGGCTGTCTGCTGAAGAGACTCCTGGCTTTGGGAGAGAGAATTCGATGTCTCCTCGAGCTTACCGCGCAGCTCAACAACGTTCTGGAACGTGGTCTCGAGGTCAGACTGGGATGTGGCCAACTGGTCCAGAGCCGACGCCAGGTCGGTCTCAAGGTCTCTGTTCCGCTCCTTGACCTTGGAGGATTCAGCGGATGCCGCTTCCAGTCTCTCCTGAGTCTGCGTCAGCTCGGCTCCGGTCTTCTCAAACCTGGCCTGCAAATCAGCCAGTTCGGCCTGGCGCTCTTCGAGGGAGAGCTGGGTCTCGTCCAATCTCCCACCAGTCTCCCGCACCTCCCGCTGAAGAGCTGCAACTTCTTCTCGTGATGCCTCCAGTTCGGCCCGCACCGCGTTGAGGTCATCGTTGGTTCCGGCGAGTTGTTCTTTCGTTGCGTTGAGTTCTTCCTGGGTAGCCAGCAGGTCAGAGCGGGCAGAGTCCAGGAACCCCAGGGCCTTGACGAACTGAGTTTTGGTCAGCTCAAGTTCACTGCGAAGCTCGGTGAGCTCCTTATCACGGGCCGCCAGGTGTGAGCGCAGTGTGGCATCGGCCTGGGCAGCGCTCTCTTTGTGCTCTTCGAATTCAAGCTGGAGACCTTCCATCTCTTGCTTGAGAGCATCGTTCTTGAACCCCGAATCTTCCAGATTGTTCTGCAGTGTACTTCTTTGGCGTTCCAGTTCAGCAACCTGACCTTCCAGGCGCTGGATACTGACCAGGGCGTTCTGAAACTGCTCGGTTGTGGCAGCGTAGGCCTGCTCCATGGCCTTGAAGCGTTCCATGGCACCGATGTGGCTGCGCTGCAGAATAGAGTGCGAGTTTTGCTCCTCTTCCAGTTCGGAGCTTGTTTCCGCCAAGCTTTGGGCAAGGGACTGGCGAGAGGCTTCCGTCTCTTTGAGTCTTGTTCTGGCGGCCTCCAGGGCCTCGTTCAGTTCCGCCAGGGCCTCGTCCCTGAGGTCAATCTGCTGCTGGGCGTTGAGCAGCACGGCCCGGGTCTCGGAGAGGTCGGCGCTTGCCACCGAGAGTCGCTCGGAGAGGTCTCTCTCAATCTCCTCGAGTTCATCAATGCGGCCGGCCTCCAAGGCCAACTCTCCATCCAGTTCTTCTACTTTGGAGCGCAGCGTCTCTGCCTGGGTGAGAGAGCCCTCAAGTGCTATCTGTAGCTCCTTGAGCATATCATCACGCTCAACAACGGCCCTCTGGTAGTCTTCGATGCGTCTGGAAAGCTGTTCCGCCTCACCAGCCAGAGCCTCCTTGGAGGCCATGGCTTCGGCCATTCTGCCCTTGAGCTCCTCGTAGGCCCTCTGCAGCGCCTCATATTCCCTGTTCTTGGTGCCCAGCTCGTTCTGCTGCCTGGCCATCTCGGCTTCAAGGCGACCCAACTGCTCATCAAGCTGCGGCAGTCTGGAGAGCCTCACCGAGTCGCTTTCTCTTCGTCGCTTGAGATCCTGAAAAGCAGCATCAATCTCGTTCTTACTGGAGAGCAGCTGCTGTGCTTCGGTCTGGGCGTCAGAGAGCTTCTGTTTGAGCGAGCCCTTCTCTTCTCTGAGCTGTTCGACCTCCTTGCGCTTGAGGTCCAACTGGCCACGGAAGTGCTTGAGCTCTTCGCCCAGCCTTGATATTTCCCTCTCGAACCGCTGTCTCTCCATATCCGGCGCCATGGAGACGCCGCTGCTCTCTGCCCGCACTCGGGCCATGAGTTCACGCTGCCTGGCCATGGATTCATCTAGCTTTGCCCTGACCTGGCTGAGCTGGCTTTTTAGCTGCTCGTTCTCGCGCTGCAAGGAGAGCTCCATGCTCTTCACGCGCTTGAGCGCACCTTCGGCATCACCTAGCTCAACGGCCCGCATGGCGAACATCGTCGGGGAGCCCACATCTGCCACATCCGCCGGAATCGGCAGGTCATCCATGGTGCTCTCGGCCTCATCGCCGCCTGCCACGGTCGAGTCGGTCTTATCGCCGGCCTCGAACGAGGCGCCGTCGGTGCCGAGGTTCAGTTGCAGTATAGCCGCTGCGGCCTGAAGCAGGTCTGCCGTGGTGGCGCTCTCGGGCAGCAGGGTCAGGTGCGTGGCTTGGGGCCAGAGCTCTCGGGCATACTCGCTCTGCTGGTCCGTGGCGACCATGATGATGGGGAAACTGCTCAGCCCCATCTCCAGCGTGTCTTCAAGCAGCTGCCACGCCCGGCCATGGGAGTGATGCAGCACCAGCAGGGGCGGTGGCGGCTGCGTGTCCAGCTCGGCTGCAGAGGCATCGTCCCCCAGCGCAGCTACCTCGCAACCTGCGCCAAGGAGCGGTTGTTCGAGTAAAGGAAGTAGTTCCTGCGGTACTCCGAGAAGAACAGCCGACCTGCTAGGGCCCATAGCCACCTCCACTTCTTTTCGGTGGCAATCCTACAAGGACTGTGGCGAAAAGCCAGCTTTAAGGCAGGTTTCCTGCCCATTTTCACCCTGGCGATTCGGGGGTCCCCAACCCCATCCCGGGCCACAACGAAATGGGGGGCCAGACGCCAGAAAATGGGGGGAGCGTTCAAGGCACCGGCAGGTAGAAGAGGGCCTCTCTCTTGGATGCTTTCCCCTCCAGGAACATCTCCCGCAGCCGTTGCATGTCCACGTCCCGCTGGACCCCGTGCTGCGAGTTCTCGGTACGCAGCAGCCCAGCCCCGCCCGAGGCCTCCCCCGCTGCCTGGGGCACAGTGTGCTGGCTCACGCCGGGGCCCCGAGCCGACCTTCCTGGCTCGTGGCGGGGGATGTCCATGGCCGGCTCCTGCCCAGGCAGCTCCGCCGAGGGAGGCCGCTTGGAGTTGAGGAGTTCCCCGTTGACGTTCAGCGCTTCACTTGCCGACGAGGGCTCGCCCGCAGCCACGCCGTGGTTCGGTGCTCCGGAAATGGCCGTGCCGCTATCCCCCGGTCCCCGGAGCCACGGGCCGCACGACCTTGCCGTTCCCAGAACCAACGCCACCGTGACGAAGAGCAGCAGCAGCACTTCGGAAGGTTTGCGTGACCAGTATCGGACTCTGGGTTGGGGCAGTTGGGCGCATCGGTTGCAGCGCACACAATCCAACTCCAACTGGTTACGGACGCCCAGGTGGCAGCGGTGGTAGGTTCGCCTGGGACCAAGGGCATCGAGCAGCGCAACTCTGTTGCCAAGAGAGAAGAGCGCTCCGGTAGGGCACATGAATCGGCACCAGGGACGGTGCCAGAGTAGCGACGCAAGCAGCACCAGCAGCAGGAGGGCCAGGGCCAGCGGGTCCCAGCGCATGGAGAAGGCAAACCTCAACACATCGAAGCCGAAGGCGACATCCACCCCAGCCAGCAGGGCCAGCAACATGGCAAGAATCGCCACGACGTACTTCAGGGCTCTAAGCCGCCGCTCGACGCCATCTCTGACGCGCCAGGACAAACCAACACTGGAGATCAGCTCTTGAAGGGCCCCAAAGGGACACAGGTAGCCACAGAACAGGTTCCCGAACAGCAGCATCGCCAGCAGCGCAACGCCCAAGGTTGCCAACAGCATCTGGTTGGCAGCGGGCATTCCACCCCAAATCCACCTGAGAAGTTCGCCAAGGGTCAGTTGGGAATTGAGCCAGAGGCCACCCACGCAGGTAACCAACAGCAAGTAAGCCAGCCTCACTGCTCTTCGAGGAACCAGATAGAGCCCGATTCCAAGGAGCCCCAGCAGGGCCACAACCAGCGCACCCGGCTGCAACCCGAACTCGCCAGGCTCCCAGCCCTCCAGAGCCACTGCGGTGGTGGCGCCCCCAGTCTCGAAAGCCTCGCCGGCTCCTCTCTCAACTTGTCCGTCGGAATCCCTGTTGGCGGGCGGAAGCGGCTGGATCCGCCTCTGAGTCTCCATCCGCTGCGCTTCCAGCTTCCGCCCGGCTATTCTGACAGCGCTCACCACCGCCTGGCCCGTCACTGTGGCCCCGGTGAGAGCGTCGACGCCGCTGTCGCCGGCTGCACCGTACACCAGCTCTGGCGCATGTTTACCGATGAACTCACCAAGATAGAGTTCAAGCCCCGAAGTATACTCAGGCGTTTCATTATGTTCGCCAAGCTCCAGAGATACAATGCGCTCTGTTGAGTCCACGGTCATGGACATTGCAATGGGTCCACCGTAGCCAGAGACCCCGGGCGCCAGCTCAAGGGTGGCGACTGTACGCAAGGGCGGCACCCCGTCGGGCTGAGCCGATTCCGTCTCGCCGGGGATTGACGGGGCTTCAACGGGGGTGATGGTGCGAGTCGCTTCAGCTCTCTTGTCAAGAAGATGAACTGTAAATGCTACAAATATAAGAAACAAAAAGATGCGTAGGAGCAGGGAGTTGGGAAGCTGAAGGCGGGAGTCCGTCTGCCCACCGCTTTGGGGTTCTGCCCGGAGCCTGGTCGTGCCAACCAGGCCTGCTACTGCCGCTGTCTGGACGAGCAGCACCACCACGGCCAGCAGCAGGGCCATGCCGGCGGTCTTTGAGAATCCCACTGCCGGCACCCAGAAGAGCCCGGCCACCAGTGCTCCAAGCAGGGCCCCCGACGAGTCCAGGAACTGGAACGCTGCCCCCACCCCGGCCCGAGAGTCCGATGCTCTGTAGAGCAGGGAGGAACCAAGCACCAGGGCCAGGCCACCAAGCGTTCCAACGGCAAGTGATGCGAGTAGGAAGGCGCCGAGGGCCGCTGCTTTCCAAGCCAACAGGCCGGAAACAACCAGGGATGCAACCAGCAGTGCTGCGGCGGCCCCGGGTCCCCTGGCAATTCTGCTGGCCAGGCCACTTGCGGGAAGCCGACTTGCGACCAGGGGCGTCAGTCCCATGCCGGCCATGAAGGCAGCGTTGAGCACGGCGAAGTAGACGTGGAGCGTGCCGAACCTGAGTTGAAACGCCAGCATCAGGGTCAGGTGTAGAACCATCCCCACGAAGCCTCCCGCTGCCAGAAGGAGCGCCGGTTCGCCCTCCCCTACCCTGGGGAAAGGCCGTCTGCCGTGCTCCAAGATGGAGGCAATTAGCCATGCCGCCAGTAGAGCCAGGGCCAGCAAGAGCGTGAGTTTCGCGACGTAGGAGGAGGGAGCATCCAGGAGCCTGAGCAATCTGGATTCCCCCTGCATGGTTCGCAGGTGCAGCATGTAGGCGGAGGGGCGCTCTTCGGAGAGTGGCGGGTGGCTCAAGTGGCCCAAAATGCTTGACCAGCGCTGCGAAAGGCGCTCTTCGAAGAGTTGAAACAGCTGCTCGGGGTGATAGCCGGTTGGGAGAGTTGGGAGTTCACGGGCCCGTTGGACAAGTGCGTCTGCGGAGGAGGGGCAACGACCGGGGGTTTTGCAGGCGAAGAGATGAAGACGACCCATGCCTGCCAGGACGGTGACTTCAGGGAAGTTGGCCAGCAGTGTCGCCCTCACGGCCGAGGCATAATCCACCGCTGGGCCGCTCACCGAGGCGTCGGGCAGAGGGAGGTCCGCTGCAACGATACCTTCTGCACTCAATCGAAGGGTAACGCTCTCCAGAAAACTCTGTGTAAGGAACCGGCCCGAGGCTGTACCCGTGGCGTCAGGGAACCCAAGAACCAGCAGGTCGAATTCCTGGTTCGTTCCAAGGAGGAAGGCCCCCGGCTCCTCTTCCTGAATTCGCACCTCTTGCGGGTTCAGGGCTGCGGCCAGTTCGCCGTGAAGGAAGGGGAGGAGGCGTTGGTACAGCCCGTGGATGTGGGGCACCCAGGTCACGATGGGCTCAAGCCGATTGGCGAGTTCGGCAACCAGTTCTTCGTTTCCACTGCCCAACACCAGGGTGCGGGCTTCCGGCCCGGCCAAGGAGGCAAGGGCCGAGGCACGGAACATTGAACGTCCCCCATCTGGGTAGAGGGCGGAGAGTTCTCCGTTGGAGAAGAGCATGGTCTGATCGCCGTAGGTTGCCACGACGGCATGGCCGTCCCAGGTATCGAACTGGTCCAACAGGATGAAGTTGGGGGGAAGTTGGGCCGCTTGAAGGCGGAGCTCTCCGGTGAGATTGGCTGATTGGGGCAAGAGAATCGCACAGGTTGGTATGAGCAGTACAACTGCTGCCAGAGCGAGGAGGCGTCTGCGGAGCATGAGGACCACGGCCGCCACCCCCAGTAGCCAGAGAGCGCCCACGAGGGAGAGGACGAGGTGGGGAGCGGCGCCGGCGCCGAAGAGGAGCGAGGCAACGACACCTCCGACGGCCCCTCCCAGGGCTTCGAGGGCGAAGGTGTTACCTACGTTGGTTGGGGCTGCGGCGGGTTCAAGGGCAGCGGAGCGAAGAGCCACTGTGATTACGAAGAGCGCACCGGTGAGCAGGCTCAGGGGCATAGTTACGATGAGAGTCCAGAGAGCCAGGAGGTCCATGGGGAAGGGTTGGTAGGGCTCGAGGCCGGCCATTTGGCGCATGGACCAGACCAGCACCAGTTGGAGGGCAGCGGCAGGCAAGTAGGTCAAGAAGAGGGGGATAAGGGTTGAGGGTCTGGCGATGGCGAGCAGCAGGCGACCGGCCAGGGCCCCTATGGCGGACCAGAAGATCCACGAGGCGAGAAAGAGCGATGCGCCTACTTCGTTTCCCGAATAGGCCAGCGAGTGTTCACGGAAGGTGAGGGCCTGCATGGCCATGGAGAAGAGGCCGAGCATGAAGGCAAGGAGGAGCAGTGCCCTGGAGCTTCGAAGGCCTGGGATGCCAAACTTGGGGCTCAGGCTTTCATTGCCGGCGTCTCCGGCCTCTGCGCAGGCGGAGCAGCCCCCTTCCAGGTTGGGAACCATGGCTACTCCTCGTGGAAAACAATCGCTTCGAAGAGTTGAAAGGAAGCGCCATCCTTCCATGCATTGGCCGGCAGGTGGGCTTTGCTTGAAAGCCGCTGCAGGGTCTGCTCAAGGGTCCAGCCCTGTTCTGGGGCGACCTGGGGCAGGAAGACTGCTCCGGCACGCCCTTTGCGGAGGAGAATGCCGTGCTTGCCGAGGACGATATTCTGGGGGCCATCCACGGTGGTGGGCGGGGTGAGCACAGAGACCTCCACCTGGATGGAGCCCAGTTCTTGCTCCGAGACGGGGGAGAAGCGGCTATCGTGGAGTGCTGCGGAGGTAGCGTTGTCGATGATTCCTTCCACCAGGGGCTTATCAGGCGGGATGTTGCCGATACAGCCTCTCAGGTCACCCTCCTTCTTGAGGGTAACGAAGGATCCGGATGGACGCAGCAGGCGGGGAGTCACTGTGATGCCGGCATCGTTGGGTGTGGGCCTGGGTCCGCCTCTGACCTGGCGCTCCAGGGTGAAGCGTGCCAGCTTGAGCAGCGCCGTTTTCTCGTCGGGGGTCAGTCCGGCCTCTCCTGCTGGGCCATGATAGGGCCACAGTCCGGTGAAGATGGCAGAGAGGTAGGAGACCGAGTTGCTCCAGTCCCCGGCGATTTCGGCGGACATGGAGCTGTGGAGCCTCTGGCCACGGGCCTCCTTTGGAAGCAACTGGGTCAGTATGGCCAGAGGCAAGAAACCGCAGATGGTGTCGCCGGTCTCCCTCTTGTAGGCGGCCATGGCGGTCAGGTCTCGGGCGAGCACGAGGCCCCAGGCCCGGTCCAGCAGCTCTCGAAGACCGGCCTGGGCCTGCGAGGGGGCGATGGGGTTGGCCGGCGGGCCCACGTAGCCGTACGAGGCCCCGTAGTGGGTGAAATCCGTTGAGATCACTACCAGGTCGCCGGGGCCAACGATTCTGGCCAGCGCCTCCGCTGCCGAGACAATATCTTCACGTCCAAGATTAGAGACCAGCAGCGGCACCAGGCGGAACGAAGGCAGCACGGTTTGCAAGAAGGGTAGTTGAATTTCTATGCAGTGTTCTTTGGCGTCGACCCCGGGCTGCGATGTGAAGAGGGGGGAGGCCCGCAGGGCCGCTACCGCAGGCTGGTCGATCTCCACAAGCCCAAGTGGGCTCCTGTAGTGGGTCACGTCGGGGAGGGCGATACCTCGGTAGGCCGCACGATGGGAGGGGCCGATGACAAAGACTCTTTCATAGGTGCGCCCCTGGAGGGTGGCGTAGGCGTGAGCAGCGGTAGGTCCGCTGAACCTGTGGCCAGCGTGGGGCACCACCAGGGCCATGGGATAGCCGGGGAATGCAGGTGGCTGGGCCGCCTTGAGGTACCCCGTGATGGTAGCGGTGAGTTGTTCAGGTTGGGCCTCGTACCAGGCCCCGGCGAGGGCAGGTTCTCGCACCTTGGCAGCTTCTGGCACTTCGTTCACCGCTGTCACTTCTTCGGCGGCAAGGGGCTCGTGGTGTGGAGGGTGAATTCGTTTTGGGCTTGGCTCCCCCCTTTGCGTTGGCCCACTGGACCGGTCTGGGGCCTGCTGGATTTCGGGATTGCTCTGGGATTGGGGCGCTGTATCGGGCAGTACGGCTTGGCTCTGGTGCTCAACGGGGACCGGTGCGACGGCAGGTTCACCCGATTGGCCGGGCTCGGTAGCAGGTATGCCGACTTTGTCTCTGCAGCCTGAGATGGTCACGAGGAAGATGGCTGCGACGGCAACGACTGGTAGAGCGCACGGCCACTGGGAGAGAAAAAGGCGAGGGATGGTCAGCATGATGCCTCCTGGGCTCAGCGGGCCATTCGTTTGCGGCCCCTTCTGAGAACAACGCCACCAATGACGGCCAGAATAATGCCAATAATGGCTTGGCTGAACGCTGCCCCTGCTGTCTGGCTGAAGACATCCTCCAGGGGCGGTCTAACGGAGCAGACGGCGGCCAGGAGGTCACCGGAGCGTTCCGCCGAGTGGCCGCCTCTATTGGTCATCTGAGAGGTCAGCGAGCTGAAGTGCTGATTCTGCTTGCGCAGGAGGTTAACGACGCTCTCGGGGGTCTTCCCCGTTGAGACGCCCTCAACTGCATCGCACCACTCATCGAACTCTTTGACCGATGTGTCATCGAAGGCTCCCCGGGCCTCGCCGTCGGCGCACACTTCGCGGAACGTGGCGGTTTGGGTCTGGGCTTCGGCAACGGCCTTGGAGACCAGTTCATCGTCGAAGAAGAGGGCGCCGGAGAGTTCTCTGCCGGTTCCCACGAGCGAGAGCACGAAGTGGGCAATGCCCAGTGCCAGCAGCAGGGCACCGACAACGATGAGGGCGCTGGCGGGGATTCCGGTCTTCTTGGTCGTTTCGTTGGCTACAACTTGTTCTTTCATGTTGGAGTTCATGGCTACTGCACCCCCGTGATCTCGACGAGCCAGAGACTCAGACCGGGCCAATACGTAATAAGAAGCAGGCCAATAAGCATAATCGCCAGGAACGAAAGCGATGCAGCATACAGCTTCACCACCGGTCTATCAAACCTCAACGATGCTACAAAAAGATTTATACCGACCGGCGGCGTAGAGTAACCAATTTCAAGATTGGTTATAAAAATCACCGCCAAATGAGCCGGATGAATACCAAATCTGTATGCAATTGGAACCAGTAGCGGCAACACCACAAGAGTCGCACTAAAGATATCCATCATGCATCCCACAACAAGCAGGAAGACATTCAGCAGCAGGAGGAAAGTTATCTGCCGGGGGATTGAGAAGAGTCCCAGCACGGGCAGTTGTTCTGGGACGAGGTTTTCGATGAGGCCGAGGATGAGGTCTGGCACCTTGGCGACGACTAGGAAGTTCAGCGTGCCCATTGCTGCCACAAGGATGATGAGGATGCCCCCCACGAGCACCACGCTGTCGACCAGGGTCCGGCGCAGGGCTTTGAGGCCGAAGTCTCGGTAGAGGAGAGTCTGCATTATGATGGTGTAGACGGCGGTTGTTGTTGCAGCCTCGGCGGCGGTGAAGAAGCCACCGAAGATGCCCACGCCGATGAGGATGGGGATTGGGAGTTCGTAGCGGGCCGAGACTAGGCCACGGGCTGCATTGCCTAAGGAGAAGGGAGTTCGAACCACCTTACGCCGGATACCGATGAATATGGCATAGGCAGCGATGGATAGGATCATGAGGAGGCCGGGGAGGACGCCAGCGGTGAAGATTTGGGAGGAGGAGGGAACGGAGAGGGGCTCTTCCTTCTCGAGGATTGCGGGGATGGTGAACTCGGCCACCTCTGGTTCTGCAGTTTGGGATGCATCTGTGGTTTCGGAGGGCTCTCCGTCGGCACCTGTAGCCTGCTGCTGCGAAGTCTCAGGGGCATCAGCCTGAGCGACGGCGATGGTATCGTCTTCGCCAAGGGCTTCGAACTCATCGGGGGGAGAATCGGGCTCCTCGGGTTCTGGTTCGGGCTCAGAGGGTGCGTTGAGGGCGATGGTATCGTCCTCGCCCATGGCTTCAAACTCATCCACGGGCTCTTGTGGGGCATCGTCGGCAGCGCCACCAAAGGTATCATCGTCACCAAAGGCTTCGAACTCATCTCTGGCCTCTGCATTGGGGGCTGGTTCGCCCCGTTCCTGGGCCATCCTGGATTGGAGGAGGGCTTCGATTCGTTCGTCCTCCTCTCTCCTTTTTTGTGCTTCGGCGCCCTCGAACTTGAGTTGTGCCTGGGTCACTTCGGAGCGGGCTTCGCAAAGTGCGATGGTTTCGGCCCGGGGCTTGACGGCCTCGCCGAATCCACCGGTTGCCACCACGGCATCCCACGAGAGGCCCATAATCATGGCAATGAGGAAGATGGGAATTGACGGCGGGAAGATGAGGCCTCGACTGCCGCCCGTAGTGAGCAGGCCGAGGGTGAAGGGTTCCGGGTACTTGTCTTTGAGCAGGATGGGCAGCAGTAGGCCACCCAGTGCGATGATGGTGACGCCTGAAGCCCCGGTGAAGGCTGTGAAGAAGGAGCAGGCCAGGAGGCCTACGACGGCGACGCCACCGGGTAGCCAGCCCAAGAACCCTCTGAAGAGGCCAACGAGGCGGTCGGCGGTTTTGCCTTCGGCCATGAGGAAGCCTGCGAGGGTGAAGAGCGGGATAGCGAGGAAGATGGGGCTCTTTCTGAAGCCACCGTATCCATCGGAGATGAAGTTCTGGATGGGAATGTTCTCGATGCCGTAGTGGCCCACCAGAGCCACAGCGGAGAGGACGATATAGAGGGGTGCGCCGAGGGTGGCCATTATCAGGGAGAAGCCCAGGAAGAGGGCTGGGTGTTCTCTCACCATGGAGCCCAGTCCTGTCTCAGCCGCTGAGAGCAGGGCGGCGAATTCGAAACCACCGAGGTCAACAAGGAGGACCAGAAGCAGCATAAGGCCGAAGAGGGCACCGACGCCGAGGCTGACGCCATTGGCCACCTTGTGCTTTGACGCGGTGCGTCGCCACACCACCCATGTGTGCCAGAGCATAAGCACGAAGAGAAGGGGGAGGATGTCTGTGAAGAGGGTCTCCGAGATAGAGAAGCCCAGTGATTCGAACTGAACGAGGGGCAGCGTGGTGGTTTCCCGGGTGGCGATACCGAAGGTGATGGCTCCGTGAACCACGGCAAGCAGCACGGTGAGGGAGAGGAGGGCCGCCACGCCCTGCACGACCTGTAGCACTGCGGGCGGGAAGAAGCGTGCGAAGATGTCGATGTTGATGTGCTTATTGCGTGCCACGGCGAGGCTTGCGCCCAGCAGACCAACCCAGAGCACCACAAGGCGTGCAAGGAGGTCAATCCATGGCAACGAGGGGTTGCCTGGCAGGTTTCTCAGGACCACCTGGAGGAAGGTGGCCAGCACCAGAGCTCCCATCAGGATGAAGATAGACCACTCCTCGAACTTCTGGACCCAGCCATCAATGCGTTCAAGCAGGCCGGTGGGTTTCTGGCTCACGGCCGGCGGCTGGTCGCTACCATGGGAATCCTTCGCAACAACGTCATTCTCGCTCATGCGCTGCCCCAAGAGTTTCAGGTCGGTTGAATCAGGAATTAGAAAGAGAGACTACTTGCCCTTCTTGGCCCGGAATTCGGCCAGGAGTGCCCTGACCTTGTCGAGGATCTTCTGTGAGTAGAGCTTGCCCACCAGGCTGTTTGCTGCCTGCTCGCCAACTTTGAAGAAGCGCTCCAGGTCGGCGGCGGTGGGGGCTATGGCGGTGAGGCCCTTCTTGGTCAGTTCCTTCATTGCTCTATCGTTCTCTTTGCGGGTGGCGATAGTGAGATTACGAAGGTATTCGGAGCTGAGGGTTTCGAGGACGACCTGATGCTCTTTGGGCAGCTTATCGAAGAACTCTTTGGAGATGATGATTGCGCCGGCGCCGTCGGTGATGGGAAAGTCGATGAGGTAGCTGACCTTGCGATACCACTGCAGGGCGATGGCTGCTGCGGGGCTGATGTAGATGGTATCGATCATTCCGCTGTCCAGGGAGGTCGTGACGTTTTCGAGGGAGAGTGGAATAGGATTGATTCCGAAGGCCTTGAAGGCGGCCTGGCCCAGCGGGTCAACGTCCCAGACCCACGGCTTTGCTTTCTTCACGTCATCGACGCTGGCAATCTTCTTCTTGGACATCATGTAGACGAAGCCCTGGTCGGTCCAGCCAAGGACCTTGAAGCCCTTCTTCTCGAACTCGGCTTTGAACCAATTGGAGAGCTTTCGCAGTACGTAGTCTACCTCGTCGTAGCTGCGGAAGGTGAAGGGGATTTCGATGACTCGGGAGGCGGGGACTATTTCGCCCATGCCCACGCCGGTCACGCCGGCGCCAACGAACTGGCCACCACGGATCTTCTGGATGACGGTCTTGTCGTCACCGGCGACGCCGCCGGGGTAGAACTTGAAACCGACGTTGCCGTTGGTCTTCTCCCGCACCTTGGCATCCAGGCGGTGCATCTCCTTCATCCAGAGCGAGCCCTCGGGGGCTACTACTGCCAGGGAGATGAGGTGCTCCTGGGCTACTGCGGAGACGGAGAAGAGGCTCACTACAACTGCGGCTACCAAAAATGCAAATCTTTTCATTCCAACACCATCCAAACTCGATTTGGTTTACAAAACTAGTCTAAATCCAGGGATTCAAGCGGTTCTTCTTCGAAATCGGCCCCCGAGTCCACCTTGTAATCAGGGAAGAAGTCTTTCACCCGCCCCAGCAGCTCCTCGGCTTTGTCCCGTGCTGCCTGATTGGCCAGCACCCGGTCCGGAGGGTCTTCTGTTGGAGCGTCAAGAACCTCTTGAAGCTGCCTAATGAAGAAGTCTGCGTCCTGTTTATTCACGGCATAAGTGCGGGCGAACATGACTTTCCAGAGCAGGAAGTTGCCGCCAGATGCCTCGATGGCCTTCTCGAAGTGTGAGCGGCCCTTCTCGAGGTCACCGCCCAGCATAGCGCTGCGGCCAGCATAGAACATGGCGTGGAAGATGTGGGCCGCATAGAAGAAGTAGTGGGGTTGAATGGCCTCGCTGCGGGCCACAAGCCTCTCCACCATGGGAAGCCCTGTGGCCAGGTCGGCTTCCATGGCAGAGTTAATGAGGCCGCCCCAGCAGATGCCCGTCCAGAAGGCAATAGGAGCGAAGTCTTCATCGGTCTTGTCGAGCAGCTCTTTCACACGCTTCTCGTCACCGGCTTCCAGGGCCTTGGCGAGTTCAGGCTCTTCCACGGCCACGGCCCGCTTGGCGAACTTGAGGCCTTTGGCATACATGGCCTGGGCATACTCACGGTCAGTATCGTCCAGGAAGGTCTGGGCAAACGCACAGTTCATCTCTGCGGCTCGCTGCAGCAATTCCACGTTCTCGGGGGCCGCTTCGATGAAGCCGTCGAGCATCATTAGCATGGCGGGGCCAGCGGCCAGGGCGTGCTTTGTGCTGGACTCGGCGAAGAAGGCCTTCTTCATGTTGTCCATGGTGCCGGTCATGTTGTTGGCGACCATCGTGGTCATGGAGCAGGCAGCACCGGCCAAGGCAAGGAAAGAAAGCAACAACAGAGATCGAACCCTCATTGGAACACCTCGCAATCGGGCAAGTATGCCGCTGTGGGAGAAGCAGGTCAACGCGTTATTGGGCCGGTTCGGCGCCAATCCGGCAGTTGCTGTTGCCTTGGCCGGCATGCACACCCCAGGGGAGAGGTGGCCCCTGAGCAGGGGTGGCGAAGAAGATCAGCTCGTTGTTGCACCGCAGCAAGGCGACCCCATCCAGGGTTGCCGGGGAGAGTTCTGCGGCATCGCAAGCGAATTCGGCCGAGGTAGTAACCCCGCTGCGGTTGCTGTGCCATGCTGGTTCAAAGGCGTCGAACAGGGCTGTGACCCTCGAAGAACCCGAATTCGGTCCCTGCTGCAGCACGAGCATGGCGCCTTGGGCCAGGTCTATGGTAGCAACAAGGTCCTCCCAGAGAGGCTGCGCCTTGGCCACCTTGGCCCCGGGCAGAGCCCACACGATGGTTCCATCGGTTCCCACATATCGGGCTCCCCCGGCAGAGAGGGCGAAACTTCCTGCTTTGGGAGAGCGTCGCCCTACCCCATCGAGGGTGAAGCGGTTCACCATCTTGTTTCCCTCCCCCCATACCCAGAGCGAGGCAGTGCCGTCAGCGGTGAGCACCCAGAGACCTCCCTGGTCGTCCAGCGCCATGGCCCGCACCTCACCGCCCAAGCTATCTTGGGAAAGCTCCGCAACTTGTCTGCCCGACGGGATCTCCAGAACTGTCACCCGCCCAAGGCCATTGGCGGGGAGGTAGACCAGCCCTGCCTGTGGGTCTGCTGCCACATTGAGCCCAGGGATCCAGGGAGCGGTTCCATCGAGGGCCAGAGTATCGGTGATACCCACCTCTGGCCGGTGAACCATAAGGCCTTCGGCCGACGGCATGACGATGAAGGCCTCTCCAACCAGGGCCCCTGCCTCGACCTCCAGGGGTTCATGGGGCCAGGTCCAGAGGGCCGGGCTGTCAAGTTTGGGGGCAATGAACCAGTTGTTGGACCCGCATGCCACCCACGTTGCCTGCTGCCACTGGGCCACCCTGGCTGGCATGGTGGGTGTACAGTCCAAAGGGAGCTTTTCGGCGTGAAGCTCCTTGCCGGCTGACGAGAACTCTAAAAGGACGCTTGCCCCACCCCGGTGTGCCAGAACCAGAAACCGGTCCAGTTGGTAGGCCAGCACGGGCTGTGCCAGGAGCGTTCCTGGTTGCTGCCTGGCCGAACAGGGCGGTGACGCCAACCCGTTGGGCTCAAGCAGGGGACAGCAGTTCTCCCCTGTATCGGCACCTCCCTCACACCACTTGAACGGCGATGTCAGGCTATGATGGAAGCAGGCGCCGTCCACGCAGAGCGGGGCCCTTTCGGGGCACTGCTGTGCCGAACTGCAGGGCGTCAGGCTCAGCTCTGAGAAGCAGCCTGCCAGCAACAGGATGGGCAGCAGGATGAGGGAACGGAGGGGCTGGTGTGAGAGCTGTGCCAATGGCTTGAGGGTGGGCCACATGGTTCTTCCCTGGGGGTTGTTAGGGAGCGGGGGCAGCGCCGTGCGCCCCAGAGTCCTGAGTCTGGGGCGGAGCGATTCCTTCATCCTTCTTCTTCTGGCCGGCGGGTTGAATGCCAACCTTGTTGAGGAGGGGATCGATGGAGAATCCCATGGCATCGGCGCTCTGCACGGCGTTCTGAAGGAAGGACATGACGAGGCCGGGGCCGTTTGAGGCGAACTTCTGAACACCAGTCATGGAGCCATCGGAGCCACCGCCGTTTTCGATGACCACGACCTTGTCGATGCCACTGAGGGGTTTTGCCACGGCCTCCATGACGGGGGCCAGCGACTGGATTATGTCGGGTGCCTTCTCGAGCAGGAGCTGGAATGCCGCTGCCTGGTTGAGTTTGGCGTAGGCATCGGCCTTTCTCTCGAGACCTTCGGCCTCACCCACGAGTTTTGCCTTTATGGCCTCGCCCTCGGCGCGGCCCAAGGCAGTCTGTCGTTCGGCCTCGGCCAGACCCAGCGCCCTGATTTTGGAGGATTCGCCCTCGCCCTCCATCCGAAGGCGCTGTGCTTCGGCCTCGGCCCTGCGGAGGACGGCCTCTTTCATACCTTCGGCTTCGACAATCTGCTTGCGCTTGTCACCTTCAGCTGCGGCCGCTTTGGCATCGGCAGCTTTGCGGGCGGGGACGACCACGGTAGCCTCCTGCTGGCGCTCGGCGACGACGATCTCTTGTTCCCGCACTGCGATGAGCGCCCTGGCCCGCTCTTCTTCGACCTTGACCTCCTGAATCGTGACCTGCTGCCTCGCTGTAGCATCGGCCTGTGGGCCCGACTGGCGGGCTTTGGCCTGCTCGGCTTCCACTTCGGCGAGGTACTGGGCCCGCTTGATGTCTCTGTCCTTTTCGGCCTGGGCGATGAGGGCCTCGTTGTTGGCTGCGGCTGTTGCACCCACCCGGTCGGCTTCCGAAGACTTCACTCGGGCATCCCTTCGGGCCTCGGAGGTGCCGATGTCGGCATCACGTTTGACCTCTGCGGTTCTTCTCTGTCCAAGAGCCGTGATGTAGCCGAAGTCGTCGGTAATGCTCTGAATGTTGAGGATTTCGATTTTTACGCCGACCTTGTTGAGCTCTTCCTGGGCCTCGCCCTTGACCTTGTTGTTTAGCTGCTCACGGTCCCTGATGAGATCTTCCACGGTCATCTGCCCGATGACCGAGCGGAGTTGCCCCTCGAGATTCTCACGGATGATGCCCTGCAGCTCCTGGTCCGGCTTACCAAGGAAACGCTCCACGGCGCAGCGGAGGGCCTCCTGAGTTGAGTCAACTTTGCAGGTTGCCACGGCATCGACGTTCACCTTGACGCCGTCCTTGTTGGGTATGCCGGCGAGTTTGAGCTGCAGCTGGAAGGCGTTGAGGTCCATCCAGTCCACTTCTTCGATGATGGGCCACTTGAAGCGGGCCCCGCCGGTGACGACTGTGTGTCCCCGGCGGCCGTAAAAGACGCAGGCCTTGTTGGGCGGCACCTTGATGTAGTTCCTTGCAAGTAGCGCCACCAGGATGAGCAGTGCTACAACGGAGCCGACTACGACCAGGACTGGAATCAGCACAGAGAGATCAGGCATCTGTTCCTCCTATTTGGGCGAAATGGGGCCGCACAAGCGGAGCTGGGTCAGGTTGATGGTCAGGCTTTGTGCACTATGCCCACCGAACCGGCCATGCTCACCACTATAACCTTGGTTCCAACAGCCAAAGGCTGTCCGTTCTCTTCTCGAACGTCAAGGGAAATTCTTTGCCCTTTGTGAATGAAGGAGATCTCGCCGGTGCCACCCTCTTGGATTCCGAGGGTGAGGGTCGCCACGGTGCCGACGAAGTCAGCGGACCGGACGTCGGCGAAGCCCTGCTGCGATAGGAAGAAGCCGATAATCTTCCAGCCGACCCAGCCCACACCGGCACCTCCGGCGAGACCAAAGGTCATGTCGATGGGGAACTTGGAGAGCCCGGGCATCACTGCCGTCACCCAATAGTGAGAAACCAGCGCCGCTGCCCCGAAACCGACCAGGAAGCAGGCCATGACCTTTATGCTGAAGACTCCGGGTGAGGCATCGGCGTGGCCAAGATCGACGCCGTCGACGTGGCCAACATCGCCATCAGCGGAGAAGGAGCCAAAGAGGAACGATATGACCAGGAAGACGAACCCTATCAGAAAGACGACAAGATAGGCGATCCCGATAGTATCCACGTCACCTCCTTCGCAATGGAGTCCCCGGACAGACTCTTGGGCCGGGGCCCTGGTGGCTTGGCCACACTGTGCGTTGCATCGCCGGCCCGGCCTTTTGCGTGGCATCTCTCGTCGTTTAGCACACACGGATAGGGCTGTCGAACCAAAACAGGTGGCAAACGAGTTGCGCGGAGTCAAGAAGGGACTACCCTGAGTTCCGGAGGGAAACAGATGGAGTACGGATTCGGAAGGCTCTTTGTTGTGGGCATCACGGGCGGCATTGGTGCGGGCAAGAGCACTATGGCTCAGGCCTTTCGCAACAGGGGATGGGTGACGTTGGACACCGACGCCATGGCTCACGGCATACTGGAGCGCCCGGACGCCGGGCTCAAAGAGGCTCTGGAATCCATGGTCGGCCCCGCGGTGCTGACAAGTAGTGGCGCCGTTGACAGGCGAGCCTTGGGAGAGGCTGTTTTCGCATCGCCGGAGCTGCGGCGGCGCCTTGAAGGGGCAATGCACCCTGCCATAGAGCGAGAGATGCTGCGCCGAATGGAGGATTTGGTGGCAAGGGGAGCAGAGCGGGTGGCGCTGGAGATTCCACTGCTTGTGGAGGCCGGGTGGGATAAGAAGGTCGACTTCGTTGTGGCGGTGGAAGCGCCTGAGGAGGTTCGGGCAGTGCGGGCCTCGCAACGGCTGGGGATAGCTGTGGAACGGGTTCAGGAGCGCATGAAGGCTCAGGCTTGCGACGAGCAGAGGCGGTTGGTTGCACACCTTCTGGTTACGAACTGCGGGAGCGTGGCCAACGCCCTTGCTGAGATGGAAGCTGCGGTTGATCAAGTAGAGGAGAGTTTCAGGATCTGGAAAGCACAGTAAGGCATCGATGCACCAACAAGTGCTATTCTACGGGTGTTTCCGCTACTACTTCTTTATCACATCCACTATCGCTGTCAAAGGATACGGTAATACCAACTGCAATCATGTGAGCCAGGGTCTTGTAGGTACCGTCGGGGGTAGTTGTGGCACCGCTCACTTCGTTGGGCAGGTAGTAGTTGAGCATGTAGGAGGCGTCGGCCCTGAGCCAGCGCCAGGTGTACCCCAGGCCTGCCGTGAAGTTGAGTTTGTCTGCGTCGGGCATAGTTGGGCCAACGGCTCCTTCGTGGGCAGGGTTATCGTCGTAGATGAAGCCGCCGCGCAGGGCCAGTCCTTCTGCGAACTCGGGTTGCCAGTCTACGCCGATTCTGATGATGAAGGAGTTCTCGTATCCATATTTGCTGGCCAGGTTCTGTCCATCGTCCAGTTCCAGCACCAGTTCGTCATAGAGGCTCCAGAGGATGAAGTTGGCATCGAGGCCGATGCGCACTCTGGGGGTTACGTTGAATCCCAGGCCTGCCGTGATGTAGTCGGGGGTAGTGATTTCGGTCTTGGCGGGCTGGTCCAGCAGCACCCGTGCGAAGTCTGGCGAGGGGTCGAAGTCGACGCGTCCTTCGAGGGGCAGGAGCAGGCGGCTGCGGTAGGAGAGCCCTACGTCGAGCACGTCGGGAATGGCCTTGAAGGTGATGCCGGCGTTTCCGCCGAAGGCCCATCCTTCGCCACCGAACTTCACTGTACCGCCCACAGCTTCGGGGAGGCCGTTGACCAATTCGGCGCCGGCCTTCATGGCAACGAATCCAAGGCCAATACCAAGCCTGGGGTGAACCTTGAAGGAGAGCGAGGGATTGAAAGATAGGGTGCTCATCTCCGACTTGATGCCATTGACCCTTCCTATCCAGTCGTCTTCGTATCGAACGCCCATTCCGTAGGCGGTGTAGACGCCGATTCCTGCATGCATCCAGGGGGCGACCTCAAAGTCGGCAAAGAGGCGCGGCAGCACGAAGAGTTTGTCCACGGTAGCCTGGACGGGGCCGCCGCCGGCGGGCTCAAAGTCTGTGTGGCCCAGGGCAAAGAGGGCTACGCCGCTGAAGCTGGCCGAAGGCAAGAATGCCTGGCTGCCTGCGTTGTACCAGATCATGGCCGGGTCATCGCTGTCGGTCATCACTGCGGAGCCTTTGCCCATGGCCGAGGCGGAGAGTTCGGGCACCATGAAGCCGCTGGCCATGGCAGATGAGGCCATAAGGCAAACGAAGAGCGAGAATGTGATATTGATGAACCTCTTCATTAGTTGCCTCCCTCCTGCGCTGGAACGGTTAGGGCGTAGACGAAGGCCAGATCGGCACGCGTCAGCTTGGTCAACTGTGCAAAGAGCGCATCGTTGAGGAGCACGGCCAGGGTAGCCCGGCCCTCTTCGAGTTCCACTGCCTGCTCATCGGAGATGCTGGAGACGGTGGACTTGCCTTCGTTGAGCAGGGTTCCGCTGGCCCTTAGGAGTACCGTAACCGGTGATGGGACCAAGCCGTTACCCTTATCGTCAGCGACCTTGTTTGTAATAAGAATGCCGTACATGTTACCAGCGACAAGAGG
>CAZQHM010000026.1:36748-57578 GCA_964593355.1 uncultured Myxococcales bacterium
CTGATGCCTTCCAGGAGCAGCAGGTCTGCACCGGTGTTGGCGCCGCTCTCGCCTTCGAGTACGGCGTAGAACTTGCAGGAAGGCAGCACGTCGTCGGCCTTGGCTGCGCCGCAGGTGAGGGACTCATCTCTGCGCAGGAGGTTGAAGACCACGGAGCCAGCGAATTCCTCACCGCCGATGCCTTTGATACCATTATCGTAGCCCTTGACGGCAATTACGACTTTGGCGCCCAGAGGCCAGCCCTTGGCGGGGTCAAAGGTCAAGTAGCCCTTGGCCTCGTCGTAGCCCATGGCGACGTCGTCGATGGGTTTGCCCGTGACGGCGTCCACGATCTTGACGAAGGTTGCCGCTGCGGCAGGGTCCACAGGCATAGTGAGCGGGGTCTTTGCAGGGGTCAGGGTCGGGAAGCCGTTGAGTGACTGCAGGTACTGATTGAACTCGCACTCGGCAATCATGAGCGGATCCAGTGTGCTGCAATCCTCGGGGACATCGACTCCGGCAAGGCTAAGGTCGATGACGCCCGTGGCCGGGTCCTGCACAAGGAAGATCGGCTCAGGCACCCGCCCCGTGTTCGGGTCGAATTCAAGGCTTTGCGGCACGCCGTCCGTCTGAATGTCGGGCATACAGCCAGCCCCTGCAACCAGAAAGAGCGCCACCAGAAAGAGACTCAGTCGCTTGGATTTCAAAATCATGCCCCTCCCCCAGAGATGTATTGGGGCGCTATGTTAGCGCTTTGTGAGGGAATGAGCAACGGCTTCGCTGCGGGTTGGCGTAGGAAGCGATTCGTGAGTGCCTGGCAGGGTTCGCCAGGGCCTCGGGAGTGAAGCAGCATTTTCTCAGGGGGTGCTGAGGGGGCGGGCAGGGGGGCCAGGCAGTGGAGCCTAAATACAGGTACCCTTGTAGGCCAGGGACTGCTTGGCGTTCATGAGGAGGCAGAGGTTACCATAGGTGATGCCGTTGCAGCCACAGACCGGTTCGTAGGTGAGGGGACAGGCCTCGGGTTGGAGTGTGCACGAGCCGGTTTCGACGGCGCAGTCCGGGAAGAAGCAGTAGTGATTGGCAGGGCACTGGCTGTTGGACCAGCAACTGGTGTTGGCCTGGCACATGCCTTCCATGCAGAACTGCCCGGCGGGGCAGTCGGCGTCGCTGGCGCATTCCCCTGGCAGGCAGCCGGGGACTTCGAGGGAGTAGCAAGCGCCGGTCTGCGGGTCGCACATGTCGGCGGTGCAGGGGTCATTGTCGTCGCAGACGATGAGTGTATGCTGGCAGGCGCCGTCGGGGCCGAGATCGTCTTTCGTGCAGGGGTTGTTGTCGTCGCAGGTGCCGCAGTTGAGGCCCTCGTCAACCATGCCATCACAATCGTCATCGATGCCGTTGCAGACCTCAGGCTTGGGGGTGCAGGTTCCGAAGCAGGTCTTCTTGCACTCGTCGATGCTGTTGAAGAAGGCGCCACAGAGGGGCTCGCAGTTGCAGCCACCGACGCTCTGGCAGACACCATTGAAGACCGCCACACCGATGGACATCTTGCAGTCACCGAAGTCGATTCCGGCAACATCCATGCAGAGTTCGCCGTCCTGGACGCAGACGCCGTTCATGCAGACGTACCCGGCGTCACAATCGGCGCTGGACATGCAGGGCTTGACCACCTGGGCACAGTTCTCCTGGCACTCCTGGAGCGTGTTGAAGATAGAGTCGCAGTAGGCGCCACATCCGCAGCCCGAGATCCCGGCGCACTGGCCGTTCACTATGCCCACCCCAACGACCATGTCGCAGAAGCCGAAGTCGACGCCGGCCAGGTCCTGGCACAAAACGCCGTTCTGAACGCAGACACCGGCCATGCAGTAGAACATAGGGCCGCAGTCGGCGTCGGTGACGCAGGGGATCTGCTGGCCGCAAGCCTCCTGGCACTCTTCGGCCGACTCGAAGATGTAGTCACAGTAGTCTCCGCATCCGCAGCCCGAGAGGAAGATGCACTGTCCGTTTACCAGACCTACGCCAACAACCATCTCACAGGCGCCCAGGTCAATGCCACCAAGGTCCTTGCACTGGCCCCCGTTGTTCACGCAGATTCCCTCTTTGCAGACCTGCATGGGGCCGCAATCAGCGTTGCTGGAGCAGGGATAGATCTCTTTGGGCTGGCAGAAACCTTCCAGGCAGAAGTAGCCATCATCGCAGTCGGAGTCGGAGGAGCAGATGGGGTTGACCTGGCCGAGGCACTCCAGGTACTCGGGGGTATTGGCCCAGCCGCAGCTACCGCCGGGGCCGTAGGGGCCGCATTCGGAGTACTTCACGCACTCATACTCGGGGGCCCACATGCAGTCACTGATGAGCGGGGCACCGGCGGGCCCGCAGAGTTCGCCGCTGCAGCCGCCAACGACGCACTCCGAGGAGCACTGCTCGTCCACCTGGCCATCGCAGTCGTTGTCCCTGCCATCGCACAGCTCAATAGCGCCGGGGTTCACCGAGGCATCCAGGTCATCGCAGTCGCCAGTAGCCACTGAGAAACCATCGCCGTCCAGGTCCTTCTCCACGCAGTCAGCAGCAACCACGTCGCCGACGCACTTCCCGCCCAGGCAGTAGTCATCCAGCGTACACGGGTCGCCATCGTCGCACATGGCGCCGTCGGGCATCTGCTTGCCATCGGCGTCGAAGCACTGGCCTACAGGGGGCATGCAGCCTTCAATCATGGGTCCCGGGGCGCAGAGACCGGCAACGCATGCATCGCCAGCGGTGCATGGGTCGGCGTCATCGCACAGGGTGCCGTCGGGCATCTCGCCATAGGAGCACGAGCCATCAACGCATACACCAACCATACAGGCGTTGGCGGTCTTGCAGTCGGCGTTGGAGCCGCACTCTATGCAGACGCCCTCTGCAGCATCGCAGATTCCGCTGGCGCAATCAGCGTCGGCGCTGCACTCGATGCAGATGCCAAGCTCTTCATCACATACGCCAGTCTTGCACTGGGAATCCTCAAAGCAGGTCACGCACTGGTTTATTGCTTCGTTGCAGAACTTGCCGGCGGGACAATCCTTGTCGGCGAGGCAATCCACACAGGTTCCCGAGACCGGATCGCAAACGCCCTGGGAGCAGTCCGAGTCGGTCTCGCAAAGCGTAGGCTCGATGGTTGCGTCGGTCTCGGGGTAGTCCACCGAGATCTCGCAGCCAAAGGCGAACAAGCCCAGTACCAGAATCGCAGATGCTGAAGCCAATACTCTCTTTTTCATGACGGAACCTCCATATTCCTGTTGCTGCCTTTATGAGCAGCCTAATAAACAAAGAAAGCACCGCCTGGCGGCGCTTCCGTTACTCAGTGGCACCTTGCTCCAAGGTCGGCACTTCGGTTGAGCTTTTTTTGCAGAAGCCTGTCTGCTCATCACATTCCGCCGACGGGCACTGCAGGTCGCTCTTGCAGCCAAGGCATACATGAGCCCTGATGTTGCACAGGCCCGTGGCGCAGTCGGCGTGAACACGGCAACCGACGCAGGTTCTCGATTGTGGCAGGCAAACGCCTCCCTGACAGTGGGAGTCTTCCAGACATCCAACGCAGATGTTGGCATCGGGGTGGCACACACCTGCCGGGCAGTGGCTGTTGGTGACGCAGGTGACGCACTGCGCCTTGCCCGGGTCGCAGTAACCGACGGGGCAATCCTCGTCCCCGGAGCAGCTTATTGGGCCTCCGCCCACGCAGAGCCCTTCCACACAATTGAACCCCGCAGGACAGGGGTGCTCGTCGTCGCAAGGAGCCCCGGCTATTTCGGTCTTGCCGGCACACCCCAACACAAGAGCACATGCCAAGGCCATCGCTGCCGTTGACCCGCTAAACCGAACCAGCGGCCCCGCGGAGTCCCTCAATCTGGCGTGCCCCAAGGCACCCAATGGCTTTCTCATGCTAGTACCTAATCTGAATATCGATTCCACCCAGGGAGGGCATCACAGCCAGTGGGCCGTCGAACTCGGGGGTGAAGCTCTCGGTACGGTATCGGTCGTCAACGATGAAGAGCACAATCCCCGTTAGCAGCCCAGCTCCGGTGACGCCCCAGCTTATTGCTGCTCCCATATTGTAATCATCAACCTGATTGTTATATTTATGAATATCCATGGGCCACCTGGCCGACGCCGCCTGCTGTGATGCGTCGTTTGCCAGGCCGTGAAAGACCATGGCTGTTACGGCGGCGGCGGCACCGGCGCCAGCCGCTGCCCAGGCCCAACCGTTTGTATACCATGGCTCGGAGATGTACCGCTCCACGGCGAGGCTCTCGGCATAACGTTCTGCGACGAACTGGCCGTAGTAGTCTGAGCCATATGGCACCTTGAAGAGATTGCGGCGCAGGTAGGTATCGGTGCCTCTGGCCCTGGTGCCCAAAGAAGCAGCGACGGGGAGTGCTGAGAGGGTGAGGGTAGTGCCGATTTCGGGGGCCACAGTTCGCTCCACGGCATGTTCCGAGTCACCTTCCACGATTGTGAGGGTCTCGCCGGGCGGCAGGAGAAGCTGACGCGGGCACGCCGAGGCAAGGTGCAGGTCGGCCTTGCGGGCCATATTGTGGTCGAGAATTGCCAATCGAAGGGGGCGGGGCCCGTCGAGGCGCAGCCAGGCACCATTCCTGGCACGTCCGGGTGCGCTAAAGGGCATGGCGGGTGCTGCCAGAGGGGCGCGCACGTAGGGTTGCAATCTGAGTTCTGGATTGGCTACTGCCTGGTTGGCCGCTTCGAGGAATGCTGCCAATTCGGGGAAGGTAACGATTCCGTCGCAGTCCTGGTCGGCGCCACCCAGCATCGCCGAGCGGACCTGGTGGCTGAAGACCCCACCGAGGTATCGGCCCCACTCCCGCACCTCGCCGGTAGCCGAAGATGAGAGTGCCAGGCCCACATGGGGGTACTCTTCAAGTCTCAGGGTCGAGGGCCCCTGCGCCCGTCGAAGGGCCGACCCACGGGTTTTCACCAGGAACTCAGCGTTGCAGCTGTCGACTACAATGACGACGTTGCAGAGGCCTTTGGTTGGCACTGCCAATTCGTAGACAAGGTCCCGCATTGTGAAGCGGCCATCCTGAAGATGGAGATAGCCTCGGCCTTCCGGGTCATAGCTTCCATGGCCCGAGAAGACGAAGAAGAGGGGCAGGGGCTTTCCTGAGTCGGCGTTTGCCTTTGCCGTTTCCAGAGCAGAGGCCACAGCGTCAAGGAGGTTTCGCCTTGTGGGGGGCGTGTAGGGACCTTGGGGATGTAGCCCGATGGTCTCTTTGTCCGGGGAGGCGAGGAGGGTGACTTGGAAGCCGAGCATCTGAAGGAGTTCGGCGCTCTTGATGGCGTCGTCATCGGCGAAGCTGAGGGTCTCGAGGTCGGCGGTCTGGGATGTGTTGTTGCCCACCACCACGGCGATGCCGGCGGTATTGCTTGTTGCGGCGTCGGCATCTGCGGGGTAGCTGGCCAAGGCCAAAGCCATTGCCAGGCCAAGGCACAGGAACACCGGAGACAAGCTGCATCTGACGGGAAATGGGGCCGATGCCGGACATGCCGGGGCGGGACCGCCCCATTTGCGGGGCCTTGAGAGAGGAGTCTTGTTGTTCATGGGCGTCCTCCCGGGCACGCTTCCAGGATTCTGACCAGCGTGGCCTGACAATGATAGCCACGAGCCTCCCAGCGATCCAGCAGGGCCTGGAGTCGTGGCATGGCGTGGGTTGAGTCGGCCAAGCCTGCCGAGGCGGACCATTCGAGTTGGAGTTCGTGGACCGAAATCGGCTCTGTAGTGAAGAGCGCCACCAGGGCCAGGGGGCCGGCCTGGTGGTTCCCCTCCACGGGGATATCGAAGGGGAAGGGCCAGGGGCCTTCGAAGTCGGGCACTTCGTAGCTTGTCTGCTCCTCGGCGCTTGGGAAATACCAGGTGGGTTCCAGGCTATGCTCCTGGAGGGCGAAGACCAGAGCGAATCTGTAGTCGGGGTTACGCACTCTGGCGTATATGCGCATGGCATCCTGAGGGCAGAGGCCCTGAGACTCGGCCACTTCGTATTCGAAACCCTGCTGGTCGACGCCGGAGAGACCCAGTGCCGCGTCGGGGAGGGTCTGTTGCGCTCCGCGGATGTTAACCAGTTCGTCGAGGCTTTGGTCGCCGGGGGTAGGCGCCGAGAGTTGTATTGCGATGAAGGCGATGAGCGCTGCTGCGGCCCCGCCCATGGAGGCCAGGCGCCACCAGGGTATTGCCGGTCCGGAGTGGGTGGCGGCGGGCGAAACGGGGGCTTCGTTCAGGCCATTGGGGAGGGCCTCAACGGTATCCATGATGTTGGCGAAGAGAGCATCCCTCTGCCAGGAGGTAGATGTCTGCGGAGGACGGCCAGTGACCTTCGATAGGGAGAACTGTAGTTGGTCGTATTCGTTGCGGCACGAGGGGCAGGATTGCAGGTGGCCAGCCATGAGTCTGGAGGCCCGAGGGCTTAGCGACGGCCCCATGGCATAGCGCAGCAGGGTGCGAGAGGCCCAGATGTGAGTAGCTTTGGAGATAAGGCCATTGCTCATGCCAATCCCTCCTTTTTCAGGAAGGAGCGGGTGCGTGTCCTTATAGTCTCCAGGCACTTGCGCAACTGGTGGCGTGTAATTCCCAATCTGTCTGCCGCTGCTTGTTCCGAGAGTCCCTCGGCCATGGTTTGTAGGGCCACTGATTGCAGTAGCGGGTCGGCGAGGTGTTCCAGGAAGCGGCAGGTAAGTTCACTTTGTTGGCACTGCGAGGTTGCTGCCTCGGGGTTCCACAGGTCTGGGGCCTGCAGGTCTGTTCCTGGGTCGCCTGTGGGCACCGGCACTTCCCTGCCAGCCTTTCTGAGCATGCCTCTCATGGTGTTCCGGGCGATGCCGCCCAGGAACGAGTAGTAGGGGGTTGGTGGCTTATAGCTCTGTCGGGTAGCTGGCGAGAAGGCGTTTACGAAGGTAGCGGCCACGGCATCGTCCCTGTCGCAGGGGGAGACGAAACCGGCAAAGCCGTCGAAGCCGCGCACGGCGATGGCCCTGACCAGGGGCTCATAGGCTTCGAAGACTGCTCTCATAGCTTCCCTCCGGCCTTGTCGAAAGGCGTTGAGGAGTTCCGGGCTTGTAGCAAGAAGGTCTTCACGCATCCCCACCTCGCTGCACCTTGTCGGGCGGGTGAAGTTCGGTTGAAAAAAGTTCACTTCAGGTCGTAAGTCATTGTCCCGCCGGGCTCTCCGGTGCCAAGAAGGATATCCACACCCGCAGCGGAGGTCAGAGGCAGGGCCCCTGTGAGGAAGAGTGTGGCGTCGGGTCCGTAGGCAGCGGTGAGGTAGTCGAAGGGTACACCTTGGATGACGTGAATCAGGCGGCGTTGGCCGATGTTCTGGGTGAGCCAGTTGAGCATGGCTTCTTGTTCCGGGCTGAAGGATGCCTGGAAAGTGGCCACGACAACTGTATCGGCGTTGGCAAGGAGGGGCTCGATCTGCTTGTAGAGAATCTCGGGTTTGGTGGGGATGAGGAACTGGAGCATGGAAGCTGAGGGGACCGAGGTTTTGAGCATTTCGCAGAAGCCGTTTTCGAGCAGCCACGACCAGCCTGAGGCGGGGTCAGCGAGAATGGGGGAGGGGCCGATGCAGAGCAGGTTCTCTTTGGGCAGGGGCCACTGGGCATCTTCCCGGGTGACGGGGGTGCCTTTGTCGTCCCAGGCCACGGCGCACTTCCTGGCGATACCAAGAGCAGCTTCACGATTGGCCTGAGTAGCAACCTCCTGGGGTATGCGCGCCACGTCTGTGGGGTCTGGGAAGGTCGGTTTTTCGAAGAGTCCGAACTGCCTTTTGGTGCGCAGGATTCGCCTTGTGGATTCATCGAACAGCTGCTGGTCCAGTTCACCCGACGCCAGAGCCTGCTCAATGGCGGCGAAGAGTTCATCCAGTGCCTGGTCGGTAACGTCGACGTAGAGGAGCACATCGGCACCGGCCTTGAGCGCCTCGAGGCCTGGAATCTGGCCCGGCTCCAGTCCAATGAGGGCTCCTTCCATGCCCAAGTCGTCGGTTACGACGAGGCCTTGGAAGCCCCACTCCTGCCGCAGCAGCCCGGTGGTAACGGCCCACGACGTTATGGCGGGGCGTTTGTCGTCCAGGGCCGCAAACCTGGCGGGCATGGTCATGACGCCGGCGGCCCCGGCTTCGAAGGCGGCTTTGAAGGGGACCAGGAGGGTTTTGTCCAGTTCGTCGCGGCTCATCTCGTTGACCACGAATTCGTGGTGGGTGTTGCCCACGGTCATGCCATCGCCGGGGAAGTGCTTGACCGTTGGAAGGACCAGGTTTTTCTGCATGGCCACAACGGCGGCGACGCCAAGTTCGGCATTGAGCTGTGGGTTTGGGCCAAAGGAGCGGGTGTTAATGTTTCCGTTGGCCGGTTGCGTGTGGGTGTCAAGGGAGGGGGCCAGGTTCATGTTGAAGCCCATGGCCTTTATCTCTTTGGCCATGAGATCGAACTGTTCGAATGCTACCCAAGGGTCGCCGCTCATGCCCAGGGCCGCTGGTGGCACCGAGTCGGTACCGCCGGTCATGCCGTTGACCGAGGCATAAACGCCCCCCTCCTGGTCCAGGGCTATCCACATGGGGACCGAGTGTTGCTGCACGGCCAAAGTCTGCATGGCATTGATGAACTTCGCTGTTGTCTGCGGCTCGTGCACGGCGATGCCGGTGATGGGGGAGAGGAAACCGCCGCCAAGGCTGTAGTTCTCGATGCGGAGGATGGTCGACTGGGCTGGGCCGCTCCCGTCTCGTTCCAGGCGCACCATGATGTGTTGCCCTATCTTCTGTCGCAGGGTGAGCTTTGCAAGCATCTCATCTTCCCAGGGTGGCATGGGGTCGAGGAAGGGGAATGGGAACTGGTCGGGGTCGAAGGCCTGTTGCTGGTCCGAGGCAAGGTCTGACGCATCCTCGGATGTGGTTTCCTTGAGGTCGGTGGCTGGTGGCAGGTCAGGGGTCGCAAGGTCGGGAAAGATGTCAAACACGGCCTCGGCAACATCGCCGGGTTTTGGCGAAGTCTCACTGGAGCAGGCCAGAGACGCCAGCGCCAGAAGTGCACCCATAGCTGGCCGGTTGGCCACATACGTTCTCATGAACCACCTCAAATACGAGCATCACATGTGATTTGGGAGACCCCAAAAAGCCAAGGGGAGCGTGGGACCGTAGAGAAAACCGTGCCGGGGTGGGTTTCGGGAGCGGTTGCCCCTACCCTTGGCGGCCCTTCTCACCCACGGACTTTGCAATCCACTTCTTGGCGAGCAGCAGCATAACAGTGGAGGACATGGCTATGCAACCGAAGACAAACCACATGAACTCGGTGTTCTTGGGTCCCTCGGCGGGGCAGTACTGGTCCATCATCCAGCCGGAGTAAGTTAGGGGCACGAGCACCTTGGTAAGGAACCAGGGGAGTTGGGAGACGCCCATATATTCACCGGTTCGTCCTTCGGGGGCTATTTCTGCTGCATACTGAAGGAACCTGGGCTGCCACATGGCTTCGCCGATGGTCATAAGTACTATGTATGCCCCCAAGGCCCATGTGTATGGCCCCATAACCAACAGAAACGCCGGTGCTGCCATTACAAATGTGCCTATGATCATCATGTTATAGACTTTGTGCTTCTGAGTCAAAGCTGCAATAATGGGAGCAAGCACGAATATCAGAAGCGGATTGGCATTCGATGCCAGTTCGAAATACTCTGCGACCCAGCCAGTATAGGCTCTATTAATATATGCGGGAAGAACTAGCCAGTTATATGTGAAGAGTGTCTGAACAGGAATGAGACAAAAGATAAAAAAGGCGAATTTGGGGTCTGCGAGGGTGTTTCTTGAGGTAGGAGACGAATTTCTCCCACATGCCCACGGGCTGGGCCTGAGGAGCCTGGGCAATTGGAGCTTCTTTGGTTGGGTTTGCGGCCGCATCGGCAGCTTTTTCCGCTGCTGTTTTCCTGGCGGCATCTTCGAGGGCTTTCTTGACGGTACCGCGGGTGAGCAGCAGGACGGTAGCGGCTAGGGCCAGGACGGTAATCCCGGTGTAGACCCAGAAGGTGCCTGGGATACCAAGGCCGAGGAACTCATCGTCACGGACAAGGAAGGCGAAGCTGGGGAGCCAGCCGCCGAGGTTCATGAGGGCATAGAGCATGGCAAAGGCGATGCCGGCCGTCTTGGGGGTGGTGAACTTCTTGACTGCCGAGTAGGCACCTGGCTGGTACATGCCGTAGCCGACCACGATGAAGAGGATGCCTCCCATGGTAACGAGGTGAAGGGGGGACCAGAGGCCAGCTGGTTCCAGGCCAAGGATGGTGGGGGCAGCGGAGATGATGACTCTTCCGATGATCATGAGTATGAAGGCGGTAATGAGGGCGAACCTGATGCCCTTTTTGTCTGCGACCTTGCCCAGGAAGAGCATTGAGAGGGTGATACCGGCGGTGAGGACCATGACCATGCTGTGGGCGCGGTCGTTGGGGTTTTCGACCCCTTGGAATACAAAGTCCGCGAAGTACATGGTGAGGTAGCCGAGGATCCCGAAGTAGACCATGCCTTCGAGCATGAAGCCCAGGTTGATACCCCAGAGGGCCCTGGGGGCCTTGACGAGGTCAACGAAGGGTTGGACGATCTCTTTCCACCATGGGGCCGGAGTGTTGCTGCTCATGGGTATCTCCTACCAAGCAAAAGACTGGGCATGGTTGTAGCCAGTTAGGCAGGCGGCGTCAACGTTGCTTTTTGGCGGGGGGGCCTACTTGGGGGGGGCGTGGCACTCGATGAAGGAGCAGGCCCAGGGGGCGGGGGCGGGGGTATGGCCGGCTTTGACCACGTCCCACCACTCTTCGTCGGTCATTCTTTTGTCACTGAGGAACTCGAACCAGCTGAGGATACCGCCCATGACGACGCCCATGGCGCCGTTGTGGGGCACAGCGGCGAAGATTTCGTAGGGCATGCCAACGCCGTTGTGGAGGACCTGGTTTCGTTGGGGGTTGAAGAGGAGGTCGACCACGAGGGTAACGCCCCTCTCGTTGCGTCCCTGGTCGGCCCCGGTGCCATACTGTCCGTAGGGTTGGAATCCGATCATGAATGCTTCGAGGTGTCCACCTATGATGTAGAGTTTGTCGGCCTCTTCCCGGGTGAGTTCTTCGCCCTTGAGGCGTTTGTGTGCTGCTTTTGCCAGGAAGTCCAGTGCCCTTGCCAGGCGTTCAGCATCACCGGGGCCATCGTACGAGCCGGGGAAGTACCACTCCAGGGAGCCTTGGACAATGCCTTCATCGGATTCCGGTGGGCCCGGGTCATGGGCGGCTTCCGGGTAGAAGCGACGGCCGGTCTCTCTGGCCATGGAAGCCAGGGCTTCGAAGAACTTGGGGATGGGTTCAACCCAGACGGCGGGGGCGGGACGCTCGGGAGTTTCGTAGAGGAGGGTGATGAGGGAGTCCCCATCGCATTCGACGGCCATGTCCTGAGCCGAGTAGAGCACCAGGTGGTGTTTGACCTGGGCGAACCCGGCCAGGGCGGTCTGGAGCAGTCTGTAGCGGTATGCGTCGCTCTTCATGAAGCCCGGGAAGCGGCCCACGGTGTCGGGACGGAAGGAAGCCAGGTCGGCTACCAGTCGAATCCAGCTCATGTAGAGGGTATCCGTGTCTTTCTCGGCCCCAGCGGCCTTGACCGCGGAGGGCAGGTTGCGCTTGTACTCATCCAGGGTCCACTCTTCACCCTCGGCTGGAACGATGAGTTCGACCACGCCAGGGATACCCATGGCGGCGAAGAGGTCCAGGGCCGACGGTATTCCCCGCATCTGCACCGAGGGGTGAGTGAGGTACTTGAACACCTCGGTATCCAGAACGAGCCGCGGGGGCAGCACCCGCACCTCCACGGAGTTTGGTCTGAGCAGAGCTGCCGTTGGGCTTCGGAACCTGATAGGTCCAAAGATGTTGCCGACGGCCTTTTCGGCGTTCTCGACGCTATGGCCGGCGGGGGCCTTGCCTTTTGGGAAGGCCTTCACCAGGTGTTCCAGTCCGGGGAGGGCCGCTCTGCCTGCCAGGGCGCCGGTGACGGCCTCGACGGACTTCCGGGCCTTCACCGCGCCGGAATCTGCTTCCAGGAGCGCTGCAGCGGCAACCCCCTGCTCATCCAGGGGGAAGGGCATCTGAGAGAGCCACGAGACTGCCAGGAAGTACTCCCTGTAGCCTCCGGACACGTAGTGGCCCCTGGGTTTGGCCAGGCTCAAATCCACCATGTATTTCGTGCCGGCTACAGTGAGCTCTGTGAGTTCCTGTTTCTCCAGCATGGCCAGGGCTTTTCGCACTTCGGCCTGCAGTTCCGTCGTCGGCAGTGCGGCAATAGCACTATCCAGTTGTTCCTTGGCCACGGGCCCAACAGGCACGTCGTTCTTAACCTGGGGCTCATCCCAGACCGGCTGATCCAGTTGGTGCGCCGCAAAACGGGGGATGCCCACATCGAGCAACACGGTGGGCACGGCAAAGAGGGTCTGGACGTAGAGCCCCGTGGGCCCTTTGAGCCCCAGGGCACCGTTGAGCGCAAGTTTCGTGAACTGCTGTAGTTCGGCCGCCAGGGATTTCTCGCGTTGTTGCAGTGATCTTGAGAAGATGTCTGAGAATGCCTGCAGGAGGGCGTCGGGGGTAATGAGGATGCCCCGTTCCCGGTAGCGTGCCTTTTCGTAGAGGTGGAAGAACTCTTTGTCCTTACTCTTCAGCGCAACGAATCCGTTCGCAACCAGGGAGGCGGGAAGGCCATCCTGCCACAGCTCCGGATACTGGACGAGGTCTCTGAGTTCAGCCAGGGGACAGGTGTAGTCGGCGATGACCACCTTGGACTTGCCACTCTTCTGCACCACCCACGCAGCCTTCTTGCCGTCGGGTGAGAAGGCCAGTTCGGTCCCGTCGAAGGCACCTTGGGCAGTGGGGTTGCTACCGGAAGTGCGGTCTAGCACCCTGGCTTGCTGGCCCTCTCCCCAGAGCCACACGAGCATCTGGTTAAACGACATGATGGCCCTGGTTCCAGGCTCCACGGTGGCGGTGAAGTGGTTGTCTCCGTAGTCCACGAATCTCTTGGGGAGGCGGGCGTAGTATGCAGCGCTGGCCTGCTTCCGCTTGTCGCCAGCCTTGCCGGCGGCGCCCTCTTCCGAGTCATCCAGTTGGGACTCATACTCGTCGCGAATGGCCTGGAGCGTGTCAATATCGGGGTAAGCGCCCCCCTCGACGCCCTTGTGGTAGACCTCCGCTGCCTGCAAGGTAGTCAGCTTGTCCCCGGCCTGGATACGGACCTCCTTGCCGCACAGCATGACCATGCTGAGGCCGTCGCTTGAGAATGATGGCGCTCTGCACGAGTCAGCCACGAGACCACCATAGGCCCCATTATGGGAAACAAACCTTACAGCAATGGATTTCTTGCTAATATTTTCATATATAATTTTGTAGTATTTTGCAATTTCCTGCGCATAGGGACCACCGCACATCTCGGTTTGAAGTCCGTTCATGATGAATTTGATGGGAGCGACCGATGGGCGTCGGGCGTCACCAGAATCGTTGGTGAGTTTTGTGGGCTGGCCGCCTGAGACTGGGACGCTCCATATTTGGAATCGTCCGTCCCTATTACTCGAAAAGACAATTTCGCTGCCGTCGGGCAACCAGACAGGGTCACGGTCCTGGGCCTTGGAGTTGGTCAGGGAACGTCGCTTTCCACCCTCGATGTCGACTATTTCGATGTGTGACTTGTTGCCCTTGTTGACTACCACGGCCAGTTGGGTGCCATCGGGGGAGAAGGCTGGAGAGTTGGCATCGGCGATCTCAGAGGGAGCAGCGATGCACTGCTGTGTGGAGAATGCGCCGACCCTGTCTGTGGGTTGGGGTTCTGGTGGTTGGTCTACGGTGGTGCCCATGACGAAGAGCGGCAGAAAGAACCAGGGTCCAGGCATCATGATGAGTTCCTCCGAGCGTGGATGAGGGCCGCAAGATCTCTTCTATGACCTCGACGCTGCCACTGCGTGGGCCTCGGGCGAGGTAGGTCAGGGCATAGTGCTGCCCGGTTCCTCGAAGAGTATCAACGACGCCGACAGGAAAAGCACGTCGGGGCTATTTTGCAAGTCCCTGCAGGAAAGTAAATAGTGCATCGAAATCTGGTTTGGCGCCCATAGCGAAGACCTTCTTGTAGACCAGGACGCCTTGGGCATCGATGACGAGCAGGGCTCTGGTAGTTACTCCCATAGATTCTGTCCAGATGCCGAACATCTTGGAGACCTCGCCAACTGGGGTTGTATCCGATAGCAGTAGCTGCTTGTAGGCCTGTTCCTGGGCCCAGTTGGCCAGCTTCCCAAGGTAGTCGCTGCTGAGGCCCACGGGCACCGTGTTGAGGGCTATGAACTCATCGTAGTGGTCGTTGACGTAGCAGGTCTGCCACTCGCAGACGGAGGTTTGGGCAGCGGGATAGGAGCTGATGAGCACGTTTTTGCCGGCCTGCTCGGAGAGGACGAAGGTGGAGCCATCGTGGGCTTTGAGGCTGAAGTCGGGCACCTTGTCTCCCACTTCCAGGGGGAAGTCGGGCACCACGGTTTCGGGCTGAACTTCAGCAACGTCGACGGGCACGTCCGCAGGAAGGTCTTGGGTGACATCGGGCAGTGCTGCATCGAGGCCCGCCGAATCTGCTGTCGGCAGGTCATCCCCGAGAGCGTTATCTGCGCCGGAGAGGTCTTGGGGGGCCACATCGGGAGCTGCGCAAGCGCCGTCGGCCAGCACACCCAGCGAGCCGCAGTCGCTAGTGGCAACGTCCTCGGCAGCAATATAATCTGCAGAGGAGTTAAGGTCTTGGGCCTCATCTCCCGAGTCGCTTTCGCACGATGCTGCAAGGAGTGAAGAGACAAGAAGGAGAGAAAGGGTCATTCTATTCATTAGTGATACCTCCTCAGGTCCGGCCCAATGGGGGAAGGGGCCGGGCATTTGGTACAGCGGCTCATACGCCGTGGCCCGCCTTGCAGCCCCGCCACGCAGCGGGTGACACAACGGGCCCCAATTGCATTACGGGGCAATGATAGTGGCACCGACTATCAATGAAAAGGGGTGGGTGGTTGAGAGGACCCATGTCACGCCGACTCGGGGCAATGTGGGGATTGCCGTTGACTGCCGGGTCCTGGGGAGCTAAAAGACCACCTGCGGTTATGTCAGGCTCTGTGGAGCCATCCCGGCCGCCCGCTCCTGGTCGCTGTTCGTGACCGGGGCGCAATAACACCTGTTTGGTGCGCAACACCGGTGACCTCTCTTTCGTGGCCACTCGCTCTGCCCGGTTTTGGGGCGGTGAAGGTGCGTGGAGCGAGGCCCATATTGGCGGCGTAGCACCAATGAGGGGGCTATGCGGTCGGGACACTTGGGACATAATATCGACAACTGCTCATGTGTTGATGGCCTGGTAGTCATCGACGTTCAGAATCTCTTCACATCCCCTCAGTCACCAGCATACGTCCACGGGTGGGCAGCGGTGGAGCCCATGGCTTTGCGGGCCGTGGAGGTTGCCATGGGGCAGGGGCTTCCTGTGGTCTTCACCCGCTACGCCATGAGGCCCGGAGACCTGGGCGAGGGGCATCAATTCAGGAGACCGCTGCTTGACGGAACCTGGGAAGCAGAGTTGGCTCCCTGCGTGACGGCGCGTTGGGAGCGCCTGGATGTATACCGGAAGGGCCGGTTCGATGGTTCGGGAAGCGGTTTTCTGGAGCGCTATCCCAGCGTCCGACGATGGGCGCTGGTTGGTCTGGTGAGCAACCGTTGCGTCTTGGCCACGGCGCTTGGTCTGGCTGCACGTGGCCTGGAGCCACTGGTGCTGGCAGACTGCTGTGCCGCAGCGCGCATGGAGGACCACGATGCGGCCATGAGAGTGCTTGCATCGGGCCACGCGAGGGTGATTGATGCGGTGCGTGCCCCCTGGTGGAAGGATGAGCTCTCTGTTGGAAGTGGTGCCTCGGGCGACGGGAAGCGCACCGGGGAAGGGGCCTTGGAGCACCGGCCGCTGGACCTGCTGGTGGTGGGTGGCGGCCCCGCAGGGTGCCAGGCCGCACTGGAGGCTCGGGCACTGGGGCTGCACACGGCGCTGATTCACGACGAACCTTTAGGAGGGCTGCTGAGGGCCGCCCGGCGGGTTGAGCGCTTTCCCGGCGTGTGGCGCCCCATATCCGGCGTGGATCTGGCTGGTGGAATCGAGGCGCAGTTGCTGGCCACCGGAGCTACTATCATTAATGATAAGGCCGTCCGTTGCGAGGCCCGTTGCGGTGCTGGCAGCGGCGGCGACCTCAGGAAGCGGGACCGGGCCAATGCAGTTCCGGAAGATCCTACCAAGGCGCTGCAGGTGGAAGGGAGCAGCGGGGGGCAAGGGCCGGAGCAGCTATTCCGGGTCTCGACGGCATCGGGGCTTACCTTGGAATCCCGAACTCTGGTGCTTGCCACGGGCACAGAGCCCGGGCCGTGGATGGTGGGCATTCAAGGAGCCGACTCGTCGCAAGCGGCTTCGGCCTCGCCCAGCGTGCCTGTGCACAGGGACATCAGAACTCTACCCGAGCGGTTGCAAGGCAGCAGAGTTGTGGTGGTCGGAGGGGGTGAAGCGGGGGCGGACACGGCGCTGAGCGCGAAAGAGAGGGGGGCCTCAACGACTCTGGTTGTGCGTGGCCCAAGGGTGAAGGGTCGCCATGCCCTGGTGCAGGAGGCGGTCGCCAGAGTGGAGGTAATAGTAGGGGCCGATGTCCAGGAGATTCGGGTCTCCGGCGGCAGCGGTTCGCTCTTGGTAGGCCCCGTATCGACGGATGCGGCGGCTGGGGCAGTTCAGGGGCAGCAGTGGCTGGAATTCGACCATTTGGTCTTATGCATCGGGCGCAAGGCCAATGGTGCCTTGTGGTGGCAGGTGGCTCCGGACGAATCGCTGCCTTCGTCGGTCTCAACGCCGGTTCCCGGCCTCTTCGTAGCGGGCGACCTTCGTCGAGGGGAGCACCGGTACGCCGCGCTGGCCGTGGCCGACGGAATGGAGGCAGCGCATCGGGCGCTGGCCGCTGTGGGGGGCCGGGCAGCGGAGAGCAAATGAAAGAGGAGAGAGGAGAAAAGATGATGAAGGAAGAGTGCATGACGACGGGGCCTGGCAACCTGGCTCTGGTTGAGCGCACGGGTTTGGAGGATGTGGCCTGGGTTCACGTGGCGAGGTTTTCGGGTGATCCGGAGGGGCGGCTTGTGGAGTTCGTCGACGGCACTGCCGACGGCAAGGGGCGCCACGATAAGTGGATTATCAATATCTCCACGCAGTTTGGGTGCCCCGTGGGGTGTGCATTTTGTGACGCCGGGGCGACCTACCGTGGGGATTTGAGTGCGGAGCAGATGTTGGCTCAGGTGAGGTGGGTGCTGGGGTGCAGACCGGGCCTTGCGGAGCGATGCGGCAAGCTGAAAGTCCATTTTTCGAGGATGGGGGAGCCGGCTCTGAATGATAGCGTTTTGACGGCCTTGGAGGGCCTGCGTGGCCTGGTCCAGTCAAGAGAGCTGTGGGCCTGCGTGGCTACCACGGCTCCCCGGGTATCTCAGCAATGGTTCGTTTCGTTGTTCGAGATTGCGCACAGGGAGTTTCCTGGCCGGTTCCAGTTGCAGCTATCGGTGAACTCGACTCAGGAGGAGACCAGGAGGAGGCTGATGCCCATACCACTGCTGACGTTGGAGGAGCTGGCCGAGTTGGCCAGGGGCTTCTACCGGCCCGGCGAGCGCAAGGCTGTGTTGAACTTTGCTCTGGCCAAGGGGGTGGACTTCGACGTGGAGAGGGTGGCCAGGGTCTTCAGCCCAGACCTTTGTGCGGTGAAACTGACGCCGGTGAATCCTACGGTGACGGGGGCAAGCAAAGGATTCCAGACGTTACTGAGGTCGTGCCAGGAGGAGGCAGCGTTTCTGGCAGCGGGGCGTCTGGAGGGGATGGGGTTCGATGTCATTGTGAGCATCGGTGAAGAGGAGGAGGACACTGTTGGAAGCAACTGTGGGCAGTCTGTGGTGCGACTTGGGAGTGGTGCAGCTTGACAAATCGCCCGAATAGCGTAGGAATGCCGCAAGTTTAGATGCGCAGGGCTACTGCGCACACTCCGGTTGAGTGACCTTCTGTCTCGCCTTGCGGCTTGGATGTGGGTTCAGGGTATCAGGCCAAAGGGCTCCCTCTTCAGAGCCAAAGGCGGTACACGGCTGCCTGGGTGATCGACATACATACGCAGCAGTGTAGGGGTACAATGAAATTCGGCGATTCAGACAATGAGACAAATGAGACAATGGAAATCGAGGGGATAGTCACCACATCTGAGGAAGGTGGGGTGACCGAGGCGGAGATAGCAGGCGCCCGGTTTGCTATGTTGGGGCTTGGCCCTCGGGTGGTAGCGGCGGTTGTGGATCAAGGTTATACGGTTCCCACGCCAATTCAGGAGCAGGCTATTCCCCCGGTGGTAGCGGGGCGGGACGTGTTGGGTATGGCTCACACTGGCACGGGCAAAACTGCGGCATTTGCTTTGCCCATCATTGAGAGGCTCATGGCGCAGCCGCGCAATCCTCAGGTAAGGCGGCGTCCGGTGCGTGCGCTGGTTGTTACGCCCACCAGAGAGCTTGCTGTACAGGTTGGAGATAGCTTTAAAGTATACGGCGAGCGCTCGGGGTTGAAGTACACTTGCATATATGGTGGCGTACAGCAGAGATTCCAGGTCTATTCGATGCAGAAAGGGGTGGACATTCTGGTTGCCACGCCTGGTCGGTTGCTGGATCTCATCGGACAGGGGATAGTGAGGCTGGATGCGGTTCAGGTGCTGGTGCTGGACGAGGCGGACCGAATGTTGGACATGGGGTTCACGCCGGACATCATGAAGATTGCCGAGATGTGTCCCAAGCCCAGACAGACTCTGCTCTTTTCGGCCACTCTGCCTGGTGACATAGTGAAGTTGGCGGGGCAGTTGTTGAGCGAACCTGTTGAGCTGAGGATCAAGCCACCAAAGTCGACGCTGGCTCTTGTGAAGCAGGGGCTGTACCACGTGGAGACGGCTGAGAAGCTTCCATTGCTGCTTCATTTGTTGGAGCGTAAGGAACTCAGCAAGGTGCTGGTATTTACGAAGATGAGGGTTGGTGCCGACCGGCTGTGCGACGAGTTGCGGCGTTCGGGGGTGCGGGCTGTGGCCATTCATAGCGACAGGACGCAGCAGGCCAGGAGCGACGCTCTGAACGGGTTTAAGGAGGGGCGCTATCGGATTCTGGTGGCCACGGATGTAGCCAGTCGCGGATTGGACATCGATGAAGTCACTCACGTGGTGAACTACGAGCTTCCCAGTGAGGACGAGGCCTACGTTCACCGGATTGGTAGGACGGGCCGTGCTGCCAGCGAGGGCGAGGCGCTGACCTTTTGTGCCAGCGAGGAGAGAATCAAGCTGCGTGGCATAGAGAGGCATCTGGGGAAGGCGATTCCTGTGGTAGAGGAGCACCCATTCCGTTCGCAGGTGCCCTTTGCGCGGGCCGGTGGACCCAGGAGGGCTCGTGGGCCCCAGGGCGGTGGAGGGAGGCCATGGGGCCGGGAGAGCATGGGGACTGGAAGAGACAGAAGCTCGGGCGGACCATGGGGTGGAGCCGGTCGGCCTGCGGCTGGCGAAGGCTGGACAAGAAGTAGCGGCGAGGCATCGGGGGAGCGGCCTTCGAGCGAGCCCAGGGCCGCTGGCGAAGCATCGTTCAGGGAGCCCGGGGCCGACACGGGAAGAACACCCTGGGGAGAGCCGTCGCGGGAGGGGGGAGCATCAAGGAGAAGCGAGCCCGGCAGAGTACCCAGGACACCCTGGGGAGCGGAGCCTGGTAGCGGCCCGAGGGCACCCCGGAGGAGCGAGCCTGGCGCTGGGCCGAGGACACCACGGAGAGGGGAACCAGGGAGCGGACCAAGGGCCCCACGGAGGGGAGAGTTTGGTAACGGACCGAGGGCACCACGGAGAGGAGAGCCAGGGAGCGGACCCAGGGCCCCACAGAGGGGAGAAGGTGGCGCTGGACCCAGGGCTGGGGATAGTGGCGGCAGCAGGGGGGGACCGAGGGGTGGGGAGCCAGGGATGGGGCCACGGCGGCGTGGCGACGGACCGTACGCCCCGGTGAAGAAGCATCGCCCGGGCAAGGCGGGACCAGGACGCACCCGTTCGGGCCGAAGCGGTGGTGGCAAGGGCAAGAAGGGCTAAGAAGGAAATAAAACCGAAGTTCCTGGGCGGCCCCGCCTTGCTGTGGCGTAGCGGCAAGGGGGACGTTACGCCCACCACAGACATGCAGCTATAGCCACATCAGCAACGTTACGCGGTTCGGTAAGGGCGAAGTCAGCCGTTCGACAAGCTTACGGCACGCCCCCGCCCCCAGGGAAGCTGGGCCGGGACAGTGTCCTTGGCGGTGCGCTTCGCTGGGAGCGCTCTACACGGCTGCTCATATATCTCGATCCCCCCAGCAGCCGTCTACCCCGCCTTCGACGGCCCAGAGGGGCCCATCAGGCCCTTCGAGGGAAGCCGGCCGAAGCCCACGTGATCCGGATTGATGTCAACAAGTTACCCCGGGGGGGCAGGTGGCTGCGGTTGGCCAAAAGCAGCACTTCGGTGTGGGTGACGTCAGCCATCTGGGCCGTTGGCCCAGATGGCGCGCCTTCCCCCTAGCCCCCTTCCAGGCAAGCTGGACGGGGGTATAGCTACACGGTTACTTTGGTGCGAATTGCCAAGAAGTAAAGGGGCGAGATATGCACCAAAAGCGCTAAATACAGACACCTGGAGCTATAAGCCCTCAGCTTGCCTGGGGGTTTGGGGGCGCGCCGTGAGCTTGTCGAACGGCTGACGTCACCCCTACCGCAGCCTCCCG
>CAZQHM010000027.1:0-54278 GCA_964593355.1 uncultured Myxococcales bacterium
TACATGAACGCCAGCTACACCAGCAACGGAATGCCGCTGGATACCCCTACCGCCGTTGTGGACTCGGGCCTGTACGTGGTTACCGTAACCGATTGGAACGGATGCATGGACACCGCCCATGCCGTGGTGCAGCCCATCGATTGCTTGTGCGAAGCGGACATCGTGCACGATGCCCGTTGCATGCAGGAGCCCGCACACTTCACCCTCATAGCCGACTCGGCCGTGGTGGGCGCCCACTGGAACTTCGAGAACGACCAGCTTATCGAAGGCGTCGACGGCTACGGGCCCAGGGTGGTCAGCTTCGGCAATATCCTCAAATACGGCATCTTCCCCCTGGCTGAAATCCTCAGCGACCTCACCTCCGTTGGCGAAGCGGCCATGGGCAGTGCTGTGGAGCTGGAGTTCGCTTGCCTGGTGAAGAGGTGGCCACGGAACAACGAAAGGCCGCTCTTTGCACCCTTGCAGATCAGACCCGTGAACGTCAGCCTTCGCTCCATGTCCCTGGGTGTTGACCCCGAGAAGGAGCGAGACAAGATCCTCATCTTCGGCTCCGAAGGCTTGGGCAACGGCAGCATCGATGATGTGGTTGATATCCTCTATGTGAAGCGGGAGACATTCACCCCAACAGAAACGCTAAAGATTCAGGAAGAGATAGCCTCTATAAATCTGGCCATGCGGGAGGAGAACCGAGGCTACATCCTCATTGGCCCTGGACGCTGGGGCACCAGAGACCGGTTCCTGGGCGTCCCCGTTCTGTGGCAGGACATCAGTCAGGCGAGACTGGTTGTTGAAGCAGACCTTCGGGACTTCCGCATTGAGGCATCCCAAGGGACCCACTTCCTGCACAACGTCATGGGCATGAACGTGGGCTACCTGAAGGTCCGCTTCGACCTGGAAAGCAGTTTCATCGACTGGAACTTCATTTCGCAGATGGAAACCATCCAGGAGACGGCCCACTGTGTCCTGGCAAGATGCAAGACTCCCCTGCCTGTTAGAATGGACGGCAAAACCGGCCGCATCGTGGTTCTCAAGGAGCCCGGTGACCCGCAGGAGCAGGATCCGGACTTCATACCGCTTGACTCCGATGTAGGCTGGGAGTAGCGCTTTCCCCGCAACACTCGGAGGCGTCATGAGCGAGGAACAAGGCACTTTCGTACCCGTAGGTGAGACCGAAGAGCGGATGTTCGGACCCACAGCAATGCTTCTGTGCGGACTGACCGCAGACCAGCAGAACCTCTTTTCGCAGACTCTTGGGGCAAACGGGCTGGGAGGGATTCCGCTCTTGTGTGCTCTTCGAGACGACCTGGGCCGCACCTGCATGGACCTGGTGACCAGCGGCCGGCCCCGTGGCACAACATCAGACTTGCCAAAAGCAGTCGTCGTCTCGGGACTGCTGGAAAAAGAGCTGCATGCAGTCATGGCCTGCTACCGAAAGGCCTCCCTGCCAAGACCCCTCTGGGCAGCGCTGACGGAACACTCACAGGACTGGAAGCTCGGCGCACTGATCTCCGAACTGGAAGCTGAGCGTCAGGCCGTGGCAAAAGCACTTCAAGAGGAATCGAGCAAACAAAAATGAGATACCTCAGAAATCTCGCCGGCAAGCTGCCCAGGCTCCTGGCCCTGGTCATCCTCGCCGCTGCCTTCTGGATCGCAACCGGAGGCCAGCTTCGCCCCCCGCCAAAGCCTGCCACGGACATAGCCTCCGTCCCCCTGGATCGGGTCAAGTACCTCTTCCCACAAGCTCTCTCCGTGGAGCGAATGGAAGACCCGAGCCAGGCTTCGCCCGTCAAGGACGCTTCGGGCACACTTCTGGGCTACCTTCTGGCTACTTCGCCCTACAGCGACAAGTTCATCGGGTACGGTGGAACGATACCGCTCCTCATTGCCCTGGATACCAACATGCAGGTCACCGGCCTGCACCTCCTGGCCAATCGGGAGACCCCATCCTTCATTGAGGGCATTGCCGAAGAGGGCCTTTTTGACCAGTGGACCGGCTTGGCCCCGAGAGAGGCCGCCGAGAAGCAGGTCGATGCAATCACCGAGGCTACTCTAAGCAGCAACGCAGTGATTCACGGCGTCTCAGCCAGGTTGCAACTTCTGTCCAGCGGGCAAGAGGCCGCCACGGGAATCGCACTCAAGGATTTGCTGGGCTGGAGTGCTGCGGCCCTGCTTCTGCTCTTCTCCCTGGCCAGCTTCTTCCGACCCGCCAGGTTCAAGAAGTATCGGCCCTACCTACTGGGCGCCAACGTCATCATCCTGGGCTTCTATCTTGGCAGCTTCCTCTCGCTCTCGATGTTTGGCAACTGGCTTCACAACGGTGTGGCCTGGTGGGTGACCCCGGTCTCTGCAGCCTTGGGGCTGCTGGGACTGCTGCTGCCTGCTGTGACCAACAAGTCCTATTACTGCATTTACGTCTGCCCCTACGGTGCGCTGCAAGAACTGGCGGGCATGCCCCTCAAGGGGCGCTTCAAGATCCCCGCCAGAGTGGAGCGCTGGCTCAGGCACGGCCCGAAGCTCTGGCTTACCCTGGCCCTGGCTTCTCTGGCTCTGGGAGCGGGCTTTGACCTGGCCGACGTCGAGCCCTTCGCTGCCTTTCTTATCTCCTCGGCCTCGGCCGTCGTGCTCGTTCTTGCGGGCACCTTTCTTGTCCTCTCGTTCATCGTGCCCAGACCATGGTGCAGGTACGGGTGTCCCACGGGGGAACTGGTTGAGATTTTCCGACGTCCGGCTAGCAGTGGCCTTGAGCCGACCACAGTCCAACGACCGGTCCCACCATCGGGAAACCCTCCCACGGTGACCAAGGTGAACAGTCCATCGGGGTGTAACCAATGAAAAGCAAAGATGCCGTAATAGTGATTCTCTCCCTCCTGGCCTTGGCGCTGGTGGCGAAACCCCAGGTGGAGCAGTGGCTGGGTGATGAGCTTCGAAAAGAGGGAGCCATGGAGACGCTGGCCCAGGGACAGGGCGTCCATGCCCTCTCGGGCGATCCTGTTGAGCGCGACCTCCTGGATACCATAATGAAGGCGGGGCTTGCGGCCTACTCCGTACGCCAGAAGCGCCCCTGTTCGCTGCTTGTAACCCAGGAACGCCAGAAGATTGACCAGCTTGGCAAGGTGCTGGGCAGCGACGAAGCGATTTTGCTTCAGAACGCAGCGGCCATAATCGTCGTCACCGCGCTCCCAAAGAGAGGAGCCGGCGGCGAGAACGGCTCGTGGCCCCTTGACTGCGCCGCCTCCACCCAAGCAATGGTCTATGCGGCCGCTGCCCAGAAACTGGGCGCATCGGTTATCCCCCTCTGGCCAGACCAGGAACTGGTCGGCAGCGTCTCGGAGTTGTTCGAACTGCCGGCCATGGCCACCCCATTCTCGCTTCTGGCAGTAGGTGGACTGCTCCAGAAGGACCAGATTCGTGAGGACCTCGACCTGGGAAGAATTCACTGGAATATCTGGTAACGCTTGTAGCGAAGATGTGGTCGAATCGCACCGCCATTTCGGGGAAGCCACCCCGAACACCTGCCATCCGTTTTGACATCGGCCGGCTTTGAGGGTACAGCCGGATGGGCTGAGTCCACTCTTTTCGGGAAAGGTGCACCGTTGATCCTCAAGATGGCCATGGCAACACTGTCCGCCTTTCTCCTCTTCGCATGCTCGAAAAGCGGGGATGGAGAATCCTCAGGTGGAAATGCCCAGAGAGGAGAAGACCAAGAGACAGCGTTGACCGGAATCCCCGCCCCCCGGGGGTTCCCAGCGCCAGGGCCTAACCCCCAACCCGAAAGCAGCACACCGGGGGCCGCATGGTTCGGCACGCGAGACAAGGGGTTGGTGAAACTCGACGGCAGGGGCTTCTCTCACATCATGGTGGCTCCGCAGTTCGTTCAGCAGATCGTGCCGGCGATGCCCGATGGGCTCTGGGTTCTTGCCCAGTACCGGCTCTTTCTTGTTCGTGGCGAAAAGGTCACCCCCGTAGAGTCCGACCCCACCTGGGGCCCCATGGAGCGTATCGCCGCTGGGCAGAAGGGCGAGGTCTGGAGCGTGACCGCCAAGAAGATCGGCCGCTTTGACGGGGAGACCTGGAGCTACCTGGACCGTTCGGAGATAGCCCCGGGCAAAGAGCTGTTAACCATAAAAGATATGGATGTTGACAGTTTTGGCAGAATATACATATGCTCGAAGAGCGCAATATACATACGAGTAGACGGTGAATGGCGGGAGGTGCTGCTGGAGCTGGCACCGAAGGACGTACTTGGCGGACTGGCGCTGTTTCAGGATGCCAGTGCGTGGATCTGGACGAGGCAGGAGGTTTTCCATGTGGGCCGCACCCGTTGGGAACCGATGTACCGCCAACTGGTACCGCCGGGGCTGCGCCGGCTTAACGTATCGGGAGATGGCGCCTGGTTCCTGGAGGATGGTCTCGTGTTGCTTCAAGGCGACCTTGGGAAGCAACCGTGGCCCAGGCTCGACCTGACTCAGGAGCCGGCTCTTGCCAAGCGGGTGCGCTCCTCTTTTGTTGACTCGGGGAGCAGGGTTTGGATGGGGACGGACACCGGGGTGGTTATTCTGGACAGAGATGGCCTGCTGAGCTTCTGGCCCAAGGGAGATGTGCCTCTTCTGGACAGCGAGGTTCGGGCCATCTACGTCGAGGGCTCGGGCCCCGGATTGCCGGCGGTGGGCCACTGACCAGCCGTGGGGCCCATGGCACCGCACACCCATTGTTGGAGAAGTGTTAAGATACGTTAGCATTTGTGGCAGGCCGCCTCGGCCTGCTGTAGAATCGCCTCTTTCATGGGCTGGGATGGCCCCTGGTTTTCGTCCCATCCCCACTGTGACGCTTCGACATTTTTGCCTGCAGTTCGGAGGGGCAAGCCCCCCCGCGCTGGCCTTCCTCGGAGGTTTCATGGCCATAACACCGGCGCCTTGGCTGTTGCCTTGCCTGTTGGTCTCTATTGCTGCCTGCTCCAGCACTCCCGTTGAGAGTCAAGAGAGCGTCCAGGAGGGGCTGGATCACCTATTTGTTCAGGATCGTGTCGTTGACATAGCCTTCGAGACTCCGTCGGGCTTCCAGGCCATAGTTGATGCCTACCTGGCCTCGGGGAAGAGCCAGTTCTTCGACTGCGGCTTCACCTTCGACGAGGAAGAGGCCCTGGAGTCCGTGGGGCTGCGTCTCAGGGCCCCTAACTACAACGGCCCGGGCCGCCTGGAAGAGAAGTATGCCCTGAAGGTCAACTTCAACTACTTCGACGGCCCGCGTTTCCACACCCTGGACAAGCTCTACCTCAGCAACAACAAGAGCGACCCTTCGCTTATGAGGGAGCATCTCGCTGGTGCTATCTACGAAGCCATGGGCGTACCCACATCGCGGACGGCTTACGCCTGGGTCAAGGTCGATGGCCAGGATATGGGCCTCTACACCATGGTTGAAGAGGTCGAGAAGCGATTCTTCAGGGCTCGCTACGGCAACGCCGACAATGCCGACGACGGCAACCTCTACAAGTGCGAGGTTCCTGGATGCGATCTCACGTTCAAAGGCAGCTCCAAGGAGAACTACCTGGACCTCACGTGCCTGGAAGATGATGGCTGCGGGCTGGTGCTCAAGAGCAACGAAGAGGATCCCTCCAAGAACAATTATGGCGACATCGTTGAGCTCCTCGACCTGCTCAACAACACCCCGGACGACCAATTCCAGGAGGCCTTCGGGGCCCTGTTTGATGTGGACTCTTTCCTGCGCTATCTTGCTGTGGCCGTGACCATCGGTGACTACGACGGGTACATTGGAGCTATCGATAACTTTTATCTTTATTTTAGAGAAGATGTCAGAAAGTGGATTTTTATACCGGTTGACCATCGCAAAGCCTTCGGTATCAAGGGGTGTGCCCTGGGTGAGCATGAAACGGGCGTGGGAATTCTCTCCCCCGAATGCACAGCGGACAGCCGGCCGCTCGTCGAGCGAATCCTGGCCGTGGAGAGCTGGCGGGTTCAGTACATCGCCTACGTGAAGGAGACGGTGGAGATAGGGCTGGATCCCGAGTGGATCGCAGCGCAGGTTGCCTCCTGGGATGCCCTGATAAGGCCACTCATCTCCGCCGATCCCAACGCGTTGGTAACCCCTGAAGAGTACGAGGCCGCAATCAGCGCCGAGGTGTCGGTCAGCAAGGATATGAACCTGCTGGAGTTCATTAACGCCAGACGAGATTTTCTCAAGCAGCAACTGGAGGAACTGGGCGCATGAAAAAGAACTTCTATTCATGGTTAGAAGGTTGCCCACAAAGAGCCACCGTCCTTCTCCTGGGGGGGCTGATGCTCCTCTCCACTGCCGCCATGGCCAAAGAGAGCCCACCGAAGAAGAAGGCCGAGAAGAGCAGAGAGAAGGTCGAATTCAAGGCGAGCCTGCACACCCGCCTCAGCGTCACCGATGAGGCCGATGCTCCAGACGGAGCCTTCGAACTGAACCGGGCACGCTTCGGCGTGACTCTTCGTCCCCTCAAGAAGGTAACGGCACAGGTCGAAGGGGCCTTTGAGGAGGTCATACGTTCAGGCAGCGACCGCTCCTTTGCCAGGGACGCATGGGTGCGGATTGAAGTAGCCCGGTGGCTGGAGTTCAAGGCTGGTCAGTTCAAGAAGCCTTTGAGCGTCATGGAGAACACCGGAAAGGGGAGCCTCGCTCTAGTGGAGCGTGGAAGCACCAACAGGTACATCATCAGACAGCTGGAGTGGGGCAGCAGGGACATCGGTTTGCAGGTGAGCGGGAGAATATGGAAAGGTGCCAGACTGGACTACTTCCTGGGCGTCTTCAACGGCGCCAAACTGCCCTCGGACGAGCGGGATCCCAACGGGGCCAAGGACATCGTGGGGCGTCTGGAAGGGGAACTCTTCGATGGGTTTCGAGTTGGTGCGTCGGGCGTCATGAAGAGCATCGATGTTGGTGGAGCCAACGCCGAGGAGATGCCGGAAAGGGCACTCCTGGGCAGCTTCGACCTCCGCTACAAGAAGCGAGGGGGTTGGGCCATGGCCGAGGTACATTATGGGGAGAACCACATCATATCCAACGCTCCGGGGCTTCTGGGAGCGGTGGTGGCAGGTGCGTGGCGCATTGACGTTCCATGGTGGGGAAGCGATGGGGCCATTGAACCGGCGGTGAGAGTAGAGTTCCTTGACCCGGACCTGGAGAGCGAGGGCAAGATGCTCGTCTTCTCCGGGGGGGTCAACTTCTGGCTTGCCGAGGGCCTGAGGGTAATGCTCCAGGGCGAGTGGCTCAACCCCGACGATGAGCTGTCGGGGTTGTGGCAAGAGACCATGCGGGGATGGCTGCAGGTGGCCTTCGATTACTGATTCACCGGAGTTATTGTCGTGACACAGTGGGATTGGCTTACAGGACGAGAACGGCTCTGGTGGCGCATATACCGCCTCCGGTTGCTTCCAGGGCTGCTCATCTCGCTGCCTTTCTGGTTCATCATCTGCTGGTATCTGCTCTTCGCCTGGGCCAACCACGAAGGCCACAACAAGGCTTCCAAGGGCAAGCGGCCACTGACCCTCAGCCTCTTCCACCTGCGACTCCACGACCTCATGAGCCGTGACTGGCGTCGGATAAGCCAACCCGACGCAGACAAGAACTCGCCCCTGCCCACCTACCAGCTCTTCCTGTCAAACGAGGCCCTGGACAGCCTTGACGGCAAGGGTCCGCCCAAAGAGGGCAAAGGGCAGTACGAAGAGGGGCTTGTCCGAGGCGACAAGCGATACATCAAGGCCCGATTTCGCTACCGGGGAAAGAAGCACTGGAACTGGAACTACGCCCAGAAGTCCTGGAAAGTGCGCCTCGATGAGGAGTTGCTCCACGGCCAGAGGACGTTCAGCTTCATCAACCCGGTCCATCCCGTACCCTTCGGCGAAGAGTTCATCCTTGACGTAGCCCGGGACAACAACCTCCTGACGCCCGACTACCACCCTGTCAGGCTCTTCCTGAACCGGGCCTTCATGGGGATCTACTACTGGATGGGCCAACCCGATGAGTGGCTCATTCGCAGTGCCCGACGTGTCCCCGGTTCTGTCTACTCCGGAAACGGCGCATCTATTAATGAAGAGATCGGGCTCTCGACGCTCTGGTACGCCCCCTCTGCCTGGAAGAAGCCCGCATCCCGCACTGCGCTGGAACAAGGCAACAGGTTTGAGCTTGAGCACCTGATATCGTCCCTCCAGGAGTTGGGCAGCGTGGAGTTCTCCGCCTTCGCCCACGAGTTCTTGAACCTCGATCTGTTCGCTCGCTTCGACGCTATCGATGTCCTCTTTGGCGGCAACCAGCATGATTTCGACCAGGACCACAAGCTCTACTTCGATCCGTACAAGGGCCGCTGGGAGCCAATCGCCTGGGATTTCCGCGGCTTTGAACACCGTCCAGCGGTCAACCGTTCGGAGAACCCATTGCAGCTTCGTCTCAAAGAGCTGCCTGGATACCTCGACATGCGCAATCGTCACGTATGGGAGATGCTGCACGGGCCCTGTAAGCCAGCGGAGGTTGACTGGGAGATTCGGCGCCTTGCCAAAGAACGAGACCCCGATTTCGCCGCAGACCCCTATTGGGATGCCTACTCACAACTGCCCGAAATATCGCGCTATTTCCGCCAGATGGTGCGGCCGCTGACCCCAGAACGTTTTCAGGCGGCTTTGGATTCGATGCTTGGTATCTACAAGAAGCGTATCCACTACCTCCAGAACCAACTCTCGGGGGCCTCGGTTTCGGCCCGGCTCTGGGGAGCAGGCCGCCGCAACCTGCGCATCGCAGTCAACGGCTGGAACGGCGTGGAGCTCGAGCGAATAACGGTGCTGGGCGACGGGGGGGAGTACATTGGACCGGACCGCCCCGCCGATTGGCGGCAGTGGCGAATCGTCGCCGACCTCAACGACGACGGCGTCGCCGACCCCGACGAACCTTCCTGGGAGACCTCCCGGCAAATAGGAGAGCCTCTCTTTCCCGGCACCATACTCACGCCCAGACCCGAGCCGAATCCATCCCATGGCCTCGTCAGGCTGCTTCCCGAGGAGCGATCCTATTCGTTCCTGATCACGGGAAGCAGCGGCGAGACCCCACGACAGATCTCCCTCAACTTTGTGAACCGCGTCACTTCGGAATCGTTCACTCTCATCGCCGACGGCGGTTCGGGGTTGGGCAAGGCCGACGGCACCCAGGCCAAAAGCCTCCTATGCGACCAACTGGGACCGTTGGCCCAGGTGGGCCGCCGCTCTGCCCATCCATGGTGCTACCCAAGGCCTGAATCGAAACGAACTGTGCTTGGCCCCGGTACCGTTGAGGTCCCTGAGACAAGACTATTCGGCGCACACGAACAGGTGGTGGTGCTGCCTGGAACAACCCTGAGCCTCGGTCCTGACGTCAGCCTCTTCTTCTTCGGCAAGGTGACCATGGAGGGCACATCGGGGCAACCGATCCGAATCCTCCCGGCTACCTCGAAACCATTCGGTGGTATGGCTATTCGGGGCGTCGCAACATCAGGCAGCAGACTGGCACACGTCCATATCAGCTCGGGCACGATTCCCAAGCGCTCACCCAGCCAGTTCGGAGGCATGATCAACATCCACGACACTAACGATGTAACCTTCAGTAACTCCACGCTTAGCTCGAACTCAATCTCCGACGACATTCTCCATGTGGCTTATGTCAAGGGCCTCAAGCTCAACAACATTCTGTTGCGGGAGGCCAGCTCTGATGCAGTGGACCTGGAGTTCGTTGAGGGAGAGGTCAAGTCCCTCAAGGTTTTGGGCGCCGGTGACGAATGTCTGGACATCATGGGCAGCACTGTCGAAGTGGACGGCGCAGTGCTGGCAGGGTGTGGCGGCGCAGGAATCAGCGCCGGAGAAGAGAGCGATCTTTCCGTGCGTGACTCGATTATCATGGTTGCCCAGACGGGCATCCACACGAAGAACAACTCCCACGTCAAGGTTCGCAACATGGTCATCGATCGGGCCGGCGTAGGCATCCGAATCGAATCCCGGCAAGACCGCTACGAGGGCCTCAGCACGGTGGAAGCCTCGGCTCTGTGGCTACTGCGGTGCCGCACAGATGTCAGGGACAAGAGTGATGGCCTGCAGTGGTCATCAGGCAGCACATCATGGAGCTCTGAGTTGGCAGAGTCGTGGCCGGGTTGGGCCGGGGCAGCTGATACACAACAGGCGCTGCTGCAATGGCTCGACGGATACTGGGCCGGCGTCGCCCCCTTCTGGGTAGAGCCCCGCCATGATGAAGAGTACACGGGCAGCGACGAGGAGATTGAGGATGAGTAGGCGAAAAGAGCAGGGCGGGGGGCACCAGGGCCTCTCCAGTATTGCCGCCACGCCCAACTCTCATTCTCTGGGAAGCGGCTCGGATGTGTCGGAATCGCCAACGCCGGATTCTAACGGTGCGGAACCGTCGATGCAGCGATTTGCGGCCTCTCCCTCGGGGTCAAAGCCTGGCCGGGCAAGCACCGTCCCAAGATACCCCGGCGCTGGATTCTGGGTGTTGCTGGTGACGGCCGTGGCGTTTATGGGCCTCTTTCTCTGGTCTGGTTCCGACAGCGATTTCGACCTGGTGAGATTGGCGCAGATGCGTTTTGAGGCGGGCGGGGCAACGAAGCCGTTGACGCCCAAGGAAGCGGCCGCTCTGGGGCGTGTGGCCCGTGAGTTCCCCGACTTTGTTCCAAGCCTCTCCAACGGCAAGGCGTCGGTCCTCTTCCAGGATCCCGACAACGGTTGTCTCTATTTCCGGACGAACCACCTGCTGCTAACCAGCGTGGGGCCATCCGATGACGAGCCTGGAACGGGCGTTTCTGCTGGGGGCCAGGTGGCGCTCACCATATTCTGCGGTATCGACCACCTTTCCAGCGCCCGGGTGCACCTTGTGCGTCATGGGGAGGTTCTGGTCGATGGGCTGTGCGGCAAGGGAGAGCCCAGCGCCGAGGTGATGCTGGCGGCGCCTGAGTCTCCGGAGGTGATAGAAGTGGTGGTAGAGGGCATGGAGGGTGGTGCCGAGGGCCGCATGGAGCCGGGGCTTTGCCCTCTGCGAATCTGGCAGGAGTAGGAGGGGGAATCGATGTTACGGCGAATGAATAGATACGAGCTCAAATATATGATTCATGCCTCAAGATACCGTGAGTTTGTCAGTGATTTGCTGTATTTTATGTCACCAGATCCACAAGGTGATGGCGACGGCTTTTATCGAATAACTAGTTTATATTATGACGGCCCGACTTTCCCATGTTATCACGCGAAAATGGACGGCATCGATATCCGACGCAAGGTTCGCCTCAGGGTCTACCCTGGTGATGACCCGACATCGGTGACCCGCGGCACTGTGGAGATCAAGAACAGGTACAACCGCACGGTGAAGAAGGAGCGTCTGTTCCTGCCTCTCGACAAGGCAGAGGAACTACTGAGGGGCAGCTCGGTGGAGGGGCTGACGGATCCACAGGATCTGGTTACTGCGGGCAACGTGCAGTCCATGGTGAGGCGCATGGGGCTTAAGCCGGCGTGCATCGTTTCATACCGGCGGCAGGCCTTTGTAGGCAGCAGATACGAGTCGAAGATGCGGTTGACGTTCGACATGGATTTGACGGGTCGGGTGCATGCTTTGGATGTGCGGGAGCCTGCGCAGGGGCACCATTTCATTCCCATGGACTGGCTGGTGATGGAGGTCAAGGTGGACGAGCGGATTCCCTCGTGGACCACCGCGCTGCTGGCGAAACACGAGTGCGTGGCCACTCGGGTGAGCAAATACTGTACGGCTCTTGCCGACGGCATGAGGCGCCGGGAGGAGGCTCAGTTGCATAAGGAGAACATCTATGGATGAGCTGATTCGGGAGATTAAGCAGTTTTCGGATCTGACCAGCACCTTCACGCTGCTGGACGTGGCGGTGGTATTCGGGCTGAGCTTTGTGCTCTCGCTGGTGCTGGGTTTTGTCTACCGATTCACGCACCGGGGGGTCTCCTACTCGCAGTCCTTCGTGCACACGCTGGTGGTGATGTGCATCGTGGTGGCTTTTCTGATGCTTATCATCGGTTCGAACCTGGCCCGGGCCTTCACGCTGGTTGGGGCCATGTCGATCATCAGGTTCAGGAACGCCATTAAGGAGACTCGGGATCTGGGGTTTGTTTTCATGGCCATGGCCATAGGGATGGCGTGCGGCACCCGTTTCTACCTGCTTGCCGTCTTCGCGACGATCTGCCTGAGCGGTGCGGTGATTCTGATGAGTCGACTGAACCTCTTTGCCAAGGTAATTCGTGAGCGAATCCTGATAGTGCAGTTGCCTCGGGACAAGGATTTCCACGAGACGTTCGGGGAGCTCTTCCGGCGGACGCTGTCGGATTTCCACGTCATATCTGTGGAGACGGTACGAGGGGAGACGCTTCAGGAGGTTGTCTGCTCGGCGGAGCTTATGCGAAGCACGGATCCTACGAAGTTTCTTGAGGAGATTCGGGGGCTGAACGGTAACCACAAAGTCTCGCTGATTCTTGGCCAGCAGCAGATGGATCTCTGAGGCCGCGTCATTTCTGAGGCCGCGTCATTGTCGAATTAATCACGACCGAGAGAATCGCCGGAGTTTCTTGCGTCACGAAGCTTGAAGCCCGTGACGCGGTGTGTTAAGTTCGGTCGAAGTATGATCGTTTCTGTGTTGGGACGTTTCCAAAGAGGGGGATCCATGAAACGCAAGATCCGAAAAGTCGCCGTGTTGGGAGCGGGGGTCATGGGAGCCGGCATTTCGGCGCACCTGGCCAACGCTGGCATTCCAAGCATTCTTCTGGACATCGTGCCTCCGTATCTTACGGGAGAGGCTCGCCAGGATCCGAAGCAGCGGAATGCTTTTGCAAAGGGGGGCGTTGAGAAGGCCGTCAAGTCCAGGCCCGCTCTGTTCTATGACAAGGACACCGCAGACCTCATCGAGATCGGGAACTTCGAAGACGACCTCGCCCGAGTCTCTGAGTGCGACCTCATCATCGAGGTGGTCAAAGAAGACCTCGAGGTCAAGCGCACCCTCTTCAAGAAGGTGCTCGAGCACTGGAAGCCGGGCAGCATCGTGGCTTCCAACACCTCCGGTCTGGCCATCGCCAAGATGACTGAAGGATTCCCCAAAGAGTGGTGCGAGAATTTCATCGTCACCCACTTCTTCAATCCAGTTCGCTACATGAAGCTTCTGGAACTGGTCATCGGACCGCAAACCCTGCCCGAAGTGGTGGACGCTATCGCCGACTTCGGCGAAAACGTTCTCGGCAAGGGTATTGTCTATGGCAAGGACACCCCCAACTTCGTCGCCAACCGTATCGGCGTGCACGGAGTTATGGCGGCCCTCAAGTTCATGGAAGAGCTGGGTCTCACGCCCGAGCAGGTCGACGTCATCGCCGGCACTCCCATGGGCAGACCTAAGAGCGCTGTCTTTAGAACCATCGACATGGTCGGCCTGGATACCTTCGTCCACGTGGCAATGAACGTCTATGACAACTGCCCCACCGACGAAGACCGACTGCTCTTCAAGCCGCCCGCATGGGTTCACACCATGGTCGAGAAGAACCTCCTGGGTGACAAGAGCGGCGCCGGCTTCTACAAGAAAGAGAAGAAGGACGGCAAGAAGTCCATCCTCGCTCTGGATACCAAGACCCTTGAGTACGCTCCCGCCTCCAAACCCAAGTTTGAAGCCGTGGATGCCGTCAAGAAAGAGAGCGAACTGGCCCGCAAGCTCCAGAAACTGGTCTACGGCGAAGACATCGCCTCCCAGTTCGCCTGGAAGTCCGTTGCTGCTTCTTTGCTCTACAGCGCCAACAGGCTCTTCGAAATCGCCGACGACGTCGTCAACATCGACCGTGGCATGAAGTGGGGCTTCAACTGGGAAATGGGACCCTTCGAGACATGGGATGCCATCGGCGTCGCCAAGTCCGTTGAGAAGATGGAAGCCCAAGGCAACACGATCCCCGGGCACATCAAAGAGTTCCTCGCCAAGGGCGAAGGCTCCTTCTACAAAGAAGTCAACGGCGAGACCTGGTACTGGGACTTCAAGGCCAACGCTTATAAGGCAGTGCCCAGAAGACCCACGTGGCTCTCCCTGGAGACCTATCGTAAGCGCGGATCGGTCCTCAAGACCAACGACTCCGCTACCCTGCACGACCTGGGCGATGGCGCTCTCGGACTGGAGTTCCACTCCAAGATGAACGCTATCGACGATGGAATCGTTAACATGATGAACGATTCTATTGATATCCTGGAAGACAAGTACGAAACTCTGGTAATCTACAATGAGGCCCAGCACTTCTCCGTAGGCGCAAACCTCATGCTCATCGGCATGTATGCCGGCCAGAAGAAGTACGGCGAGATCGAGAAGATCGTCGACGCCTTCCAGAAGGTCAACACCCGCATGCACAGAGCCTCCAGACCGGTGGTTGCTGCTCCCCACGGGCTGGTCCTGGGTGGTGGCTGCGAAGTCTGCCTGGGCGCCTCTCACGTGGTTGCCAACGCCGAGACCTACGTCGGTCTGGTGGAAGTGGGCGTCGGCCTCATCCCCGGCGGCGGGGGCACCAAAGAGATGCTCGTCCGTTGGATGGATACCATTCCCAAGGGCCTCTCCGACCGCTCGGTGTTGCCCTATGTTCAGAAGGTCTTCGAAATCATCGGTATGGCCAAAGTGGCCGTCTCCGGTATGGAAGGCTTCGAACACCTCTTCTTCAGACCGGGGACCGACCGCATGGCCATCAGCCGTGACAACCAGCTCTACCAGGCCAAACAGCTCGGCCTCGGTATGGCCCGCGCCGGCTACACCCCCGCTCCCCCGAAGAAGATCAGAGTCGCCGGCACCGAAGGCATCGCCCTCTTGGAAACCGGCCTCTATACCTTCGGCCTCTCTGGCTTCGTCTCCGAGTACGACAAGTACATCGGCGGCAGGCTCGCCAAGGTCCTCTCCGGCGGCGAAGTTGCCCCTGGCACCCTCGTTACCGAAGAACGCATCCTTGAACTGGAGAAGGAAGTCTTCATGAGCCTCGTTGGCGAACCCAAGTCTCAGGACCGAATTCGCTACATGCTCATCAATAACAAACCACTTCGTAATTAATACCGAAGGGTGGAGGTGATAACCATGACAAAACGTGTCGTAATCGTAGCTGCCTCCCGTACAACGGTGGGGCGCGCCAAAAAGGGTGTTCTCAAGAATGTCCGCCCCGAAGATCTCGGCGTCCTCGTTCTGGAAGATGTCATGCGCCGGGCTCCGGCCGTGGCCAAAGAACAGGTCGATGATATTATCATGGGCTGTGCTATGCCTGAAGGTACCCAGGGCATGAACCTCGGCCGAGTGGTCACACTCATGGCCGGCTTCCCCAACAGCGTCCCCGGGCTCACCGTCAACCGTTTCTGCTCTTCGGGCCTGCAGAGCATCGCCTATGGTGCCATGCAGATTCAGGGCGGGTACTCCGATATCGTCATCGCCGGCGGCATCGAGAGCATGTCCACGGTCCCCATGGGTGGCGCCAACTTCACGGCTCACCCCAAGGCCGCCAAGGAGATGGTTGAGATCTATACCCCCATGGGTAACACCGCTGAACTCGTGGCCGACCAGTTCGGAATCTCTCGAGAAGCTCAGGATGAGTTCGCCTACAACTCCCACCGCAAGGCGGCCGCTGCCTGGGCGTCGGGCAAGTATGACGGCGAAGTTGTCAAGGTGCCCTACCTCGATGACGACGGGAACACCAAGTACCTGGAGTCCGATGAGTGCGTTCGTGCCGATACCACAATCGAAGGCCTCGCCAAACTGAAGCCCGTCTTCAAGGCTTCTGGTGGTTCTGTTACGGCCGGTAACTCCTCGCCCACAAACGACGGCGCTGCTGCGGTCATGCTCATGACCGAAGAGAAGGCGGCCTCCCTGGGCCTGAAGCCCCTGGCTTATTTCGTTGACTTCCAGGTAGCGGGCGTTGCACCGGAGATCATGGGCATCGGCCCCATCGCTGCTGTTCCCAAGCTCTGGAAGCACTCGGGCATCAGCGATAGCCAGATTGGCATCTATGAGCTCAACGAGGCCTTTGCCGTTCAGTCGTTGGCCTGCCTGGGTAAGCTTGAACTCGACCCCAGCAAGGTCAACGTCAACGGCGGCGCTATCGCCCTTGGCCACCCCCTGGGTGCCACCGGCGCCAAGCTCGCCGTCTCCATCATCAACGAAATGCAGCGTGGCAAGATCAAGTACGGCGTCGTCTCCATGTGTATCGGCGGCGGTATGGGTGCTGCCGGACTCTTCGAGCTTGCCTAGACCTGTGAACTGATCCTGCAAATGGGGGCCGGGCTTTGCCCGGCCCCCTGTGATCCCCTAGCCCCCAGTCTTGTACCCATGCCCAGGTGATCCGGATTAGGCATATTAACAATAATATCAGTCTGTTCGGTAGCAGCGGTTGGCCCAAAGCGGCGCCTCGGTTGGGGTGACGTCACCCCTGTCGCAGCCTCCCGCAACCAAGACCATTGCTTGATTCGGACTACGTGGTCCATGCGGTGTTGCGGGTGAAAGGCGATAGGGAGCCTGCGAGGCAGATGCTCGTGGCGAATTGCCATAGATGTTGCTGGTTCGAAAACCGCTACGGCCGGGCTGGGGGGGCCATGAAGTCGGGGAAGGGTGAGTCCTTGATGGTAGCAGCGAGAATGGCGTCGATCTCCTTGAGAGCTTCGGGTTCCATCTCCATCTCAAAGTCCAGAAGCTGCGTCACCGGCTTGATTTGAGCTGCTTGGCGGGCGCCCCAGAGGGCCACGCTGACGCCAGGCTGATCCATGAGCCAGCGAACGGCCATGAGCATCCCGCTCTTCTCGAAGGCCCCTTGGGCGTACTGGTCCAGGCGCTTGTAGGCTTCCACGTAGTTGGCCAGCCGAGGTCTCTGGAACTTCGGGTCTATTCGCCTGATGTCGTCACCGTTGAAGACGGCGTCGGCGCCGATTCGACCCGCCAGCAGCCCCCTGCAGAGGGCCCCGTAGGCGATGAAGCTGACGTCGTTTCTGCGGCAGAAAGGCAGCACGTCCTGCTCCAGGTGCCGCTCGAAGAGGTTGTAGGGAGACTGGACCGAAGAGAGCGGTACGAGGAGGTTGGCCCGTTCGAGCTGCTCAACGGTGAAGTTGCACACCCCGATAGCCCTGATCTTCCCCGACTGCAAGATGTCCAGGAGTACCTGTGCAGTCTCCTCGAACGGCACTTTGGGGTCCGGCCAGTGCACCTGGTAAAGGTCGATATAATCGGTCCGCAAGCGGCGCAGAGACTCGTCGACCTCTTTTTGGATCTTGTCTTTGCTGCAGTTTCGCTGCACCAGGCCACGAGAGTTCCATTCCAGCCCGCACTTTGTGGCGACGTAGACATCATCCCTGGTGCCCCACATGGCAAGCGCCTTGCCCACAACCTCCTCGACCATCCCAAGACCGTAAACCGGCGCCGTGTCGATGAAGTTCACTCCTCTCTTCAATGCCGCAAAGACCGTCTCTATGGCGCTCTCTTCGTCCAGCTTGGCCCCCCACATGAATCCACCCATGGACCATGTTCCAAGACCAACACGAGACGCAGTAATATCCGACTTAGAAATGGTGTGCTTCTCCATGAAGCCTCCTTCTCTTTCGGGTCCATGCTGCCGACCGCTGACTGAGTATCACACGGCGACAGACTATAGCTCATTCGAATGGCCGTGAAAAGAGAGGAATAAGGGCAATGGCCGGCATCAAGGTCAGGGACCGGCTTCTTGGCAATCTACTTGTGGATTGTGCCCACTGGGGAGTGGTCGGAGAGACTCATGGCTCTGTCGGCCGAGGCTTCCAGCTCCTGGAGGGCTGTAGCGGCGGGGCCGTTGCCGGGGTTGATCCGCAGCGCCTTTCTGTATTCCATAGCTGCTTTGTCGTTGTCGCCGGTCTTCTTGTAGATGGCGGCCTTTCGCATTGCGATGCGATCATCAAGCGGGTAGGCGGTATCGGCCAACTCCAGTTCCGAGAGAGCGGCCTGGAACCTCTGCCGCATCTCTTCTCTTCTGGCGATGATGGTGTGGAATTGGGAGCGCAGGCGTGGGTAGCTGCTTGTCTTCTTTCTGATGTCCGGTGCAATGGCGTCGAAGCGGTCCCAGCGTCGGAGGTTTGCCAAGAGGTTGAGCATTTCGAGGCCTACGCTGACCGACTCGGTATCCTGGGTGATCTTCGCCAAGGCCTCTTCATAGAGTGCCATGGCCAGTTCCATATCACCCTTGATGACCGAGACGCGGGCCTGGTAGAGGTAGCCTATGTGACTGTCTGGGAAGTATCCGAGCATGTAGGTGGAGAGTTCATCGACGCGGTCGTGGTGTCCTTCGGCGAGGTAGAGGGAGGCGAGGGTAGCCATGAGGGATGGCTCCCAACCGTGCTTGCTCTGTGCGGCAAGAAGGAGTCGTTCGGCGAGGTCCGGTGTGCCGTCGGTGCGGAGGTGGTTTGCCATTCGCAGGATTAGGGAGTGGTCGTCTCCCCAGAGTTCTCCCAGGCGTTCGGGAGGTACTTTGGCCCCTTGGACGATGAGAAAGATGGCTGGTTCGGTGCGTTTGTCGAGTGTAGCGATTTGGCGGAGCAGGGTCACTGCGTCGTCAGTTTTGCCGGCGGCAAGAAGAATTCCGGCCTTGGAGGCTTTTGGCGGCACGCAGGCGGGGCATAGAAAGGCGGCGCGTTCGGCGGCCTGCAGGGCCCTCTCCGTCTCGCCCGTTCCGGCCCAGTAGTTGGAGGCGAGGGTCAGCATGTGGCTGTCTGCTGGGTTAAGAGCCAAAGCCGGGGCGATGTAGGCGCGATGGGCGGCATCAGCGGGTACTTGCGATCCGTGCAGCGCTTTCAAGGAGGCGTAGGCGGCCTGGGAGTCGTTCCTGGCAATCCACAAGCTGGCAGCAACAACGACGATCCAGGCCGCGGCAGCTACGGGGATGACTTTGAGGGGAGAAAAGGATACAAGCCAATTCTTCTGCTTCACATACTCTTTGGCATAGCTACCCGATACTGCTCCGACGACAATGGCAGCGGCTATGGCCACCAGGGGTATTCTGATGCTGAAGTCCACCATGTTCTGGATTGCCAGTGCTGCCACGCCCACCACGGCCTCCCTGTACATCGGGCGGGCCCTGGCGAAGCCCACACGCCGAATCATCACTACGGCCCCGCCGGCCATGAAGAGTAGCCCGAAGAGGGTTCCGTATTCGACCAGAAGCTCAAGCAATTCGTTCTCGGCGTGGAGGAAGGTGGCTTGGGTCGACAGCGTGTTCAGGGGGGAGATGGCGTCCCCGAAGGCTCCGGCTCCTGCCCCAATGCGGTGGAACTGGTCCACCAGGGGCACGGCAGCGCTCCAGAGGCGGCTCTTCACCTCTTCGTTGGCGAAGGGGATTACAAACTTCTCGCCGGATGTTGTGCTAAGGACGACGTTAAAAACGGCGATGAACGCCACAGCAAGGGCCGCTGCCAGGCCCAGTTCCAGCAGAGTTGCTACTGGGGAAGGAGCCATCCTTCTATTACCAGAGAAGCGGGAGAGAATAACCAGCATCATGCCGCCAAAGGCCAGAGCGATGAGTCCACCTCGTGAGAGCATGAGTGCCGAGGTAGCAAAGCAGACCAGCGAACCCAGAAAGATGATGCCGCGAGGCTTTGCCCGGTCTGCCTTGCGCCACACCCCCAGCAGCACGAAGCCGGTGAGGTTGAAGAACCCAGCAGCGTTGTTCGGGTTAACGAACAGGGATGTAACCTTGTAGATCTCGGGGTCCACGTTTTCGGGGAGGAGCTTACCCCAGATGGCCGTGGCCCCGGTGAAGTAGTGAGCCAGGGAGGCCAGGGCAACCAGGGCTCCGGTGTAGCCAACGATAGAGAGGGTCTCCTCGGCGCTTGTGTCGAAGAATGACTTGTGAAAGGCCACCAGGTAGAAGAGCAGGGCCGTGGCGATGAGCATGGCCGACTGCATGGTTGCTGTTGGGTCCAGCGAGATTCTTGCAGGCACCTCGATGCCCAGGGCTCGTGTGGCCTGCACGTGCTGCATGGCAGTGGGGCTGAGCCACTCAAGCCATGCGTCAGGCAGGGGCATCAGTTGGAACAGGGTGACTGCAAGCATAAGGAGGCCGATTAGCGCCACACCATCGAGACGGATGGAGCGGGCCCGCCGAAACTGCAGCAGGGCCAGCAGCAGAAAGGTGGCCGATGCGAAGGCCAGCAGAACTATTCGGGGCAGCAGGTTGACGCCGCCCATGAGTCCCGCCCCAATGAGCAGGGGAACCCACAGAGCACCATTGTTATAGCGGTGAAGCACCGAGTTGAAGCTGGTCGTAGACATGGCACTCCGCTCTGCAACAGAGGGGCAAGATAGCGCATGAGGAGTACAATGACAAGCCGGCAATCTGCCCTGAGGTCCGGATCCCAAACCGGGAATGGACTCCGTCACGCTGCTAGACAGTTCGGCGACGGCGACGGCGACGGCAACCCGCCTTTGGCGGGACTACGGCCACGAAATGCACCCGGCGGACGTACCGGTCCCCTGCAACGGATCCGCACCCATCTGCCCTGCTCCACCAGCTCGGGCCACCTGGGACATTGCTTGGTCACCGGCTCACGGCGACGTTGCTTGGGCCACACCGCAGTGGCACCGCTTCGTCGCTCCTTGACAGTCCCCTTCGGCCTCAGGTTTGTTGTTGTCACGGCACTTGGAGCGGAACTGTGCTGTGCGGCCGAAGGGCGGTGGGATCCCAGGCGGGATAGTAAGTGCAGGAAGAACTCAACCTACCACCGGCGTTGTCCAAAACTACTCTGCTCCGGCGGCGAAATCGATTCGGACCTTTCTCCCCTGATAGCATCGCCAGCATGCCGAACGCTTGTTTTCGAAGGCGTTGGCGTCGACGTACCTCTCCAGGCACTCCATCATGGAGACTCTTCTCTTCTTTGAGCGGCAATAGAACCCGGTGGTTTCAGCCGCTTCTTGCTCAGCTCTTGCTCTCTTCATCGTCTTCTCCAAGGTCCGGCTTCCTCCCCGGTCTCGTGGCCTTCACGACCAATAAGATAGAAATGGTGAAGATTGTCTTCAAGGGAGAGTGCTGACACGTCCGATTCGGGGTGTTCGCCGGGTCAACCCACCGCTGTTCTTAGAGCCGCCTCGGCCCAGGGAGTTACAAGAAGGGCTGAAGATTGCGGTCCCGTGGTCCGGTTTGGTCCTGGGCCGCCGAGGGGCGCAAACGGCTGATCTGGGAGACGCAGCGTCTGTGGTGATATTAGGACAACACGACTAACGGATGTTCTAAAACAAGTTTGCTTTGTTGATGAGCTATAGACGCATTAGTCGTGAACCAGGAATTTTTTCACAATATCTATCAGTAATTTACGCGTTACCGCCCCTGCGTGGATCTCTCTCACGGCGGCGGCCTTTGCACGAAGGTCGTCAACGTCCTGGGGCGCCGCACCGACCACGGAGAGGGGGATTGTGTTGGTTGCCGCGGATTTCGATAGGGCTTCAAGGATCTCGGTGATGTGAGAGGGCCTGAGGGTCATGTCGGCAAGGATCATGTCTGGCGGGTCGTCTCTCAGGGAGCGGTAGGTGTGCTGAGTTGGGTCCAGGCGGTAAACGGTGTAGCCGGTTTCAGAGAGCTGCTTGAGCAGTTCCGGAAGACCGCGCCGGTGCTGGGCAACATAGGCGATTTTAGGCATAGAGGGCCTCCCGTCCTGAGAAATCACCCACATCGGGTCAATCCGACATTCAACAACGAACCGGTCAATTGAGCCGGATCGTCCCAAAGCCAGAAATGCGCTTTGGGAGGTAATCAACCATCACAACGACGGGGTGCAGGATCCAAGAGGCGCCACCCGGATTCGAACCGGGGGATAAAGGATTTGCAGTCCTCTGCCTTACCGCTTGGCTATGGCGCCGATTGTCAACAACAAACAACAGGCGGATTGATAGCCCCTGAAGCGGACAAAGTCAAGAGATTTTTTCTGGCAGGTGGAGCCGGGATATCGTCTCGTGAAGCGAATTGCAGGTGGCTGGAGGGGAGCTATGAGCGGCGTGTGGTTGCCCCAGTGTCCAGGCCACGGACAATGGTCTTGTACTCTCGGTCAACCTGCCAGACGGCCCATCCCCAGGCAATGGCCATGGGGATCATAACCACAAGCACCAGCAACGTTACGGACTCTGGCCTGCCCAGGGCCGCCATGACTCCGGCCATTCCCAGCAGGAGCAGTCCCGCAATGCCACGGCTGAATCGGTACAAGAACATTTCGATGTAGCCCTTGACGGTGTAGAGCACCTCCCGACTTGTTACGGTGTAGAGTGTCTCCTTGCCGGCCTTGAACCACGAGTGTCGTTGCCCCTCCTCGAAACCCTTCAGCAGCACCACCGCGATAAGGGAGGGGAATGCAATCATGGCCGCCCCAAACATCACAATGGCAGCGGGGACGGTGATCATGGCAGCACCGGGGCCGAAGTAGGTGAGCAGGGCAGGGGTGATAATGAGCGTGCCGGCCAGGACGATAATATTGCGCCACATCTCGAAACTGGCGAAGAAGGAGGCGTAGCTGGTCTTATCCGGGAAGAACCCCACCGCCGTGTTCTGAAAGACGTAGTCCACCATGTCCGGGGCCACACGCTCGAAGCAGACCACAAGCGCGATAAGCCACAAGAGCCTGTTGGCTCGCACCTGTCGAATGACCTCGGGAAGGCGTCGCAAGTCGGCCGCAGCATGGTCGGACGCCATGGTCGTACGCACGCTGGAGGAGCCCCTGGTCAGTACCTCAAGACCCGCAAATACCACCATCGTCAGACCGAACACCCCTGCGGCTACCAGCACTATGTCTACGGGCCCCAACTGCTCCACGAATACCTTGGTGATCCACGCCCCAGCGGCGCCGCCGGACATCCCCGCCGCGGTGAGCACGCCGAAGACGGTCTTGGCCCGCTCGTGGCCCAGTACGTCGTTGGCGTAGACCCAGAAGATCGTGACACCCATGATTGAAAACACATCGGTCCAAACGTAAAACACCGGGGAAGTCCATGACCACCCACCAAAACCGCCCGCAATACTCTCTGCACTCTTCCCCGCTGCCCACCACCAAAAAATAAGGTTTGATGTGAAGAATAGCTGCACTCCGCCAATGAGACGTATACGCTTTACTTTGCTGAATTTGGAAAATATATATGCAGCGACACCAGCAGCTAAACCTGTACCCATGTATATCCAGGGGAGGTTCTCTGCACCGAAATCATAAAGAACCAGGGCCGTTCGAACAGGACGGACTACGTAGTAGGAACATATGATAAGAAAAAACCAAACGAACAGCCCAGCAACCAGCAGAAGATCCCTTCCCGAAACCTGTCTGAGCTTACGAAAGCTGTCGACAACGGAGGTGGAACTCATGACTGCCTCCTGGAAGTCAGTGGACTCTGCCGCCTGGCGCAGAAGAGCAGTAGCAGTGCCATGATGATGAGACTTGCAGCGGAGAGTGGTCGGGCCGTGGCAGTGCTGCTGCAGCCTCCTGAAGAACCGCTGCCTCCACCGGCGTTGCCGTTCGTGTCTTCCAGTGCTGTCTGGTCAGCTTGGGAGTCGGCCTGGGTGGCGTCAACGCCCGCCGACAGATCCTCCTCGACAAGCTCCTCTGCCTCCACCAGGTCGGATTGTTCGATGATGTCTTCCTGGGCCTCGGGCGTTGGCTCCGGAAGTTCTATCGGCGGTCCCAGGCGAATCTTCAGCGTGACGGCCGACTGAGCGTCGGAGGGGTTGGCAAAGGCGAAGTATACCTTGCCCTCGTGGAGCCACTCTTCGGGGAAGACCAACTCCTGCTGGCCCGCAGCCAGAATGCCGGAGAGGTCCCCTGAGGTGCCATGGAGGTTCGTGAAGAGCACAACGATCCCTGTCTGGCCCTCCAGTGAGAGGTACAAGGATTGCCCATCCAGGCTGGGAGCGAGCACGGCGTAGTGTGATGCCGTGGGGGGCACGGTGACGGTTACGTCAGCTATCTCAGAGCCCCAGTCTTCAACGGCGATGCCCGAAGGGTCTGCAAGGGTGTGGCCGGCCGGCCATCCCGAGGTTGACGGGCCCACCAGATTGGAGAGGGAGAACTCTGCGAAGAGGGCGGGGAAGCTCTTGTCGCCCTCGAACTGCTTCTCCAGTGAGGCTATGCCATTGGCCGCATCCTCCACCAGAGTCGTTATTCCTTCATCGCCCAGCAACTGCCACAAGAAGGAGCCGAAGAGCAGGCATGCGCCGTAGTCAACGGGGGGCTGCACGATGAGACTTGAGCCGGGGTTATTCAGGAAAGCCTTCAGATTGTAGGGATCATCATAACCTGCGTGAATCATTGCCAGTTCTGCCAGCGACTCGTCAAGCCAGGACTCTTCGCCGGGGTCTTGACCAAAGTGGATGAGATGCTGAAACTCATGAGCAATCACCCCTGCCATATAATCACCACCTATATCCTTGCTTGTGACGTGAATCATAGGCAACTCGTTAGAGCAGTAGATCATGGGAGAGGTCTCGCAGGCGGGCTTGAATTCTCCCAGATCCTCGGCTCGGAAATAGCCGTCGAAGCTGTAGCCTTTGTAACCGGGTATATCATATACCAGGATAGTCAGAGCTGGTTCTCCGTCGTTGACCGTGGGCGGCATGCCGAAGAGGCGGGTATTGTTCCCGAAGACTCCTCCCTCTCGTTCCAGCGGGGTCGTCAACTCCATAGAAGCCATGACGTTGTCCACGTCGTCCTGGGTCACGGTGGTGAGCCAGTCTGCATCGGCGATCCATACCGCCACATGCTGGCCCACGGCGCGGCAGGTGGCCTGGATGGCTTTGTTCTTCGGGGGCATCACCGAGAGATCGTATGTCCAGAACTGGCGCTGTTCGCCCACCAGGGGCATCTGTGCAATGGTTCTCGGAGGCGGCACAATCTTAGTAAGGTCTCTGGGAACCAGGGTTCGCAGGGCCAGGGTGCCGCAGGGGAACGGTCTTGTCTCCAAGAGCCGGTCCCGGCCCGGGTTGGCAGCGGAGGCTGGGGCAGTTGCTGCCAGGCCCACTGCCATCATGGCCAGCGCCACGACGAGGCCCATGGGCCGGCGGGTTGTAGCAGCGATCTTCGTCGGAATCGTTGCGGCCGACGCACTCTGTTGTTCGACTTGGGCGCCAGAGGCCGATGCCCAGAACGGCAGTTCTCTTTTAGTCATACGAAATCCCCCATTATTATCATGGATGTTTGTGTCCGGAAGAAGGCCAATTCTAGTGATAAAGGGCCTCGTTAGTGTTTGAATCGAAGCGGCGGGCGAAGATGCCGAAGAGGTCACTATCCTGGCCAGCGCCATCCCAGACCACGACGTACCAGGGGTTGACCGGTGTGGCTACAACAGGTCTCCACTGGTTGCTGTGGGTGTAGAAGTTGACTTGGATTTCTCCGCCGTATTTGCTTGCGTCGGCGTTGAAGCGCTGGGCGTATATGCCTCCCTGGGAGCCATCTTGTTCCCGGCTCTCCCAGACCACGACCATGGAGCCGTTGGGGAAGACGGAGAGGCTTGGGTCCTGCTGGGAGTTGACCGCGGTGGAGTTGACCAGGATTTCCCCGGTAGTAGTGGTACCGTCGTTCTGATAGAGCTGCAGAATCACTGAGTTATTGTCACCATCCTGGCCCTGGCTCTCCCAGGTGAGCGCAAAGCCCCCAGTGGGCAGTGCGGCGACGGATGGCTTCTGCTGGTCGCCAGAGGTGTATGTATTGGCCTGAATCTGGTCCGTTACCGGGGTGCCGTCGGAGGCGAAGATACGGAAGAAGACTCCATATCCGCTTGTATCACCGGGTTGGCTGAGGCCCTGCCAGGCGATGACGAAGTTGCCGTTGCTGAGCACGGCGACGTCGCCTTCGGACTGAATGTTTGCCATAGGGGTGAGCGGGTCGGCAGTGGGGCCCTTGTTGGCTACCACCGTGACTCCCAAGGGAGTGCCGCTGGCGTCAAAGCGTCTGAAGAAGATCTCGTCCCAAACGAAGGAGCCGTTGGTATTCATCATCTCGCCCTCCCAGACAACGACGAAGCTGTTGTCCGGGAAGGTGGCCACATCGGCGTTGAACTGGTTGCCTACCACGCCGTTGGCTGAGCCGCCGTTGACGTTGAATTCCGAGTTCTGTTTGGCACCATCGGGGCCGTAGAGCTGGGCGAAGACCCCTTTGCCAACAGCGTCTCCGGTCTCTTGTCCGAAGCTGTCCCAGACCACCACGAAGCGGTTGTCTGCGAAGGCGGCTACGGCGGGGTTGCGCTGGTTGTCCGTCTGGAATGCGTTTACCTTGAACTCGCTGCCTTCGGCCTTGGAGTCCACGGTGAAGCGCTGGCCGAATATGCCCCAGCCCACGGCATCCTGCTGGAAGCTCTCCCAGACCACGACGTAACGGCCGTTGGGCAGTGAGGCCACGTCGGGGGCCTGCTGGGCGTCGAGCTGGTAGGTGTTTACCCTGAACTCGGCCACGTCACCGTCGGTGGTGCAGCCGTCCCACTCCTCGGTGTTGTCGTCGATACATTCCCAGCCTTCAGGCGGGCAAACCCCGGTCAGGCAGATCTGCCCGGCGGCGCAGAGCCCGCAAACGGCCCCGCAACCGTCGTCGCCGCACTCTTTCCCCTCGCATTGCGGGAGGCAGCACTCCCCCTCGGGGTCACAGACCTCTTTGGGGTCGCCGCAACAGCCTCCGGGGCAGGTCCATCCCGGGCACTCGCACTTTCCTTCGAGGCAGACGGCGTTCTCGAAGTTGCACTGGCCGCACTCACCGCCGCAGGCGTTGTCGCCGCACTCCTTCCCGTCGCATTTGGGAAGGCAGCAGTAGTCGCCGCCCACACAGACCTGGCCGGGCCCGCAGCAGTTGTCGCCGCAACTCTCACCGGAGCAGACGCACTTACCTGACTGGCAGGTTCTGTTCACCCCCGTGCATGTGCCGCACGTACCGTTGCAGCTATCGTCTCCGCACTCTTTGCCGGCGCATTTGGGCACGCAGATGCATGCTCCATCCTGGCATTCGTTTCCGCCGGGGCAGGTGCCGCAGGACTTCCCGCACTCGTCGAATCCGCAGTCTTTGCCGTCGCATCCTCCCTCGCATACCTTCTCTTCGCAGACGCCCTTGGCGCTGCACTCCTCGAATTCGCCGCACTGGCCGCAGAGCCCGCCACAGCCGTCCTCTCCGCAGTTCTTTCCCTCGCAGTTCTGGGCGTAGGGGCAGCACTCTTTGTCGAAGCAGATGGCTCCGGTGCCGCAGACCACGCCGTTTGCTTCGGCGCTCCAGCCCTTGGATGAGTTCTTCGGTGTGCACTTCTGGCACGGGTTGCTGGGGTTGAGTGTGCCAGACGGCACGCAACTACCTGATATTACACAGTAATTTGGGTCCAAGTCAGCGTAGCACAGCCCCTGCCTGCATGTGTCGGTTGTGCATGAAACTCCATCATCACAGCCTCCGCAGCTTCCCCCGCAGCCATCGTCGCCGCACTCCTTGTTGCTGCAGTCGGGCCGGCAGGCCGTGGATGCGCCACTGCCGCAGGAGAGAGCCATGGCGGCTATGGCCGTCAGGATTATTATTGGGCGGATATGGGTGGTCATAAGGCCTCCAGTAGAGTGGGACTGGCACTTCGGTCCTGGCCGAGTTCCGTTTTCCACGAGGCGACATTATACGCGGCGCGCCGGTGAGGGGAAGCGAAGATTGGGGCTGTGGCGGTCCACGACGTTGCTTGCGGGCTTTACAGAGCGGCGTTGGGCGCTATACTCGCATCTTCTCAAGGTGGAGTGGGAAATGCTGCGAACTCTGCGAATGGTCATCTTGGTGATGGTGCTGACCGCCCCGGCGGCAGGGGTGTGGGCTCAGGATCTTGTTGTTCCGGGAAGCCGTGGGGCCGCCATGGGTGGCAGTATGGCTGCGGCGGTGGATGACGGGTACGGCGCCTGGTACAACCCTGCGATGTTGGTGACCGTAGAAGACTTCAAGTTCGGTATTCAGTATGCGGCGCTCTTCAGTGACGTGCGTACGTCCGTGAAAGACTACGGCTCACTGGGCCACATACCCTACATGCAGGTCTTCGATGCCGATGACAAGCTGCTGCAGCAGCAGACCCGGCTTCGTGTTGATGAGCTCTTCGGCAGGGAGGCAGAACCCAAGTCGCTGCATCTCATAGACATGCACTTTGCTCTGCCCGTCCAGCGCATGATCCCGAAGTTTCCCAAACGGGCGGCCATTGGAGGCTATATTTCAGTGCCTGGGGCCGGCACCTCCATCGTTTCGGTGAAGGGCCAGACGCCGGACCAGCCATTCTTCCCTGTGATGGGCAGCAGAATACAGCGGCTGAAGATGGTGGTCGGCGGAGGCGTTGAGCTTATTGACGAAGTCCTCTCTATTGGTGCTTCGGTGAGCATTCTGGCCAATCTCGACGGCAACGTGGGCTCGTTGACGCCCATGAGCACCTTTGACCCCACCGTGGCCCAGGGTGAGCAGGAGAAGCCCAACCCCTCCAAGGCCACTTTCGGCCAGGAGATTGCCACGGCCATTACTCCGCAGTTTGGCCTATTGGTTCAGCCAGTTAAAGGTATTGAAATCGGGGCCTACTACCGTTTTGCCCAGAGCATGGACCTTCGTTTTGACGTCGCTGCCGGTGTTGATGTTAATATGGGGTATAAACTTGAGGCAGAGCTGCCTTATTATTTGATGGGCAGTTTCTTTTTTGTACCGGCTGCTACTGGTTTGGGTGTTTCCGTGTCGCTGGTACCGGACCTGATAGTCTCGGCACAGTTGGACTATGTTTTCTGGAGCGATATGTCCAAGAAAATCAATATCTCCAACTTCAACGTGGAGCCCAGCGTTCTCAACGACCAGGGAGGGCTTACCCCGCTTGAAGAGTATGGGCACTTTAAGGTTCGCTCATACCCGGTGCCGCCTATCCACGCTCGGAACACGTTCAATCCCAGGGCAGGGCTAGAATATGGCATGTTCAAGGGCTTCACCAAGCTGCGGCTTGGCTACTCCTACAACCCGTCGGCCCTGGAAGAGGACCAGAAATACCAGAACATGCTGATGGATAACAGCTATCACACCATCGCCGGTGGCATAGGCTTCTCGCTCAACGACCCGCTGGAGTGGATTAGACTGCCGATAATGCTGGACTTCCACGCTCTTGTTAACGTGCTGGTGGACCGAACGAACCGGGTGGGGCTTGACGACCCCGATGGTGGCTACCACGCCAAAGGGTGGGTGGAGAGCAGCGGGTTCATGTATGGGTTTGGGGTGGATCTTACGATTCAGATGTAGTCGGAAGCGAATTATATAATCAACAATAGAGTCTTCTTGTGGGTGGATCCAGTGGTATACTCACGCCTTGCGATAGTATCCAAGGTCGGCGGGGGTGAGGGGGGCGCAGCCCTTGGTGCATATGGCGGTGATGAGGTCTTCAAGGATGAGCTTTGCGGGGAGGCCTGTGGACTTGATGCGGCGGTCAGCATCTCTCAGCTGCCTCAGGGCCGTGTCCAGTTCGGTTTGGGAGAAGCGCTTGGAGTTCTGGATGGCCTTCTTGGCCGGGTACTCCTGCATTCCGAACATGGTGCAGAGGCGTTGAGTATCCTGGGGTTTGCTGCCCCAGGCGGCGGCGAGCTTCCTGACCTCGAGTTCCAGTGTGGCGAGAATCATGAGCGGCACGCCCGAGGCCTGGACCTTCTTGCCTGTGTCCAGGAGACTGTCGAACATCCTGGAGAGAAGCAGAAGGGCGTCGGCTGTTCGGCGTTCGGAGAGTGCGTTGGCCAGTTCGTATAGTTTGTGTCCCCGAAGGCGCTGGACGTTTTCCCGGGCCAGCTCCAGGGTCAAGAAGGTGCCGGGTGGTACTATGCCCGCCAGCTTGTCCATCTCCGTGAAGAGGGCCTCCACGTTGCCACCCAGGGCATCAGCCAGGAACTCCACGGCCTTGCGGTCTGAGTCAACTCCACGGCGCTTGAGTTCACCCTGGATATTGCGCATGAGGTCTTGTCCCTCGCCCAGGGAGCTGAAGTCGAAGACGGCGTTGAGGCTGTCCAGGGCTTGGTAGAGGGCTGACTTGCTGTCGGGAGAGTAGGCTCTTAGAAGGACGTGGCCTCGTTTGAAGGAGCTAGATGCCAGCTCCATGAGGTCTGAGTGATCTGAGCTCTCTTTGCCCTTCTTCGCCCTGGTGGAGCGCTTCTTCCCGCTCGAAGGGGCCTCGTCGCTCTCTGCGCCATCGCCGGCGGACTTGTCGTTGGCGAACCAGACGTCGGCGTTGGTAACGCAGACCACCCGCTTCTTGGCCATCATCGGGGCAACCTTGACCCCGGCAACGCAGATGTTTGACTTGGTCGTAGCGGCGTCAAGGCGCTGGATGTTGAGCTCTCGGTCTCCCTCTTTGAAGACCTTGTCCAGCACGCCCTTGAGGGCCTCCTGGTAGATGTCGTCCGAGGGGGCAATCATAAGGACAACGGGCGGAAGGGCGTCCCGCCCAAGCACGCCGCGCCACGCCTGGCCAGCCTCTTTGTAATCTTTTTTCTTTTCCGACGGTCCGTACTTGCCTGCCAAGAGATACTCCCCAACTTGTCCCCAGCTGACTCTTTACCACAGAAGTGGTTAGGGAAACAAGGCGTTGTCAAAGCAGGTGGAGTGCGATAAAAGAGCGCAAGGTCGGCGGCTGACCATGCTGCGCTGCCAGCGTGCTGACGGTCGTCGAATGGTGGTGGTCGTGCAGCCTGGAGGTAATTATGGGTAAGAAGTGGGCGATTCTTAAGAGTGTCTTCTATTCAAGAATGAACGAAGAGGCCGTCGGTCTGGAGATAAGAAATCAGCCATTCCGCATAACCCCTGAGGATTCTGTTGCTTATGCCCGAGCCTGCGAGGACACCAATCCGGCCTACAAGGCTGAGGATGGTGCGCTGGTGCATCCGCTTTTCGCCTCCAGGATTTTGAAGGATGGGCTGGAGGAGATTCTGCTTAGCCCCAGGGTTGAAGCGAACATGATCAAGCTGGTTCATGCCGAGCAGTCATTCCAGTGGCACAAGCCTCTGAGGGTGGGGATGGAGCTTGTTCCGGTCTCCAGGATTTCGGCCATCAGGGACGTCTCAAGCGGTCAGGTTCTGGACATCGACGTGGCTCTCGAGGAGGCCGGGAAGGCCATTGTTTCCGGCCGCTCATCGATGTTCGTCCGCTGTCCGCCGAAGAAGGGTGCCAAAAGGACCAAAGAGCCTTATCCTTTCGAGCCTGAGATGGAGGCGCTGTCGACCTTCACCGTTCTTCGGGATCAACCAGGGCGTTACGCTGCGGCTTCGGGGGACTACAACCCCATTCACACCAACGCTCTTGTTGCGAAACTGGCTGGTTTTGAGAGGCCCATTGCCCACGGTCTTTGTGTAATGGCCATGACTGCACGGGAACTCATTGCGGCATACGGCGAAGGTGACCCAGCCTCGCTCAAGAAGATCGCCCTGCGCTTCTCCAAACCTGTCTACCCCGGCAAAGACTTGACGGTGAAGAGCATCAGGGGCGGGAAGATTCAGTTCGTGGTGGAGCTGAAGCCGGGCAAGCGTGCCATCTCCAACGGTCAGGCGGAGTTTGGCAGGTAGCTTTCCACCTGTGGCTCCGCTGCGCTGGCCTCTCGGGGGAGTTAGATGCGCCTAATCGTTTCAGTTCTCTTCTTATCATTGTTTGCTTTGCAGGCCTGTTCGGAACAGAAACAGCCTGAAAAACCAGCTATTATTGTTAGTATGTTTCAGCACAAGTTTCTGGCCGAGAGAATCGGTGGTGATGATGTAATTGTTCGCACAGTGTTGTCTCCCGGGCAGTCGCATGGTTCCTTCGACCCCACACCAAAGCAGCTGGTGGAGCTCTCCTCTGCCAGCATCTACTTCGTGGTGGGCGTTGAGATGGAGCGCTCCATTGTGGCGAGGCTTAAGGAGCTGAACCCGGCAATGAAGGTTGTGGACCTTCAGGCGGGTATCGAGTTGATTCCATTCGGTTTCGACCAGAGCCATGAGCACTCTTCGGAGTGTGACCACGGCCATGAGCCTGGGCAACCCGATCCGCACACCTGGTTGGACCCGCTGCTCTTTGCCAGGCAGGGGCACAACATGGCCGAGGGGATGGCTGAGCTGCTGCCTGAGAAGAGCGGGGCTTTCCGTTCAAGGGCCGCAGAGCTCGAGAAGGAGTTGCAGGCGCTGCACGATGAGATAGCCAGGGAGCTTGCTCCTTTGAAGGGGTCTCAGCTCTTTGCCTACCATGCGGCCTACGGCTACTTCGCCAAAAGGTATGGGCTGAAGCAGGTGGCAATCGAGGCGGGCGGGCGGGAGCCCGGGGCCGAGTATCTTGCCCGTATCACCCAGAGGGCCAAGGAGGCCAAGGCCGGCTTGGTTGTTGTGCAGCCCCAATACTCAAAGGCTCAGGCCGAGAGTGTGGCACGAAGTGTTGGTGCTGGGGTTGTGGCGATGGATCACATGAGCGAGCACTACTTCGAGAGCATGCGGGAGATGGCTGCGGCCATTCGCAGACACTCGTCGACCAAGGGCGAAGGTGTAGAGTGATGAAGGATGGTCCGGTTCTCGAGTTCACCGACGTGGCCTTCTCCTATGGGGGCCCTCAGGTGCTGGATTCGGCCAACATAGCGCTGCCGGCAGGGCAGCTGATTTCTATCGTGGGGCCAAACGGGGGGGGGAAGACTACGTTGCTGAAGTTGGCGTTGGGTTTGCTGCATCCAACCCGGGGGCGGGTGACGGTGTTGGGGACCACGCCGGTGCAGGCCAGAAGCCGCGTTGGCTACGTGCCGCAGCACGCCAGGCACGACCTCTCCTTTCCAGTGACGGTTATGGATGTGGTGCTCATGGGCGTCAGGGCGAAGCCGGGGTCCTCCCGGGCCTTGGCCGTAGCGAGACAGGCCCTTGAGCAGGTTGAGCTGGCTGAGTTGGGCCCCATGGCGTACGGGGAGCTGTCGGGCGGGCAGAGGCAGCGGGTCCTGCTGGCACGGGCGCTTGCATGTGAGCCGGAGATGCTCATGCTTGACGAGCCTACGGCCAACGTCGATCTCTCGGCGCAGCGTGAGATACACCGCCTGCTTGAGCGCCTCTCTGAGACTCTGTCGGTGATAATGGTGACCCACGACATGTCCTTTGTCTCCTCCACCGTGGGCTGGACGGTGTGCGTGAACCGCAGGATCTCGGTCCACCCGACTCAGGAGGTGGGTCTTGACCTTGTGTGCGATCTTTATGGTGACCACATGCGCATGGTGCTTCACGACAAGCACGTTGGAAGCACGTCGCCGGGGCCCCACGTTCATGGCCCATGCCTGGACCCGTCGCACCTGCATGAGGGCTGCGCAAAGGCACCCGATGGTCAGGAGATTGGCTCGAAGGGAGGCAAACCATGAGCTTCTTTCAGGCTCTGATAACCCACCCCTTCTTGCAGTACGCCCTTCTGGCGGGCCTGGCGGCCTCGGTGAGTGCCGGGGTTGTTGGGACGTATGTTGTTGCTCGTAGAATTGCTTATCTAGCTGGCAGTATTTCTCATTTCGTACTTGGTGGCATGGGTGCTGCCCGGTACGTTCAGGTGGTTCACGGTGTGTCGTGGGCAACCCCGCTGGTAGGGGCAGTGGCAGCGGCGGTGCTGGGGGCGGTGATTGTGTCGCAGGTGAGCTTGCGCTGGAAGCACCGGGAGGACTCGGTGATTGGGGCGCTGTGGGCGCTGGGCATGGCCGTAGGTGTCCTCTTCATGGCCAATACGCCGGGGTACAGCGAAGACCTGATGTCCTATCTCTTCGGCAATATCCTGATGGTGAGCAAGAACCAGATAGCGCTTCTGGTGGGTCTCGATGTCGTTGTGGTGGCCGCCGGGGTGCTGTTCTATCATAAGTTCTTGTCAATTTGCTTTGACGAAGAATTCGCCCGATTGAGAGGCATAAATACAGATGTGTACTATACCCTATTGTTGATTCTCACGTCAATAACAGTAGTTGTTCTGATGACGGTGGTTGGTCTTATTCTGGTCATCGCCCTGCTGACCCTGCCTGCAGCGGCGGCATCTCCCTTTGCCAGGAAGTTGTGGCACATGATGTGGATTGGGGGCCTTATCTGCGGGTTCTCAGTGGTCTCGGGGGTTTGGCTCAGCTACGAGTTGGATTGGCCGTCGGGGGCCACGATTATAGTTGTGGCCACGGCGGTTTACGCTCTGGCTCAGGGGATAGCGGCGATAAGGAAGCGAGTGAAAGCTCGAGGTGTGATATCGCCTTGAGCGGGTCAAGAGTTGGGTTGCGGCTGTGGGATGGCCAGGTAGGCGAGCAGATTGAAAGAGGCCAGCCAGTGGGCGCCGCCGTAGCCCGAATCGGCTACCAGTCGTTCTCCGTGCTGAAGGTGCACAGCTGCCAGGTGGTGCATGGGGTTGTACCTGGGCGAGTTGAGTGTGGCGGCGAGGGTCTTGAAGGCGAAGGCTCGGTGGAAGGAGAGGCCGATGAGGTGGCCTATTCTGGGGTCTTTGAGGTCCAGGACCGTGGGGGGCGTGCTGAGGGTGGCAAAGCGTGGGGAGTCCAAGGATGGCAGCAGTTTCTCTAGCCATGGTCCGAACTGCTGGGCCGGCATCACTTTCGACATTAGCAGAGCTTCGCCGAGGCAGCCCGAGAGGAAGTCTTCTCCTGAGGGCTCGAAGTGTACGGGGCAATCCTGGTCTTTGGAGTAGAAGCGCATGGCGCTGGCTTTGACGACCTCTTCGAGGCGGGCGTCGCCCGTTGCCGATGCGTACTCCAGGGCATGGAGAAGGGCAAAGGCGGTGTTGGCGTGGGTGCCGTCTCGAATGGGCACCGAGAGCCGCTCCAGGTAGTTAATGAGCTTGTCTCTGATGTTGGATGCCAGGGGAGCCAGGTTCCGTGCCCACTGGGCTCTGGCGCAGGGCCCCTCGTCTGTGCATGGCCTTGAGAGCTCTGCCTGGAGGCGAAGCAGCCAACCGTAGCCGTAGGGCCGCTCCCAGGTGGCGTTGCGGGGCTGGTCGATGAAGGCAACCTCCCGGGCGATGTTCTCCGGGGTGAGGCTCTGGTTGAGCAGCTGTTCAAGGGTGGCCGCCTCGGCCATTTCGGGGAAGATTCGCAGCAGCGTTGCCATGGTCCAATGGCCGTGAACAGCCGAGTGCCAGTCAAAGCAGCCGTAGAAGGCGGGGGTTGCCTCTTTGGGGGAGAGCAATTGGGCCTGCGCTTCATAGATGTGGGATGGCTTGTTGGGGAACTCTTTGTTGACGCATTCTATAGAGAGCTTCACCAGTGCTTCGGCCCGTTGGGGCGTGAGCGCCGGCCAAAGGGCATCAGCCACCTGAGCGCCGCCTGGCGTGCCTGCGGCCTTACCCAGGTCAATGGAGCGCCTTGGCATTCCCTCGGCCTCCTCCACTGGGGCTTCAGGTGGAACTTTCGAGCGGGTTGGCCCCTCTTTCTGGCAGGCCGCTGCAAAGATCAGAGCCAAGGGAAGCAGTAAAATGAGTTCAGATTTCATTGGTCACCCGGGTTGTCCGCTTGGGCGATTTTAGAGCAGCGCTGCGAGAAACTGAAACGGTTCTTGAGCGGCCCGCCCCCTTTTTCTTAGCACCCTATCCGACCCCAAACACCATTTCGGACGTTGATTCCCCACGCAGGCCGATTATCTTAGGGGCCACAGCACTTTGTGGCCCTGCGGTGGACTGCAGCGGCTTCCGGCCACTTGGTGAAGTTCTGTGGTCTCGTCACTCCACCGGCGGTGAAAATGGTCTACCTGGAAATCCTTACGATCCTCGTTCTGACCCTCATCAATGGTGTTCTGGCCATGTCTGAGCTGGCTCTGGTCTCCTCCCGCGAGGCGAGGCTGCAGCAGATGGCCCTCTCGGGCAGCGGTGGGGCCAAGGTGGCTCTGGCGCTGGCCAAGGACCCATCCCGACTGCTCTCCACTGTGCAGATTGGGATTACGCTGGTGGGCATCCTTGCCGGTGCCGTGGGAGGGGCTACCCTGGGCCATCGGCTGGGTGCATGGCTGGACGGATTCGAGGCTATCAACCCCCACGGCTACTCCGTGGGGATCACCCTTACCGTGGTGGCAATCACCTACCTCTCGTTGATTATCGGTGAGTTGGTTCCAAAGAGGGTGGCGCTGGTCCATCCCGAGGCGGTGGCCTCGGCAGTGGCCCGGCCCATGCGGGCACTGGCCTCCTTCTCGGCCCCGGCGGTGTGGCTTCTGCAGCACTCCTCCGACGCGGTGCTGCGGCTTCTGGGCCTGGCCGGAGAGAGAGACAATTCGGTGTCGGAAGATGAGATCCGGAGCATGGTCGCCGAAGGAACCAAAAGCGGCATATTCCATGAGGATGAGCGGCAGCTCATCGACGGTGTTCTGAGGCTTGCTGACACCCCGGTTCGTGTAGTGATGACGCCAAGAGCCAGGATTGTGTCCATAGATATTGGTGCGAGTAGGCAAGAGACCTTGGATATGCTGGCCAATAATAATTATAGCAGAATATTAATATGCGATAAGACTGTGGATAGGCCCGTTGGCTTTATTCACACCAAAGTTCTTCTAAAAGCTACGCTCAACTGCGGCGAGATTGAGCTCAAGAAGCTCTTGACGCCGCTGCTCTTTGTGCCGGACAGGACCGCTGTGCTAGCCCTGTTGGGCCGATTCAAGGCGGAGAAGACCCACATGGCCGTGGTGGTGGACGAGTACGGCACAACCAAGGGGCTGGTGACGCTCACCGACGTGGTGGAGGCTGTGGCCGGCGACATGCCCGAGCGGGGGGAGGAGGAGGAGCCCTCCATGGTTCAGCGGGCCGACGGCTCATGGCTGGTTGATGCGACTACGCCCACGGACCTCCTGGAGTCGGTGGTTGGCGTTCGCATGGAGGACGAGGTTACCAACGTTGCAGCCTTCATTCTGGAGCGGCTGGGGCGTATACCAACGGTGGGAACGGTTTTTGACTATGAAAATGGGCGTTTTGAGATAGTTGATATGGATGGTAACCGCATTGACAAGGTGCTTGTGACGCTTCTGCCTGCCAGCCCTCTGAAGCCTTAGCGGCGCCTTAGATCACGCCGGGGCGCGGGCAGTTCCTTTACATTCATGCCGCATGGACTAACATTGCCCGGCTAACCGAACTCCCCGGAGGAGAATATGATCCGTTGCATCACCGCTACCGCCTTGATCCTGGCGCTGACTTCTGCTTGTGGCCCCGCTGTTGATTCGCCCGGGGCCGGGGAGATGACGGGAAGGATTTTTGATGAGGCTCGGAGGTCGGCGGACCTTGTGAAGGCAGTGGAGTTTCTTGAGCAGGGCGAGTGCGGACGGGTGGTGGGATTCCTCTCGGTTTACGCTTCGGACGGTGCGCTGCCCGGTGCTGTGGACTATCTCATGGCGCACGCTCATCTGTGTCAGGGGGAGTTGCTGAAAGCTGCACACCACGCTGCGAAGAGTTGGGAGGTTGCGGGGAGTTTCCGTGACGACGTCGCTGTGTTGGTCGAGAGGATAATGAAGCGCCTCTCTTCGGGTGGTGCCGGTGCGGGCGGGGATGCGGGGCAAGCGGCGTGGTTGCTGGCGCGGCTGAGGGCCGTTGACATGAAGGATGCGACGCTGGCGACGCTGGTTGGAAACTACTCAGTGCGTCTGGCGGCCCGGGGTGATTTCACTGGTGCGCTGGCTGGCGTGGAGGCGATGCGCTGGTTTGGGGCCGGGCTTGGGCAGACGCTGATGTTGGAGACAGAGGTCTATGCCAGGCTTGGGAAGCCCGACGAACTATACAAGAGTGTGGACGGGGGTGTTGCGGGGCTTGGTAAGGATGCCGGCAAGGCGCTCTACGAGGCAGCTGTGCTTGCCGAGTCGCTCTTCAGGGCGGACATTTCGTTGTGGCTGTTGCTGAAGGCCCAAGCTAACGGTTGTGGCCTCTCCACGCTGAACCTGGACCTGGCCCGTGCACGGCTGCAGCAGGGCGATGTCAATGGGGCGGTTTCGGACCTTGAGGCCCATATCGCCCACCAGAAGAGTGGTAGTGCATCCCGAAGTCTGGAGTCCGCTGCCCTGCTGGTTCGTTTCTCGAAACTGGCTGAGGCCAGGGCGCTGCTTCAGGCCGCCTTTGAGCGCCAGCCCCAGGAGTTCCCTTTGGCGGTGGAGCTGGCCAACCTCATTGGTTCCGGGGCTCCAGGCGAGTTGGTCAAGGTCTTCTCCAGGCACATCGATGCTGTGGGGGGAAGCAGCGCTGCTTTCGTGCGTGTGGGGGACCATCTGGTGGATGCACGGTTGTGCGACGTGTTGGTGGAGATGGCCGCATCGGGGGGCGAGGCTGGGCTGGAGGCCTGGCAGTTGTTGTACAAAGGTGCCTGCGAACTCTTCAAGAACAGGGAGAGTCAGGCCCAGGGGCTGTTTCGACAGGCGGTTGAGAAGGCCAGCGAGCCACTGGAGATATATTCGAGGGTGGCAGAGTACTACTTGAGGTCTGGCAGGCTGGACACGGGCATTGGCTGGCTGGAGAAGGCGATGAAGGATAGGCCCGGGGATGCCGGGCTGCTGGTGCTGCTGGCGGAGCTTAAGGAGCAGAAGAAGGCTGGTGAGGGGGTGAGCTTCTTGGGCCGGCAGGTGAAGTCACTGCGGCCCACAGGGGATGGTGCTTTGGTTCTCGCTCGATGGCTGGTGAAGAAGTCGAGTTATGATATTGCGGTTCGACTTGCCCGCACTGCTGCAGAGACGGCCGCTACGGCAAGCCGTTGGGAGGCGTGGGGTATTGTGGCTCGGGGTTTGCTGGCTGAAGAGCGCGTGGGCGAGGCTTGCGACGCATTGACCAGGATGTTGGACCTTGCCCCCGACGCTGTGGCAGCGACCAACAGGCTTCTTGCTCTTACGGATGGGCATAAGAATCCGAGGGTTGCTTGTCTCCGGGCCGAATCGGTGGAGCGTCTGGGCCCGCCCGATGCACTGCCTCCCGATGTCATGGCCGCCGGCACCATAAGCGGCATGGTGTGCGGCCGTCCCAATCCCGAGTTCCTCAAGCAGTATCTCATGATGGCGGGCCAGGGACTGGCAGTGACGCTGCTGCTCGATGTTGCTTTGGAGAAGGAGTCCGTGGGGACGCTCATCAAGACTGTGGACGGGCTATCGGCAAGGCTTGATCTGGGTCCCGATGCCTGGGGCCGGCTTGCGCTAATGGCTTCGCAGAAGGGTTGGAACGATATGGTCGGAGGCTTTGTGGCGAGGTATCTGGCGGCACCGCCTGCCTCGTCATTGGCTATGGAAGAGCTGGCTTTGAGCCTGGCGCTTTACGGGGCAAGACCCGAGGCAGTGCGGGTTCTTGGCGTAGCGTTCCAGCGTTCGTCGGGGGATGAGCGTGAGCAGGTGGGGACCTCATATGCTGCGCTGCTGCTCTCTCAGGGGAAGATGGACGAGGGTTTCGGCATCATCAAAGAGACGGTGGATGGGGCGAAGTACCGGGCGACCACGGCGGTGAAGCTGGCCACGCTGTTGTTGGAGGCCAACCAGCCAGGCCAGGCACGGCAGATAGCCATTGGGGCGTTGAAGGATCCTGGTAGCGTGGCAACCATCACGGGAAGCCTCAGGGACAAGGTCAAAGAGAATGCTGCCGGTGCCAAAGAAGAGGCCTTGGCCAAGCTGCTGGACCAGATCACTCTGGACATCGGCACTGGAAAGCCACCGGCAGAGTCGCTCATCAAACTGGCAGCGTTTGCTTCGTGGGCCGAGAAGTCTGCTCCCGAGGCACTTGCTGCGGACCTGGAGCCTTACTTGGACACTCCTGCGCTGCGGAGGAGTCTGGCCGTGGCCATGCTGCGGCTGGGGTGGGCCGAGGCGGCGTTGGGCGTGCTGGCAAAGGCCATGGAACAGACCCCATCGGACCCGACGCTGCTCTATCTCTCGGTGTGTGCGCTGATGGTGGATGGCCAGCTTCGTGGCGAGCTGATGAGTTCGTTGACCGAGAAAGTTAGGGCGCTGGTTCAGCGGACAATTCAAGCCCGTGAGAACAGCGCAGTCTTCCAGCGCAACGTCGGCTTGTGGCTTTGGGGCTACGGCATCAACGGGTTGGCGGCCGAGCTCATAGCGGGCAGCCGTGCGGGGGCCCGCCTGGAGGGTAAGGAGCTTGTGAAGTACGGCACGCTGCTGACGGCGCTGGGGCGTCAGCAGGAGGGGCTTGGGGCCTATAAGGAGGCTCTGGAACTCTCCTCCTGTGACGGCGACGTCATGGACGAGATGGCATCGAGCCTTACGAAGGTGGGGCTCTTCGACGAATTGCACAAGCTTCTGGGGCCCTGTTGCGAGAGGTATCCTCGCAGCACGGTGCGCTGGTGGGTGCTTGCCTCAAGCCTGCTGGAGGAGGGCCGCACGGACATGAGTGCCGAGCGACGCCAGGCCGCCATGGAGGCCATCGACGTGGTGGTCAAGGCCAAGCCGGACGTGATACCGCTGGTCATCGAGAAACTGGCTCAGGCCGACTTCATCACCGAGAGCGCCGAGCTTGCCCGTTTTGCCATAGAGAAGGGCTCACCCCAGGCCGTTGTGGATGTGCTTAGGGCCGCTTTCGGGGCCATGGCAGAAGAGGTTCCCCGCAACGAGCTCGAATCGTTGGCGGAGGTAGCGGCCAAACGCCGCTCGGGGAGCAGCGCAGACCTGCTCTCTATTGCCTCGCTGCTCTTTGACTACGGCGTTTGGGCCGCAGGGCTGGAGGTTCTTCGGAAAGCAGCGGAGAGCAACGAACCATCCACCCTGGGCCTTTTGGGCCTGCGGGAGATGGCCATCGGCCAGAAGGAGTCGGGGATCAAGCGGATCCACTCCTGGCTTGAGTCCGAGTTTACGAGGGCCAATCCCGATGGTGACGGGCGGGTTCCTGCAACGGTTCAGAACCTGCTCTACCTGCTGCACGACTTCCTGCTGGACTCCGGAGATGCGAAGCTGGCCCAAGAGCTTATCGGCAAGGCCGTGGGCATCTACCCAAATGATCCCAGGGCAAGGATTACTCTGCTGAGTCATCTCATTGGTGGTAAGCCAGAGCCCTTCTTCGATGCCTGGGCCGGCTTGGCGCTCTCACCACGCCCCGAGGGCGACGACCTGGGTGGTTTCCAGTCGCTGCTCTCCAGGATGAGGCGCTTGGGGTGGCTGGATCGTGGTTGCCAGATTCTCAAGAGCAAGTGGGAGGAGAGCCGCTCCACGGCCCTCCTGCCATACCTTGTGCACGCATACGCCTCGGCCGGCGATACCAGTTCTTTGTTGCAGTTGGTGGACGAGGCGCTGAGGGCCGCACCTGCGGACTACCCGCTGCTCAAGGAGCTTGGGTTGCTGCTGGTTGAGCGTGACCTAGGTAGTGTGGCCGAACCCGTACTGCTGCAGGCGCTCAGATATGCACCCATGGACCCCGACCTCTTGGGGCCAGTGCATCGGGCGCTGTGTCGAGCCTACTCTGCCATGGGGGTGCGTGAGCGCATCAACGACGTCCATCGGGTTCTGCTGCTGCAACAGCCCGAAAACTGGGAACTGCGCTTCGCGCTGGTTCGGAACCTGGTTGAGTTCCACTACTTCGCCGAGGCCGAGAGGCAGTTGCGCTTTTTGACGCTGAACCGGGACAACCCGGCGGAGCACTTCATGCTGCTCTCCCGCCTGGCTTCTCTGCAAGGCAACGCCGACGAGTCGTGGAGGCTCTCTCTCATTGGCGTCTACGGCATGCCCGACAGCGACTTCCGCCAAGTCTACCGATTTGCCGCAGGGAACAGGGAGAATCTGCTCTTTGAACAGGCCTTCGGCATGATGGAGCGGCTTTGGGACTCCCTGGGCAACTGGACGATGCTGCCTCCGCTGCTGGCTGAGTACGCCGTTTGGGCAGGCAGGGACGAGATGGCGTTCAAGCGCATGGAAGAGTTCGTCGCGGCCCAGCCAAGCAGGAGCAACCTGCTCACCGCTATGGGGGTCATGATAGACTTCCAGTACTTCGGCCGAGCTCAAGCGCTGGTGAACAAGCACCCGAAGAATGCAGACCTTAAATACCGACTGGCCGCCGCAATGTTCCTGTCGGGCATGAAGGATGAGGCAGAGCAACTGGTGCGACAGGCTCTGGAGATCTCCACAATCGATGCGGAGATCTTCGTGCACTATCTCCGGACCCGTGTTCACATGGTCCCGCTGGATGTGCTCAAACTGGTACACAAGAGCTACTGCGCTGCAAGCGGGGCACGGAACATCTGCCTCGCGCTGGAGGCCAATATCGCCCTGGCCGATGGTGCCTTCGACCGCGCCATGGAGCTCTTCCTGGAAGCCGGGCGTGGGACGCGCTACTCGTGGTCCTATGCTCTGGAGGGAATCTCCGGGTTCCTGAGGCAGGGGCGTCCCGAGGAGGCCGGCAAGTTGCTGGAGAAAGCCAGGTTCGGGATGCGCTCGCGGGACGTAAACCTGAATCTCTTTGGCTGGCTCACGGACTTCGTCCACGATCCCGGCACCGATGCCAAGGCCGCCAGAGATGCTGTGGCTCTCTACCGGGCCTTCCAGGCGCCGCTGCTCAAGAGAGAGCCCGATGACTTCTGGCTGCGCAGCCAGGAGGCCGAGTCCTACGCCCTTCTGGGCCAGTTCGATGAGGTGAAGAGCACCTACGAACAGCTTCTCAAAGACATCCCTTGGGAGTCCGGGCCCAACAACAACCTTGCCTACTTCCTTGCGAACCGTGGGTTGGAGCTGGACCGTGGAATCGAGCTGGTGAAGAACGCCATGCGCCTGGATGCCTCATCCAACGTCTTCTACCTGGACACCCTGGGCTGGCTGCTCTTCAAGAAGGGCGATCATAAGCAGGCTCACGAACTCATTGCCCGCTCGCTGCACTACTCCTCAGCTGCTTTCGGGCGCAACCTGGCCGAGGTCTACTGGCATCTGGCCGAGGTCTCGCTGGCTCTGGGCAAGAAAGATCAAGCTATCAAGATGTTGTGGTTCGCATCCTACCGGGACCCCTTCGCAGAGTACGGAACCAAGGCCCGAGCGAAGCTGAAGGAGCTTGGCCAGGACCCCTACCGGCGGTAGGCAACAAGCGCTCGATAAGGATATTTCGACGAAGCTATTGAATTCGCTATTGTGCCTATTTACCCAAAATCTATCTCTGCACCCTGACAAAGCCTGATGCTTCGATTATGTCCAGTTGGGCACCGGCGCGACGCTGGATCTCGTCAAGCAGCAGGTTCACCCCCAGGTTATCGCTGGAGATGTGGCCCGCAATCACGACGTTAAGGTGGTGCTCTTTTGCGGCCTTGAGGTGTGCTTCGGTGAGGTGCATCGAGACCAGTGTACTGACGCCTGCGCCCTCCAGGCTGGCGAAGATCTCTTTGGAACCCTCGGTGCCGCCGGTCATCTCGAGCATAATCTTCCCCGCTCGCCTGGATGGATCGCCTGAGACAACTCTGGGGCCGGCAAAGAGGGCCGATGCTGCGGCGTATTCTGGGATCTCCATGAGAATGTCCACAACGTCCTTCACACGGTAGGGTTTCTTCTCATCGAAGGTGTTCGCAAGAAATGTTGCTACACAGTTATCAGCTGCAGTGTGGGCGCACATGTAGGGTATTTGTAGGAGTCGGGCAGCATCAACGTGGCGGTTGTGGTTGGTAGGAGAAATGGCTCGCTCTATCTCTTTGATGCGCGGCTCCATGAGGGCTTCGGCGGTGGCAATGTTAACCCCGGCAGCGGTGAGCAGTTCGACTTGCAGGGCCATGACGGCCGAGAGGCGGGAGAGTCCGGCCCCCTCGGGGTGGTGAGCCAGCACCAGGTCGATAGGTTGTCCTTTCTCTCTGAGGCGGTCGGCGACCAGCAACTCACCAGCCTCCATGTCGATGCCCACCATTACAGAATGGACCTCGGTCTCGGGGTCACCCCAGAGGATTCTTGAATCGGCGTATGGGTTCTCAAGGGAGATTGTGTCGAAGTAGTCCCGGGCCTTGCCCTTGGCTTCCTCGAATTTCTCCCTGGTCAGGGCCAGTTCCCGCTCAACGGTTTGCAGGCCTCGGGGGTCATTATGGATGCCCGCCTCTACGGCGAACCGGTAGAAATCTTTCAGTTTCATTTTGTAATCCAGGTGTTAAGGTTCTAATCGTGTATACTCTGTCTGGCATTCAGATGTGCACTCGAGTACGAACTCCGAAGTGTCCAGAACGGGGCCGCTGCAGTCATTGATTTTGAGCTCGTCGAAGTCGCTTTTCATGACCAGCATTTCGCCTTCGAAATTGCCATATACCACAGCGAAAGTATCGCTTACCGAGCATTCTGTCTGATTCAACTGCAGGTCCAGCACAGCCTCTATATTCCCCTGACATCGTATCCTTACTGTCCATTTACCGGCGATGTTGGGGCAGTTTGTTACTACAGTGTCTTGTGGGATATCGTCCGGTGGAATCATGTCGGGCTCTATAACATCGGGCTCAACGAAATCAGTACCGAAATCCGGCGGGATGTCTGAGACGAAGTCTGACGACGTCTCCAGGAGATCCCGTGGCTCTACCTCTTCCAGCACGTCGTCGGCCAGCTCCTGGTCCCACGTATCCAGGCCCTGACTGTCAGGCACCAGGCCATCGGAGCTGTCGAAGTAGGCATCGGGGTCGGGCTGGCCCACGGTGGCGCACTGCTCCGGGCTTGATACCACCCAAATGGCTATGCTGGCCGTGGCTTCCAATCCCATGGTATCCACCACGGTAACGGTGACGGGCATAGGTTCATAGCGGCCGCCGATGGTGAAGGGCTCTTTTAGTCTGTAGGCCAGGTGAGGAGCGTCGGTGACAACAGGAGGGTTGCGATGGCCGATTCTGAAGATGTAACGGTCAATGTCGGCATCGACATCCTGAGATCCCGAGGCGTCGAAGAGCACCTCACCAGGGGCAACGACGCACAATGGTCCGGCAATGGCCGCTCTTGGCGGCGAGGGCACCCCCTGAGAACCGCAGGCGACCAGCAGCAGACCAACAATAAGCAAACCCAGTGTTCTCTTCACGGGAAGCCTCCTTCGGGAAGGCGCCTATTCTATTTAACGACGCCCAGGAAGGCAAACGGTACATGACAAGGTGCCGGCTGGGGCCCCTGGGCGGACCCCAGGTGGTTTCCTAAGACCCAGGCTTAAGCAGCACTGTCTGCACTGTTTTGAGCAAAATAACTATATTTATCAATACCGAGGACTGCTGTACGTAATATAATTCGTACTGCAGCTTCTCCATGGCATCGGTCTCTGTGGCGCCGTACTTGTAGTTCACCTGTGCCCATCCGGTGAGTCCGGGTGGGACCGAGAAGCGGAGGCTGTAGAAGGGGATTCGGGCCTTAAGTTTCTCCACGAATTCTGGGCGTTCGGGTCTTGGGCCGATGACACTCATCTCACCCTTGATCACGTTCCAGAGTTGGGGCAGTTCATCGAGTCTGGTTCGTCGGAGGAAGCGGCCCAGGCGGGTGACTCTGGGGTCGTTGGATGATGCCCAGACGGCGCCGGTGAGTTTCTCGGCGTCACGCACCATGGTTCTGAACTTCACCAATTTGAATGGTCGTTCGTTGAGGCCAAGGCGGGTCTGCACGAAGAAGACCGGTTTGCCCTCGACGAGGAGAATCACCAGAGCGATAAGCAGTTGCACTGGCAGGGATAGCAGGAGGCCAATGGCCGCCACGAAGATATCGAAGAGGCGCCAGAAGTTGGCGTGAAGTCCGCCTCGACCGGCGGGAAAGCCTGGCCCAAAGAGGAAGTACTGCTCGCCCACAATGGCCACGGGAACCTTGCCTGTGGCACGCTGATAGAGGTCGGCCAGTTCCTGGACTTCGGTGCCGTTCACCTTGCACTCAAGGGCATCTCGCAGCACGGCGGCGTCCCATCCATCTCTGTCACACATGAGCACCAGTGGTCTGTCGAAGCGTGCAACGACTTCTTTGAGAGTAGAGGCCCGGCCAACCTCGTGGCCCTCCAGGGCAGTTGCCTCAATCTCGGGCCTGCTGTCCAGGATTCCCACCACTTTCAGTCTTGCGGAAGCCAGGTCCGTAGCCAGCGCCGACAAGAAGAGTCTGCTGCCTTCGCCAACCCCCACGAGGATTGTGGGTCTGGCCGAGGTGCGTTTGCTGTGCCAGTAAGAGTAGGCGATTCGGGTCGAAGTGGTCAGCAGCAGAAAAACTGCAGACTGGACCAGAAGCGTCCCGCGGCCGAACTTCCAGTTGGGCAGGAAGTAGTAGCCCACGGCAAGCAAACCCAGTGACAAGGCTACGCTGACAACGATGCGGACCAGGGCCTTGATGTTGCGGAAGTCCGTGTTGTGTTCGTAGGCGCCCATGACATAGTGCGTCAGGGGATAGATGAGAGCCACAGCAAGGCTTGCCCCGGTGAAGTTTCTCAGGATCCTTTCCAGGCCATCAAAGGTGAAGGAGGCGCTGGAGCGCAGGGCCATGGCCAGGAAGATGGCAAGGAACAAGAAGAACATATCTGCCAGGAACAGGAAAGCCTGTCCGGCCCTGACTTGAAGTCCACTGGAACGGAGCACCTTTGACCTCCGCCGCTACCCGGCCCTCCCTGCATCTCGTTGCCCCTGCACCGGCCCGCCAAAGGCCCGCATGTCGCTCATCAATCCGGCTGTTTGGGGGCCGAATTGAAAGGGTGGGGTCGAGAGCCAAGTTCTCTTGTTCAGTTTCAGGTCACCACCAGTTCGGGGTGTCCGGCCTCAACATGTCCAATTACCCAATACTCCTGCCCATGTCGGCTACAGTGATTGGAGAATGGGGCGAGCATACCTTCCTTCAACGCGATGAGCAAGCCACCAGATGTCTGCGCATCGCAAAGCAGCAGCTTGCCGACTTCACCTACGCTGTCATCGAACCGTGTGTGGGGCTCGACGAACTTAAGGTTCCTCTTCGTCCCGCCGGGGGCCAGCCCCATGGCTGCGTACTCTCGGGCCTTGGGCATTAATGGTACGGCATCGAGCCAGATCCGGGCTGTGACCCCGCTTCGATTGACCATCTCCCACAGGTGCCCCAGCAGGCCGAATCCCGTGATATCGGTGGCACTCTTGGCCCCCGCGACCAGGGCCGCCTGGGCAGCGACGTTGTTGAGGCGGCTCAGCCACGCACTCCAGGTGGAATAGGAGTGTTCGTCGAGCAGCCCTTGCTTGTGGGCGGCGCCAACAAGTCCAGTACCGATGGGTTTTGTGAGTATCAGCAGGTCGCCCGGGTCCAGGCCATCCTTGCGAAGGATTGCACCCTCCTCCACTTTGCCCACACAAGCCAGCCCGAAGAGCATCTCCGAGTTGGATATGGTGTGCCCTCCAGCCATCACAACCCCAACTTCAGCGGCCTTGTCCGCAGCACCCTGAAGAACAGCGGCCACTGTCTTGCTGCTGATTTGCCCACTCTGGAACCCCAGCACCGACATAGCGAAGATGGGGGTGCCTCCCATGGCAAAGATATCGCTCAAGGAGTTGGCAGCGGCCAACTGCCCAAAGAGATATGGGTCGTTCACCAGAGGCGTGATGATGTCCACCGTGGTCGCCAGCAGTTCACCATTGGGCATGCGCACGATCACAGCATCGTCGTCCGAGTCTGCCCCGGCCCACAGCTTGTCCGTCTCTCGCCAGGTCACTTGACGCAGCACCTGCGCCAGCTCGGTGGGTCCGAGCTTGGCGCCTCAGCCACCCGAGGAGCAAGCCTGAGTCAGCAACATCTCCTGCCTTTGACCGGGAGGATAAATCCTATCCAACGCCATAACGCCCTCCAGCGTCGCAAACCTTAGCATAGGCCTCCGAAAACCGGAATGGTCAAACGTAAAGGCTCAACCCAAGGGAGCCCCGGTGCGGAGCGCCCCCCCGTATCCCAAAGTTGGGGGGCCAACTCTTGCGGCCCTCTTCCCAGGGAGAGCGACAGTGGAAGAGGGCGTGTTTAGTGCTCCCTTTCTGAGGAGAACTGCGTCATAAAGGCAGGGATTGGGGTGGTCCATGGAGAAGAGCTTTTCTGACAGCGGTGGGGTAGCGTTGGGGGCCTGGGGCCTTACGGTGAGGTATGGCTCACTGCTTGCCGTAGATTCGGTCTCATTCGAGCTTCCGCCCGGGTCAGTAACGGGGCTGGTGGGCCCCAATGGGTCGGGCAAGTCTACGCTGCTCAAGACTCTGCTTGGTTTTCTGGTGCCTGCCGGGGGCAGGGTGGAGGTCTTTGGCCTTGATCCCATGGCGACGCCGCTACGTTTCAGGCAACTGATTGGATACATGCCCGAGCACGAGAGCTTTTTCCCATCTTTGTCTGGGCTTGACGGGGTCGTCTACGCCGGTCGGCTGGCCGGCATGCCCAAAGAAGCGGCCTATTCCAGGGCCTACGAGGTGCTTGACTATCTTGGGATGGACGAGGTCAGACTCAGGCCTGTGGAGCAGTACTCTGTGGGGCTCAAGCAGAAGATCAAGCTGGCGCAGGCCATTGTGCACTCTCCTCGGCTGCTGCTTCTGGACGAGCCCATGGGCGGCCTGGATCCCAACTCCAGGGACGAGATGATCCGGTTGCTGGCCGGCATCGGTGGGGCGGGGGTGACCATCGTGCTCTCATCCCATGTGCTTCACGACGTGGAGCAGCTTTGCGACCGGCTGTTGGCGCTGCAAGGCGGCAAGGTCGCATTCTCGGGGCCCAGAAAGAGGCTTCAGGGGCGCGGTGATAACGCCTGGAGCCTTCGACTGAAGGGCGACTCGGCCCTCTTCATGGAGGCCATGGCCAAACGAGGAATCCAATGCTCCGTCCAGGCCGCAGGCATCAAGCTGGTGCTGCCCGACGAGTCCAATAAGGTCATCTTTGAAGCGGCCCTGGAGGCCGGGGTGGAGATTCGGGAGCTCAAGGGCGGCGACGTGACCCTCGAGGAGGCGTTCCTGGGTCTTATGGGAGGTTCGTGATGAGCGGGGGCCGAATCAACAGAGATGGATACCGGCACTACACCGGGGCGTTGCTCTCCCCTGAGTCACGTTTCTGGGTGGTCTTCGAGCAGCAACTCTTCTGGGTCATCCGCAACAGGCGGGCCAGGCTGCTGCTGCTAGTGGCCCTGGCCCCCATGGTCGTGAGCGTTATCGCTCTGATGGCCCGCATGGGTGGCGATGCGGCAGGGTTCTCCACCGACGGGTTCGTTGAGGAGATGCTCAAGGGCATGCTCATAGCCGAGGTTCACATTGGGGCCTTCATTGCCGCTGCGGCCGGCTCCGGCGCCGTCGCCGATGAACGCCGCACCAACGCCATGCTGCTCTATCTCTCAAGGCCAGTGTGCGAGCGACGCTATCTCCTTGCCAAGGGGCTTGCCGTAGCCTCTCTGCTCTTTGTGGCCATAGCCCTGCCCGGGCTGCTCTTCGTGGTGGCTGACATCATGGTCGTGGCCAACATCAATCTGGCAATGACAGGCCGTCATGCCCTGGGCATCGTGGCCCTGGGGGCGCTGGTGGGCACTGCTTTCGGGTCAACGGTGCTCCTATTCTCCACCCTGGCCAAGCGTGCGGCATACCCTGCTCTGGCCTGGCTGGCCCTCTTCTACTTCTCGGGGATGCTGGTGGGCATGGCCGGCTTGGCGGGGGATCTGGACAACAACTTGAGCATGTTGGCCCTGCCCATCCTCATCCACAGGCTGACCAGCTGGCTTGTAGAGGGTGTGGGCGGTCCCGCTCCGCTCTTTGCGGCCCTGTGCTGGATTGCCCTTGTTCTGGGCCTGCTTGTCTGGCGCTCGGGCAGGCTGCGTAAGCTGGCGGTGTTGCGATGAATGCACCATGTTTGACCTTCACCTCGGTGGTTCGACGCTACGGGCCCGTCCTTGCGGTGAACGACATCTCCGTCTCAATAGGCGGCGGCATTACCGGGCTTGTGGGGCCCAACGCTGCCGGGAAGACCACCTTCATTACCTTGGCCGTGGGCCTGAAGAGGCCCACGGGGGGCCAAATCAGGGTGCTGGGCGGTGACCCCTGGTCTGATTTGGGGGTAAAAGGCCAGGTGGGCTACTGCCCCGACGGCGAGAGACTCTGGGATAACCTCACGGGACTGCAATTCGTGGTGACCATGGCCATGCTTTCGGGGGTCCAAAAGGATCAGGCCCATGGCCGTGCAAACGAAATCCTGGTGCAGCTAGGCATGGGCGACGCCATGGAGAGGTCCCTGGCAACCTACTCTCGTGGTATGCGCCAGAAAGTCAAAGTCGCCCAGGCGGTGGTGCACGGGCCCCGGTTCCTCATGCTGGACGAGCCCCTCAACGGCATAGACCCGGTCTCACGCCACGAAATAATGAAGTACCTGCGCCAACTGGCCGACCAGGGAACGGCAATCGTGGTCTCCTCCCACGTGCTGCACGAACTGGACGGATTCGTGGACAGTGTGCTGTTGCTCCATCGGGGTCGCCTGCTGGCCTCGGGCACCGTGGAGGAGATCAGAGACCTCATCTACGAGCACCCTCACACCGTTAGAATCGAGACCCCCGACGTGAAGGGGCTGGCTCGCTGGGCTGTGGACCTCCCCGGGGTCATGGCCGTGGAGATGGAGGATGATGCTCTCAATGTCCGCACCAGAGCCCCCGTGGAGCTCTATCGCACGCTGCCCGCCTTCGTCATGGGCTCCGGCGTCAGGGTGCAGTCACTCTACTCGACGGACAGCAGCCTCGAGGCGGTCTTCAAGTACCTGACCAAGGGGGATTTGCGATGAGCTTCCAGCAGAGCTTCTTGCTCGTTTTGAGGCTGCAGGTGAGACTCTTCTCCCTGACAAGACGCCTGATGTGGCTGGCCCTGCTCTGGGTGCTGCTGCTGGTAGCGCTGGTCCTCAGTGCCCTGGGCACGTCGGGCTCCGACGCCGAAAGGGTCCAGCTCTTCGCCTTCTATGTTGGTGCGGCCCCCCTTGGCTTTCTTGGGGCCTTCTCCGCACTGCTCATGAGCAACGCTGTGTTCGCCGATGACGCCGAGAACGGCATGGCGCCTTACCTGCTCTCCCGCCCCGTGCCCAGGAGCGCCATTCTCCTTGGGCGCTCCCTGCCACTCTGGCTCATTATCAATGTCCCCGCCTTCTTGTGTGCTCTGGTTCTGGGGGCCATCGCCGGGTTCGCTCCGGTAATGCCAGGCTTGCTGGCCCTTATTCCGCTCTCGCTGGCAGCATCGGCCCTATATCTCGGGCTCTTCGTGGCCCTGACCCTTGCCGTGAAGCGGGCGCTGGTTGCGGGCTTTGCCTTCATCGTGCTTGTGGAGCTTCTGCTGGGGGCCCTGCCCCTCAGAATCGCCTGGGTGAGCCCCCGTTACCACCTCATGTCCCTCTGGTCCACCGCTGCCGGGGGCCAAGACCTCCTGCAACACTCTGCCATTCAGATGAAGAGCACCAGCCTGGTCACTTCCCTCATCTTCGTAGCATCCATGACGCTCTTCGTCTGGCTCTTCGCCGCATCTCGCCTGCAGAAAGAAGAGGTCTGAACCGAAAGCCGGGATATTACTGGGAAACTCCTTGGAACTGACAGTGGCTGCACTTATCGTATGCTGAGCCGTGGTACTACCCCGCGGCGGTGAGGAGAGACCTACTGCGCTGCAGGCGGCAGTTGAGCACCGGGGGGCAGCGATGCCACGTGCAGCACCCACAAGCGGCCCCACGATGGCCTGAGGAGCTGGACCATGAAGAAGCAACAGGGCATGGGCAGGAGAAAGTTCATCAAGACAATGTGGGGCAGTGCGCTCTACCTCGGGTCGGGCCTGCTGGCCTTCCCTATGGGCTCATGCACCGAAAAGCGCAAAGAGTTTGGTGAACTGGACGTTGATGCCGATTCGCTGGATTCCCTGCCGGAACTCTCCCCGGAAGAGGTGACTCAGTTTCTTGACCAGGCTCGGGAGGCCCAGGATGCCTATCTTGGGCCAGACAAAGTGGCAGACGGGGCACCGGGAGATCTCCCCAACGAGACGTTGGATTCGCGGGAGATCGAAGAGATCGCCGGCGAAGTTGCGGATACGGGAGAGAAGCCAAGGGTTCCGCCCGGCCAGACTGTCTTCGACGTTATGCCTGTACTTGGCTACAACAATAACGATACGCAAATTGAGCAGTGGAGCTTCTACGTAAAGGGTGAAGTGGAGCAGGAACTGACGTTCACTTGGGAGCAGTTCCAGGAGCTGCCCCAGACGGACCAGGTTTGTGATGTCCACTGTGTCACCAGTTGGAGCGTGCTGGACATAGCTTTCGGCGGGGTGAGGGTTCGGGATATCCTGGAGGCAGCGGGGCTCAAAGATAGTGGGAAGTTTGTTATTTTTGATTGCGAGCAGGGCTACACTACTAACATACCAATAGCAGAGGCCCTGAAGGACAACGTCCTCATCGCCACAAGGCTCTTCGGCGAACAGTTGCCTCAGAAGTACGGCGGATTGGCCCGGGGGCTGGTTCCAGACCGCTACTACTACAAGAGTGGAAAGTGGGTTGTGGGAATCAGGGTTCTGGACCACGACGAGCCAGGCTACTGGGAGGTCCGGGGCTATTCTAACTCCGCCGACCCGTGGCTGGAGGAGCGTTTCTCGTGAGATAGTGCCACTCCATCTATGCTGGCCCCCACCCTTGGGCGCTGAAATCTTGTAACCAGAGGTGGGGATGGGGGCTCCAAGTGCCGGGTGGAGTTACCGTTCGGAGGGACGATGAAAGCCAAAACCGACAAAGCACCGCAGATCGACAAGCCCAGGTGGAACCGTTCAACCATAATCAAGAGAAGCCTGGATGCCGTGCTTGTGCTGGCGCTCATCTACGCAGCCCTGCTTGCCTTCGGTTTCGTGAGGCGTGGCAGCAACTTCGAGGAGGGCACAAAGGCTCCCGACATCACGGTGCGGGCGCTGGACTCGGGCAAGCCGGTATCGCTGAAGGATTCGGCCGGGAAGCCAACGCTGCTGGTCTTCTTCTCGGTCTCTTGCCCGGCGTGCAGGCGGGAGTTGCCCGACGTGCAGGAGATGATGGAGCGGGCTGGCGAGAAGCTCAATGTGCTGGTCGTCTCCGCCGATTCTCCGCAAGAGCTCAAGTCCTACTGGACCAAAGAGGGGCTTAAGCTGCCCGTGGGCGTTGACGGTGGGGCCGCCCATCGAGCCTATCAGGTCTCCACCATCCCCTATTCGGTGGTGATAGATGGCGAGGGGAAGGTTCGAGCGGACTTCGTGGGTGGGGTGCGCTGGGCCGACCTTGAGTCTCTGCTGTAAGCGCTGATTAGTAATTTCTTCCAAGTGAACTTCGTCGTTGTGCGCCTTGACTTCTCATCCATTGCGGGATAACGATCGTGGCATCGTTCAGGGATTTCGGCGGCCCGGTCCGCATTTCGTCTTGGGGGTAGCATGAAGACAAAGGCCTTCGTTCTATTGACTCTTGCCGTGGCCTTCGCCGCCTGCAAAGAGAAGAGTGAGGAGCAGCAAGGAATGCAGAAGGGGGAGGCTCCCACGGTGGAGTCCTTGGGCACTCAGGGTCAAGAGCCCCCTGAGCCGACCATCGAAGAGCCCCCGGCACCCACTCCCACCGACCCGCTGCCAGAGCTCTTCCCCGCCGCCACTTCGTTCCTCACGAAGGATTCCCCAGAGCCCTATCAGGTGCCATCCAATGCCATCTTCTTTGTGGCGTTGAACAGCGCATCTCATGTTGCCGAGCTGCTTGGCTGGAACAAAGTGATGGAGAAGCGAAGGGATTGGGCAGCGATGATAGCCCTGGCCTCCAGCGCTAAGTTCGGCGTGAACCTTGGTGACTTTGGAGAGTACGGCAAGTTTGGGGTAGACCCGGCCGGTCCCGTTGCCGCGTCGTTGCATTTCAATAAAGGCTTCGTATTTGTTTTGAGCTTCTCGCTTACTAATAGCGAACTATTTGCTAAGTTCTTAAAAGACATAGCCATGAGGTCTGGTTTTGCTTTTGATGAGCGCAAGGAAGGGGCCTTCCAGATCTTCAGCGCCGAGCATGACCAGGGAAGCTTTCTGGTGGGCGAGAAACGGGCGCTGTTCGTGTTCGTGGAGGCAGAGAGAGACCAGAGGCGTGGCTGCGTGGATGCTTTGACCACTTTGCCGCGGGAGAAGAGCCTGGGAAGCAGTGAGCCATTCTGGAGCGGCGTGGAGGCACTGGGGTTTGGGGCCAACGCCGTGGGCTATTTCTCGGGCTCGTTGGCGGGAACTGCCGTGAAGGAGTCACAAGAGGCCCAGTGGCGGCGAATGGAGGATAACTCGGCGCCGGAGGATACCCGATGGGTGAACCGTGCCAAGGAGCGATTCCAGCGAGAGATGGAGCTTTATGACCAGACTTTGGGCAAGCTGGAGCTTTTCGCCGGGGCCAGCCTCGATGCCTCCGGGCTACGTTTCAGGGCCCATGCCAAGCTGCCCCAAGAGTCTCTTCTCTGGGGGCTGCTGGCCAACGGCACAG
>CAZQHM010000028.1:0-53989 GCA_964593355.1 uncultured Myxococcales bacterium
GTCCCCCTTGTCCCCCTTGTCCCCCTTGTCCCCCTTGTCCCCCTTATCATCGTCGCAGCCTTTCTTCTCTGTTTTGCCCTTCACAGCGTCGGGCTTCTTATCTCCACCCGTATTGGCTGGAGGCTGCTTCTGGCCATTCTCCTTATCGCTACCCTTGCCCGCCGCTTCCTCGCCATCTTCGGGCTCGATCTCCCCACCTTCGGGCTCTTCCCCCGGCTGCTCCGGGTCACCCTCGACATCAACTCCCTCGCTTATGGCCACCAGGGACCACCCCTTGGGCAGGGCAACAATCTTGTTGGCCAGCACACCGGCAAAGACGGGCTTCTCAGCCACAAGAAGCTCCAGCAAGAAACCAGTGGCCTCCAGCCTGACCCGCTTGGCCAAGATCTCCGCTCCCTCGCCATTTTTGAGGGTTGCCATGCCGACATGGGTCAAGGTCACAGTGCCAAGTTCCCCCGAGGGCACAAGCACGGCACTGTAGCTTGGCTGCGGAGTCTTGTTCCAGACGGCAGCGAGATGGGCGTACAGGGAGTATCCTCCCCTGTCGAGCACAACGATGGTAGCATCCCCCTCGGGCTTGAACGTCTTGTTTGTTTTCTTTGGTTTCTTCGTGCTCAAACGCAGTTTCTTGCCGTCCCACCAAACAATAGCATCAGCCTGCGCAGACCCCTTTCCGATCCACTTACGGTACTTGACTAAGTTACGATCACCCTCTAATTCCAGGTGGTATGTCTGAATTAACGTATTCTTCTTCTGCTTGCTTTCAAACTCAGAAATTGTGTATATATTACCTGAGCTTGCTTTTGCCGTTTTTAATGAAAACTTTCCATACGCCTTGCCATCTTTTGTAATGACATACTCAGCAGCCTTGGACTCTTTCTTCGATGACTTCTTATCCTTCTTGGGCCGAGCCTCCAGTGAAGCGGGCACGGTCAACGCCAAGGCAACAACCAACAGCAAGAGTAGTCTCACGATTCTCATCAGGGAATCCCTCCACAGTCGGCCGGGACCATACCACGTAATGGGGAATCAGGCAAATCGCATCCCCACGGTGACCGCCCCATCTGTCCCAGCCGCCCCGCTGAATCACCTCTCCCGCCCCGGGAGAGGTCGGCCCGACAGGGCCGGGTGAGGGCCGGGTGAGGGCCGGGTGAGGGCCGCGTGCTGAATCACCTCTCCCGCCCCGGGAGAGGTCGGCCCGACAGGGCCGGGTGAGGGCCGGGTGAGGGCCGGGTGAGGGCCGCGTGCTGAATCACCTCTCCCGCCCCGGGAGAGGTCGGCCCGACAGGGCCGGGTGAGGGCTGCGTGAGGGGAGCGCTACTCTTCGGGAGTCTCTTCGGGAGTCTCTTCGGGGAGTTCGGCAGTAGCCTCGTCTTTGGGCTCGAGAACTGCAGCATCACGTCGAAGGACGGCACTGCTGTGGAACCTGCTGCTCTCCTGGGGAGGCAGTTCAGCAGGATCTTCGTCCTCTTTCTCCACCATCTTCTCGGCAGCGACGACCTTCTCGCCGATTTCGAGGTTGATGAGCTTAACGCCCTGGGTATTTCGGCCGATGACCGGGATCTCTTTGACTCTCGTGCGTATGATTCTGCCCGATGAGGTCATGAGCATAAGCTCGTCGTCTTCTTGAACCTGGAAGGTAGAGACGACGTCGCCGTTTCGGTCGCTGGTCTTGATGGTGATGATGCCCATGCCGCCACGACCCTGGATTCTGTACTCCTCAATCTCCGTCCGCTTACCGAAGCCATTGGCGGTCATGGAGAGAATCGAGAGCTCAGGGTTATTGATGACTGCGCAGCCCACCACGGCATCACCGTCACGCAGGGTTATCCCACGGACGCCCTGGGTGGTACGACCGAGCACCCTCAGCGCCTCACCGGGGAAGCGTATTGAGAGGCCAGAAGCCGTGGCCAGGAGGATGTCGTCCTCCGACTCCATTTCACGCACGGCGATGAGGTCATCGCCCTCAACCAGAACGATGGCACGAATGCCGGTCTGTCTGATCTTGGAGAAGGCCATGGTGTCGGTTCGCTTCACGGTGCCGTTTCTGGTGACAAAGAGGATTGTGCTCTCCTCTTTAAACTCCCTCATGGGCAATATGGAGCGCACCCTCTCGCCCTGCTCTGTGGGCAGCAGGTTGACTATGGGCTTGCCTTTGGCATTACGACCCGCCATGGGCACGTCGTAGACCTTGAGCTGATATGCTTTGCCGAAGTTCGTGAAGATGAGCAGGGTTGTGTGGTTACTGGCCACGAAGAGGTCGACCACCAGGTCTTCCTCTTTGGTGGTGACCCCAATCTTACCTCGCCCGCCACGCTTCTGGGCCCTGTACTGGCTGGTCGGTGTACGCTTGATATACCCTTCACGGGAGATCGTGACCACCATCTCCTCATCGGCTATGAGGTCTTCGATGGAGATCTCTCCCTCCTGGGGCACGATCTCAGTGCGGCGCCCGTCGGCGTACTGCGCCCTGATGGCGTTGAGCTCTTCGGAGATGACCTGCATCAGAAGCTCTTCCGATGCAAGAATCGCCTTGAGCCGCTCGATCTCTCGCATAATCGTTCTGTACTCTTCGATGATGGACTCACGCTCCATGGCAGTGAGTCGCTGGAGGCGCAGTTCCAGGATTGCCTGGGCCTGACGCTCTGAGAACTCAAAGCCACCGATGAGCCCCGCCTTGGCCTCTTCGGGAGTCTTCGACGCCCTGATCATGGCGATGATCTCATCGAGATGGTCCAGGGCCTTTACGTAGCCCTCCAAGATGTGGGCACGCTCTTCGGCCTTGCGCAGTTCGTAGCGGGTTCTACGGGTAACAACGTCCCTGCGGTGCTCGATGAAGCACTCGATGAGCTCTTTGAGGTTCAGCACCCGAGGCTGCCCACCCACCAGCGCCAGCATATTGACGCCGAAGGTAGCCTGCATCTGCGTGTGGGCAAAGAGGGCGTTGAGCACTACTTGGGCGATGGCATCTTTCTTCAACTCGATGACGACGCGCATGCCATCTCGGTCGGACTCATCACGGAGATCAGATATGCCCTCCACCACCTTCTCACGCACAAGCTCGGCGATGCGCTCAAGCAGTTTGGCCTTGTTGACCTGGAAAGGCAGCTCGGTGACGACGATGGCCTCACGGTCGGTGCGTTCGTTGCGTTCGATGGCGGCACGGGCCCGCATACGGACCAGGCCTCTGCCCGTGGTGTAAGCTTCCCGGATTCCTTCGATGCCGTATATGAAGCCCGCAGTGGGGAAGTCGGGGCCCGGAACGAACTTCATCAGCTCTTCGATAGTGGATGCGGGGTTTCCGATGAGGTGCAGCGTTGCATCCAGCACCTCGCCCATATTGTGCGGGGGGATGTTCGTGGCCATACCCACGGCGATGCCCGACGAGCCATTCACTAGCAGGTTCGGGAACTTGGCAGGCAGCACCAGGGGCTCATCCAACGAACCGTCGTAGTTCGGGATGAAGTCCACGGTCTCTTTGTCCAAGTCGGCAAGAATCTCGGAGGAGAGCCTTGCCATTCGCACTTCGGTGTATCGCATGGCCGCCGGCGGGTCACCGTCGACGGAGCCGAAGTTGCCCTGGCCATCCACCAGCATGTAGCGCATGGAGAAGTCCTGCGCCATTCTCACGATGGTGTCGTAGACCGCCTGGTCACCGTGGGGGTGGTACTTGCCGATGACGTCACCCACGATTCGGGCGCTCTTCTTGTAGGATGAGTTCCAGGTATTCTTGAGTTCGTGCATGGCGTAGAGAACACGCCTGTGCACCGGCTTGAGTCCGTCACGGGCGTCAGGCAGCGCTCGCCCGATGATCACGCTCATCGCGTAATCCAGGTACGAACTGCGAACCTCTTCCTCTACGGTGACGGTGTACTTGTCGGATACCATGCCCGCCTCCTGGGGTGCATACCGGGGGCCCGGCTGCTACCCGCAGGAGCCCAAGGCTGAGGGCACGAGGCAAAAGCCGGGCCAATGGAGCCAACTGAACGCTGGCGAGATTACCGCTTGGAGAACTGGTAACGGGCTCGGGCGCCGGGTCGGCCGTACTTCTTACGCTCGACCATTCTGGAGTCGCGGACCAGGAAGCCGTTCCTCTTGAGAACGGGTCTCAGTTCGGGATTCATCAGGCACAACGCCCTGGCGATGCCATGTCTCGTCGCACCGGCCTGGCCCGAGAGACCACCGCCCTTCGCCCTGACCATGATGTCGATCTTGTTCAGCACGCTTGTTGCCAGAAGCGGCTGTTCGATCTGCATGATCAGAACAGGTCGGCAGAAGTATACCGGCGCTTCCTTGTTGTTCACTATGATCCGCCCCGTGCCCTCGCGTATCCAAACGCGGGCAGTAGCGGTCTTCCTGCGGCCAGTGGCGCTAATTTGCTTGCTCGAAGCTACCATTACAGCTCTCCTCGCTCTTGCTTCTTCGTCAGAACGACCGGTTCGGGCTTCTGCGCAGCATGCGGATGCTCCGGACCTGCGTATATCTTGAGCTTGCTGATCACGGCGCGGCCAAGACGGTTCTTGGGCAGCATTCCCTTCACGGCAAGATAGAGCAGACGATCAGGATGCTCGTCTCTCATACGCGTGGCCGAAGTCTCCCGGATCCCGCCGGAATACTTGGTGTGCCGATAGTAGACCTTCTGGTCCCACTTCCGACCCGTCAAGGCAACCTTGTCCACGTTCACGACGACAACGAAGTCGCCCGTGTCCATGTGCGGCGTGTACTCGGGCTTGTTCTTGCCACGCAGTACCAACGCAATGCGGCTCGCAAGCCGTCCCAGAACCTCGTCGGTTGCGTCAACGAGGAACCAACGCTTCTCGGTTTCGCTAGCTTTGGCATGTACCGTCAACATTTCGAGAACTCCTCTCCACTTCACCCAGCCAATGGGTTGCGCAATCGTGCAACCACGCCCCACAAAAGTCAAGGATTATGTGCCGAACCGAATCGGGCGCCCCAGGCACACTTCAGCAGTGCGGCAACCGCTCCGCCATAAGCCTCGCCAGGTTGAACATCACCGCCGCCGAGAGCTCCGGCTCCTTGTGCATAAGGTCGTCAAGGAACGAACGACCCAACACCAGCAGCCTGCCCGGCCCCCTGGACGTCACCGTGGCCACTCGGGTCCCGCTCTGACGGAAGAAGGCCAACTCCCCAAAGGTATCCCCCTTCCCCATGACTGCTACCCTCTGCCCCTTGATCGTCGCCTCGAAGGTTCCCTCAAGGATCACGTAGATCTCACGCTCCCCTGCCCCCTCCCTCGTGATCGTCAGCCCGTCACCAACGTCGATTATGAAGCCGTTGTCCCCAAGATAACGCACCCACTCGTCCCCAAGCCCCTCGAATATTGCCGGCCTGCTCTGAGCGTGGGCCAGAAACCCCTCCTGAAGCTCCTGCCATACATCGTTGGGATCGATGCTAAGCTCTTGGGCCGCATTGGCCGCAACCCTGGCGGCCTCTTTGCCACGCTTGGGCTCCTTGCCACCCTCCAAACGCTCCCGAACCATAGAGAAGAGCGGCGACTCTACCTTCTTTAAGTAGTCCACATCCGTGGGCACCCCCAACATGGGCACCGCTACCCCATCCCCAACATCCACAAGCCGGCCACCGTACGTCCGGAACCCCAACCGCCGATAGGCCGGCACCTGCTCCGGATGAACGCACGTTACAAAGAGGTCCGCCCCATCCTCCCCCAGCAATTGCGAGTAGAGCTCCCCGGCCAGCGAAGGCAGCAGCAACGTCCCACGCAGACTGGGCCGGATGAGAAAACGCCCAACCTCCGCCACACGCATGGTCGCCAACTCCGGATACCTCTCCAGCGAATAGGTCGCTATTACCCCCTCGGGAACCTCCCCCGCCTGCCAAACCCGCAACCGCACGGTCCCAGTCACCTCCGGCGACCGCCCCGTGTGCAGTATCCTCGTCTCCTCAAGCAAATCCTCATCGTCGAACAGCCGCCTACGCTCCCTGTCCAGCCCATGCGGCACCGCCCTGTACCCCTCCTCCTCAACCACCTGATACCGAAACCGAAACACCGCCTCCCGCTCCTCCGCACTCCTGGCAACATGCACCGGCGCCAATCGGCTGAACCACTGTCGAATCATCTCTATCTCCTAGCAAAACCCAGCGAATCCTATGCCTCAAACGCCCGATTCTCAATGGGAAAGTCCTGCTTCCGCCTGTTCAGGTGAGGCCGCTTTCTTGTGAAACTTGCATCGCCCCCAGGGACAACCAAGACGCTGCCAGAGCTACTGCCCCTGAAAAAGCACTACCACAGCATTTAAGCCGGCTCCACTTTGATACCTATATTGGGACTCATATGCTAACTAAACACAAGAGCCTGGAGGTGGATACTCGGGGACTCAATCTGGGCCCCTCAGCCACGCCTCTCTTTGTCCGCATCGTAGGCCGAAGCTATCTTGGCAACCAACGGATGGCGCACCACGTCCACCATCCCCAACCTCACCTGCGCTATGCCCTCGATGTCACGAAGAATCCCCAAGGCATGCGTCAGCCCCGAGCTCTTGTCCGGTGGCAGATCAACCTGCGTCACGTCGCCCGTCACCACCGCCTTGGAGTTGTACCCCAATCGGGTCAAAAACATCTTCATCTGCTCCGGAGTCGTATTCTGCGCCTCATCCAGGATCACGAATGAGTCGTTCAGCGTCCGGCCTCGCATGAAGGCAAGCGGCGCTATCTCAATAGCACCTCGCTCCATGAACCGCCCCACACGCTCGGCATCCATCATGTCCTCCAGAGCATCGTAAAGCGGCCGCAAGTAGGGATTGACCTTCTCCGCAATGTCCCCAGGCAAAAACCCCAGCTTCTCCCCCGCCTCAACCGCTGGCCTGGCCAGCACAATGCGACGATACTCCTTGGCCATCAACGACGAGACCGCCATGGCCACAGCCAGATAGGTCTTACCCGTGCCCGCAGGCCCAACGCCAAATGTCACCGTGTTGCTCCGAATGGCGTCCACATATACCTTCTGACCCGTGGTCTTGGGCGCCACCGGACGAGGCGCCGACGGTATCGAGATGGTGTCAGCGTAGAGCCTCTCAACCTCCGTCTTGGAGTCGTCCTTGTGCATGTCAATGGTCTTGCGGATGTCCTCGGCAAAGACCGCAAACCCCTTGTCCGCCAAAGCATACAGCTGCCCCACTACCCGCATGGTCAGCTTCACGGCATCGGGACGCCCAGATATGCTCAGCCGGTTCCCACGCGCCGAAACCGACGTCCCCGTGCCCTGCTCCAGAATCCGCAGATGCACCCCCCGCTCACCCATCAGGGCTCTTGCTGCCGCTGTATTATTTAAATCAAGAAATTCTGTTATCTGATGTTTAGTGTTTGCGCCGTTATTGTGCATCTAGTCCTTGTTCGGGATATTGCTCCCTGCTCCACGGGCAGAAGCCCCGTCCTCCTCACCATCAACAACTGCAAAGCCCTGCCCCGGGTCGCACAGTACAAACTTGGTGCTCAGCGCCTTAGAATCCAAGAGGCCCAGCTCCTCGGCCTCCTCCAGTGACTCGGGGCAATTCAACTTGCGCAGCAACATGGCCTGCATGGCCCGTCGCACCTGATGGTCCGCCCCCTCGCGCTGAAGGTTGGTGACGAAGGCCATGTCAATGGGCAGCTGCCCACGAAGAACCTGGAACGTCCCCGGCTGCACCAGCAGCAGCCATGTCACAAGACCTCCCAAGACCAGCCAGCCAACGGCCTGAACCGCTATCTGAACCACCGACGGACCCACAGGCACCTCGGGTCTGTCCAGTGACTTCAGCGTCGCTATTCCACGGGATTCCAATTGCACCAGAGCACGGCAGGTGCTGTAGGTGTCCAGCCCCGCAAGGCGACCCAGTTGCCGGACGTTTCGGCGCCCATCAAGATGGTAGTAGACTACCTTCTCTGCCCCCGAGAGCCCCCCCTCGCCCTTCTCGGAGAAAAGAATAGCTTCGGCCTCCCTGCCCGTAGAGAGCACCTCGGAGACAAAGGCCCGGTTCTTCTCGAAGACGGTGCGAAGGTTGGGAATTCGGCTCTGGATGGCACTCCAGTCTTTGCCCTGGCGCTCACCCTCCTTTAGCAGAAACGGTATGGGTATTGAAGGCAGAAGAGGGTTCTGCAACGGTTCATGAGGGAGAAACCTAGACTGAATGGAGGGGTCGTGGAAGAGACCGTAAAGCACCTCTCTGCTGGCAATGTCCACGTATCGCTTTAATACGTCGGAAGATATCCAGCCCCGCTCCACAAGCACCTGTTCAGGAGCTATGGACTGCTTGGCCGCAAGCCTCAATGCCTTGAGCAGCTGCCCCCTGGTAACCAGGCCACCCTGCACCAGGTAGTCGCCAAGAATCCAATCGGCGCCCCTGGGCACCTCCACGTTGACGATTGAGCCGTTGAAGACGTGGAGAGCCACCAGGCCCGAAGTCGTGGATAACTCCAAGATGCCCGTGCGCTGGCCGCTGTAGACTATCTTCAGCAGGTTTGGGAAATCGGAGATGGGCACCGAATTGAGATTGTGGTCCATTCAGTACCTCACGAGAAGAAGTCCAGCAGCGACCAGAGATAGAGCGCCCCGGCCAGAGCCGATCCCACAACGGCCCCCAGAACGTTGCCAGCCGATGGCACCCGAGGCGTCGAAGCTATCTCGATTACTGCAGGAGAGAGGAAAACCAGGCTCAGAATAAGTGCAATACCGCCCATGAAGAGCAGGCCCCGCAACGGTCGCCCCTGGAAGAACTGACCGGCGCCCGGCACCAGAACGCCGAAGAAGATGTCCAGCCGGCGGCGCCACCGCTTCTTGGCCTCGATGGCCTGGTCACGGTACCAGATCTCCTTCGGGTCCACGAACTGGCCCCGCATCTTATACTGCAGACACTCGTCGCATAGAGTGATGATCGCTAACTCCTCACGGCACCTGGAGCACCTCACGCCGCCACACTTCACGCATCGCGATGAGGGCCTGATGAACCCAATCAGCAGGGTCTGCAGCAACCAGAGGAACACCCCTGCAAGCCCAAGCCCGTAACACATCGCCGGGGGCAGAGGTCCAAGCAGCAGTTCATGCGCCACAGGAAGCCGGTCAAAGCGACCCGAGAGGCTGCGCCCTGCCATCAGCGCAAGATCCGGAGCCGGAACCGCAAGTTCCCGGTTGTAAGCAAACCCCTCCTGGCAACCCGTTCCTTCAACCCTGGACCAGGCCCCCTTCTCCGCCACCGCTGCCCGATTGTGCTCCGAAGCCGTCCTGAGATACTGCTGGGCCTCCGTGGGCTGGTTCATCACCGAGAGCAGCTTGGCCATGTTGAAATGAGCCTCCCACATCGAAGGCATCTCAACCATCACATCGGAGTAGAGCTTCTTGGCCTCCTCAAAATACTCCTTCCCCGCTTCCACGTCGCCCTTGGCCCTGACACAACGGTTCACCGCTATCTGTGTTGCAATGTTGCCAAGCAGCAGTTGAAGCCGTGGGTCGTCCGATTCGCTGTTGGCGATGAGCGTGGCCAACCAGTTGTGCCGCCCCGGAAGAAGCTCCGCATCGGCCCACGCACTTCGATACTTCGACAGAGCCACCATATACCCAGCATCGGGGCTCGGCTGACTCGCCGTAGCCTCGGCCTGCAGCCTCTCCACGTCCGTCGCTGTGCACTCTTCGTAGAAACAGCGGAAAACCGACGCCTCTGGACCATCCACCCCTCGAACAATGTCCACCGTCGCCCGCTGCATCACCGGCCACATCGCCACAAATAGCAACAACACTGCGGCCAGAATCCGCTCTGTCTTGTGCATATAAAGCCACAGCAACACCCAGCACAAGACCGCCGCAGAAACTATCCCAAGCCCAAGAATCAGTGGGCTGGCCAAGATTATCAACCCCAAAACCCTGGTCTGAAACGGGTGGAGCCGAACATGCACAAGATGCACCAGATCGTGCCCGAACAACTTCACGTACCGAACCACCATGGCCAGCGTGAAGAATAACATCAGAATCAGCCCCGTGACCCAAAGCGCAGACACACCCCCCAACACCACCCCGTAACTCGACGGCAAATACTCCAGCGAAGAGAGGAACTGCCGGAAATAGCCGTGCAGCGCCTCGGTGATGCTGCCCGTCTCCGTCATGAGCAACACCCGGGAGGTCTCCCCGTGAAGCTCCGGAATGTCCGGCGATATGGCCCGCGATGACTCCAGCAACTGCAGCGCAAGCCCCGTGTCAGGAGGCGACCGCTCAAGAAGCTCCCTGGCTATGAGCACCAACGTAAGGGATACCGATGGAAGATTCCGAAACCCCGCATCAACACGGGCGTGCTCAAGCTTCTCCAACTCGATGAGCGCCTCAGCCGTACGATTGGCATCGAAGTTCTCCACGAAACGACGCCACAAAGGCCGCAACCCTGGCGTCACCGATTCCGATAGAGGCATCTCCAGCACCGGCCCCGAGGGCACCACAGCACCAACATCTCCACCAGAACCCCCTTCCACACCAGAACCGGGGGCACCCTCAGTGACGGCGGCGTCACCGGACACGGCGTCACCGGACACGGCCCCAACAGCCGCATCCTCAGCACTGGCCTGCGACCCATGAAGCACAAGGCCCAGGAAAAGCAGAGCGCCCCAAAGCCACCGTGCACCCCGCCGCCTGATGGTTACTTGATGCCTCATCTCTCCAGCACCCCCTATTTCGCCCCGTAGAATTGGGCAACCCGGCCAACAACCTCTTCCTGCTCCGCGTCCGTGAGACCCGGGAAGATCGGCAGGGCTATCACCTCGTCACATAGGCGCTCGGCTTCCGGCAAACTCCCTGGTCGATAGCCAAGATAGGCGAAAGCACGCTGCAAGTGCAAAGGAATTGGATAGTAGATCGCATGGCCGATGCCAAAACCCTTCAGGTGCTCCGCCAAGGCGTCCCTCCCCTCCACCCGACACACATACTGATGGAACACGTGCGTGCTACCCTCCTCACGACCCAACGGCGCTACCAGACCACGCTCCAACAAAGAGGCCTGGTCAAATAACTTCAAATACTGCCCCGCCAATCGCTCACGCTCCACGTTCCACTCCTCAACACTTCGCAGCTTCACATCCAACAGCGCTGCCTGCATCTCGTCCAAACGGTAATTGCCAGCCAGAAAATCGTGCTGATACCGGCTCTTGGAAGCCCCATGGCGCCGCCCCGCCATCACCTCCTGCCACAAACCGTCGTCCGCCGTCGTGATCAACCCCCCGTCCCCGGCCCCACCCAGATTCTTCGACGGGAAAAACGAAAAAGCCCCCATATGCCCCATACTCCCAGCCCTGCGCCCACGGAACCTCGCCCCGAAAGCCTGCGCCACGTCCTCCACCACAAACATCCCACCCTCCGCCGCCAGCCCCATCAAACGCTCCATGTCCAAACACTGGCCAAACAGATGCACCGGCACAGCCCCCACAACCCCGGGCTCCATGGACTGCTCCATCAAAGAGAGATCCATCAGCGCCGTCGAAGGGTCCACATCCACAAACCTGACGTCAAACCCAGCATTGGCCACAGCCTCGGCTGTTGCAATAAACGTGAATGGCGTCGTTAGCACTATACCACCGCCGTATTTACGCTTCAGCACCAGCAACGATAGATAAAGCGCATCTGTCCCATTCGATACCCCTACCGCATGAGGCGTCTCAAGCCACTTAGCCGCTGCCTCCTCAAATGCCGCAAGCCGTGGCCCCATAATGTATTGAGTGTCCTCCAGGACTTTTACTATTGCTTCCGCCATCTCAGATTGAATCGGTGCATGAGACCTTTTGAGATCCATAAGTGGTACGCCCAAGGTTCCCTCCAAAACCGCCCCCCCACCGTCAGAAGTCGGCACAGCCGCCTGCACCATCAACTTCGGCAGCAGCGTGCGCACAACCGGGAATGGGGGTTCAGCCGTTGCTGAACTGCATTGTTCACCTTCTGGTCAGCCAGCCGAACAGCTCGGCAGACATGACGACCCATTCATACAACATCGAACGAGTCGACGCCAGATTGCCCTCGGGGTCGGCCTTCATGGCCTTGACAACGCCAGCCTCTCTCGCTTTCAACAACTTCAACCTCTTCTCGATCTCCCCCCGTCGCCCTCGCTCCATACCCTTGGCCGAGTCGCTAAACAGCTTGCGACTCTGCTCCACCAAGCTCCTGCCACGCTCCACCATGGAGGCACTCTCGGCACGACGCTTGGCAGCAAAGGCCGCCTCGACGTTCCAGGCCAGTAGAGAGCGCCCCTTCTCAAGCAAAGACTTCCCACGACCTGCTATGCCATCCAGAGCGCGACGCTTCGCAGCAAGGTCCTCGCCGGCAGAACCTACCTCTTTGCCGAGATCAGATAACAGCAGAGCCAGGTCTGCCTCCAAGGCAGCAAAGTGGTCCGCCTTCCCCGGCTCACCAATGCGTCGCCACTCACCCTCCATCACCGAAACCCTGGAACGCATCAGCTCCAACTCCCGCTCCAGCTCCGCATGCCACCCGGAAAGCTCGTCGGCCACGCCCCTCACCCGGTCCTCCCGGGCCGCAGCGTCCATGGCCACAGGGTCACATAGCTGCAACAGCCTGCCCTTCACCCGGTTCACAAAGGTCGCATCACGGGCCACTACCTCCCTGTGCCTCGCCAGCCCCCGCTTGGTCCAAAAGGCCACCACCACATCCAGCCCCTCCTCAAGCGGAGTCACAAGCAGAAGCAGTTGGTAATCGGCCCCCTTCAACTGGGCCAATGAGGCCAGATACTTCGACAGGGTCTCCTCGTCGGGCTCAACGCCTCCCGCGTACAATCCCGACAACTCCCCCATAAGCCGTTCGTACCTGCCAAGCATGTCCAGTGGCCGCATGGCAAGTCGCCAACGATCACCGAACTGGCCCGCATTCCGCAATACCCCCAGCCGCTCGTACCCCTCCTTGAACCCCTGCACAAGGTGGTCCCCCAACGCCAGCTTCAGCTCCACAGGACAACCACCCCTGGCTACCCCATCCACCGTAACCTCCACACCCCCATCACACTCGATGGTCACCGCGCTGACACCAGCCTCCGCACGCCGACCGCTTACCTCCTCAACGCCCCCCGAATACTCCCTGGTACTGCGCATCACCTGCGCACCATCCCCGGGCAACAGGTTCATCCAGACATGCAAATACTTCGCAGCCAACTCCCCGTCGCCCTCGATGAGCTTCACCATGGCCAAGGCTCGAAATAGACGCGCCACCACTTCGTGCGGTAACTCTCCAAGTCGCTCCTTGGCCACTACGAAGATCGCATCCAGAGCCTTTACCACATCACGCACGTGACGCTCGGGCTTGGGCTCCTGAAGCCTCTTCAAAGCGGCCGCAACGTCCCGCTCCATCTGCTTGGTTCCATCCTCGTCAACCTCCGCCAGAAACCTGCGAAGTCCCCACCCCCGGTACGAAACCAGCGTCTCCGCTGCCAGACGCCCCAACCCATCCACAACAGCACCGTCCGCCCCCGCAGGAGCAATCACATCCACCGAAACCGTGGCAACCTTGCCCCCACCCGCAGAAAACACCTGCGCCGGTGCTGCCAACGTCACCAATAGAACGGCCAACGCCGTCAGCCAGTTTCGTATAGTCCTCATGCCACTCCTTCAGAACTCCGCATTGCCCGGCGTCCGACTGTATGGAATCACATCGCGGATGTTGGCCATGCCCGTCAGGTACATCACCGCCCGCTCAAACCCCATCCCAAAGCCCGCATGGGGCACCGACCCGAACCGCCGCAAATCCAAATACCACCAGTACTCCTCCTCCGTAAGCCCCAACTCCTTGATTCGATCAACCAGAAGCTCCAATCGGTGCTCACGCTGACTCCCCCCGATGATCTCCCCAATCCTCGGCACCAGAAGATCCATGGCCGCCACCGTCTGACCATCCTCGTTGTTCAACATATAGAAGGCCTTGATCTTCTTGGGATAGTTGGTCAAAAACGTTGGGCCCCCAACAATATTCTCAGTTATGTACTTCTCGTGCTCAGTCTGTAGATCGACTCCCCAATAAACCGGGTACTGAAACTTCTCGCCGCTCTTCAACAGCCGCTCAACCGCCTCAGTGTACGGCATCACCGCAAAGTCAGCGTTGACCACAGCCTCCAACCTGGAAACCAGACCCTTCTCAATGTGCTCATCCAGAAAGGCCAGATCTTTACCACATGTATCCAAAACAAATTTTGTGATATATTTCGTAAAATCCCTTGCCAAAAGTATGTTATCATCCAGATCATAGAAAGCCATCTCGGGCTCTATCATCCAGAACTCCGCAACGTGCCTCGGCGTGTTGCTGTTCTCCGCCCGGAACGTGGGGCCAAAGGTGTATATGTCCCCAAAGGCCATCGCAAAAGTCTCGCCCTCCAGCTGACCCGATACCGTCAGGCTCGTGCTCCTGCCGAAGAAGTCCTGTGAAAAGTCAACAGCCCCCTCCTCCGTGCGAGGCAGCTTCTCCAGGTCCAGCGTCGTCACCCGGAACATCGCCCCGGCACCCTCGGCATCGCTGCCCGTGATAATGGGCGTATGCACCCACATGAACCCCCGCTCCTGGAAAAAGCGGTGCACGGCATACGCAGCAGCATTTCTCACCCGAAACACCGCCCCGAATGTGTTGGACCGGGGTCGAAGGTGCGCTATGGTCCTAAGGTACTCGAAGTTGTGACGCTTCTTCTGCAGCGGGTAGGCCGGATCGCTGGCTCCCAGCAGCTCAACCTCCTCTGCCGCAAGCTCCCACTGCTGACCCGCACCCTGAGACGCCACCAACGTCCCTCTCACCCGGAAGGATGCCCCCGTCCCAGCTCCCACAACCTCCCCATAGTTGGCCAACGTGGGCTGCACAACCACCTGCAACGAGTCGAACGTCGAACCGTCGTTCAACACCAGGAAGCCCACATGCTTGCTGTCCCTGATGGATCTGGCCCACCCACAGGTCACAACTCCTTCCCTCGGGCCGCCCTGCTCCAGAATCGCCTTAATTCTCTCGCCCCTGATCATGTCATCACCCCTATTCCGCTGCCTTGTCCAGCGCACCACGCAGCCGCTGAAGCATAAAGCCCTCAACCTCGGCGCAGGTCTTCTCCGTTCGGGCCAGCGCCTCATCAGCTTTGGCCATGGTCTCTTCTCTGTATATGCTATCCGTAATCCCTTCCAGATTTATCAGCACATTATAATATGCACCCTTGGCGCATAGCCCAGCACACAACGCTGCTACACCGGCGTCACTCACAGAGTTCGAGTTGCCCAACCTCGCAGCCCTGGAGGCCAACTCCGCCCCCTCCGCCGACCGACCCAAAACAGCCAGCGGTACACTAATCGCCTGCTTCGTTGCCTCCTGCATCGCTGCCACCCGGGCCGCCTTCTCCTCAGGACTCTTCTTGGGCATCTTCATGGCTTCCATAAGGCCGTCGAAAGCCCTGGAGTCGTCGTCAACCGCCTGGGCGAAAAACTCCTTGAGCCGCTGCCCCGCCACACCAATCTCATCCATCTGGTCACGGACCGCCTCGTAACCCTTCTTCGTATGCGTCAATGCGGCCACCATGGCCGACAACGCCGCACTCAAAGATCCGCAGAAGGCCGCAACGCTGCCGCCGCCAGGGGCCGGAGAATCCCTTGAGAGCTCGTCGCAGAACTCGTTGCACGTCATTGACATCAGCACGTCCCGCCCCTGCGCCACACGCCACTCAATAATCTTCTGCCTGGGCTCAAAGGGGGCCACATCGCCAAGACCCATGCTCTGCACCGCCGTCTCAACTACCTCCATGGCCGTGAGCCCACGGGTCGACCCCTGCTTCGACAGGTAGTGCAGCCCCGCATCCATCATCACGGCCAAAGGCACCAGCCCCACAATCTCCGAACCCGTGACCCGCAACCCAAGCTCCGCAGCTATCTCGCAGACTTCGTCGAAGACAACGTGGGGAGGCGTCACCCGGTAGTTGGTCAGGTTCATGGTGACCTGCGTGCGGCCGTAGGTGTCGATGTACCAGCCCGTGGCCTTACAGTAGTCGAACATCCCCGGTATTCGCAGAGCCTTGCCGTCCTCGCCGATGATCTTCTTTCCTGCTTCGTCCCTGGCCAGCCGGCCGCTGTCGCGGATGCGCTCGGCTATGGCCTTGGCCAGCTTCTTGTTCCTCGTGTTAAGGTTAATGTTGTAGGCGATGAGGAAGTCCCTCGCCCCAATCACCGTCGCTCCAGCCCTGGCGTTGAACTTGTGAGGCCCGTAGTCAGGCGCCCACTCGGGCTGTGTAGCCTTCTGCGCCAACGCCTCGTACTCCCCGATCCGTATGGCCTGAAGGGTCTTCCACTCAGGCTTCGTAGCAGCGTACTCATAGAGATAGACCGGCACTCCCAGCCCCTCGCCCACACGACGCCCCAACTCCCGAGCCAGCGCCACACACTCCTCCATGGTCGTCTCGCCAATAGGGATGAACGGGCATACATCGCAAGCACCCTGGCGGGCATGCGCCCCCCTGTGCTGACTCATGTCGATGAGCTCAACCCCCTTGGCAATGGCCGCATAGGCCGCATCCACGATAACCTCGGGCCGGCCCACAAACGTGAAGACAGTCCTGTTGGTATCCGCCCCTGGGTCCACATCCAACAGCGTAACCCCGGAAACACCCTCCACTGCCCTGGCAATGGCATCAATAACAGACTTGTCTCGCCCCTCACTGAAGTTCGGAACGCACTCGACCAGCTTCGCCATCTCTACACTCCGCAAGACGGTAACACTAAATGACTTGATAATGCCCGAAACACCCACGATCCGGACCGACGTTGTAGCACGTTCCCCTAAACCCGGCAAGCCCATGGGCAGGGGCGAACTTCCGCCCTGACCGGCACTGCCACCCGCGCCACCCGCACATATCGGCGGCGCCTCACAACTTTTCCCGCTTCATCCGCCTCGCTGCAACGACACATAGGGGTGCCACCGACGACCTGCCGCCGGTGAGAGGCACCAGAGGAAAGCAGCATGAAGCTTCGGCACTCCCTCGCAAAACTAGGACTCACCCTGGACAACCAGACCGCTACCCTCGCCCTGCTGCTGGCCACAAGCAGCCACAGCGTCGTCAGGCGCCTCGTTGCTGCCGCCGGAAACCCCGTGGAGGCCCTTGATCTGCTCAGCTCCGACCTCCTTCCGGCGACACTGGACGCCCATAAGCTCTCGGCTCTGGTCAACAAAGAGCTCAAACAGTGCGCTCGGGCAGGTGTCTCCATCATTCTTCCCACAAGCCCGCTATGGTTGCCGCAACTCTCCGGCGCCTGTCGGCCCCCCGCTGTGGTCTTCGTGCGGGGGCTCTGGCCTCCTCCCAATGCCCCTCGAATTGCCATGGTGGGCAGTAGAAAGGCCACAGACTACGGTCGGCGCATGGCACGCACCCTGGCCACAGAGCTGGGCGAGGCCGGTGCAACCATCGTCTCGGGCGGCGCATCGGGCATCGACGCTGCCTGCCACGAAGCCGCTCTGCACGCCGCAGCCCCCACCATCGCCGTCCTCGGCTCCAGCCTCGTGCACCCATATCCATCCGCCAACCGAAAACTGTTCGAGGAGATTACTCACTCTGGTGCCCTGCTCTCCGAATACCCCTCGGTGCTGCCCGTGGCGCCATACCGCTTCCCGGAAAGAAATCGGCTGCTCGTGGCAATTTCTCAAGCCACCGTGGTGGTCCAATGCCCCGTTGCCAGCGGTGCCATGCACACCGCCAGGTTCGCTATCCAGGCATCTCAACCCCTGTTTGCCGTACCGGGGCCCGCCGACGACTGCGCAAACGCAGGCTCCAACGCCCTGCTGGATATGGGCGCTCGCCCCGCTTCGCCAGGCCGGGTCGCATCAATTATGGCGCCGGGCAAGCGTTTGGCCTCCCCCCTCCTGAACCAAAAACTGCCCCAGCCAGCGGAAATTGACCTTTCAATTCTTGACCCTTTGCCGCGGAAGGTGCTAAGTGCGCTTGCGGAGGGCGTCTGCCACATGGACGACCTCGGAACGATGCTTAACGCTTCTCCCGCGGCACTTAGCGAGGCTCTGCTTCACTGCGAGCTAAATGGTTGGATCCAGCGCGAGGCCGGGAACAGATACGGGTTGCGCATCAACGTGACAGGGTGAACAAATGGCGAAGAACCTTTTGGTGGTCGAGTCCCCGGCGAAAGCGAGAACGCTCTCCAAGTACCTCGGCAAAGATTTTGTGGTGCGAGCAACCGTGGGGCACATCAAGGACCTCCCCCCAGACTCCATCGGGGTCAACGTCGATAAGGAGTTCGAGCCTCGCTACGAGGTCATTAAGGGCAAGGCCAAGGTCATTCAAGAGATCCGCAAGGCCGCTGAAGGAGTCGACGATGTCTATCTGGGCTCCGACCCCGACCGCGAAGGCGAGGCCATCGCCTGGCACGTCGCCGAGGAGATCCTCAAAGGCAAGAAGAAGCAGCAGCCCGCTCCGATTATGCACCGGGTGCTCTTCCACGAGATCACTAAGAACGGCGTCTTGAAGGCCCTGGGCAACCCCGTGGAGCTCGACGGCCAGAAATACGAATCTCAAATCACACGCCGCATCCTCGACCGCCTCGTTGGCTACGAGCTGAGCCCACTGCTCTGGAAGAAGGTCTCGGCGGGCCTCTCCGCCGGCCGCGTCCAGTCCGTGGCCGTGGCCGTGGTCGTGGACAGAGAGCGGGAGATTCGAGAGTTCGTCTCCCAGGAGTACTGGGTCGTGAGAGCCAGACTGCTGGGCAAGAGCGCCCCAGAGTTTGATGCCAGACTCGTGCGCATCGACGGCGAAAAGAGCCTCCTGAACAACCAGGCCGTCGCCGAAGAGGCCCTGGCCCAACTCCGTAAAGCCGCATACTCCGTCAAGAATCTCACCCGAGAGGAGAAGAAGAAGTACGCCCCTCCTCCCCTCATTACCTCCACCATGCAGCAGGATGCCCACCGCCTCTATCGATTCTCGGCCAAGAGAACCATGGCCCTGGCTCAGCAACTATACGAAGGCGTCGACCTCGGCCCCCTTGGCACCAACGGCCTCATTACCTACATGCGAACCGACTCTACCCGACTCTCCGATGAGGCAATCGACGCTGCCAGAGGCCACATTCTGGCCACATTCGGCCCCGAATACGTCCCCGCAACACCAAACAAGTTCAAGAACAAGAAGTCGGCCCAGGATGCCCACGAAGCCATCCGACCCACATCCGTGGAGTTCACACCCGAGGTCGTAACACCCTTCCTCGACAAAGAGGCGGCCCGACTCTACAAGCTCATCTGGAACCGCTTCCTCGCCAGCCAGATGATGCCTGCCGTTTACGACGTCACCGGCGTCACCGTGGCCGCAGACAAGCGCTTCGAATTCGAGGCCACGGGCAGAATCCTCATCTTCGACGGCTTTCTCAGGCTCTTCCGTGATCCCGATGCCAATGAGGCCGAGGAGCAAGAGGCCCAGACCCTGCCACCCCTCACCATGGGCGAGACCCTCAAGCTCATCTCCGTCGATGGCGAGCAGAACTTCACCCAGCCTCCCCCAAGGTTCACAGAAGGTACGCTGGTCAAAGAGATGGAGAAGCGGGGCATCGGCAGACCATCCACCTACGCCACCATTCTGTCGACCATCCAAGACAAGAAGTACGTGGAGAAAGACGCCGGAAAGTTCAAACCCACCGACCTGGGCTTCGTCGTAACCGACCTGCTCCGAGTCCACTTCCCCGACGTCATGGAGATTGGCTTCACCGCCCAAATGGAAGAGGACCTGGACAAGGTCGAGGAGGGTTCGGTCAATCGACTTGGCCTTCTGACCTCCTTCTACGGCAAGTTCCGGGCCGACCTCGATGCCGCAAAAGAGCAGATGAAGAACATCAAGAGGGAGCCCGAAAAGACCGAGGTGCCCTGCCCACGCTGCGGCGAACACATGGTGGTGCGCTTTGGAAAGACCGGCTCCTTCCTGGCCTGCTCGGCCTTCCCCCAGTGCCGCAGTACCATGCCCTTCAAGCGGGACGACACCGGCAAGGCAGTGCCTGCCCCGCTGGCAACCCCCGAAAACGAAGAGAAGTGCGAGCTGTGCGGCAGCGCCATGAATGTGCGCGATGGCCGCTTCGGCCGCTTCTGGGCCTGCACCAACTACCCCACATGCAAAGGAACCAAACCCTTTGCCACAACCTTCGCCTGCCCACGAGAGGGCTGCGAAGGCAAACTCGTCGAACGGAAAAGCCAGAAGGCCAGAACCTTCTTCCGCTGCTCCGTGCAAACCTGCGACTTCGTGCTCTTCGGAAAGCCCGTGCCGACCCCCTGCACCGAATGCTCACACCCCTACATGGAAGAGGGCGGACGAGGTAGAACCAAGACCCTCAAGTGCCCCAGATGCGGCGCTACCGCCTCCCCGGGAGAAGCCTCGGAGTGAGCAGCGTCACTATCATCGGAGGAGGGCTGGCTGGCAGCGAAGCCGCCCTGAGGCTGGCCGGAAAGGCTATCCCAGTAACCCTTTTTGAGATGCGCCCCGCGGCAACCACACCGGCCCACGAGACCCCCTGGCTGGCAGAACTGGTCTGCTCCAACTCCCTTCGCTCCAACCTCCCCGAAGTGGCCCCAGGGCTGCTCAAAGCAGAACTGCGCAGACTTGGCTCCCCGCTCATCGCCATAGCCGACAAAGTGGCCGTTCCCGCCGGTTCGGCTCTGGCCGTGGACCGCACCGCCTTTGCTGCGGCCGTCACCCAGGCCGTGGAAACACACCCGCTGATAGAACTTGTGCGCCAGGAGGTAACCCGCCTGCCCGACAGCGGCCTCACCCTCCTGACCCCGGGCCCCCTCTGCTCCCCCGCCCTCATGGACGAAATTGCGGCCCTGGTCGGCTCCCCCTACCTCTTCTTCTTTGATGCTATTGCCCCTATCGTCTCTGCCGACTCGCTCAACATGGACCTTCTCTTCAGGCAATCACGCTACGAAACCGGCGAGGGCGACTACCTCAACGCTCCCATGTCCGAGAGAGAGTACTTCGCCTTCGTACACGCTCTCCTCGCCGCCGAAGAGCACCAGGGACACCAGTTCGAAAACTCCAAAGGCGTCGTCTTCACCGGCTGCGAGCCCGTGGAGGCCATCGCTTCCAGAGGTACCCTCTCCCTGGCCTATGGCCCCATGCGCCCCGTGGGCCTCAACGACCCCAAAACCGGTCGTCGCCCCTTTGCCGTCGTGCAACTGAGAGCCGAAAACCCCGCCGCCACAGCGTTCAACCTCGTGGGCTTCCAGACCAGGCTGCGCCACCCAGAACAACAGAGAGTCTTCAGAATGATCCCGGGCCTCGAAAACGCAGAGTTCCTGCGCTTTGGGTCCGTCCACCGAAACTCCTATATCGACTCGCCCAGAATCCTGCGCAACGACCTCTCCATGGCCAACCACCCGGACATCTTCGTCGCAGGCCAGTTCTGCGGCTCCGAAGGCTACGTGGAGTCCATCGCCACAGGTGCCATGGCGGCCCTCTTCATGGAACAACGCCTCACCGGCGGGCCCCCACCAGGAGGGCCTCCCCCGGAGACTGCCCTCGGAGGCCTCCTCAACCACGTCACAGCCAGCCTCGTTCAGCCGCTGCAACCCTCCAACGTTCACTTTGGAATGCTGCCTCCCCTCAAAGGGCGGCACGGCAAGTCGGACAAACGCATGGCAATGGCCGCACGAGCCCAAGAGGCCATGACCAACTGGCTGGACATACTCCAATCCCATGGCCAAACCCGCTGAGAGTCACCATACCCCGGCGTGACATCGCTGACGGCAGACTATCGGGCGCAGACAACCTCGATCTCAACCCTGGCACCCTTGGGCAACCCCTTCACGGCAAAGGCCGCTCGAGCAGGGCACTCCCCGTCGAAGTAGCGCATGTATACCTGGTTCATGGCAACAAAGTCAGCCATGTCCGTGAGGTAGACCGTGGCCTTCACAACGTCCGACATCTGGAATCCACCCTCCTCCACAACGGCCTTCACGTTCTCAAGAACCCGCTCCACTTCGGCCTCGAAGGTGTGCTGAACCAACTCACCGGTCTCAGGATCCATGGGGATCTGCCCGGAAACAAACATCAGCGACTGAGGTGCATCAATCTTCACCGCCTGGCTGTAGGGGCCGATTGCCTTGGGTGCCTTGGGCGTACTAACGGTCTTTCTCATGGTCTCCTCCAAATCATTGGCCCCAAACCTCGCGCCAATTTTGACAGTCCGCAAGCCTGATGTAGGCTGCAGTCCGTGTCGGATCATGGGAGGGGAAAATGCGCTTTCGGCAAGAGAACAAGATCAAGGAGAAAGTAACAATACACCTTACCAACTGGCATATATTGGCATTTTTGGTGTTCTGTGTTGTTATTTCGGCCATTGTTTTCACTCTAGGTCACAAACTAGGGGCTGACGGCGGCACAGGTGCAAAGTCCATTCGGTCGTCGGAACCAGCGGCCCCAAAGAAGGACCGCCCCTGGATGGGAGTGCTGAAGATCAACAAGCCGGCCACGGTGCCCGGAACAATGCTGAGCAAGGTGGCTCCGGCCGAAACCATGGAGACCCTGACCCGATTCATCTTCGCCCACCATCTCGATGTAGTGGCCCAGTCCAAGAAACAAGCAAAAACCCTCGAAGAACAGTTCCGGGACCAGATTCGCCACCGCATGGCTCCAGATCAGTATGCGGCCCCAACCACCATGGCCGTGGAGTCCCTTACCCCCGTGGACGTCGGCGGCGGGCGACTTGGCTCCAAAGAGGAATTGGCCAAAGAGAGGAACTCACAGCGCCACTCCCCCACGGGTGGTCCCGTTCCCCAAGCGCAACAGCTTCCCAGGGCCGCCCCAGCCGAGATCATCGACCTCGATCCCGTGCCCGGTATGGAGCCCGCTCCAGAACAACTCTCCGAAGAGATCCCCAGGGCAGAAGCCATTGCAAAGGCTGCCGGTAAGGGCAGCAAGAACAAGAAAGCTACTTCGGAGAAGTTGAAGGATAAGACTTCACAGACCGATACAACCAAGAAATCGAAGAAAGCCAAGAAAACAGCCAGGAGTACACTATACAGCGTACAAATTGTCGCTTATAAGGACAAAAGCGCAGCGGATAAACTTGCCGCCCAGCTTGCCTCGACATCATTTGGCACCAAATATAAGCCGTTTGTTATGCAGTATGAGCAGCATGACGGGGTCTACCACCGGGTTCGCCTGGGCAAGTTCTCATCAAAGAAGGATGCAGAAGCCCTTCGTGAGACCATCGCCAGCCAGGAGGGCTACGCCCCCAGGGTAGTGCTCTATCGCTGACCCCCTCAGGCCATCTGTCCGCCCGTTGAACGCTGCACAGGAGCTTATCATGCGACAGTTCATTCTGGATGCCCCGAAGCAACTCCTCGAGGCTCACCACGCCACTGCCGGTGTTTCGCTTCGGCAGGCAGCATCGGCAACGCTGTTAGGCATGGGAGGCAGCGCTCTGAGTGCTGGTCTGGTTGAACTGCTGATGGCACGCCAGCAGCGGCGGTTCACCTGGAACGTGGTGCGCAACTACACCCCACCACCACAACCCTGCGACCTCACCCTGGCCCTCTCCTACTCGGGAAACACCGAAGAGACCATCGCCGCCGCAACCCAGGCAGCGTCAACGCCAACTCAGATGGTCACGGTCAGCCAAGGTGGTACCCTGGCCCAACTGGCCGACCGCTGGGGCTGCACACACATCACCGTCCCAACAAAGGCCGAAGGCTTCCAGCCACGCTTTGCGTTGCCCTTCATGTTCGGCGTGGTCAAAACACTCCTCGAGAAATCCGGCCTGCTCGAAGAGGGCGAGTCGCTTCCCTCCCTGGCCTCATGGCTTGAAACCCTCGACCTGGAAGCCCAGGGAGCCCAGTTGGGCTCATGGATCGGCCAGAGAATGCCCGCCCTCTACACATGCCCCGACTACGAAGCAGGGGTAGCCCGCACCTGGCGCATTAAATTCAATGAAAACAGCAAGTTAGCGTGCCTATGGGGCAGCATTCCAGAGATGAATCATAACGAGATGATGGCCTTCCACCCCACCGACGCAGGCCGCTTCGCCGTGCTGCTCATGCCCGACCTCCAGGACGCTCCGGAGATAGTCAGGAGATTCCCCCTCACTGCAACCCTCCTCCAAGAGTCGGGGTTCGACGTGAAGGTCGTGCCAATGAGCGGCGAGACTCCGCTTAGAAAGGCCCTGGCCAGCCTCATGCTCGCCGACTGGGTCACCTACTACACAGCCCTGGCTCGAAACGTAGATCCCATCTCTATTCCGGCAATCCAGCAGTTCAAGAAGAAGTTGGAACTGGCCTCGACTACCCCCGACGCTGCCCAGTAATCATCCGGTCGATGCCCGCATAATCCTTGTGAACGGTGCTCTGCATGAACCCAGCGGCTTCCATCATCGCCATCAACGCTATCGTTTGAGAGTCGCCGGAGTACTCGAAGGCGAACCACCCTCCAGGTAGAAGAACCCGCTCAACAAGGGGAATCATCTCCCGAAGCATCTCCAGACCGTCAGAACCACTGGTCAGCGCCCCCTTGGGCTCAAACTTCGTGATGGCAGGGTCCAGGCCGGCCCACTCGGCCTCGGGAACATAAGGCGGATTTGACGCTACGAAGACATATCGTTTATCAATATTTTCAAGAAACTCTATCGCATCCACGTTTGACACAAAGACCCTATCGCCAACATCATGATTTGCGGCGTTTTTACCAATTACTTTTGCCCCTATTTCCGTTATCTCAACAGCATCCACACCGGCCTTTGCAAACTCCATCGCCAAAGAAACAGCTATATTCCCGCTGCCTGAACATAAATCCAACATAGGGCCCAGGCTGTCCGCCTCTATGACCTTCGTAGCAAACTCCACCAGGGCCTCCGTCTCGGGCCTCGGGACAAAGACCCCCGGGCTCACGAAGAAACTGCCCTTCCAGAAGTCTCGCTTCCCGACAATGTGGGCCACGGACATCCCCTTGACCCGCTCAACGGCCAGCTTCTTGAACTGCTGCAGCTCATCCGGGAGAAGGGGCTTGTCCGACTCCATGTAGAGCCGCACTCGGCTGGTGTTCAGAGCGTGAGCAAGCAGCAACTCGGCGTCAAGCCTCGCCGAGGCAACCCCCTTCTCTTTGAAGTAGCCCGATGCCCAGGTTATGAGGTCAAGCACTGTCCATTTTTTATCAGGAGTCAATGGGGAGCTCAGATTGTGGTTCAGGGATTATATACTTCAGAAGTGGCATCCGCAGCAATGTTCATGAGGTTGCCCGAGAGGCCCCCGATGAAATAGACCTTGCCGTCGCAGCCCATGGCCGTCTGATGCATGAAGCGGGGGCTGCGCATGGCGATGGGGAAGGTCTCATCCTCGGGCCCGATGGCTATCTGCAAAGCGCCGTCCTTCTTGTACTCGAAAAGAATCTCAACCGTGCTGGCGATTTCGTTGGCAGCACCGTTCTTGGTGATTCCGCCCGCAAACAGGATCTGGTTGCCCGGCATGCTGGTAGCACTCAAGCCACCCCTCGGCTTCTTCATGGTGAAGGCACCAGTCTGGGCTACCCAGCTACGGTTGACGTAGTTAAACACGCAGATGTCCGCAGTAGGATTGGCGTGGTTAACGTCGTTGAATCCACCGGCCAGGTAGAGGAAGTGCCTCGCCGGAATCAGGGCCGCACCGTGCATGGTCTTGGCAGCAGCAGCTACCTTCCCAAGGTCGTTGGAGCAGAGAGACTGCACGTCCGGTACATAGCCCGACTTCTGCTCGATGAGAGCAGCGACGTCGAACACCTCGATGGTGTCTCTCACGCCGGCATTGTCGCCGTCCGTGTCTTCACCACCGGCGATGACCACGATGCCCTTGGCCTCGGTCACGTCGGGGTCCATGTTCTTGTCCACGAAGGTCGCCGTGTGGTTCCAACGGGTTGTACCCAGCTTGCCCTCCAGAACGACGCCCAGGTTCGGGTTCCAGAGCTCCCAGAAGCCCTCCCCAAGCCCGTAGCCGCCGGCCAGCAGCACGTAGCCACCATCTTGCTCCAATATCAACGTCGCCGTGTGGAAGGCACGCCCCTTCTTCATGGCAGACTCGGTGCGCTCCCCGCTGGTGGGGTTGACCTTGGTCGCCCTCTTGAAGGTCTCCGTGAGCGGATCGAAGATGTCGATGGTAGCAGTTGACTGCCCCGTGCCGTCTATGCCGCCGAAAATCGCTATCTCGTCCGAAGGCAGCCTCACAGCCGCAGCAAAGGCCCGCTTGGAAGTCATCTGCTGGTCCGTAGCAGGCAGCGACAGGTAAGTGCCGTACGCCGGTTCGTAAATCACCGCCGAAGCGGCCGGGCTCTCTACACACATGGGCGAGGCCCAGTCGCAACCCGACTTGGGCTTGGCACCGCCGGCAACCAGCATACGCCCGTCCCACAACTCCGTTATCGTAGAGCCCCATCGGGCATCGGTACCAGGATTCGTCTCACGCTTGGTCTCATAATCGTACGTCGGGCCAAAACTTCGTACCGGCAACATGTATACCAGTGGATACTTGGGCTTACCCTTGACGACCGACATGGCGCATGATTGGCCTCTTGAGACTGCCTCTTTTGAGTATTTACCAGACTCATTATCGGTGAACATCTTCTGACACTCTACCGAAACTTTTACTTCCTTTTCATACTCAACCGAGCCTATCGTAAGCTTCTTGCCGGCATCGCCTTCGGTGCAATTCAACTGCTTGCCAGTCTCGCCGTCATAGTTGCACACCTTAACATGCGTGCACTCCGTAAACGGGTCCAGCTCTGGAGCTATGATACCCTCATCGTCCATAGGGCCGAAAACCTTCAGGCTCATGCCCGTCGGCTCAGAGTCTTCACCTCCGCAGCCCGGCACGAAGGCCAGGAAGACTCCACCAACAACAGCAACAGTCAAAATACCAGAGAATATTCTCATAGACATTTCCCCTAGATGGAATCGCCTTGCAGCTTGTTACCTAATGGCATTTAGCTCGATGCGGTAGCCCGAAGCCTCCTCGGCTCCCAACTGGTCGATGAGCACGATAGAACCGCCGATTAGGCCGGCCCCAACGCCCACTGCCGTCCAGAACCACCACTTGCCCAGGATCGAATCGTCATCCTCGGTCCCCGTGATGAGCCTGTTGCCGCCAACCGCACTACCACTGCCCGAACCGCCCATGAAGATCGACGAGAGCTCACCAAAATCGTCCGTCTGGCCGGGGTCCTTGCGGCCCGGGTCCGTACGGGAAGGCAGCACCACGTCGCCGGTGTCGATGCCCGTGGGAGTCACAACCATAGGATTAGTCGGATTCTTCACTGGATCCGTCGGGGTTACGACTACAACCGCCGGACCCGTGGGGCCAGTGGGACCAGTGGGGCCAACCGGGTCGACGGGACCAATAGGGCCAGTTGGACCCGTTGGGCCAGTTGGACCAACGGGCACCACCACCACCGGCTCGGGCTTGGTAACCTTCTTCACGTAGCAGGCCGGAATCTGCCGGACAACCTTGTCCTTGGGGAAGCTCTGAAGGGCCTGCGCAAGGTTGCCCTCCAGGAACAGCAGGTTCACCTGCAAGTTCGTCAGGTTGTCATCGAACTGCGCCGGCTCAATCTCCGCCGTGGCGCTCCAATCGGCCTTGAACAAGAAGAGGTTAAGCCGAACGCCCCTGATCTCCTTGGAGACGTAGGGGAATAGCAGGTAGGGCACGCCTGCCTGCTCGGCGAACTTCGACGCATCACGGGCAAATGCCACGTCTGCATACTCTCCAGTGACGGCATACTTGTGCACTTTGGCAGCGGCGCCCTCAATGGCTTGTCCCGCAAGCGCCGTGCGATCGTCGCTCTTGATGGGGTTCAACGTCGCAATCACCTTCTCGGTGCGCCCAGCCTCGGGCACGCCCACCTTGCGGGTGAAGAGGTCGTGGCCGTCCAAAATCACCTGCACATAGTGCGGCCCCCGGTAGAGGCCCTCGATGTCCAGCCCGGGATTCTCGCGGGTCAGCGTCCCACGCATAAGGCCGTCAACGTACACCTTCGCATCCTGGGCAGGGGTAGCCTCAACACGGACGATGCCGCCCTTACGTTTCTCCAGCAAAGCTCGAATCTCGTCCACGCTCTGGTTAACCACGGGGCTGTGCTTCTTCTTGTCCAGAGCCAGGGTCGGGCGCCACACAAGAACGTCCTTCAAGAGTTCGTCCCCGTTATCCTTGTAACCGGCATCGTAGAATGCTATTGCCAACTGCAAGGTAGCGTCTACCAACTTCTGATAGTCTCTTAGCTCAAGATAATGAGACTCGTAAATCTCTTTGGCCTGCTGCAAAGACTCGATGGCCTTGCCGTACTGCTTCTTCACCGCAAAGTCGGCACCCTGCCACACCAGGCCGTCTGCCTTCTCCAGCCACTCGGGAATCGTCACAGTGGCCTTGCGCTTCTCATCCTGAACCTTCTGCTGCTCCTGCTCCTTAAGCTGGGCATCACTCACCAGCTCAAACTTCGTCGAGAGCTTGAACAGCGTCTGAAAGTCCCTGTCCACCTTGTTGAAAACAATGTCTCCAACCCCCTCGCCCTTCACCATGGGAAACACGAAGATCTTCGGCTTCCCAGGCGCAGGCTGCTGAGCCTCAGCACTCCCACCAGCCACCACCAAGGCCAGAGCAACTACCAGAGCCCCAATTACCGTTTTCCGGGCACAAACTACAGACATGGCACCCTCCAGAGAACCAAACATGTGGACCTGCGGTCCGACGCGTGGTAAGGGTATCCGTTAGCATGGAACCTGGCAAGCGTCAACGCTTTCTTCCTCACTGGAAACCGCTCGAAGCGGCGCCGAACCCCCTTCACAGAACAGGCGCAGAGACCACTCTGGCCGCACTCATCTCCTCTGCAGCACTGCTCCTCTTCGGTGGCCTTCTTCCCGCTTTCAATATTCTTAGCAGCTTCTCTTCCTTTTTTGTTGCTGCTACCTTTCTTTTCCTGCCCATGCTACTCTCTAAACGCTTCTCCAGACCATGGGATGTCCCCCCGGGAACCTGGTCCATCTCGCCTCGCCACTTGCTACTCCTGCTCCTCACCGCAATGATCATCTTCCCGATCTACACAGCGGGCTTCGGCCTGTGGCACAAGCACTTCAACAACAGCTCCTGGTGCATCGACGCAGATCGCCTGCAGAGGTGGCCACAAGAATTGACCATCTTCGAGACCCCCGCCCAAATCCCCAACAGCCACGCCGCATGGGTCAACGCCAATGGAAGCTGGACCATCCGCTCCGCACCCCAACAGGACAACGGCCTCCTGGTCCACCTCCCCCACCACGCCCGCGTCGTGGCGGGGAGGAGGAACATTGTTCTGGAGCCCTCCTCCCAGCCCTCCTCCCAGCCCTCCTCCTTCCGCCTCGCACCCGGAGCAGCTGCCTCTGTGTCACTGCTGGCACCCGGCGACTCCGTACGCATCGAAGGCCAGGGAACCATTTCCCTGGGCAGCGCCAACGACGCCCCGCTGCCTTATGAGGCAACCCGAGGCATCTCCTGGCTGCTCTGGTTCATCATCACTCAACTCGTCCTCATCGCCCTTCCAGAAGAGTTCTTCTACCGAGGCTACCTGCAACACAGGCTGCAACACTTCTTCCGCCGCAAACTCATCCTCTGGGGAGGCGACATAGGCCCCGCCGTCCTGGTCACAAGCGCTATCTTCGCCCTGGGTCACTTCCTCACCATACCCTCGCCATACCGCCTCGCCGTCTTCTTCCCCTCTCTGCTCTTCGGATGGCTCAAAGATAAGACCGGCTCCATCTGGATCCCCACCATCTTCCACCTCCTCTCCAACCTACTGCTGGAGATCCTTGGCCACATGCTCTGCTGAGCCCCAAAGACACCCCCGTCCCACAGCCTGCTACTCTTGCCCACCATATTTGCCTGAAGTCAGTCTCGGCAGTTCACTGACCAGTTGCCTTATGGCCTCCAAACTCTCGAGTTTTGGCATAGTGGCACGCAACACCGAGCTGTGCGGCATCCCCTTCGTATACCACAGCAGGTGCTTCCTTACCTCCCGGCATACAACAAACTCAGGCTTGAACGCCGCGCTGAACAACGAGTGAATCAACACAAGCCGCCCCACGGCCTCGGGGTCACGCCCCTCCAGACTCTCCACAGAGGGCACATCGTCCACCCCAAGCTCAGCCAGACGAGCCCAAGAAACCTCCGGGGCCTCAAGCTCCTCCTCAGGATAGAGCCCCGAACCGCGCAACGCCCCCAACACCTCAGAAAATATCCACGGCCTACCATAGCTGCCGCGACCAATCATCACAGCGTCGCACCCCGTCTGCTCAACCAGGCGCACCGCATCAGCCCCACTCTTCACATCCCCGTTACCAACCACCGCTATGCCCACAGACCGCTTCACATCCCCTATCACCGACCAATCGGCCCTGCCCGTGAACCCCTGAACCCCCGTCCTCCCGTGCACAATCACGGCGCAAAAGCCGCTCTCCTCCGCCGCCTGCGCAAACTCCACAGCGTTGATGCTCTCGGAACTCCACCCTGCACGAATCTTCAACGTCAACGGCACCGACACAGCTTCACGCACGGCCTGCATCACCTCCCGCGCCAGCCCCAAATCCCGCATCAACGCACACCCTTTGCCAGACCCCACAATCTTGCGCGCCGGACAAGCCATGTTCAGGTTTATCGCATCCGCCTGCATCGATAACGCTGATAACGCACCCTTAACCATCATCTCCGGACTGTTGCCCACCAGTTGCAACGTCAGTGGCCGCTGAAACTCCCTCAGCGCCATCTGCTCAGCTACCAGCGGCTCACGCCCAACAGCCACCCCGTGAGCAGATACCATCTCACTGATAAAAGGACCGGCACCGTACAACCGGCACACCGCACGATAGGCCGAATCCGCTACCCCCGCCAAAGGAGCAAGCATTACCCTGTTGCCAATAACTACCTTAAGATCATTTGACCTGATTTCTGACACAGATAATCACCATATTTGAAACGAAGGAAAGCGATATTGCACGTCCATAATGCACACACAAAACGCTGGTCATCTACTCGCTAACGCCTCCTCAAGCCTACACTCCATAACAACGGCATCTTCTCCGTCTTCGTAGTATTTTTTTCGTCTACCTATAGGGTAGAACCTATATGATTCATATAGTTTCCTGGCAACTTCATTAGAGGCACGCACCTCCAGATACATCGTCTCAGCCTTCAAACCGAGACACGCCGCAATGATCTCATCCATGAGCAACCGGCTGTATCCACGCCCCCGCAAACCTGGGTCCACCGCAATGTTGAACAGATGTGCCTCTTCGAAGATCACTCGGAAGGTCGCATAGGCCACCAACTCGCTCTCCACCAGCAATACCCTGGTGTGCGAGCACGGCCCCTCCATCTCCGCCACAAACATCTCGGGAAGCCATGGGCTACTGAAACACTGCTCCTCCAACTCGGCTACCCTCGCCAAATCCTCTATCGCCATGGGGCGAATCACTATGTCCCGCGCCATCCCAACACCTCAGCAGAGAGTTCACGGCTCCGGCGATCCCGTACTCCATGGGCCCGGCGCCGAAAATCTACACGACCCACCCTGGCGCCACAAGGCGAAGTTGGTCCCCTCCAGTATCCTCCGTAACCATGGCTCCACGATGCCCGCTACTCCACCAGAGACCACGAGAGACCCGCCAGAACCTCGAACCCCTCTTGGGCCCCCCCGATCCCGAACGGCAAATACCGGGTTCCGTACCGGCCCGCAACGAACCCCCTTATGGGCAAATCATTTACCGCAGCCACCACCCGCTCCAACTGCAGCCCCACACTGTACCAGTTCTGCCAGCCCCCCATATCACGCCACATAGGTGCAAAATCCGCCGATATTTCAAGCAGGTTCAGCCCGTCTCCCGACTCCATGTGGAACTCCGCCGACATGGCTGTAAACGGCGCCAGCGTGTGCCCCGTCCGCACGCTGCTGCCATCCCCGGCAAGGTCCAGAACATATCGGAAACCAATCCCCAGGATGAGGCTGCGATGCCTCGTGGGACGCCTCAAGAACTCCAACAGCAAGTCGCCCCGAAATACCTCCAGGGAGACGTTCGATGCGTCAAGCTGCGGGAATAGCTGAGCCCCGCCCACCGAGAACTGCCCGCCGATGTGGAATGGGATGGGGAGGGTCAAAGGCGGCGAAGTAGGCAGCGTCACCGAAGGATGGCGGGCAAAACGAACGTAGCGCCCCCTTATCAAAGTGGACGTGAGCGCCACGTGCCGGCCACCCGCTCCCCCGGGCCTGACCTGCGTCTCCAGCACATCGTGGGAGAGTTTCCAGCACTGCGCCTCGTGACCCTCACACTCGCTGGCAAGCTGCACCCCAAAACCAAGCTCCAGAGCATTCTCCACTTCGGCGAAGTCCCGCCCCACACTGCCATGCCAACCTGCGTGAACCCGAAACCTGTTGCCCGGGTCAAAAGCCACCCTCATCCGCCTCCCCCGCTCGTCCAGCGTGTAGCCTTTGGGCAGAGCTTGGAGAGCAGTTGTCGTGATGGTGGAGGGCCCGGCTTCAGGCTCGGCCCCCTCGGACGCCACTTCGGCAATGGGAACAGCCACGGGCCGCTCCACCGTGGCACAAGCAGCGGTGGATGCCACCAGAACCCAGGCCAGCACGTCGTGCATCAGCACTCTGCTCAACTCACTCACCTCCGGGTTGCGGAGGCGCCCAGAAAGAGAACCGCAAGCCGAGCAACCCTCGAGCCTCATATTTCTGGGGAACGTCGGGAAGGTCCTCCCGGTACTGGCCCGACGCCTCCACATAGACCGAAACCGGCTGATCATTCACCGCCAGCACCACCCACTCGTACGTCAGCGCTGCCTTAGCTACCCACAAAGCCGACGAAAAATCGTCGAACATGAGACGCGCAGAACCCGCAAGGTTCAACCCCAGATGATGCAACCCCGCATCGTCCAACTCGAACTCGCCGCCAAGCATCACCAGCGGGTCCAGGTAGACCCGGGTCTCCACCGACGCCTCCTCGGCACCCTCCGAATTCACCCCCACTACCTCATTAAACAGCTGCCCCACGGCAAACCCCGCCGCCAGCCGGAAGTAGTTGGCCATGCTACTGTTGTGAGCTATGTCCCACGAGCCGTACAGCGCAACATTCTCGAACTCCACCGACTTGCTCCGCATAGGATGGTAGTCCACCTTGAGCGTCCGAATACCCCAACCAAGACGGGCACTTACGTCCCATCGGGTGGGAGGCCCGATGAAGGTCGTTACCCAGAACACAGGCTCGTCGGAGTTGACATTGCTGTCGTAGCCGAAGGCCAAGAAGCTGAACTCCAAAGGCTCCAGGGCTACCCGCCCCTCAATCCCACGGTAGTTGTCACGCTCCTTCCTGCTGTATCCCAACTCATACGCCCGCCAGCCAAAATCGAACTGCGTCCGCCCCAACTCCTCCCCATCGCTGTCAAGCAACGGATTCCAGTAAGCACCAAGGTGGAATCGGTTCCGAAGATCGAAGGTCACCTGGAACAGCCGACCGCTCTCATCCCGCGCAAACCCCTCGGGAGCCTCCGCCAACGCCTCGGAAAACTGCCACCCCTCCTTCTTGAGCTCCTCCAGCCGCTCCCACGGCTGAACCTTGCCGCACGACCGGAGATCCTCCATGTAGGCCTCGCTCTCCTTGCCGTCGTCACCCAAAACAAACCTCCCCGAGGTGAGACAGACCTTGCGCCCCTCCTTCTGCGTGCACTGCAGTCTCATGAACCGCCCCGCCCCATCATCCACACACTCTATTGGGTCGTCCCACGTCATCACCGGCCGCTCCACAGCCAGCACCCCCCCAGAAAACCCAATCCACAAGCCGGCAACACAGGTCGCAAATAGGCTCCGAGTCATGACTACCTCCATCGGCCAAGCTACTCTACCCCTTTGCCGGCCCCCTGGGAAGCCCCCTGGGGCCAACCCCCAAAGGGCCATAGCTCGGATTGATCCAAACAGCAAAACATTGACAACGGAGGCACAAAGTGATACAAGGGCGGCGACCTTTTCTGGTACTCAGGATGATAGCATCATATAGCACTTGGAGGCATAGAATGAAATCGTTGCATTTGTCATTGATTATTATACTGCTAGCTGTCTCTGTCGGAGGCTGCTCAAAGTATAAGAACAAGAACTCCACTCCAGGTAACGACCTGGTGGACGGCGACTCGACCTGGAGCGGCGACACAACCGTGGCTCCCCCCGACTGGGTTCCCTTCGAAGCCCCCGAAAAGAACGCCCTGGTCGGTCAGGTGGTGGACCTCGCCGGCAACGCCATCGTGGGCGTCGCCGTAGAGGGCGGCGGTAAGAGCGCAACGACCAACTACGAAGGATTCTACGCCCTTGAAGAACTCGAACCCGCCGACGAAATCGTCGTTCGATTCACACACCCCGCCTTCTCCACGGTCACCAAGCTGGGCCGCCTGTTCCTCGATGGCCGAGCTACGGTCAACGCCGTGATGACTCCACGAGCCGCTGCCAAACTGCTCGCTTCCGACGCCCTCTCGGACCTCGACTTCGCCGGTGGTTCCGTCAGAGTCCCCGCAGGTGCCGTGGTGGACGCCTCGGGCAACGCCGTCTCCGGACCCGTGATGCTGCGCATGACCCCCGTTGACGTCACGGGCAAGGCAGTCCTGGCAGCACCGGGCGACTTCTCCGCAATCCTCGAAGACCAGTCGGAATCACAACTCGAAACCTTCGCCATGGCCGAATTCGCCGTAGTCGACGAAGCCGGCAATCCACTGCAGATCAAAGATGGCGAGAAAGTCACCGTGGAGATGCTCCTGCCCGTGGACACAGACCTCACCGTAGGCGAAGAGGTGCCCGCATGGCACTTCGACGAGGCCTCGGGCAAGTGGATCGAAGAGGGCAAAGGCGTGGTTCAAGAGTACAGCAAAGACCCCTCACGCCTCTCCTATCTCGTGGAAGTGGGCCACTTCTCCTGGTGGAACTGCGATAAGCCCATGGAGACCACCTGCGTCTCAGGAAAGGTGCTGCTGTGCGACGGCTCCCCAGCCTCGGGTGCCGACCTCATGGCCGCAAGCGACGAATACGACGGTACCTCCAGTGCCTTCGGCAGCGCTGACGGCAGTTTCTGCATTCTGGCAAAGACAGGCTCCCAAGTGCGCGTCGTTGCGGCACACGGCTATGGCCAGCAGCGGGTGGCCGCTGCGGCAACGGTCACTACCCCATCCACCCCTGCCACCTGCCCCGGCCCCTGCGCCAACGTCGACATCACCCTGCCGTGCACCCCCGAAGAGTCCGACCTCGACTGCGGCGACGCCTACTTCGTCGGCTGCAAAGGCTGCCTCAAAGGCCGCGTCGTCACCGAGGATGGCAACCCCGTGCCCTACGCCGCTGTAGAAGCCAAAACCGGCAACACCCAGTTCAAACGCCTCGCCGATGCCCAAGGTTACTACTGCACCCCCGCTGCCCTTAATGCAGTCACCACCATCCAGGCCCGAGGCAACGGCGCCTCCGCCGGCATGATTACCGCCACGGCCACACTGCCCGGCGCCTGCCCCAGTTGCGAAGAACTCCCCGACGTCGTGGTCAAGAAGCAGGAGAACGCAGATATCGTCCCCACAACAGAGTGCGTCGAGAAAGTGGGCGGCGTCTCCTTGCAGAGCGTCGTCGGTAACGGCGTGCCCGCACCAATGCTCGACCTCGATAGCGCCTGGGGCCATGTCAGCTACCAGGTGGACCGAGATAATGGCGAACCTCACTGGTTCCTGGACCTCTTCTTCGTTGCCTCCAAGAGCAACGGGGCCCTCTATGGCCAGCCCTACGCCCACCTTCAATTCTTGCTGCAAGAGAGCCTCTCCGGCGAAAAAACCTTCCAACTAAAACCACTGGAAGGCGACGAGACCTACTCGTTCAGCGGCCGGGCTTCATCAGCCCTGGGCGATGTCGTGGGACTTGGAAACAGCACCTACGGTATGGTCGACTACTCCGCCCTGGAGACCGAAATAGACTACGGCTTCGTCAAGTTCTCGAATGGCCCGGCCGCCGTCGGATCCACCGCCGAAGGCTCCTTCCAATTGCGCTTCAAACCAACCTGCGCCCCCGTTGGCTCTGAACTGAGATTCACCGGCACCTTCAGCCTCCCCGTCATGGAAAACGCCTTCGCCAACTGGAACACCGTGCCCACTGAAGACTACCTCATCAACCTTCAGTGCAGCCTCATCTCCATCTATGCCTGGGCCAGTAACCTCGAGCAGGTCTTCGTCGGCGCCGTCCAGATGGAAGTGGACGGGCTCCCAGTTGCCAAAACCGATGGCGACCTCTTCGCTACCGCAAAATACACGGCGTCCACTGACAAAATAACGATTTCTATGTATGCCGACGATATGATTACAATCGAAGCCAGCTCTCCCATGATCGGTATGAACGCCGTCTCTGGTGGCAATTACTACGGTACTGATTGCTACTATTATAAATCCACTGGCACAGTTACCATTATAGATTTCGGTGACCCATCAACCACCACATGGTGGACCGGCGCCTTCGACGTAGACTTCACCGAAGGTACCTCCAGCACCGAAGGAACAAACTGCCCCGACCGCAAAGTAACCGGCCAATTCGGCGCCGCCGTCTGCCTCCAGTAGCCCCCCAAAACTCCCCCCACCACCCCAGCGCCCCGGTAAGGGCAACGTCAGCCATTTTCGCCTCCAGGGCGAAAATGGCGCGCCCCCCCCGCCCCCAGGCAAGCTGGGGGAGCCGCTACTGTGGCCTTAGCGTTACGCTCCGGTGAGGGCAACGTATGCCGTCGGCCTTGTTGCCTCGCTTCGGTAAGGCGCCACCCCTACCGAGGCCCTGCAGCTTAAAGCCCCCAGCTTGCCTGGGGGTTTGGGGGCGCGCCGGCGGCCAACGGCCGCTGGCTGACACCACCCCTACCGATCCCTCCCGGAGACCGACCCTCCCCCCATTTCGGGGGGAGCCGGAGGGGGGCCTCGGACGCTGTTTGACCTACCCCCGACGCTACACTGGCACACCGGAAGGCATCAGTGTATGGTCGCTCAGCTCAAGGAGGCGCTATGATTGGCTCAGATACTATTCGAACTCTTCGTGTCATTCGCAACGGCTACCAGCTCAACTCCAACCGGGTCGGTTACGTCGCCACGGTGCCTCCCATGGAACTCCCGGAGCACGAACCCCTGCAACAGCAGTACAACCTTGACGACCCGGCACAGCTCGGGGCCCTCCTGGGATGGAGCAACCCCGTGCCCCCCGGCGCCGGTATCGACCTGGTACAGCCCACAGGCATGGTCGCCCCCAACCGCTGGGAGAGGCTATACATTAAATGGTTGTGCGATACGCTGAAGGCCCCCCTGGATTCGGGCTTCGACGTCTGGCCCGACCCCTCCGGAGCCCCCGGCCCTCTCTCCGTGGCCCGAGACCTCGCCTCAGATTCGCAAAGCTTCTGGAAATCCCCCGCCGATCTCCCCCAGGGCGTCACCCTGGCCCGGGCCCAAAGCAGACGTGGCGAGGCCCGCCATGCCGCTCGAACCATCCGGGCCTGGCTGCTTGAACATGACTCCGGACACGCAGGGCACAACGCTGCGCATGGATGGGACGAGGCCTGTGACCATGTGCTGGTCCTGCTTCCCCCAGACCCTGCCACCGTCGAACTGTGGATTGATACCTTTCAGCGCCTGGACCTGCCCGTGCGTGCAACCACCTTCTCGCCCCTGGCCCGTTCACCCTTCGTGCGGTGGGTCATCGACCTGGCCCACCTGGCCGGCTGGTCTGATGGGGTGCCGGTTCCCCGATTCCTGCTTCAACGACTGCTCCTCTCGAAGTTCTGGTCCGCTTCCACCGCTGCCAAATCCATGGGCCTGGGCGACGATGTCAGGATCTCCAGAACCATGATCGCCAACCTGCTGCGCTCTCTCCGGCGCCCCACAGTCAACCTCCAGGAGTGGAAAAGCCACTTGGAGACCTTCGGAATCGACCAGCGAACCTCCCAACATGAACTCCTCAACCGCACAGCCCTGTGGAAGCTCTCCGCTGCCCTCGCCAAGACGCTGGACCCGTCACACCTGGCCTCGTCTGTAGCACGCATGCTCTCATCAAAAGATGCATCCGAGCTTGACCTGGGGGTTTCCAAAGCCCTTCGTAGCCTTCATGGCTCCCCCGATGACCAAGAGCCAGAGCCCAGAGCCAGCGATCCCGGCGCCCTCCTGGAGAGGATTCGCACCACTCTTACTCTGCTAGCCGACAAAAGCGCACCCACCGACAACCACTGGGAGCAACTCAACGAGCTGACCACCACTCTCAACGATCAGTTCGTTGCAGAGCGCCTGGACCCCGTCCACGGCATAACCTTCATGCCCTACGCCCACTACGACCACCGCAAAGCATCCCTGCTTGTCATGGCCGGCCTTGGGGAGGGACTCTTTCCCACCGTGACCGGCGTCCCCACGGATAGCCAGGCAGCATGGCTGCACCTGTTGGGTCTGCTGGAGCGTGATCAGAGGGCACCAGCCTGGGTTGTCCACGATGTCGAGCAGCAGATCGCCACCGCCCGGGCGGCCCTCATGCAGGCGCAGCAGGCAATGCTCAGCTTCTCAACCCAGGGCCCCGGCACAGAAGAGCTTCACCCCGGAGCGCTGCTCTCTCTTCTTGCAGGCAGCTGGAGCGATACCCAATGGGCCTCCCAAGAGGGCCAGGTCGCACTCTTGCCCGCCGGAACCGATATCCCAAAACACCCCGCCGATGCTGCCGGATGGACAGAGGCCAGACTCTTCGCCGGAGACCCCACCGCCAGAGCCCAACTCATCCAGGCGGCCCAAGCCGATGACGTTGCCGTGGAGAAGGCCCGACAACTCGACACACTGGAGTCGGCCCTTGGCACCAGCAGGCAGGCCGACGCCCAACGGCGCCCCCAAGTACCCACCCCCGCCGGCCCCTTCACCGGCCGGCTCCCCGGTGCAATCGCCCCCTCCTCACCCAGCCCCCAAGGCCCCCAAGTCTACAGTCCCACCTCCCTGGAGCAGTACGCCCAGTGCCCCTACCGCTACTTCCTCGGTCGGGTCCTTCGCCTTGATAGCGTCGGTGATGCCGACGATAACCTGGACCACCGTGAATCCGGCTCCACAGTCCACGCTGCTTTCGCCCAGGCCACACGCCAGGCCGTTGCAGACCACCCGGACAACCTCTGGGACTTCACCTATCCTTGCGGACTGACCCCACAAGAGACCAAGAAGAACAAAGAGGTTAAGATCGCAGAGGTCATGGCTACCTTGCAGCCGGCTGTATCATCGGCCCTGGCCGACATCACCCGCCAACAACCAACCATCTCCCAACCCCTGCTGATAGAGATGGGCAGACGCTGGACCCAGGCCATCCGCAACTGGGTAACAACCCACGTCCAGGAGCGCATCCCCGTCCCTATGGACGACGCAGCCATAGACGCCAGCCCCGAAGTGGCCCAGGCGCTGGAGCGGCTGGCCGAAGTCGAGTGCCAGCTCGCTGAGCTGTTTGATGAATTCTCAGACGAAGTGCGGTCGGGGCGCATCGTGACAGCGAAAGATCGAGTGCTGTGGGCCGAACGCTTCAGTAAGGCAGGTGGGGGTGGCACCAAGGGCGAGATTGACAAGTGTCTTACTCCCCACACCAAGACGCTGGTCAAAGGGACAGAAACTGAGAAGACAAAAGCGCTTGCCGACCTGATTGAGCCCTGCACAAGCCTTCCCACCAAGAAGCTCACGGAACTGGTGGAAAAGGCACGGCAGTCAGAGCGACACAGACGCGCCAAAGCCCCCATAGCTCACAAAGTGGCCTTCGCCGAGTTCTCCTTCGGCCGTGCCAAAGACACCCAATCGGACCCAAACAGCCTGGAAGCCCCCTGGCGCGCCCTCTGCCCCCAGGGCAAGGAGGTGCTCCTCAAAGGACAGATAGACCGCATCGACTGGGACCATGACCGAAAGGCGCTGGCTATTCGAGACTATAAGTCCGGCGAGAAGAAGTCGGCCCGCAAGCTGGAGGCCGAAATGCGCCTTGGCCTGCACCTGCAGCTTCTGCTCTATGCCTGCGCCGTAGAAGACCTGCTGGTTGACTCCGGCACCATGCCCATGCTTGCCAATCACCGGGTGGGTGAGATCGCTCTGGAGTTCCCCAAAGAAGAAGAAAAGAAAAAAACGGCCGAAATCGACTTCTCAGCCCAGGTACCTGTTGCCGAGACACCCGATGACGATCCGGCCTCTACAGATGCCGCCTCAGAACCAGCCCCGGAGGCTGACCAAACCGGCTCATCTGACAGACAAGAGCCAACCTACACGTCGTGGCGCCAGGTCGCCCTCACATGGCTTGGCTACCTGATCGGCTCTCTGGAGCAGGGGCGCTTTGACCTCATCCCACAGGCCTGCCCCCTGGTCAAAGACAAGATCCCCGGTTACTGCGACTACAAGCGCATTTGCCGACTCTCTCCCGATCATGCCCACCTGCTGACCCACGACCACCCCCGCCCCGACTTCCCGAAGCCGGAAAAGGAGACTGCCCCGGAGAAAGGCAAAGAGGCCGGCAGCAAAAAGGGGGGAAAGAGCCCGGACAAAAAGGTTCCGGAGCCCCCTTCGTTGATCTCTCCGAAGTTCACCGGAGTAGACACCAAACCCGAAGAGGACCGCATAACCCACGAGAAAGGATCGGCCCTGGCAAAGAACCTGGACCATGACGTCGTCGTCTCGGCAGGGGCCGGAACGGGCAAGACCTATAACCTCGTGCAGCGCTATCTGGCCGCACTGGACGCGGGCGTGGCCCCGGAGCAAATCCTCTGCGTCACCTTCACCCGCAAAGCGGCCTCGGAGATGCGCCAGCGTGTGCGTGCGGCCTTGCTCGAACGTGCTGCCAAATCCCAAGATGGCGTGCAGTTCTCCAAGGTCAGATCCTCAATTCTGACCCTCTCCGCAGCACCCATCTGGACCCTGGACAGCCTCGCCCTCCACCTGCTCAAGGCGCTCCATGACGCCCAACCCCAGGGGCCCGGAAAGGGCGCCCCACCCGCAGTTGACTCCGATGCTGCCGCGGCCGAGCTTGAGCAGTTCCTCTCAGACCGCTTCCTCAAAGCCCTCGCTGACGACGACCCGGACATCAGATTCCTCCTGGACCACATCTCCGTTACCCCACTTCGCAATGCTATCAAATCCATTGTCTCCTCCTCCTCGACCCTGCCCCCGGAGGCCTGGCCCACAAGCCCCGAAGATCTCTTCTCCAGGTGGGGAACCCTCCTGGCCCAACCCCTCGAGAAGATCCGGGACCACGTCAGGAAGATGGGCATCAACGACTGGGAGAGCTGCTTTGAGGCTGATAAGTCATTCCTGAGTGAAGATAGTCTGGCCAAAATGCAAGATGGAATATCAGGAGCGAAGCGCCTTGCAGGTAAGAACACCCTGACTTGTGTCGAGATTCTAAGTGACATTAGGGCTATGCAGAGGGTGCAGGCCGCACAATCGAAGGATAGCCTGAACTACGTTGGCAATAAGACTTTGTATGAGTGGTTGACCACGCATGTTCCAAGTAAACTTATAACTCGTGCGCTTGGAAAGGACACTGCCGCTGCCACTGCAGTCAACACTCTTGTCAACGAAAACAACATCGACCTTGCAGCGCAGGTTGCCTTCCGCCAGCTCGAACTGTGCCGCCGATGGGCTGCGGAACTCGAAGAGCGGCTGCTGCGCCGTGGCACCTTGCGCTACAGCGACGTAGAAACAGCGGCACTACGGGCGCTCTCCGACGACCAGCAGTCGGCGCTGCTCAAGCAGCACCTTCCCTTCAAACACATATTCGTCGACGAGAGCCAGGACACCAGCGAACGGCAGGCCCGGTTGGTTGACCGCCTCGCAACACTCACGGGCGCTAGACTCTTCTGGGTAGGAGACCCCAAGCAGTCCATCTTCCGCTTCCGAGGCGCAGAAGTGGACATCTTCGAGGAGCGTGTGAAGGTGACCCCGACGCTGGCCTCGCTGCGGGTCAACCGCCGCAGCAACCCTCGACTGATTGAAGCCGTAAACCGCCTCTTTGGCGCCATGTTCGAAGCCAGAACCACCAAGCTAAGCCCCTCTGAGCCTGGCGGTGAAGCCCCTACCGAGCCGGCCAGTGCTATCAAGAAGATTTGGCACCTGGACCCGGGCTCGGAAGTGAGCTTCGAGCCACAAACATGGCCCGAGACTCGCAAGAAGCAGAACGCCGACGGCGCTGAGATAGAGGTTCCCTGGGTCCTCGAAGAAGAGGAGGCCCGCATCGAGTGGATTGTTGAGAACAGCGCCGCTGAAGTGGCCAAAGAGAAGAGAATAGGCCATGAGCAAGCCTCAGAATCTCCATCTCCCGATGGCAACGACCCAAGCTGGCACAACCCGAAGCGGGACGACGAGGCGGGGCGGCAAGAGAACAGCGAAGCGGTACCACAGGGAGATGATGAGGATGACGGTGACCAGGATCAGGCGCCGACCAGACAATCAACCTCGGCCGTGGCCGTACGAATTCGACAGATTCTGAACCAGTTCAAGGCCAGGGGCCAAGAACCTCCCTCGGGCCACATTGCCATTCTTGCTTTTCGTTGGTGGCATGCCTCTCAGTGGAGCAAGGCGCTTCAGGCCGAAGGCATTCCTTGTGCCGTGCAAGGGGGACGGGGGCTGCTCCAGACTCCCGAGGCCGACCTGCTGCAGCTCTGGCTCGAGGCCGTGCTCCATGGTGACGAAGTAGCCCTGGCCGGCGTACTGCGAGGCCCCGGAGTTGCCCTCTCCGATGCGGGGCTCTACTGCCTGCGCAAGGGCTACGGCGTTACCCCCGTTGATTTCGCCGGCCAGCCCACCACACAGAAGCCACCATTCCGGCTGGGTAGAGCCGTCACGTGGCCCTTCAACCCCATCGCCGCCGTCGAAGACTGGTCTGCTGCCTCAGAACTGGCTAACCCCACGCTTGCCATGCAGCTTCTGAGCGAAGACGCCAGGTCTCTTGAACGCTTCCGCCTCGCCTGGGGCAACTTCGCAGCGAAGCTTCAAACCGGCTCCACCGCCGACGCCCTGGCCTGGCTTACACAACAGCTTGCTCTGGATGCCTATTGGTGTACCGCAGAAGGCAAGAGCGGACGGCAAGTGGTCGCCAACATGACCGCCGTGCTGGACTATGTCAGGGAGTACGAAGCCTCGCACGGAAGCTCTCCCTTCGACCTGTTACGCCACATCGAGCAAGTGGCAGGCTCCGAGGATCCGGCCGCAGGCGGCCTGGACGCCGGCGTCGGTACCCCCGTCGTAATCACTACCGTGTGGATGGCCAAAGGCAGGGAGTGGCCCGTGGTCGTGTTGCCTGAACTCGCCAGATTCAAGGTCAAAAGCGACGAAGACCATGCCGGTCTGCGCCGGGTCATGAACTTCGACCTGAGAGACGGCGCAAGGTTGGGGACGCTGTACGTACCGGAGGTGGCTCTGACAACGCCAAATAGCCCCTTCACCGATTCCCTGCGTCCCGTGACTCCACTCCTGAATCTATTCACCGCTCCCGTAGTAAGGGCCGAGCTTCGACGGCTGCTCTACGTGGCCATGACCCGGGCAAAAGAGCGGCTCATCATGACGGGTGGCTACAAACCAGAGAGCTGCAAAGCCACTGTGTTAAGTGGTGAAGACGGTGTCAAGTGCATAACCATAAACAGTGCAAACACATGGGCCCAAATGATAGGGATGTGCACTCAACTTAAATACGAACCAGTGCTCGACGACCAGGGAGAACCGGTGCGTGAGCCGGACGGTCAGCCCCAAACCCGCCCAACCCTCGGACCGGGCGCATGGAGGTCCGGCGAGGATGTCCTGGTGCGAACAACCGACGAAGTGCTGGCCCAGGCAACCGACACCCGGCAGGAGTCACACTCGCCAGGGTTTGACCCCAAAGTGGTGCAGCTCTGGCGTCCGGTGAAGAGCAAGCAGCGGAAGCGGGAAAACCCGTCGAGGCAAAAGGCAGCGGCCCAGGTGCCCCAGCCGTGGCTGGGGGAGGCCCAGTGGCCTAAGTCCAGGGCCCCATACAACGCCCCCTTCAAGGGGGAGAGAGATGCGGGCATAGCCTTCCACAAGCTGATGGAGCTGTGGGGCTTCGGCACCGCCGGCCTTGCCCTGGACCAGACCCTTGCCACCGCTGCCCTGCACGCCACCGGCCTCGGGGCCCCGGCCACCCGGCAGGCAAGGTGCAAGTGGCTAGTTGATACGGCTACCAGGATAACGCAGGCCAACCCCTCGCTCGTGGCTCAGCTTCATGCCGCAGCGGCCCAAGGCAACGTCTACCACGAGGTGCCTCTGCAATACACCACCGCCGCCGGTGACAGAGTTGAGGGCATCATCGACTTGCTCTGGCGTGACGCCGAAGGCTGGCACCTCCTGGACTACAAAGCAGGCAGCGACTACCCCCACGGCCCCGCCGCCCAAACCCTGCGCCACGAGAACCTGCGAGAGCACTTCGCCCAGGTCTCGTTGTACGTCGAGGGGCTGACCCATATCCTCCCCGACCCCCTGAAAGACTTCGGCATCTGGTACATCGCCGCCGCCCTGCCGGTGAGGTGGAGCACCTAGCCGGCAGGGTAGAGGGGGCGGAGCATTCGGACTCGGACCTTGCGGACCTTTCGGACTTGGACCTTGCGGACCTTTCGGACTCGGACGATTCGGACCTTTCGGACTCGGACGATTCGGACCTTTCGGACTTGGGTGGCCAACCGGAATCGATACCTGACCGGCCTGAAACCATTTGTCCCCGGGGCTCCGTGGATGATATGCTGGAGCTGATTTGGGCAGGGTGAACATGAAACTGACTGTAACCAACCACGAAAAGCAGGCAGAGCAAGACAGAGCCTACTGGAGGAGCCTTACGCCTGAACAGCGCCTGGATCTGGTGGAGTTGCTCCGGATGGAGGCAGGGAGGTTTCTCTATGAATACCCATGCAGACTTCGAAGAATTGTTACGGTTACTAGAAGAGAGGAAGGTTGACTATCTTATCATTGGTGGTTATGCCGTAGCCTTCCACGGATATCCAAGGTTTACAAGCGATATAGATATTTTTTATTCTGACTCCGAGGACAATATCGCCAGGTTGAGACAAGCATTGATTGATTTCGCCTTTGACGAACCGGAGGTGCCACCCGACCTCTTTCGGGTTCCCGGTAACATTGTCTCCTTAGGGGCCCCCCCAGCCAGGGTCGACTTCCTGAACAGGATTTCTGCCGTCGACTTCGACACTGCCTGTCTTGCTGCGGTCAGAGGAAGCTACGGTAGGGTGTCTGTTAAGTTCATATCTCTTAAAGATTTGCTTCTCAACAAGTCCGGCACGTCCCGGGCCAAGGACAAGGCGGACGTCGAAGAGCTATTGGCGCTGACGGACAGTTCACTCCCCAAGTAGAGTTTCACAAAGCGGCCGTGTAGGGGGCCTGACTACGTCGGGAGCCCAACGTCAACCCGCCCCTTCGCCGTCAACGGTGCGGGCCGGCCTGCGGTAACTGGTCGATTCGTTGGAGCAAGTCGGTGCAATGGTTGATAGGAAGATGTCTCTCGTGGTGCAGACGCCCAACTACTATTCCCGGGTGAATACCCATCTGTTCGGCAAACGCCACGATTGCTCCATGAGAGAAGCTGCCAGCCTTACAGAAGCTTTTCCAGGCATCCTTATTGATGAGGGTATCAGATGCAAACTTATCGGCTTCCTGCTCGTCAGTATCAGTGCTGCTTGCTTTTCCAAACTCCAAATAAACTTTACGCTGACCACATAATACGTGATGCAGCTCGTGAAAGAAGGTGAACCAAAATATATCTTCGCGCCTGTAGAGATCGCCTACAACGATTACCGGCAGGCCCCGGAACCAGAACGTGGCCCCGTGAGCTCCAGCACCGGGATAAGAAGGGACATAGAGTACATGAACCCCGCATCCCGCACATAGCTTCTGCAATTCGGGCAACGACTCAGCAAGAGGGCGAAGCACCATTCTCCGAATCTCAGGAAGCGCCTTCTCAAGAGCCTCCCGGGCGAATCTCCCCTGTGCCCCTGACCCCTCCGGTATCTTCTTCTCGGCCTCCAGCAACCAGGCGTACAGAGACGGCTTCGGTCCCCCGCTAATCGCCGAGGCTCTGAACTGAGGCTGAGCCATCTCGAATCTGGCTCCCAGAAGCCCCAAATCCGCAACGCCAAACGCCTTGAGCAGAGCCTCAACCAATTCGGTCCCCCTAAGTCGTGCAGCCAGCAGCCCCCGGTCTACCATCTCCTTCACGGGGAAGCCCCTTGCCTGCTGGATAGATGCCTCCGCACGCTGCTGAGCACCAAGGCGAGCCATGGCTTCCTGGTAGTTCGCCTCCAGGTTGGTCCAGAAACTCGCCGGCAAACCAAGAACGTTCTCAAGCCCAATTGCGGTGTTCGGCGTGATCGCAGCTTTGCCACCGACAATCTCATTAATCGTCTTTCGCGACAGGCCCGTTAGCGCTGCAAGCCTCGTCTGGTCCATATTCTGTGACTTGAGCACTTCCGCCAAGGTCTCCCCTGGCGGAACGGCGTAGTCAGGTCGGAAGGAATGGGTGTTCTTCGCTCTCTTAGCCATGGTAATCTGTCACCTCCAGGATACAAATGGCAGTTACTTGGCTCTTGTCCAACCCACCATCCGCCAATTTCGGCACCGGCGAGTTATCGCACACAAACACGATTCTACTCTTCTCATCAACATCCACCGCAAAAGAGCCGGCTCTGTCCCCAGACAGCTGATGGCATCGGAACGGGGGGACACTGGGCACCTGAGCCAGCGTTTCAAATGCTGCCAGCTCCAGAAGACGCCTCATCAGCTTCCTGGACACTTCTTCACCAAAGAACCGACGCATCGCTTTCTGGGAATTGCAGAGCTTCTCAAGCTTCCCAGACCGAAATGATACCTTCACTCCGCGCCTCCGTCAAGCCATGGTGTAACGCCAAAGGTTACACCATGTCAAGCAGTTTGGTGAGGATGTTCGTTGGTCGGCACCCGTCCCCTCTTCTCCTTCTCAGGGCTTTGCACCCAAATCGATCAAGGCCGCAGCCCAGGATTCGATACTGCTCGTGGGCGGCGCCGAAGTCTTTAGACTGCCAACCGGTCACCCGTGACGACACCCACATTGTATCTTCTTGACATCTAAGAACAGCTATTATACAAGGCGTAAAACTCTTCAGGAGGGCCCGGTATGTTCCGAATCTCGTCTGCTCTGGTTCTTGTCGCCGCTTTGCTGTGCTCAAGCCACGCCTTTGGAAAGGATGTGGTTGACCGGCCGATCTCAATCACCTTCAGCCCCATTCATCTGGCCCTGCCCGTGTTCGAACTGACCGGCGAGTACGCCATCAATCCCCAAATCGGGCTGGCTGGCATCCTGGGCGTTGGCCAGGCTTCGGTCAAAGACTCCCTTGGCAACAAAGAGTCCTTCTCCGTCTTCGAGGCCGGGGCCTCGTTCCGCTACTACGTCCTGGGCACCTTCAGACACGGAATGCAGCTTGGCCTGGAGGCGCTCTATCTCTCCGTTGAGGGAGAAGTAGACAACGCCGTTGGTATCGGAAGAGGCATGTCCGTCGGCCCCTTCGTCGGCTACAAATTCATCGCCAGCTTTGGACTCACCGTTGATATCCAGGGTGGAATCGCCTACACACTTATTGGCGCCGAGGCCAGCAACGACTCCGGCGACAGCGCCTCGGCCTCGCAGGACGAAACACTGGCAATCCTTAACCTTAACTTTGGCTGGTCGTTCTAAACGGCTGGCCAGATATCTCGATCCGCCCCCCAGCCGTTTACCCCGAGCGAGGCTCGTGCCGAGTCGAGGGGTAGGGGCGAGAATGAAGGTCACTGGTTTGGACGCTGAGGGACAACAGAGAGTGACAGGCACAAACTCCGACAAAAGCACCGCAACAGCTCGACGAAAGGTCATCGTCGTGGGTGGGGGCCCTGCTGGATTGATGGCAGCGGAGGTGCTGGCCGACGCCGGGGTTGACGTTGAGGTTCACGACGCGATGCCGACCATGGGACGAAAGTTCCTCCTGGCCGGCCGGGGCGGCCTCAATCTCACCAATTCAGAGCCCCTGGAACTCTTCGTAACAAGGTACGGAAGCAGGCAGAAGGAAGTGGGAGCCTGGCTGGCCACCTTCGGCCCCAACAACGTAAGACAATGGGCCCACAACCTCGGCATAGAGACCTTCGTGGGAAGCTCCGGCAAGGTCTTCCCCGTAGCCATGGAGGCCACCCCACTCCTGGCCGCCTGGCTGCAAAGACTGAAAAGTAGGGGCATCAAGTTCAAGACAGCCACAAAGTGGCCCCCCCCGCTGCCCCCCCCTCCCCACAGTCCGAATAGTCCAAATAGTCCGAGTCCGAATGGTCCCAAAGGTCCGAGTCCGAATGGTCCCAATAGTCCGAAGCAAGGGGCAGTCGGCGACGGCGACGGCGACGGAAACGGCAACGGCTACGGAAACGAGTACGGTGGGGGCGACGGCTACGACGGAAACGGAAACGGCTACGGAAACGAGTGCGGTGGGGGCGACGGCTACGACGGAAACGGAAACGGAAACGAGGGCGGTGTGGGCGACGGCGACGTGGGCGACGGCGACGCGGTGCTGCTTGCTTTGGGGGGGGCCAGTTGGCCGGGGACGGGGTCTGATGGAAGTTGGGTGGAGTGGCTTCGGGCGTTGGGGGTTGGGGTAGCGCCGTTTCGGCCGGCCAATTGTGGATTCGATGTCCAATGGAGCGAGCACCTTCGCACTCGATTCCACGGTGAGCCGCTCAAGTCGGTGGCTGTAAGGTTCTGTGACCTGGCGGGGCGCACGATTGAGAAGCGGGGGGAGTGTCTGGTCACCAGGGATGGCATTGAGGGAGGGGCGATTTACGCCTTGTCGGCCCCCATTCGGGACACCATTGAGGCCAGGGGGCAGGCGACGCTGTTACTGGACCTGATTCCCGAGCGACCGTTGGCAAAGGTTGTGGAGTTGCTGAGCGCAAACCGGGGCTCCCGCTCTTGGGCGAGCCATTTGCAGAGGCAGCTTGGGCTGAAGGGGGTGAAGGCAGCGATGCTGCGGGAGGTGGCGACGGCCGCACACTTCGCGGATGCAGAGTTCTTGGCGAAGCTGATCAAGGGGGTGCCCGTGAGGCTGGTGGCCCCAAGACCGCTGGCCGAGGCCATAAGCAGTGCGGGTGGAGTGACCTTTGAGTCGCTGAACGAGGATTTGATGCTCCGGGCGCTACCGGGCTTCTTTTGTGCCGGAGAGATGATCGATTGGGAAGCTCCCACGGGCGGCTACCTGCTCACGGCCTGCCTCGCCAGCGGCCGCCATGCTGCGCTTGGGGTTGTGCGCTGGCTCGCTGCACCGGAACCCACATGCGGCCCAATGAGCCACCAAGAGCTGGGCTAGCCTGACTCCCTGTGGACAGACTTTTTATCTCCGTTGCTAAGCATAAGGCCTTCTGCTACCATTCGCTGGTTCCCGATCCTCTGATAAGCCCCTCCGTATTGTCAATGCGTAGAGGTGTGTGCTCCTTTGGGTATAACGTATGGAGTCTAACATGATTGCTCTTCTGCTACCGGCACTTCTGACCACAATGTTTGGCGCACAATCAAACGATTTTGACGACCTGGTTTCTAAGACCATCGCAACAGGCAAATTTGAGGATCGATGTTTTAAAAGCACCTTCATGGGCACGGAGGTCTCCAAGGATTTGGCCAGCGCCAAGGAGTATGTCGCCGGGGTGGGGCTGGTATTTGAGATGGTGAGGGCGGAATGGTGGACGGAGGAAGAGAAATCAGCCAAAGGTAGAAAGATGGCCAGTGAAGTACAGTTCATCTGTACCCGATACACTCACAAAGACGAGACAAGATATGTAATTGTCAGAATGAATATGTTTATGCTTGCAAACAGAGAGAAATGGCGAGAGCTCGGTAATGAGGGGATGGTTGAGACCTTGGTTGCCGCAATGAACAACGGATACTATTATCACGACGCAAGCAAATTCGAGTTCAACAATCCTCGCTATTGGGCGGAGAAAGTAAAATAGGTTGAGGTCTGCCCCGGCCGGTGGTGTGCCAGGTGTTCAACGTAGCGACGCCGGGCCTTCAGCGATGGTCACCAGCAAGCATCCCCGGAGCGCTGTTGTATGAGGATGGCGCCAGAGCCTGCGGTTAGGTCTATTGCACCTTCCCAGCGGACTGCGGCTTGCGGGCTCTCGGCTTCATCCTCTATCATGAGAGTCAATTTCACATTTACGACACCAGAAACGTTCGGCAAATCAATCACAAAATCATACATGCACATACATCGGCAGCGTCCATCGGCGTCGGGAGCGTCGAGTTCGGCGATCTCGAACCCATTGGGCGATCCCGTGGGGGTAACGGTGATGGAGTGCGAGCCGCAGCAGTTGAGGCGCAGGTTCTTGTGGGTGAAGGTGACGGTGGATGATGCCTCGTCGAAGCTCCACTCCAGCCCCTCACTGCACTGCTCCTCCACGGGGTCATCGCTCTTCGCTCCCATTTCCCCAACGGCCCAGCGCTGCTCTTCCGACCCGCCGAGGAATCCGCCGCAGCCGCTGATGGCAGCATTGATACCGAGGTTGGTGGGGTCGACGGAGGCCAGGTCACTGAGGTCGTCCGAGGTGCCCAGCGAGTCGACCCCATTCTGAGCCTCTGAGGAACAGGATGCCAGCGAGGCCGCCAATGCAACTACTGCGATAACGAACTGAACCCGCCGAAAGGCTCCAGCAACGAAACTCATGGTCACCCCCACGATAAGGCCGCTTTCTTGTGGCGACGATACCACTAAGCTCGGCGCAGTGCACCAGGCAATCCGCACTATTGGACCGGTCACTCCTCCGCCTCACACGTGCGTCCCCGCCTGCTGTCCGACAACGGTTTGAGCGTTGGAGGCTTCCGGGACAGGGCCCAATCGCGCAAAATCGCCGGACCCACCGGCGATAGTTGTTGAAAATCGCCGGATGAGCCGGCGTTTATCGAGGAAACAGGATGAGCCGGGATGAGATCGATGAAGTACGTTCCTTGCTTATTGGACATACGCTCCAGGCGCGGCAGCTGGCTCCCGCTCATGTGCTGGAAGAGGGCTTGAACCGGGTGCGCCGAACCTCCATTCAGCTACGGTCCATTTGTCTGGCGGCGTGTGCCGGTTGACATCCAAGCTTGTGCCCATCACACTAAATTTGCCGTGGGATTGCCGTCGGCCAAAGGGCTGGCTCCATCCCACTCAGTGCGCTATGGTCTTGAGGTTATGGATACTCGGCAGTTAGGCGGAGAGAGTGCAATGACAGCCAAAGACAAAATTGAGCAGCTAAACAGAAACGCGGCGAGCGAGTTAATAGACGCTCACAAAAATAGGGCAGATGAGCCTCTTATTCTTGCGGTTAGATACAATCTCAAAGATACGGATTTATATATTTTCGAGGTAATTGGAGGGTTTCCCGGCGACGACGACGACCCTCTGTTCGAGACGGAATACGAGCCTTCGCCCCAGCTTCGCGTTGTTGGAAAGCTCCACCTGCTATTGGGGAGCCCGAGGCAATTGGAGACAGAATTGGGACGTGGCAAGGCCCTGGCCAAGAGACTTAAAGGTGGCGTTGTTCTGTTTTCGGATGGAAGCGAGGATGCCCTTCGATTCGCCAAGATGCTTGGGCTATGAGTGCTCGCCTGGTTCGGCAGTCGAAGATCTGGTTGGAGCAGGCCGCCAGCGATGTTCGCGTGGCCAATGACTTGTTCGCAAGGATAGGTCAGCTTCAAGACGGTGATGCCGGATGCCACATTGCATTGCTGTGTGCCCAGGCTATAGAAAAGGGCATCAAAGCATATCTGGTATTAAACGGCAGAACCAATATTGCGAATCACCGCCCAGACAAAGAACTGCAGCCCCTGCTGAGAGGGTTGATTCTTCAATATCCGGACCACCACTCCAAGCTCAGCCAGATCTTCTCTCCGCCTATCAAGGCAACTGTTCGAAACCTGTTGGGGATGACACCGGGCAGCAAAGAGAGCGGTCAGCACAAACCCAACACGGAGTATCCCTGGAAGCAAGAAGGCGAGTGGGCCGCCAATCCGGTTTCCTACACGCCATTCCAGGACCAGGCCAACCTTACGAACTGGTTAGCTCACTCTAAGACAATCGTTATCGGTTTGCAGAAGTTGATTATTTCTGTTGATCGAAGCCTGGTCTGAGAGCGAACTCTCGTGGGGCCAAGTATCAATATGGGATGGGGGACGTCTGACCGGACGGCCGGCGTTTACCTAGCCTAATTTCGATTAGGCTAATTCGGTGCAGGTCAACTCAACCTGACCTCCTCCGCTCAGGCTGACCAGCTCATTCTGCTGGGGCCCGAGGACATGAGCCTGTCGAAGGGCTGACGTCGCTCTTGTCCACGCGCTGCTTTCGATCGGCCGACATCTCCGTAATCACGTTGAAATCTCGGTCTTGTCCACCGAATCTTCAAGGTGACAGAATCCTGCCCTGGCGTCACTTCCTCCAAGAGCTTTGGGACTGGGGTCTGGATTAAGGCTTTGCCTGGCAGCAGGCTTCCGCTCATGTGCTGGAAGAGGCCGTGAACCGGGTGCGCCGAACCGGATGTCCCTCCTTAGCCATCCAGACACTTCCTATCCTTGACAACCGCGAATTGGACGCTACCATAACCGAAGATTGGACGCTGCTCTAACCGAAGATTGGACGCTGATGGAGTATAAGATTGGACGCTCAAGAAGACTTATATCCGCGTTCTGTCGCAGGGCTGATGGCCGATGTGCTTGGGGACACTCCGGTGGTTTGCCTGCTGGGCCCCCGCCAGTGCGGCAAAACCACGCTTGTTCTTAACGCTGCCCCAAACAGGGCCTACATCAGCCTGGATGAGCAGAACTACTTCAACACAGCCAGGATGGACCCGGAGGGCTTTCTGGCCTCCTTGCCCAGCGTCGTAACCATCGACGAGATTCAGCGGGTGCCGGAGTTGCTCCCCGTAATCAAGCGGTCGGTCGACCTTGATCGGCGACCAGGAAGGTTTCTCCTTACGGGCTCTGCAAGCCTCTTGCTGTTGCCTACCGTAACTGAATCGCTGGCAGGCCGCATGGAGATTATCCGCCTGCAGCCGCTGACCGAATCGGAAAAAGAGCGTGCCCCTGGGGCTTTCTTGAGGGAGCTGATCCAAGGCACTTTGCCAACCGGTTTAGGGGAGCCCGAAGACAACAAGAGTGTGACCCTTGCTGCCCGGGTTGTCGCCGGCGGATACCCGGAGCCGATTACTCGTCGGGCACCAAGAGCCCGGCAATGGCATCGTCAGTATGTTCAGTCGATTATCGAGCGTGACATCAGGGACGTAGGCAAGGTTAGAGAGGTTGAACAGGTGGGACGTCTGTTGGAGTTCTTGTGCCTTCAGACTTCGAGTCTGCTCAACGTCTCCGGCCTGGCGCAAACTCTGGGGCTGCACCGAGTAACGGTGGAGAACTGCCTGCTGCTCCTTGAGAGGCTCTTTCTGGTTCGTCGCCTTCCAGCTTGGCACAGCCACGAATCCACTCGGCTTGTGAAGGCCCCGAAGCTGCACATTGTGGATTCAGGTCTGGCCGCCACACTGGCCGGCCTGGAGGAGATAGACTGGCTGGAGAGGCGTGATGCCATGGGCCACCTGCTCGAGTCCTTCGTGGTGCAGCAGGTGATGGCTCAGGCTGGTTGGACGGACCCCGACCTTCGCTTCTGGCATTATCGAGACAAGGACCAGGTCGAAGTTGACCTGGTCATCACCAAGGGGTTGTCGGTGTGGGGCATAGAGGTCAAGGCCTCGGCCACGGTAAAGCCAGACGACGCCAAGGGCCTGTCACGCCTGGCGGCCCAGGCCGGCAAACACTTTGAAGGCGGTATCCTGCTCTATGCCGGCAAAGACACCCTCCCTCTGGGCCCCAACGGCTTTCTGGCAGTCCCCTTGGCGAAGCTGTGGCAGTTGTGAGGTTGGACTCTTCTACCCACTGGATGCGGATCCATCAAACAGGCTGTTTTCATTAGATAAATGGCGTTT
>CAZQHM010000029.1:0-47502 GCA_964593355.1 uncultured Myxococcales bacterium
CTCTCCCCCACTGTCCGCCGGGAATGTACAGTAGCCAGACCCCTGCTCCGTCTGCGTCGATTCCCCTCCATCAGAATTCATCCCCTTGCATCCAGGCGTCTCCCCTCCACACACGGCCCCACTTCCACCACTACCCCCGGCGAGACTCTGACCACCTCCGCAGTTCGTGTTCGTACACTCCTGCGAATCGTGCCCGTCGCTCCCTGAAGCCCCTATTTGCCCAATCGTTCCGTTTGCACCCGAGAGCCCAGACCCCCCACGACCACCAGCCACGCGGTTGTTCACAAACCTCATTCCAGCACCACACCCCTCAAACACAACCGCATAAGAGGCCTTGCCAGCAAACAGCGCCCCCGACGGCATGTCGTACCCAAAGACAGAGAAGCCCGCGAAGATCGTCTCCTCCTCAATCCCTTGCCCATAAACTACCCCAGGCAATACACTCCCCTCCTCAACCACCGGAGATGCCAACCGAATCACACTGGGATATAAGGCAACATCCCGCTGGAAGAAATCCGGTGAGTAGCCACCAAAAACCTTAGTCCCCTCAAGCAGAACAATTCGCTCTTCATAAACACCGGACGAAACCAAAATATGACTGTGAAGCTGTTCATCAAAAGCAGCAAGAGCCTCCACGATGGTCCCGTAAGGCGCCTCCAGTGACCCGTTGCCGAACCCTGCTCCCGCAGAGACAAATAACGCGCTCGCCAGGTCACCGTCTATCCCATCACAGTTCACATCCCGGTAGAGTTCCCCACCAAGAGGAACGTCATCGAAAACCTCCGGCTCATCGAACACAGCCAAACCACCCTCGGTCAGTTCCGCCGCACACTCGCAGCCGTTCCCCTCCTGCATGTCCAGGTTGACATAGTCGAAGCCTATGCCGCACAAACCCCCGCGGCACTCCCCCCCATCCCCACACTCCACATTACTGCTGCACGACTTGCTGCAGTACCCCGACTGGCATACTCCACCCTTGCACTCACTGCCCACCTTGCAGCGGCGCCCGCACCGAGAGTACTGAGCCAGACAACTGCTCGATACAGGATCACCCGAACACCACGAATCCCCCCGGCACAAGCCACCAAGACCGACGAAGGCCCCCTCTACACAACCCCCAACCACACACGTGGGACCACCTGCTCCGGAAACGTTACAAATACCAAAAGCGTGTTGCTCCAACAGGCTCCACTTCAACGAACAATTCACACCGCATGCCCCACAATTCCCATCCGAGGCGTATTCGCCATCAACAACAAACCCTTCGTCAACCTGGCCATCGCAGTTATTGTCTAGGCCATCACAAACCTCTACGTACCCGACTGCAGTGCAGCCAGACCAGCCATAACCTTCTCCAACTGACTCACATATCTCTGTGCCAAAGCAGGTGTCCCCACCGCTCGTTACACTACAAGGCCTGGCAAGACCCAGAGTGTACTGCGAACACTCACAGCTCCCCGAAGAAGGCACACAGACCGGACCACCACCCGGGGTCCCTCCAGCTACCTCACCGCAGATAAACCCCCCGGGACAACAGTCCTGCGCTCCAACGCTCCCATCACAGTCAAAGGGCGACTCACTGTCGCAACGCTGAGCACAGTGCTTCTGTGTACCCCCCGCCAGAGCCAAACAATACTGCCCCGTCCCAAGACAGTCCGCATCACTGTTGCACGGCAAACAGTTCGAAGACTCCGCCTTCAAACAGGTCACCGGTACACCAACAGTGGGGAACGGGTAGTACCCTGGAGCACAACTCTTCGGAACACACCGCAATAACCCTCCAATCTCCTCACAAGCAACGGAACCATCGGCCGGCATCCCGTCCTGACCCTTTGCCAGATTCGCTACCAACGTTCGGCAATCCAAACCGCACTGACCGCAACTGGCTACCAACGAGTACGCCCCCGACTCATCCACAAAGCCGTTGTCCACCACTCCGTCACAGTCGTTGTCCCGCCCGTCACAAATCTCCTCCACAGGCTCCGGTGCAGCGCAGGCCCAGGCAAACCCCTCCACTGAGGCCCTGCATACCCACTGTCCCGCACAAGCCCCCGAGACATTCTCGCACGCCGGATACCCAGCCAACCCGTCAACAACAATCGAGTCGTCCGCCGTGTCAACCAAACCGTCGCAATCGTCGTCCAAACCGTTGCACACCTCCTGGCTAGCCAAAGGCGCACTACACGGCAACCAGCCCAATATCGGGTCACAGCGAATAACACCACTGCACATCCCTATTTCGTTATCAGAGCTGCATGGTATATCCTTAACTCCATTATTGCAATCACATGTATCATTTATCCTCAGGCACTGCTTACCATCGCCAACGGGCTGGCACAAATAACCGGCAGGGCAGCAACTCTGTACTCCAACTTCACCGGAACAGAAGCTGGCGCCCAACTCGTCCGCATCACTATATATGCTTCCTATGTTACAATCCCTTGCACATCGCATATCTTCACCGTACTCCACGCATCTATCCTCGGGACCAGGACACCCCAAGTCATCCTCGCACGGCAAACATAGCGTTGCCTGAGGAACCGGAAGGCAATACCGATCTTCAACTGGGTAGAAGCCCAGGGCGCAACTCTCCACCGTGCAAACACCCGCCAACCCGTCCGCAATACACCCCACCTCCGCTACCGGCGAAATCACCGGACACACAACCCCGCATCCGCCACAGTGCTCCGTTGAAAGAGAATAGCTCACACCAACAAAAGTACCGTCCTCTGCAAAAACGTTTACACCAAACTCCTCATCTATCAAACCGTCACAATCGTTGTCCACCCCATCACAAACCTCGGGTCCCGGAACCGCCGCAGTGCATACCTCACCAGCCCCAAAAGCACAGTACCGGAACCCCTGGCACGTGCCCCACTCGTTGCTCACGTCACACGGCTCCTCAGGTAACTCGTCCACTATCCCGTTGCAGTTGTTGTCCTTGCCATCGCAACTCTCCCCCTCCGGCGTCGCAGCCGTACAGCCCACCCAGCCAACGCCCGGCTCACACTCCGCAAAACCAAAACACACCCCAAACTCGTTCTCTACACCACATGCCTTCTTCTGACCCTCGCTTATTGCCGAACAATCGCAACTCCCCGACGACGGCAAACACTGCTCCCATTGCTCCCCGTCACGCTCAACTACCGTGCACTCGTACCCCTCGGGGCACGGCGTACCGTAAGCATTCCCCTCGGAACAATCCCGACCGCAGAAACGCTGCGTATCAGTCTCCCCAACCTTCAGACATAAATCCTTGGGACCCATACAACTGGCATCCGTGGAGCACACCTCGCACAAATGGTGGAAGGGTGGAATGCATAATTTCGGATTCGCTAAAATGTACCCGGGAGCACACTCCACAATGACACAGTCCGGCTCTGATCCCTCAAGGCTGCAACCAACCTCCGCAGCATTGGCAAACAGCCCTACACAGCTCTTTCCACACCCTCCGCAATGATCCAGCGTCCCAAATACGCCATCTTCATTCTTAAAATCCTCGTCCACAAATCCATCGCAATCGTTATCCACAAAATCACACAACTCGACCCTGGCCTCGGGCGCCGAACAGACCTCCCCAATTCCCGTCACACACAACGTGACCCCAGCGCAGACCCCAAACTCGTTCGTCGAACTGCACGCCACAGGCTCAATCTCCTCATCAACCTGCCCGTCGCAGTCGTTGTCCTCACCGTCACAAATCTCCCCCACAGGAACCGTCGCATCACATGCCGTAATCGTCCCGTCCTCCTGGCATACCTCCTCCCCAAAACAGGTGCCGAACTCGTTCTGATTAAAGCAGGGCCGAACCAGCCCGCTGTTCTCCGGAGTACACGAACAGGTGCCGCTCGTTGGAACGCACTGCTTCCCCAGCTTCCCCTCTATGCTCGTCACATCCTTGCAGTCGTAGCCATCGGGACATCCCCCCTCAGGACAAGCCACCCCACATACCAATACACCCTCCAAGTCCATGCACAGGTTCTCCGCCCCAAGACATGAGACATCCGTGCTGCATGGCTCACATAGCCTCCCCCCCTCGGGCAAACAACGAAACTGCACCGACCCGTCCCCGCTCTCAAGACCGCGGCAACTGTAACCCTCGGGACAATCCTGAATGCACTTGCCCACACAGATGCTCTTCTTCGCCGACAACGGCAGACAGATGAACTCCGGTGCACAATCCCCCTGCGTCACACAGGGCCACCCCTGCTCGCCCTCAACCTCCGGAATGTCCAGCGTCACCGTCTCCTTGGGCCCAAACAAATCCTTGACCTCTACGGCATCCGCCACCTCAGGCCCCGTATCCTCCGCCTCGGCAAAGCAGGCCCCGTTCCAACAGAAGAAGCCATCGGGACAGTCGCTTGGTCCCTCACATTGTAACTCCAAAGCTGCCTTTGGACTCGAACACGCACCAAGCTGTACTGATGCAAGCAACAAAACACCCAAAATTAGGGCAGTTTCTCGGAAAAAGACCCTTGACTGACTGTTGCTAAGCATGATAATCCCCTTAATTGGCATTGTTCGGTCCACTATTCTGAGTAATTGCATTTATGTATTGTTGACTCGTTGCCACTGACCTTCATCAGAGGCCCCTCGGGATGGTGGGTCAGAACCTCGGTCTTCTCACCGAGCGATACCCGGTTCCTTCGTAACCACCCTTCTACCAGATCCCGCAGAAGAGGGAAACCCTCTTCAACCTTCACCGCTCCCACGGGAAGGTCCTTCAACACCCTCGAGAGACCGCTGCCCCCCAAGGCCACATAGCTGTTCGTTACCACTCTGTACTGCCTGCTCGGCTCGATTGCGCCGCCATTCTCCAGGGTCACGCTCACTAAGCGGTCCCGCTCCCACTGCTCCCGCTTCCCGTCTCCGTTTCTGTCAATGCTGATGCACGGATCTTTGCCAAGGTCCACGTGCACCCGGAGACCCCGAACCACCGGCAAATCGTGCGCCCCGCTCGTCGCCACCCGTAGCAACTCCACCAACTTGGCACCGCTCAGCGTTACCGTGGCAGGGGCGTTGTCGAACGGCAACATCGAGTACACCTCCTCCGTCGTGATCTCCCCCTGCTCCAGCCGTGCCCTTATGCCGCTGCCATTAAACACCGCCACCTCAGCGTCGGGGTACAACTGCATCAATATGGCGTTCACCAACATCCCCTCAGGGTTGTCCCGCCCATTGCCCCTCAACAAAGGCTCCACTACCCTCGACCCCGTTGGATCTGCGGCGCGCTGCATCAAAGCCGACTCCTCCCCCGTCAGCACCCCGGCAAGGATGGAAACAGGCTTGACCTCGGTGCCCATGAATCGGGCACTCTCGCGCCTGCCCGACGACGCCTCCAGACAACTCCTCCCGTCGGCCCATTGCCAAGGACACAGCGGGACCAACTTCGTCCTCATCCCTACTATGGTCCGGCGCGTCAATGACCAATCTATCTCAACTATCGCCAACTGCCCCAAATAGGCCCCGCCCTGAATCACCGCCATATCTCCGTGCCGCCTCATAAGACCTCGATGGGTGTGGCCCCCAATCAACACGTCGAATAGCCCCGCCGGAAGCGCTAACGCAACCTCCGTCAACTCCTCACCCCTGTTGCAATCCTCCCATCCATCCCGCTCCTCCGAAGAACTGCACGACCCTCCAGCATGAATCAAACCCACCATCACATCCGCCCCAGCCGCCGCCACTATCTCCTTTCCAACCTCGATCAACGCCGGCGCCAGAGGCACAAACTCCAGGGCCCGTCCAACGGCGCCCGGAGTTATCCCCGGCGTAGCCATCGTCGTCCCCCCAACAACCGCCACCCGGACCTCACCAGCAGCTATCACGACACTGCGCTTCAACCCAGGCCACAAAGGGGCCTTTGAACTACTCCGCTCCAACACGTTCGATGAGAGGGTAGGGTACCCCGCTCCAGCTAGAAGCGCCTTCAAGGCCCCAAAAGGATCCCCATTCGGTGCCTCCTTGGAGAACGGCCCCACATCACCAAAGTCGAATTCGTGATTGCCCAACGCTGATGCCTGCAATCCAATGGCCGATAGCGCCCGCGCCATTGGCCTCCCCTCAAACTCATTGGAGAGCATAGTCCCCTGGTAGACGTCCCCACCATCAAGAAACACGAGCCTCTCACCAAAACGCCTGCGAGCAGCCTCCAAATAGCCAGCCAGCAGATCAACTCCGCCAACTTCAACCGTGTGACCCTCGTGGCCATTGGCCCCATGAACCCGATACTCCGTCGGCGCCATCCTCCCGTGGATGTCCGTGGTGGCAACTATGGCAATGGTCACGGTCTCGCCAGAGCCCCCGCCGCATAAGCACGCATTCCCTCCGTGAGCACATCCTCCAATCAATAGACCCAGCAATAACCCCCACGCCTTGCTCATGTCACTCCCCCAAAGTCAACTCCTGGAAGCCCCCCGGCCCTAACCACTGAGTCCATCGCACACGCCTCAACAGCACACATGATGCCTTCCTTCTCTCAATACAATGAGATGTTTCGCCACTGGCGACACCGGACGCCAGCCCGACTAGTTTAGGTCTCCAAAAATGGGCGAGCAATAGGTACTGCCGGCCCACCTCCTGAGATCACCCGATTTGTTGTGAAGAGGGCCGTTTCATCTAGAATCCTCCCAGGGCTCCACGCGGCGAGAGCAGGGCGTATCTGTAGCCCACCCTCCGTGCAGGGCCGACCCCAAGCAGCCCCACACGAAACCCGTGCCGCTGCCCAAAGGGGCCTTGAAGCAACCCGGCTTACCCAGGAGATGCCCTTGATAGCACCTCTCATTAGACTGCTCTCTGTAGCCGTGGCAACCCTGGCGCTCTCCACAACCCAGAACAACCCAGCCACCACCCAACACGTCTCCGAGTATCATAGCGACCCCGATGCGCCTCCCGTGATGTCCAAAAAGGAACTGCTCCTCTGCGAGGCAGTGGACGGACTCTTCGTTGATACCGGAGAGAAACCCCTTCCCGACCCCGCAATCTCCATCGCTGCCCGTGACCTGCTTGGGCTCCTCGCCGATTCACACGGCCAGATGGAACAACCAGCCATCAACGAGTGGACTGACTTCTTCCTCCGCCGCGCCGGTGTCACCGATGCCCTCTTCTATCCCCTCCTCATCCCCCTGCTCGACGATGACTCCCCCTTCCATGTCACAGGAGTCCTCTCCGACATCGAGCTTGGAGCCATGCGCCTCAATCGCTACGGTCTCGCCCATCGCCCCGGCGACGACGGCCTTGTCGTCCTCATCTTCACACGCCGCATGGCAGACATTGCCCCATTCCCCGTAAAGGTTGAACCAGGCAGCAGTCACCTCCTCTGGGGTACCCTGCTCCAAGATAGCCGTGACCCCTCCCTGCTCCTCGCCTCTGATGAACTCGGAATCGTCGAAAGCCGACCAAGCCAGAAAGCAGGCATGTTCTGGACGCAAATCTACTTCCCCGACGAGCCCGGAGAATACCTCGTTGAACTACTCGTGCAGGCCGATGGGCCCCAAGTCGCCTCACTCTTCCCCGTCTTCGTCGGCGTGGCCCCACACAGCAGACCCGTCACCAGATTGCTCCCCGGAGTCGACGAACGAGCCTCCGTGGAAGAACTGGAACGACAAGCCCTCAAACTCATCAACGCCGAACGCAAAAGGCGAGGCGTCAAAGAACTGCTTCACAACCCGGCCCTCGCTTCTTCAGCAAAGAGCCACAGTAAAGCCATGGCTTCGCTGAGCAGGCTCACCCATGAGCCCCTCCCCGGAGAGGTCAGACTCAAACACCACTACAAAGAAAACGTCTCCATCTCATCCACCCTCGCCTCCGCACACAGAAATCTCATGAAGAGCCCAAGTCACCGCCGTACCATACTCGACTCCGAGCTAGCCTACGTCGGCATCGGAATCGTCGAATCGGGACGCACGGAGGATGAGCGAATCATATACATGACCCAGCGCTTCTCCGCAGGAACCAACCGCTGATTGTACTGGTGAACTCAGAGAATAGGGTGGGGTAGGGGGCTCCGGGGGGCCGCTACTGAATCAGATCAGCATCGGTCCGGGGCATAATGCGATACTTGCTGAAGCTGTACGTGACAAAACCCACAACCTTGCTGTAGCTCGTCCCGGCAACCCACTCGGTGGTCAACCCGAAGTCCGTGTCGATGAGCAGCCCGCCCTCCAGCACGGCCTCGCCATACTGCGTCTTGCTCTCAACCTTCACGTTCTCCACGGCAACCAAAACGCCTTCCCATTGCTCTGCGGTCCCCGCCGAAATAAGATCGGCCTCGGCAACTACCACTGGCTCCGGAACCGTCCCATCCGACCCCTTCACCGTGACCTTCTCAGCGTTGATCTCCGTCAGGCAATAGTACTCGGTCCACTCGCCCTCCACGTCAACAACCGTCCCCACCGCGTAATCGGGGTTCGCAGCAAACTCAATGAGCAACAGAACGCCCGAGTTGGCTCCGCCCGTGCCGTCCGACAGGAAGTAGCCGTAGTACTTGTTCGCCGAAGCCACAAAGCGCGGTGACGCGATGACCGCCCCCTCCAATGCTATGGCTCCTGCATTCACGAATGCCTGATCCGTACACGTTGTGCTCGTGGAGGAACTCTGCAAGTCCGATATGGACCCCGCCGTTGTTCCACCTTCGCACGGCACCGTCTCGTCTAAAACCAGGTCCGCATCGCCCCTGGGCAACAAACGATACTTCGAGTAGGTGTAGTCAAGAACGCCAGTGATCGACGTGTACTTGCAACCAACCTTCGGACGAGGCATGTCCCCGAAAATGTCGTTGTCAACCAGAGCGCCACCCTCAACGGTGAACCCGCCGTAGCTGTCCACAACACTCACCGGGGCGTTGCCGATCTCAACAAGAACACCTTCCCACTTCTCGCTCTCAGCAGACTCGGCCGCTATGTCCGCCGCAGCTACCTTGCTCACCACCGGAGTCTTGCCGCTATCCTTCTTGGAGATCGCCTTCGCCTCCAACTCCGTCACACAGTAGTACTCCTTCAGGCTGCCCGATATGTCCAGCACGTCGCCAACCTGCACCGCAGGAGGATTGCCCGCTTTGCCTACCACCACCTTGATTCCCGAATACTCACCGCCCTCGGCATCGGCCACGAAGAAGGCGTTCAACTTGTCCGTGGCACTGTGGAGCCCGGCGGTCACTATCACTCCCTTCAACTCCACGTTGTCCTGCAGATTCAAAAACGCCGTTCCCGCCGGACAGTTGAGACCATCGGCGACCATCTGAAGATCCTTAACCTTCGTGCCCGTGACGGTGGCATCATCGTCCTTGCCGTCCGGTGGCGTGACCCCGTCCTCCGGATCGGTCATATCCTCGCCGCTCAGGTCCATGCCAGGATCAACCGTGTCCTCACCCTCGACGTCACCAGGCTCAGAAGTGTCCTCTTCTTCCACAAGTGAGTCCTTGTCGGAATCCTCGCTCCGGGTGCACCCCAAAGTCCCAACCACTAAGCCAATCACCAATAATGCAAATAACCTTTTCATATCTCTCCTCCAGAACGACTGCTCTGATCCATCGACCACCCGGCAGCCTGACAACCGGTGCCCTGCATTGAACTCCCGGACGGCGCAGTCGAGCAAAATACCTTTCAAGTAGCAACAGGGTAGGGGAGCCCTGAACTCCCTCACAACCTAATAGAAGGAGGAAAACACTTTGTACTCCTCCAAGTCAATTCCCTTAACCGTACGACCTGCCATGTCCAGAATGTAGAGCCGCAGAGTCTCCACAACCAGCTCCAGGTCGAGGGGCAGATACCCTACCTGAATCACCGAGGCAATGAAACCGGAAGTGACAGAGAAGCTCCAAACTGTGCCTCGGGAAGCGGTGACAACCTCCGGTACCCCCTCCTGCGAAAGCTTGCACCCAGGGAAAAGATCCAGGGAAAAGACCGGATTCGAGAAGGTGTTCAAAACCAATCCCGGTGTCTCAGTTGACATTGAACAGGAAATCAATGATTCGCTTACTTCAGCCTCTACTGCCCTTCCCGTGAAGGTCGGGTCGCCGTCAGGGTCCATGGCGCACCGACCCTCCGAAGAACGAATCACGTTATGAAGATAGCCGCTCCGGGAACCGGTCACCAGATACTCTCCAGCCACCCGAACCCTGAACGACCCCAGTGCATCGAAACACCCCGGAGACAACTCCACTCCCCTCGCAACCCCCTCTTCCCCCTCGTAGTCCCCAACCCCAGGCTTCAACACAACCCGGTCGCCGTATGCCTCGCTGATTTCCCAGCAATACTCGCCCTCACTCTCGACTCCCTCGCACGACCTCGACGCCGTCGCCGGTAGACAGAATAGGTCCCCCTCCTCAACGCCGATTCCGCACAAGTCCACCCCGATTACCCACACATCCCCACTGGATCTCGGCATGGCCAACCCCGCCGACGTCCCGGGAAGCGCCCCCTCATATTCGACATACCATGTCTCCGAACGCTGAGAACGACGCTCCTCACTAAACGTGATCCCATAGTAACTCCGCTGGTCGCTCTCCTCCGACAGACGCCGCACAAGCAGCGGCCCGAAATTGGGATAACCAGGCGGTGGAGTGTACCCCAACTGAACCTCCCCGCTCCTATCGTACAGCCTCGGCTTGTTTGCCGAAGACTGTCGAAACTCGCCCTCCGCCAACGGCTCCTCTACTATGTGGTGCAACGGCTGCCCACCCTGCCTGGCCCGAACCTTGCTCAACACTCCCCCCTCGTCAACCACAAAGGCCAACAACTCCTCTTCCCCTTCCAAAAAGGCGCTCCCCGTCGGCGCATACGAAAACTCGATACCCCAACGGTTCTTCAACTTCCGGATCCGCCGGTCCGTTGCCTCAGTGACCACGTTCACATCGACTAAGGCCTTGCCCAGAAGATCCAGCACCACCACCTGGTTCAGACCACGATAGGTCACGTAAGCCAGCGTGCCGTCCCCACTGACGCTCAATTCAGGCATCGCCGAGGGGTAGCTGCTCTCGCTGGTCCCACCCGCACCAAAACAATCGGGATCCTCAGGCCAGTCAACCAGCCCGTCTCCATCGTCGTCTACCCCGTTCGAACAGACAAAAGGAAGACTCTCAAACAGCCCCCCGCTGGAAGCACACTCCGGATCGTCACCGTCGGTCAACCCATCACCGTCATTATCCCACCCATCCGCACACGGTGAGACAATCCCCTCGCCATACACCGGCGCTGCCTCAACATCCCCCGCCTCTTTGCACTTGGAATCACCACCCACATCAACCTTGCCGTCGCCGTCATTGTCTATCCCGTCGGCGCACTGCCCCGCATCGCTCCCCTCATGATAATCCCAACGGTCCATGCACCCGGGGTCTTCAAGGTCCGCAAGCCCATCTCCATCGTTGTCCAAGCCGTCAGCACACTCTCCCAACTCCTCCCGAACTACACACCCATCCAACCCCGCATTCTCCGGCGAACTGCACCACAACGGCTCAACCTCGTCGTTGTCGAACGGGTCCATGCAGCCAGGGTCCGCTGCATCCACAAGCCCGTCTCCATCGTTGTCCAACCCGTCACTGCACGCCGGCACCAAAGCTACTCGCTCTCCCTCAGACTCAACAAAATCAGCCACCGAGACCAGAGAGACATAGTGCCGGTCGATATATCCCACCAGAATCCTCTCGCTATCAACCAGCGCAAGCGAATAGGCCATCCCCGACATCTCATATGCCTCAACTGCCCCAACCTTGCCATCAGCCCCAATTGAGACCTTCGCCAACTGCCCAAGAGAAGGAATCGACGCCACAACAAAGGAGCCGTCGGGCCATACCAGTAACCGCTCCGCTGGGCCCGGTAACTCCACACTGCCGTGCTCCAATGATGAGGCATGTATCCAGTAGAGCTCAGATACGCCGGAATCCGCCGCATACACGTAGGGCTGAACAGGATTGGAAGCCACGTCCGAAATGTACATCCCAAGATAGAGTCGCGTCAGCCCGGGTATCATCGGGTCATAATCCACCGCCTGCCCTGTCCACATGTTCACTATGGCAACGTCGCCCGTAGGCCCGTTGGCCATAAAGGCCATCAACTGCTGACCATCCGAAGCGCTGCACTCCCCATTGGGGAACCGGGCCATGCCCCCGTCTCCGGGTCCAAGACAAATCAGCGTCATGGCCACTGGCTCCGACAACGCCATCTGAATTGGCGTCGTAGGAGCAGTACATCCCCCGAAAACCAGACCAACTACAATTAGATAAAAAATATTCCTCATGGCTGGATCTCTCCGATAATCGTGTGATAGGTCTCACTGGCGAAATCCAGGTCAATCACCGATATGGTGTGCTGTAAAAAGTTAGAAACGAATCCAAGTTTCATCTTGTCATTGATGATTGCTGCCATATCGTATGGTCCGTCTGAAGTGCGAATCACCGCCCTCGGCTGCAATGAAGCCACGTCAAATGCCCAAACCCTGTCGTCGCTGAAGCTCAACACATACGCTACCGAAGCTCCATCCTTGCCCGAAGCAAAGACCCGCACTTGCCCTGGCTTACCATCGAGCGGAATCGCCCGGACCGCCCTCTCGGAATCCCCAAGAGGCGATACCTGAGCGTCCATGACCAGCAGAGCGTTGGGAGTCCTGCTGGCAACAAGGGCATACCGGCCGTCGGGCGTCACTGCTATCCCCCGACCAAAATCCGCGGTGCTGAAAGGAGCGGGCATCGTTATGGCACTCACCAACTCCAGCTTCGGCTTGCCTGCCGGGTAGGCTATCCGGTAACGGTACACAACTGGATACGATTTGGTCGTGGCATATATGTCTCGGGTCACTGGATCAACAGCCAGAGAGTGCAGCCCCGGAGTAACCGTAATCCTGTCAACGGGAACGGGCTTACCATCTGCCCCGATCTGCATCAACGCCATCGCCCCATCGCGCATCCCGGCACTCACCAGATAGTCCCCCTCACCATCCCTTCCCTGAACGTAGGCAAGGCCGTAAGGGTCAGAACCCACCACTATCTCGTCCTCATCCTCTGCCCACTCAGGGGCAGGCGCCTTCGCTATCACATGTTCGCCGACACATACCGCAGAGCCACCCTCGTCAAGCCCACCACAGTCCAACACAGGCACCCCGCCCCCCGCACCAGGCGAGAGCACATTGAACCAAGTCACAGAGTTGTCCCCGCGAACCGAAAGGTATCCCCTCTGATCCCCTCCACTCCCCCTGACCAGAATGAACTCCCCGGGAAATGACTCCATGGCAGCATTGGCACTCTTGAACTCCCAGTTGCCAGACTTCACGCCGTCCAGCGAGACCGAAACAACAGAGGCCAGACTGTAGGCCAGATCGAAGTTGGAGTTCACCACATAGAGCAGCCCGTGAATCTCATCCACGGCCATCCCCAACGGATAATGCAGCCCCTTGTCCAGAGGCTCCCGCCCCTGAAACTCCTCAGCACAACCCGACCCCAGCACAACCGCGATAACCGCCAAACCGATAACGGTGAGCCTTCCTAGCACTTGCCACCTCCAAAAACGCCCGCGGATTATAGAGGCAGCAACCCTAGATTGAAAGAAGCATCGCACGCGTGCAACCGGAAGGCCCTCCGAAAGCTCGGCCCAAGCCTGGCCAGCAACTGCTCTAAGCCCCCACATGAAACAGCCCTGCCCAGCACCAATCGCCACGCCGCACCCACCCCAATCGGCGCCCCTTCAGCTCTCTTCTTCCCCCCCCCTGCGGCGAATACGCCTTGCGTCGCCGGCCCGACAATAGTTTAATGCTCCTTCGAAAGCGGCCAAGCGTGCCACTAGGCTCATGGAGGCCTGGCCAGACGGCCTGGTGGCCCCCCACGTTACCGGGGTAGAGTCACGGCGCAGCTGATACCAGAACCTTGCTTTCACCGGAGGGCCCAGCACATGTCCAGGTCTTCAATTCATGGATTCTTACACGCTTTACGTAGTGCCCAGGCTACCCTTTGCCTCTCGGCCGTGGCCGTCCTGACTATCTCGCTGGCACCATCCGATGCCATGAGCCAGCCCACCGGCTATCTGACAGCGGACTGGTGCAAAGTTACCCTTCCAGCCGAAGGTAACTGGAAATCCGCCATCGGCTATGCAACAGCGCAAGAACCCTCGGCAGCACTGCGAATGGCTACGGATGATGCCAGGCGCAGGCTGCTGGAGACCGCTGGCGCGTCGCTGGGGAAGAGAGACCGCGAAGAACTGCAACGGAACATCGACACAACCTGGCACGACAGAAAGGTGGAGAAGTTCGAGGGAGGCTACCGGGCCTGCGTCGTCGCTTTTGTTCGAGATACCGGCATGTCCATTGACCAGGCCACCGACACCTTCAAAGCCTCCCTTCGCCTCACCCTCGAAGAGTTCATAGCCCAACTGCCACCCAGCAAGAATGGGCTTCGACTCTCTCTCAAAGCTCCCCTGCTCCCTAACGGACACTCCGCAGAAGAGCCTGGCTTCATCGTCCATGAACAGGTCAAAGCAGTCCTGGGACAGCTTCGCAGCGAAAACGCGGCAGACGTAAGGCTCGTTGAAGGGCCCAACAGCAAATGGACTACCCAGTTGGCCGGCACAATCGCTGCCGAAGGCCGCCACTGCATTCTCAACCTCCGATACTACCTCAAGGATGGGGACGCACGCCCCCTGCCGGGCATCCGCTTCCACCCCATCATCCTGGGCCTCGATGAGTGCAGCGAAAGGAAGAGCGACGCAGGCGATGACGCCCTGGGCCTGAGAGAAGGTATGCGAACTGGCAAAGATGGCCTCATCGTCCGCCTTGATGCCCCCCTGGACGGTGGCATGCTCTGCGAGGGCCAGCCATTCTCCTGGAAGGTCGAGGTCTCACGACCAGCCTACGTCCGAATCTACTCCGTCGCCGATGACGGCCGGGCCATGCTCGGATGGAGCTCAACTAAGCCCGTCCAACGCTGGGAGCCCGAAAAAACGCAGGCAGCAATTGCCATCAAGATCGCCCCTGATATCAACTACCGCCTGGTAGCCGTGGCTACCCCCGCTGAAGATGGCCCCGATGCCTTTGGAAATTCTCTCCCGGCTCCAGGGTGCATTACCGCCAAAGGCTCAGGCATCAAGGCCGCAGATTTCCCCGGAAATGCCGCAGTCTCAGCCCTCTCCTTCGGTGTGAACCCCCTGGGACACAACCGGTGCCGTACGACTCCCGCTCAAGAAAGCACCGTTCAAAAACTCAAGAATGCCATAGAACAGATGAGAATTTGCAAATGAGGCTGGCCAGATCCTTCTGACCCGACGGAGATCTCATCGGCGCGTCCCCACTCCCGCACCCTTCTAAACGGAGTGCGCGGCAATTGCCGTTGTCAAAGCGCACTCCCGCTGTAGAATGCCCCAACCCAAGGAGGAAGATGTGGAGCGACGTGTGCTCATTGTCGACGATGAACCTGCCATCGTGGAACTCATGGCAGTCCACCTGCAGGAACACAAATACACCGTTTCGACGGCCAACTCCGGCCAAGAGGCCCTCTCCCTTCTTCAGGACGACTTCGAAGGAGTCGTCATCCTCGACTTCAAGCTCCCGGACATCGATGGCCTGGAGATGCTCAATCACATCTCCCAGCTGCGCCTCAGAGTTGCGGTGATCATGGTCACCGGTCACGGTGGCATTGGAATGGCCCTGGAAGCTATCACCCAGCGAGGTGCCTTCTACGTCCATGCCAAAAACGAAGAGTCCTTCATCGAGAAGCTGCTCGCCTCCGTTGCCAATGCCTTCGAAAAGCTCAGCCTCCAAACTCAACTCAAACGCCTCGAAGGTCAGATCAACTCCCAATATAGCTTCGCCGCCATTGTCACCCAGTCCCGCCAGATGAAGGCCATCTTCAGAACCCTCGAACACGTCATCGAAAGCAAGGTCGCCGTGTGTATTATGGGCGAGAGCGGCACCGGCAAAGAACTCATCGCAAGAGCCATCCACTTCAATGGCCCCAGGCGGTCACAACCCTTTGTGGCCATCAACTGCGCCGGCATTCCCGATACCCTCTTGGAAAGCGAACTCTTCGGCTATGAGAAAGGCGCCTTCACAGGAGCCGTCTCCCGAAAAATGGGTAAGTTCGAACAGGCCCATCGCGGTACCATATTCCTCGATGAGATCGGCGAAATGAAGCTCTCCCTCCAAGCCAAGCTGCTGCGTGTCCTGCAAGAGAAATCTTTTCAACGCCTGGGGGGCAATGAGACCGTCAATGTCGATGTGAGAATTCTCTCGGCAACTAACAAAAATTTAGAGAAGGAAGTGGCCAACAACCGCTTCAGAGAGGACCTCTACTACCGCCTGGCCGTGTTTCCCGTCCAGTTGCCCCCGCTTCGAGAGCGCCCCGAAGACATTCCCATGCTCGCCGACCACTTCCTTCGCAAATTCGCCCAGGATGAGGACAAGCAGATCTCCGGTTTCACCCCAAGGGCCCTCCAGCGCCTCATGGAGTTCGACTATCCGGGCAACGTCAGGCAGTTGGAGAACATCATCTCCCACACAGTCGTCGTCTGTAATGGAGACCGCATCGATATCAGCGATATGCCGCGATACCTCTGGGCCGAACAACGCTCACAGCTCAGGCCGGCCACAGAACAGTTCATCACCTCCCCGATCTTCCCCGACTTCAACTCCATTACTCCGCTCAAAGAACTGGAATCAGCCGCCATCGATCGGGCCATTGAACTCTGTAAAGGCAACTACTCCCTGGCCGCAGAACGACTCGGGATCTCCAGAGCTACCCTCTACCGCAGAAAACGCGGCGAACCAGAGTAAAACACTTACACTGACCAGAAAGCATGTCTCAGCGTGGGGTCACAAGAGTGGACAAAGCAGGATGGCCGCAGGAAAACTCAGCTCTTCTTCCGCTTGCGCTCCTGAAACTCCTTGAGAGCCGCTGCCAGCGACCCACCCATAGCCGCCCCATCACCACCGCTTCCCCCGCCCGAGTCGCCCGAACGACTTGAACCCTGGCTCGAGCCGCTGCCCTGACGATCGTTACCGCCAGTGTTCTGGAAACGCCTCGATATGGAGCCGGGACCGGTGTTGCTGGTGAGACTCATGCTGTAGGCCTTGTTCACCGCACGAAGCCTCCGCAGAAAGTCGGCCATCTGCTTCTCTTGCTCCGTCATCACCATCTGCCCGTTCTTGCAGCCGCCAATACACCTCTTGGGACGCGGCCAGTGAAACATCCTCGCATACCAGCGTAACTCTCGCGGAAAAATGAAAACGCGCCCGCAGGCAGAGCACGTGATGCTCTCATCCTGCAAACCCTCCTTCATCGACCGGCAACGAGGACACAGCGTCGGCGAATTGCCACCGTTCTCCGCTAACCAAGCCGACTCCTCCGGCTCGACGTTGAACGCCGCCGCACAATTACTGCAGTTGGAAGGCATGAAACCCCTCAGTGTTTGGAAGAACCGTCAACCTATCCCTCGGAAGGAAAAACTCTGCTACGCATAACCTGTTCCTGGATTGCCCATGTCAACGTCCGCAAGCGACAGAAGACCTGGCCGGAAAACACCCGGCAAACATATCTACCCCGACGCAAATTGCAACCCAAATCAGCCCCCAAACGCCACCCAGCGCCCAAACAGGCCCACAAACGGCCGAATCCGTTGGCAGATTCCACGCCCGTGCCCCCGCATTCGACTAGCCCGACTTGGACACGAACCTCACCCCACGCTCGCCGAATATCCCCATCATCAAACAAAGAAGCTCTTCATCCAGTGAGACACGATGCTCATCGTCCCACTCCATTCGAACCCTGCCCAACGAGGGGAAAAGCAACTCCATTCGCACCGGCAACGCTCCACCCTTAGCAACTACCATCCTCTCCAACTCCCGCAACTGCTCGGTGGATATCAGCGAAGCATCCCCCAGCAACTCCACGGCCCCCACACCCTCCCGCGCCGCCAGGGACATTAACTCAAGTGAGTCAACCTTCAGCGAACGACTCTGGCTCTCCCCCTCCTCCTCCACCGACATTGTCCCCTCAACAATCAGCGCCTCGCTCCCCCGAATGAACTCCTCATACTTCTCAAACACCTGCCCGAAAACAAAGGCATTCACCACCCCCGTCTTGTCCTCAACCCGGAACCGAGCCATCTTCACCCTGCCTGTGGCCTTGTCAGAACGAACGTCCACCGCAGATATCACACCGGCCATCTTGACCCGGCTCCCATCCCTCGCCTCCTCCAACTCCTCGGCACTCTGTACCTTCAACGTCCCTAGAAAAGAGACGTACCGGTCTAGTGGATGGGCCGTCAGGTAAAACCCCAAGGCCTCCCTCTCTCGGTTCAAAGTCTCCTTGTCCAAGAAACCCCGGAATCCTCCCCCCAATGCCGGTGATTCCTCACTGCTGGCCTCAGCCACAGCAATCCCCTTCGGAGCAGGCTGCTTCTTTGGCCCCCCAAACCCGAACAACCCACGCTGCCCCACCGCCCTGTCCCGCTGCGCCGCCTGCGCCAACGACAACACCGAGTCAAGATTCTCCAGCATCGAACCCCGAGCGACCCCAAACCCGTCAAAAGCCCCAGCATGAATGAGCCACTCGAATACACGCTTGTTCACCCGCTTGGAGTCCACACGCTCCACACAATCCGAGAAAGACTTGAATCGCCCCCCCTTCAACCTCTCCTCCAAAATCGCCTCAGCCGCCCCCTCTCCAACATTTCGAATACCGGCCAACCCGAAATAGATCTTCTTCCCCTCCACCATGAAGTCCAACTCCGCCACATTAATGTCCGGCGATCCAACCGGTATCCCCATGCGCCGACACTCGTTCAGGTAGTTCACCATCTTCTCAGGCTTATCACGGTCCAAAGACATCAGTGCTGCCATAAATTCAACAGGGAAGTTAGCCTTAAGATAACCAGTCCAATACGTCACAAAGGCGTAAGCTGCAGAGTGAGATTTGTTGAAGCCGTATTCTGCAAACTTCTCAATCGTCGTAAACAAACTCTCCAGAAACGCCTCAGAGTGACCGTTGGCCTTACCCCCCTCAATGAAGTCCTTGTGAAACTGCGGAATCAAATCCTTCTTCTTCTTCGAAATCACCTTACGGAATTCGTCGGCCTTGGAGAGGCTGAAGCCGGCAATGACGCTCACAATGCGCATCACCTGCTCCTGGTAAACAATGATCCCGTAGGTCTCCGACAACGCCTCCCGCAAACTCTCGTGCGGGTACTCCACAGGAACCTGTCCCCGCTTCCGCTTGATGAAGTCGTCAACCATCCCGCCCTTCAATGGCCCAGGACGGTACAAAGCCAGTACAGCCACAATATCCCCAAACCGGTCCGGTGCCAACCGGCGCAATAACGTCCGGAACCCCGGACTTTCCAACTGAAACACCCCCGTTGTCTCCCCCGACGTGATCAGCCCGTAAACCTCCTTGCGATCCAACGTCAGATCCTCAAGAACCGGCACCTCTTTACCATTCTTCTTAATAAGACTCAGACAGTCTTCGATCACCGTCAGAGTCTTCAAACCCAGAAAATCGAACTTCACCAGTCCGACTGCCTCAACTTCCTCTTTAGAGTACTGAGTAACTACTGCCCCATCCTTCATTCGATATAGAGGAATGACGTCCAGCAAAGGCTCACTGGAAATCACAACCCCCGCAGCGTGTACCCCAGGCTGCCTGTTCAACTTCTCTATGGAAATTGCAATTCTAAACCACTGCTTGTGCAACTCGTCAAGCTCGGACGCTTCCTTGATCTTGGCGTCCCCTGGCATCCGCTCCCCTGACTCCTTGTCCGTCCAACCATCTATCATGTCCGGTATCGTACGCTCAGCCGCCGCAGGCCCGTCAGGAAACAACTTGGCTATCCGATCAATCTCAGGTCGCGGTATCTTAAGCTTACGAGCTACGTCGCGGATAGCCGTCTTTGAATTAATAGTGGCATAGGTAATGATCTGACTCACGTGGTCCGAGCCATACCTGGTATTAACGTAGTCGAGCACCTTGTCTCGCTTTCGCTGACAAAAATCGATATCAAAATCCGGCATGTCCGGCCGGTTCGGCGAAAGAAATCGCTCGAACAGAAGGTTGAACCTCAAAGGGTCCAACTCCGTAATCCCCACAGAGTAGGCAACCAACGACCCCGCTCCAGAACCCCGCCCAGGCCCCACCGGCACCCCCAACTCCTTCGCCTTCTCAATGAAATCGGCCACAATCAAAAAATAGTCCGAAAACCCTTTCCCCGTGATGATGCCCAACTCGTACTCCAGACGCTCCTTGTACTCGTCGTCCTTCGCCGCTATCTCACCCCGCCTTCGCAGACGCTCAAGACGCCTCTCCAATCCCGCATAGGCCGCAGTGCGCAGCATCTCTGTGCTGCCTCCCTCTATGTTCTCCCCAAACTTCGGCAAAAGGTAGCCCTTGAACCCCAAATCAACATTGCACCTCTCGGCAATCACTACCGTGTTGTCAATTGCACTGGGAAACTCCCGGAACTGCTCAAAAATCTCATCCTTACCCTTGAAATAGAACTGGTCGCTCTGAAGCTGCAGCCGCTCCCCATCCTCCAACTCCGTCCCCGTCTGAATCGCCAACAACGTGTCGTGCGCCTCACTGTCCTCTCGCCTCAGATAGTGACAGTCAGCCGTGGCTACCATGGGAATACCCAACAACTCCGATAGATTGGCAACCTCACTATTGACCCTGTCCTGCTCCGCTAAACCGTTCTTCTGAACCTCCAGATAGAAACAGCCCGGTTCAAACAAATCCCGCAGATCAACCGCCGCCTGCCTCGCCGCCTCCAAGTCCCCATCCAGAATGCGCTGCGGTACCTCCCCCGCCAGACACGCCGACAAAGCAATCAAACCCTTGGAATACCTCCCCAGCAACTCCCTGTCTACCCTCGGCTTATAATGCATCCCCTCCAAGGACCCCAAAGAACTCAATCGCGAAAGATTCCGGTATCCCTCCATATCCCGCGCCAGTAATACAAGGTGGTATGGCCGTTCCCCCTTCAGCTTATCTAACCGGCTGCCACGCGCAACATATACTTCGGAACCGATAATAGGCTTGATCTTGTGATCTTTATTTTTCTGAGCTAGCTTAAAAAACTTCTGAGCCCCAAACATGTTCCCGTGATCTGTTATTGCCACAGCACCGTAGTCTAGCTCTTTGCAACGCTTCATTAAATCGTTAAGGCGTATAGCTCCATCCAATAAGCTGAACTGTGTGTGCAAATGAAGATGAACAAAATCCATGCCTGAATCCCCCTGAGTGTTCGTCCGGACCGCTCCACAAGTGCCTCCTATAGCCCCTGCAAGCCCCTCCGGCAACCAAAAGTGCCTCAACTCGGTGCGAATATCCCTTCCAATCCCGCCAACTGCCGTGACCCTACACGGCTGCTCATATATCTCGATCCCCCCAGCAGCCGTGTACCCCGCCTTCGACGGCCCCGAGGGGCCCCTCAGGCCCTTCGAGGGGAGCCAGCCGAAGGACGAGTCGAGGGGGGGACGAGAATGGCGAGCAGTGGTTTAGGCCAGCCGGTCGCCCAGTCCCAGGCTAAGAACGGGAACGGTGAGCAGTGGTTTTGCTCAGCTCCTCACCAACGGGACGACTTATCAGCTTGACACATCTGCCCCCCTTCATTAGTATCCCGCACCCGTATCGGTTGGCTCACGAAAGGAGTCTCCATGCCGAGGCCCGACCCATTCCTGGTTCACGTCGACGAGATACCCGCTGCCGGGCTACTCGTGGAGTGTGAACTCCCCGAGGGATGGCTCGCAGCGCTCCTTCCCGCTGCTTACAAGGCAGCCCGGAAGGGAGGCGTCGTGAACTTCACCGCGATTCTTGCCGATGATACCGTGCAAGTCACGGGCAAAATCTCCGCTTCCGTACAGTTCGATTGCGGCCGCTGCGCACGTAACCTCGAAATGCCCATGGAACGCTCCATCAGCGTCGTTTTCGTCCCCGAATCCAACGCCCGCATGAAGTTCGACCCCGAATTCGAAGAGCAGCCCCCCGAAGACCTCTGCACATACGCAGGACGTACCTTCAGCGTCGAGGCCCCCTTCGTCGATGCAGTCGTCCTCTCACTAACACCCTTCCCCGTTTGCCGCACCGACTGCAAAGGCCTCTGCCTTCGCTGTGGGGAAGACCTCAACGAATCCGCCTGCACCTGTGGTGAAGGCCCGGATTTGGCAGACAATGGTTCTGCCAACCATATCCCTCTCGCCGATGCCGTTGCGCTCCTGCGAGAGAAATTCGAACGTAAACGTTCTGGCGCCAAATAGGAGGATCCCATGGCCGTCCCGAGAAAGAAAAAATCATACTCAAAGACCCACACCAGGAAGTCTGCCAACATGAAGCTCTCCGTCAGGAGCCGATCCTCTTGCACCAAGTGCGGCGCTGCCAAGTTGCCCCATCGCATCTGCCCCGCCTGCGGCTACTACAAAGACCGCCAGGTGCTGGCCACAAAGATCGTGGAAGAGTAGCTGTTAGAACTGCCCTGGTTCCTCACCGCTGAGAACAACCCACAGCCCGCCAAGAGCCGCCCTCTCGCTGGCTCGGCCCCCCGGATGTCTGCGCAGATTAATCGTCGGCCTGGTTACTTCTCTGGAATCCACTCCACTACTGTCCTCTCCCCCTTACTGCGCACGGCAAATCGCGTCCCACCCTCGGAAATCACCTCCCCGTGAGGAAACCCCGTCACCCAGGAGTGCGCAGCCGCATGCTCAAGAGCAAGCTGCCCGTCAGGAATCGGTTCCTTCCAGTTCTCCTCTTCCAGACGGCGCCTCAATCCAGCCTTCAAGACCCCAGCCTCCCTCAATGCACCCTCCCAGAAATCCTGAACCACCCGCCTTCGAACAGCCTTCAACTCGCTGGGGTTGATGTATAGACCCGGTTCAATGTCGAACTTGCAATGGCTCCCGAAATAGCGGGCCGCCATCTCTCCATCAAATCCACGTCCCGTGGCAGGAACAGCGCCCAAAGAAAGCCTGCTCTCCTGAACATACCTCCCGAACCCAACCCTGAGCCATACCGACCCGGAAGCAACATGGACCTCCTCAAAGACCACTGGCTCGAGATCAGCTAAGGGATCGTCAACCTGACGCATCCCACGGTCCACTCGTCCGTATCGACTGGCGACAGCGTCGCTGCTGTGCACCGATACCCCCGAAACCTGCCAACTCCCCGGCAGGGGAATCTCCACATATCGACCCGCCCGCGCCAACGGCAACCCCCTGTCCCGGCCACTCCACAACGCAGGGATGGAATAGGGACGCTCTTCAACCTCTCCGCCAGACCTCACAAGCAACAACAAACCGTCTCGAAGCCCAATGTCCACCGGCGGCACAAGCCCCAGCCTCGTCCCATCCCTGTCACTCACCATACGCCACTCGCTCACGGGCAACCCCGTATGCCCCGAAGAATTGGGCGCAACCAGCCGGCTCCAGTCGCTCTCTCCAGAAAAGTACCCCGGTCCTCGAGGTCTGGAATAGAGCACCGAAATGTCACGGTCAAACTGAGAGTACTCCTCCTTCGAAAGCCCTCCGGCATCCAGAGCGCGCCTCGCCCAACTGACCACACACCCAACATACGCCGGCGACTTCAGCCTCCCCTCAATCTTCAACGAAGAGACCCCTGCCCCAACCAACTCAGGAATGTGAGGAATCAGATCCAGATCCCGCATGCTGAAGGGACGACCAACCCGCTGGCCCTCAGGAGAAACGTAGGCTAGACGACATGGCTGGCTGCAGCCACCGTAGTTCCCCGAACGCCCCGAAACCGCTTCCCCCATGAGACACGCCCCGGAGAAGCCGAAACACATCGCCCCAAACAGAAACACCTCAAGCTCCAGCCCCGGCAAAGCCCTTCGCAACTCCGCAATGTGCCCGCGGCTCAACTCCCTTGGCAGTATCACCCGGCTGGCCCCAATACCCTGGAAATGCCTGGCCCTACTCACCGACGCAACCCCGGCCTGCGTGCTGATGTGCACCGGCATGTCGGGCACCACAGCCCGCGCCGCCCTTACCAAGGCCTCGTCCCGCACTATCACCGCATCAGCACCGAAGATGTAACCACGAGAAAGTACGTCCAGCGTGGAGTCAATGTTGCCCAATGTCAACGGCACGTTCAGTGGAATGTGCAGCCTCGCCCCAAACGAGTGAACATAGCGCACCAACTCCGGCAAATGCTCAACCGTGAAATTCTGCGCCCGGACCCTGGCGTTGGCGCTGCCTACACCCACGTACACAGCGTCAGCCCCGCTGGCCATTGCAACCTCCACCGACTCCTTGCTCCCCCCAGGGGCCAACAACTCAACGGCGGAACCGGAACGCAAGGGCAGGGTAGGGGAGGGGCGCAAAGGCATGGGCTACCACACTCCTTTGTTTAGAAGTTCTGCGTAGTGGTCAAGAAAACGATCGGGCAACTCCGGATCGTCAATCATCGGATCCAGCGCCAGCGCCTGTCGAAGGCAACTGCGGTCCCCCTCCACAAGCCCCCGGGCCGTCAACTCCATCACCACCGTCTGTCGCCGACATAACTCCGCAATCGCCTCGGGCAACGCGCCACACGTCACCGGGTGTGGGCCCGAGGCATTAAAGGCCACCGGAACCTCAACCACCGCCCCCGACGGCAAATTGGAGATCGCCCCGTCGTTCAGCACGTCCACCGCCTCGTCCAAGAGCTCCTTCTTCCCGAACAAGGCCGCAATTAGCTCCTCTGCACGCTCGGAACGAACCTCGGCCAACATCTCCAGGGCCCCAGACTCTACCACACGCTCAGCCCAAGCCTGCTTTCGCCTTCGTACCTCAGTGGCCCAGACAAAATCGTACATCTGAATATCAAAACGCTCCCAAGAACGCCGCGCAATATTATGCGTGTATGGCAGATACTCCACAACATGGCAATCCCCGGGGATAGGCAAGAGCCCGAACACCTCAAACAGCCAGCGGGTCAGTGGCTCGAACCCAGCGTCAAAGCTGCGGTTACGCTCCCGGAGAAGCGGGTAAAGATCCTCCCCGGTTTCCCTCGAAACTATCTTCAAGGCCCATGTGAAGTGGTTCAGCCCCGCAGCATGAATCTGCAACTTCGCCCTGGCCTCATCCATGATGCGGTCGTGCTCCGCAAGATTCTCATCCCTCCACCTGAACAGGTAGTCGGGCCCCAACTCAATGCCCAACTCCCGCGAAAGCAGGACTCCAGCCATGTAGTAGCCAAACCCTAACTGATGGCAAATGCCAAGCCACTTAATTTTAGTATAGTTTTTTAGCGCAGTGGCCACACGAGGAACGGGGTTAGTGTAATTCAACAGCCATGCGTCCGGACAAATCCGCTCCATATCTCTGGCAATGGGCATTATCAACCCCAGGTTCCTCGCCAGATGGAACATTGCTCCGGGCCCCCCGTTCTCCGCATAGTGGTTGATGCCAAGTTCCAGGGCAAAGGCCCTGTCGCGCTCCCACAACTCCTCTCGCTGGCTAGCTACCGACAAGACCACGGCCTCGGCCCCCTCCAAAGCCTTCTCTCTGCACCTGCTCCACAAGACCGAACGGTCGCCGCCGCTGGCCCTCGCCAACAACTCGGCAAACCGCCCCATCCGAACCAGAGCGCCCTCATCGATGTCGTGCAGCATCAACTCCGTTCCGGCCAACTCCGGGCATTGCAGTATCCCCTTCACCGCCGACAGACCGAACGAAGCGCTGCCAGCCCCTACAATCGTAATTCGTCTCTTCATCGCTGCCTCCCAACCGGGGCGCCAGTATAGAAGCCCACCCCCCCAAACAGCAATGTGAAACAGTCAGTGGCTCCCTGCCCACGCCCCCCCCACGTTGTGCCCCACCCATGAGAACATTGACTAAGGCTGCGGAGCAAGCAACACTCAGCTCTTGGGCCCGCTGGTGCGCTGCAGAAGACCATGCGCCCCATATGATACAAGGACGAGCAAGAGCCATGACCCACATGAAACGCCCAGTCTCACTCACGCCAGACCAACACGCTCAGCCCCTTCTGCTCTTCCTACTCTTAACGCTGGCTGTTTCCGCTGCCAACGCCGCCCCGCCAGCCGACGGGTCATCCCGTATCGAAGCGGCCGCCAACCTTCAGCCCTACATAGCATCCGTCCAGAACGAGCTTCTTGCCGAGGAGCAGCGAAATTCCGCCATCAAAGCCATTGCAGAGGTTGAGTCTCTTCAGGCCACCGTGGCTCTCAACGAGCTGTTGTGCTCTCTGAAGAATACCCCCAGAAGTATCAGAAATTCTTTGGAATTGGCCGTGGTGGAGAGGGCAACGGAGGCTCTCCCCTTGCTGCTGCCCATGTTGGATGAGGGCCGCTGTGATTCTGGTGCTGTGGCTGTGGTGGTCGCCAGGGTAGCTCGAAGGCTCCCCGATGGCCTTCCGGATTTGTGCGCCTCCTACGGCAGCGAAGCCACATTCTCCGTGGCGCTTGGAATTGCCTCATCGGGCCATCCACACACTTTGGACCTTCTGACAAGCTGTCTGGGGAGAGCTGGGGCGATGTCGAACAGGTGCTCCGTCTGCAACGCAGCGTGTTCAGTCAGCCAACTCTGTACTCCCATCCTCTTGGATGCCTTCACCAAGCCTCTCGATGTCGCTGAGTTGTCCTGCCTTCTGGCCGCCATGAAGGATGGCAAGGCAACCGGGGCAACGCCAGCCCTGCGAACCTACCTGGATTCGGCGGACCCGCTGACCCTCCTTTCAATATTGGAGACGCTTGAGCATGTTGGGCCTTCTCGCCTGGAAAAGGAGATCTTTACACTGCTCACTACAGCTCCGCCACCACTTTGGGACCAACTACTGGTACTGCTGTCCAAAGGCGATCCGGAGGTGTCACGTCCCCTGCTCCAGCAGCATTTCGCATCTCATCCTCCGTCGACGGGTGAGCAGAGGAGAGTCGCCAGGTGGCTTATGGCAGATGCTCCCGACATCCTCTACAGGGGCAACGCATCCCAAACGACCCCCGTTCACGCTCAGGCCACGACAGCACAACGCTCCTTTTGCAGATTGACCCTACGGACCGCCGAAGGCATCAAGGTAGCGGTGGACGGACAACTCAGACTGGTTTGCGGCAGCAGCGATAGTCGAACCACTTCGGTGCAGCACGAGCGCTTCGACGAGGATGGTACACTGGAGTTTCCTTGCCTGTGTAATGACGGCACCCGCCCCCAGACATCGTGGATCACAACCGACGGCACCGTTGTTGAGGCCGTTTGGCCCTGACCGTAGCCCGGCAGAGCCCACCACCGCCTACAACAGTCCAGCCGACTTGAAGACGTCCTCAAAAAGCCAAGTGCTCAGGTATCGCTCGCCCGAGTCGGGCAGCACAACAACTATACGCTTCCCTCTATTCTCCGGCCTCGCAGCGACAAGAAGGGCGGCGTGCATGGCCGCACCACAGCTTATGCCTGCCAGTATTCCCTCCTCCTTGGCCAGCCGCCTGGCCGTTTCCCCAGCCTCCTCATTAGAGACGGTCACTACCTCGTCGATGATTCGTTGCTCCAGGATGTCTGGAATGAAGCCCGCCCCTATCCCCTGGATCTTGTGCGCACCGGCAACTCCACCCGAAAGCACTGGTGAATCGGCCGGCTCCACGGCAATACAAACCAAGGAAGGCTTCAGTGCTTTAAGGGTCCGGCCTGCACCCGTAATGGTCCCTCCAGTTCCAACGCCGGCAACGAAGATGTCGACTTCTCCCTTGGTATCCTCCCAGATCTCAAGCGCCGTGGTCCGGTCGTGAATTGCGGGGTTCGCCGGATTCTGAAACTGTTGCGGCAAATAGTACTCGGGATTCTCGGCCTTCAACTCGAGGGCCTTGGCTATGGCCCCCTTCATCCCCAACGGCCCCGGCGTCAAGACCAACTCGGCCCCGAAGATGGCCAGCAGTTTCCGGCGCTCCACAGACATCGTCTCAGGCATGACCAGAATAAGGCGATAGCCTCTCACGGCAGATACCCATGCCAGGGCAATTCCCGTGTTACCGCTGGTTGGCTCCACGATAGTCATGCCCGACCTCAATGCCCCTTCACGCTCAGCTGCGTCCAGCATCGCAAATCCAATACGGTCCTTGACGCTCCAAGCGGGGTTGTAGGCTTCCAACTTGGCCACCACCTGGACATCAAGCCCCGCCGTCAGCTTGTTAATCCTTACCATTGGCGTGTTGCCAACAAGCTCGGTCATGTCGTTTGCTATCGCTGGCCTGTGTCTTCTATTCACGTTCTGTGTCATAATTGCCTCCCGGTGATACCCCAAGACTTCTTAAGGAACTGTAGCGCCATGAGCGTCCCCTCAACCCGGGGTGCGGCTCTCCAGCCTCAGTAAGGCCTCGGCTTAGCGCCAATAGCCTTCATTTCCTAGTAACTTAGTAGGGAATGCCGATTTGATTGTCAAGGCCTTTCGCACCTCGGCGCACCAAAACCGACCCATCCCGGTAGGGCAGGCTTGAGGGATTGTGAATACGAAGCCTCGGAAGTGCCGCTGGCCCCATCCCTACAGCTTGTGGCGGCGCATCTCGTTGATGAAATCCGCTGCTGCCAAGGCCGCTATGGTACCGTCGGCAACGGCTGTGGTGATCTGTCGGTATCGCTTGACCCGAGCATCTCCTGCTGCAAATACGCCGGGTTTGTCGGTTGCCATGACGTCGTCTGTGACAATCTCTCCTCGCTCATTGAGAGCGACGTGTCCCTCCAGCCATCGGGTGTTCGGGACGTACCCAATGAAAATGAAGACCCCGGTACCAGGCGTGTGAGTCTCACTCCCTGTTCGCTTCTCCCTGGAGAGAACCCCGGTGACTCCATCGGCTCCAGCAATCTCAAGCACCCGCTGGTTCATGAGGAAGTGGACCTTTGAGTTAGCACGAGCTTCCTCAATAGCATATGCATGAGCCTGAAACTCATCAAATTCATGAATAATAGTCACTTTTGACGCATATTTCGTGAGGGAAACGGCCTCCTCCAGTGCCGAGTTCCCTCCCCCCACCACTACAATCTCCTGATCTGCGAAGAAGTCGCCGTCGCAGGTAGCACAGTAGCTGACCCCTCTACCTCGGAAACTCTCCTCTGATGCCAACCCCAAAGTACGTGGAGACCCCCCGGGGGCCAGAATGACTGCAGGGGCCTCGAATGTACCTTCATCATCCACTTCGAAACGCTTGACCGTTCCAGAGAGGTCCATGGAGAGTATGTCGGCGTGCGCCATGAGCGTGGTTCCGAACGACTGAGCCTGGTCCTTCATGGCCCTGGCAAGCTCAGCGCCACTAAGCGTTGAGACTCCCGGGTAGTTGGCCACCTCGTGGGTCAGGTTCATCTGCCCCCCGGCCATACCGCTGTCCAGTACCAGCGTCTTCACTCTAGCCCTAGACAAATAAATTGCCGCAGTCAGCCCCGCTGCCCCGGCCCCAACCACAATGGCATCGTACCTGCTCATAGCCCACCTCCACCAGAGTCGTAGCCCCGAACATCCCACTTTGTTAAGTTAACGAAGTGCCGCCGGGAAAAGGCCATCACACCATCTTTGAATCCATAATCGCCTTAATCTGGGCCTTGCTCTGGATGCTCGTAGTAGCCGCCACGACCCTCCCGCCGCTATAATAAACAGTGAATGGAAGCCCATTGAACCCTCTGACTTCCGGCAGTGAGCGAATAGTCCGAACGCCAGTTGGAGTATCAAAGTCCATATCGCAAAACTGAACGTCAGGATACTTATCCCGCAACGCCTCCATCGCCCCATATACCGGTACACACATCGGCCCCATCCGCCCACAAACTATAGCTACCTTTGCACCACTCCTAACCAAATTATTGAACTGATCAACCGTTTCAATATGCTCTAAATTAGTCTGCAACATGTTTCTCTCCTTAATAAACGAAAACAAACGTTCGCCGCCGTAAGGCAGCTAACTACTCATCCACATTATTGTCGCACTTCTTAAGGGCGAGTTGTGTCCTGTCGACCAGCGCCTCCAAAGCGCCAATCGCCGCAGTGACCGCCTCCTTGTGGGCCAGCGAATACTCCCTGCAGCGTCCCTCCGGACGGCAGAGGAGCAGTCCGCAGCCACGGAGCACCGCAAGCTGCTTACTGACCACCGCTTGAGGAACGCCAGTGAATGCTACCAACTCTCCAACCAGGCAGCCCCCCATGGTCAATCGACGTACTATGGCAAGGCGCAGCGGATTGGCCAACATCCCGGCCAAGGCAGCAACTCTCTCTCCATTCTCCTTTGACATCTCTATCCCTCCCTCGACATGCCGACAGTGATATATGTCGGTGGCGGCATATGTCAAGGCAGAGGAGCACTTTTCCGCCCACCCCCTGGCGAACGCGCCTTCAAGGGGCCAGCGTAGACGGCCACCCTGCGATCGTAAGGCAGGTCGATGGACAACAGGGCTGCGTTTCAGGGGGAGGAAGGGCGCGCTCACCGCTGCTTCGGGCCTCTCTGCATGTTCGCAACCACGGGCCAGAGAGGCACAGTTCGATAGTAAGTTGCAGTCCCAGGTCTTTTTGGCTAGACTCCGCCCGGCGTTTTGAATGAACCCGAGACACCCACGTCTCAGGCCCAATTGTGCGGTGGTTGGTTTGGAACTTGACGACCGAGTACTGGTTGAGCGGCACAAGCAAGGCGACAAGAGCGCCTTCAAAGAGCTTGTCCTCAAGTATCAGAGGAAGGTGTACATGAACATCTATATGATGGTCAGTAATCACCACGAGGCAAAAGAGCTCTCTCAAGAGGTGTTCTTGAGGGTCTATCGCCACTTGGATGATTTCGAAGGTACGTCTTCCTTCTATACCTGGCTCTACCGAATTACTCGAAATATCTGCATCGATTACTATCGCAGAGCCAAGGTAAAGAAGTTTGAGTATGATGATTCAATGGCTCACGACGATGGTGCTGAAGAGCAGATTTTCCCGGTTATCAGTTCCTCATCACGGGACACACCCACGGGCAGGCTGATGCGTGCGGAGCTGATGAGGCAAATCCAGGACGCTGTTCAGCACCTGCCCGTCAAGCATCGAGAAGTATTTCTGGCCCGTGAAGTAGAGGGGCTCTCCTACCAGGAGATCGCCGACAAGCTCGACATTCACATTGGCACCGTGATGTCGAGACTGTTCCACGCCCGCCAGAAGCTTCAAAGCAGGCTTGGCAAGTACCTTGACGTCAAGGCATCGGAGGTGCAGCAATGAAGAACAAATCAACTTGTGACCGTGTTCGAAGGCTGGTTGAGCCATTTCTTGACGGTGAACTGCCTGCACACGAGCGAGATGAGGTCAAGACCGAACTTGCCCGTTGCGACGAATGCCGTGCCGAGTTCCAGCGCCTCTCGAAGCTGCGTGCCTTGGTCAGGGAAGTCTACCTGGAGGAGGTGCGGACTGCGGAACTCACCGATATTCTTCCCGGTGTGCTTGAACGAATCGAGCGGGAGCCCCTGGGGCTCAAGGCCCGGTTCGCTAACTGGCTGGAGCGATTCCGCCTGGGATTGGTCTCTCCGGCCGCTGCCATGGGAGTTGCCGGTTCTCTGGCCGTTGCAGTGATGGCTGGAACTCTCGTGTACGTTTCCACGGCGCCGGACAACTCCGCAACGCCCCAGGGCGAACCCACGATGTTGTCCGATAGAGGCCCTATGGATGTTCTATCCGTCGGCGATGACTCCGATAGCGATGTGCAATCCGAAGTGAGCAGCCTTGGAAACCACGGTGCCTTTGCTGCTTCCAAGCCCAACGAACTCTTTATCACTTACTACGCTTCGGAGAACGGCACTGTCATTATCGACTCTGACCCAGACGGTGAGGCGCCTACGGTCCTCTGGCACCTCACCGATGAAGGAGTTGACCCGGCGGGGCAGGAGGATGGACAGATATGAAAGCCTTCATCTTAGCACTATTTCTTTCCCTCGCCCTTCTTCCCATCGGCCAGCAGCCGTCGGCCCAGGAAGCCCGCTTCAAGGTCAAGGTGCTGCATGCAGGCCAGAAGGGCAACAAGGTTGACCCAAAGATTCCAAAAGAGATTCAGAAGTACCTGGCCAGGAGCTTTGGAGCCCGCTACACAAACTTCTCAATGCTGGACAGCAAGGTTGTCTCCGTAAAACTGAATCAGAAGGGTTCGATTGTTCTACCCGACCGTTCGACTCTGAAACTTGAGTTTGTTGAGAAGCAGGGGCAGTTCATCAAGTTGACAATGGGCCTCAAGGAGCTGGACACCACTATTCGCATAAGAAACGGTGGAATGTTCTTTCAGGCGGGCCACAAGTTCAAGGATGGTATCCTCGTGCTTGCAATCTCTGCTACCACCGGTCCTGGAGCAAAGGAGAGCATTTCCAATCCCCGCCCGAACCCCAGGAAAGAGTCCCACGGGGGCGAAAGAGGCAGTAGGCCCATTGACTCCAAGCCGCAGCGGCCAAAAATCCCAGGACGCTCTCCAAAATAGCGCCACCTCTATCCCAAATAACCCGCCATACTTTGCCTGGCAGCTACCATTCAATATCTGGACGAATAACCCTTTTGATTTGAAGCACCGACGCATCGGGGGAGACCTGCCCCACTGCCATCAATTCCCCATTGGCAGCAAGCAAGAAGACGTGGTCGGCCGGTCCACCGGGGAAGCCTGGAGGGAAGGGTAGGGGAGTGCCCCTCAAGACCATCAAGTGCTCATCCCCAGCCAAAGTGTGGCGCTGCCCGGGTAGATCAAAGGACTCCAGCGGCAGGAGCCTATCCTCAAGGTTCTTCGCCCTATCAACATCCTCAAGGGATAGCGCATCACCCGAGAGACGAAAGGGTGTGCTCTCTGTCCTACGCAAGCCAGCCAGAAACGCCACAGTGCCACATGCAGTGCCGAGATCAACGGCCAGCGAACGAATGTAGGTCCCGGCGGAACAACGGACCTCAACCACTGCCTGGCATCCATCGAAGGATTGCAGCGTAAGGTTGTGGATTACGACCTCCCTGGCCTCTGGAACTACGGACTTTCCCTTGCGAGCCAACTCGTATAGTCGTTTTCCATCCTTCTTGATCGCACTGAATATCGGGGGAACCTGCATCTGGCGCCCCGTCATGCCGGCCAAGCTGCTAACAAGCCGTTCGCCCAGGTCCGTGGGGACATCCGCCTCTTCAACGACGGTTCCTTCCCTGTCGTAGGTGTCTGTCGCCTTGCCGAACTCGATAGTCGCCGTGTAGCTCTTCATGCCGTGAAGAAGGTAAGGCATCATCTTAACGGCGTGGCCAACCATCACAACCAGGAGGCCAGACGCCATGGGGTCCAGAGTGCCGAGATGGCCTACCTTGTACCAGCGCAGGCGATTCTCCACCGCACGGACCATTCCAGCCGAACTTATGCCGAGCGGCTTATCGAGAAGAAGGATACCGGATAAGGGCTTCATTGATCTGAAGGGCGAACTTGTTCAAGAATCTCGTTAATTCTCATTATCGTCGTGAGTGAAGTGTCAAAATAAAATCTAAGATCCGGGGTAAACTTGATCTGTAACCCCGACCCCAACTCACGTCGGAAGAAGCCCTTGGCATTCTCCAGCCCGGCAAGAGCTTCTCGAACCTCGCTGCTTTCAGGTGAACACTGCTTGCCCAGCAACTGGAACTGCACCGTGGCTATGCGCAGGTCATCGTTCATGTCGGCCTTGGTGAAGACCACAGCTCCCAACCTGGGGTCTCGGATGTCTCGTGTGAGCGACTCGCTAAGGATCCGCAAAACCGTTGCCGAGACACGCTCGGCCCGTCTGAAACCACGCTGCACCATCTTGTCTACCCGTTACCGTAGTTGGTGATCTCGATGTCGTGCCGCAGGACTACAACCTCGCCAACTTCATCAAAGCGCCCGACGACTTTGTCGAGCAGGGAGTTAATCACGCGGCGGTCGTTTCCCACGGCGGCAAACCCTATGGCAGTCAATTCGGCTTCATCGGGGTCACCAACCTCCGAAGCAGCGAGGTTGTACTCTCTCTGCAGCATCTGGATGATGGGTTTGAGCCGCGCCCGCTTGTCTTTGACGCCAAGCGAGCCAGGCAGCGAGATCTCTACTCTGCAGACACCGACCACCATGCTGCTAACCGCTCAGGGTTCCGGCCGTGCGAACGACCTCGTAGGCTTCAACGACATCGCCTTCCTTCATGTCGTCAAACCCTTCGAAATTCATGCCGCACTCATGGCCCAAGGCGACCTCCTTGACGTCGTCCTTGAAGTGCTTGAGGGAAGCAAGCTTGCCCGACCAGATCTCCTTCTTGTCACGTATGAGCTTCACGAAGGAGGAGCGGATAATCTTGCCTTCCTGGACAATGCAGCCAGCGATCTTGCCCACCTTGGTGATGTTGAAGACGACCCGGATTTCGGCGCGGCCCGTGAAGACCTTGGTCTCCACCATCTCCAACTTGCCCTCCATGAGAAGCTTGGTCTTGTCCAGCAACTCATGAATCAGGTTGAACGTGAGGATCTGGACGCCGTAGTTCTCCGAAGCGGACTTGGCAATAGCGTCGGGTTTCACGTTGAAGCCCAGGATTACGCCGTTGGAGGCCATGGCCAGGTTGACGTCCGCCTCTGAGATAGCCCCGACACCTTCATGAATCACGGTGAGTTCCACGCGCTCGTTAGAGAGCAACTCCATTCCTCGCCGAATAGCGTCGGTTGAGCCTTGGGTGTCTGCCTTTAGGACCACCTTCAGCGACTTCCTCTCGGGACCCGTTGCCCCCATCTGGTTCATCAGGTCTTCGAGACTGGGCTTACGCTGCCTTGAGAGGCGCTCGTCTCTGTCCTTCTTCTCCCTATAGTCGGCAACGATCTTGGCAGTCTTCTCATCGGGCACGACGAAGGCAGTTTCACTGGCTGGCGGGACCTTATCGAGGCCAAGAATCTCCACCGGATAAGATGGACCAGCCTCTTTCACGAACTTACCCCGGTCATCCATAAGGGCTCGCACGTGGCCCCATGCGGTGCCGGCCACAATGATGTCGCCAATCTTGAGGGTGCCTTCCTGAACAATGAGCGTGGCAACAGGTCCTCGCCCCTTCTCCAGTCTGGATTCAATCACGATGCCTCGAGCTCTCTTCTTGGGGCTGGCCCTGAACTCCAAGAGGTCCGACTGAAGCAGGATCATCTCGAGAAGCGTGTCAACGCCATCACCCGTTCGGGCAGAGACATCAACAAAGACAGTATCGCCACCCCACTCCTCAGGGGACAGCCCCTGATCAGCCATTTGGCGTCTGATTCTGGCAGGGTCCGACTCTGGCTTATCAACCTTGTTGACAGCCACGATCAGCGGAACATCAGCTGCCTTGGCATGGCTGATGGCCTCAATGGTCTGCGGCATCACGCCGTCGTCTGCCGCCACCACGAGAATTACGATGTCCGTAACCATGGCGCCACGGGCTCGCATGGCCGTGAAGGCCTCATGGCCCGGGGTATCGATGAAGATGATGGTGCCCTTGTCGGTAAGAACTGTGTAGGCACCAATGCGCTGCGTAATTCCTCCGGCCTCGCCACCGGCAATATCAGTGCGCTGAATCCGGTCCAGCAGGGAGGTCTTGCCATGGTCGACGTGGCCCATGATCGTAACCACCGGAGGTCTTCGCACGACGTCATCCGGGTTGTCGACCTCAGCACCAACGTAAACGTTGATATCGAACCCAACGTTCTCGGACTCGAAGCCAAACTCGGAAGCAACGATGGTTGCAGTGTCGAAATCGAGCGTTTCGTTGACCGTGACCAACCGCCCAAGCTCAAATAGTTTCTTCTGAACCAGGTTGACCTTGAGTGACATCATACCCGCAAGTTCGGACACTGTGACAGTCTCGATAATTCTCACCTTACGGACGCCACCGGCGATGGGGGTGTCCAGGTCGGGGCCGCGATCGCCACGGCCCTTCTTGCGCTTACCTTTGCCGCTTCTAAGGCCACTATCTCCCCCGACCTCCTTGCGGCGGTCGTAGATGAGCTTCTTGCCCTTCTTTCGCTTGTCCTCACCGTCCTCCTTACGAATGTCACGAGTGGAGGGGCGGATGCCTGCCATGACAGGCTTTGGAGGTGGGGCAGTAACCGGGGCCACCGGCGGGGGCATGGAGATGACCACAGCCCGATATTCGTCCTTCTTCTCTCTTCTGGGAGCGTTGACAGGACCCTGGGCCGGTACTGCGCCTATGCGGGCCTGAGGCATCGATTCGGGGCTTCTTCCGCCGGAAACGGTTCTGGCTCCATCGTCACGGGTCGGGGCATCAACGACAATGCGCCTGGACTCAAGCCGAGATGGAGCAGCGGCCTGGACTGGTTCCGGGGCTGGCTCCGTGGTCGGGGCCGCTCTCTCTTCCAAGGAAGCAGCGACGTTCTCCTGGCCCTGTTGGGAGGCCTCTGCCGGGGCAGATTCCACCATGGCCGCATCAGGAGCCATTGCCCCCAGATGCTCCACCTCTTCTACGGAAGCTGCGACGGCTGGAAGTTCGTCGGACGCTTCGGTGGAGGGAAGTGTCCCGCATTCCCCTGTTGGCTCTTCCGTCGCAGGTGCCGGCGCCGGTGCGTCCTCCACCTGGGCAGAGGAGGCGATGGGCTCATCTGGCAGCTGTTCGCCAAAAGCAGGAGCGGCTTCCGTCAGAGTGAGACTATCGGCACTATCCGATTGCGCAGGAGCGGCCTCAACGGCCTCCAACTGCTGCGGCTCGGGTTGGGCCACTGTTGCCTCGGGCTCTGGTTGCGGCACCGCGGGAGCGGCGGCGGGGGCGCTTCTGCGCCGAACCACCGAGGGCGCCGGAGAGGTTACGGCAACGGGCTCTGGTGCGGGGGCCGCCTGGTCAGCGCCATCACTGTCGGAGCCGTCAGGACGTCTGCGTCGGATGATACTGCCTCGCACCCGTTGGCCCTGTGCCTGGTTCTGCGCCTCTGAGAAGACCCTTTTGAGCCGGGCCACCTCGGTTTCCTCCAGGAAAGAGAGGTGGTTCTCGAGGGAGATGCCTAGCTCGCCAGCCTTTTGGATAATATCCTTGCTGGTGATCTTGGCTCCACCCTCACTAAGCTTAGTAGCAAATTCGTAAACCCTAATTTTCGTCATGCTCGCTGCCTTCCAAGGGTCCAACTTCTAGCGGGCGGGATGATAGCCGCTGTTGCCCACCTTTACAAGCGTGGCTTTCCGGCCTGGGGGACCTGCGCCCCACAATGCCGTCGGCGGCTCCCGTCGCCAACCACAAAGTATCCCACGGTGGTGTGTCGACTCGTCTTCGGAAAGCCCGTGAGAACTTTCCCTTCTCTGCTGCTGCCCTTACGCACTTTGGGCTCGCACACGTGTAGGCGCCGCGCCCTGCCTTCCGGGCTTTCGGGTCGGCTACCACGGTCCCGCAAGTGTCGCAAACAAAGCGCAGCAGGGTAGCCTTGCTGGCCTTGGCGCGGCACGATATGCAGGATCGCTGTTGAAGTGCGGTTCCCATGTTGCTCTCTCTTGTGGTCCTTCGATAGTCCTACTGGCCGTCGTCTTCACCAGAGGCCGGGGCTTCTGGTGATTCGTCTTCGTGGGCCGGTTCTGTGGCAACGGGTGGCTCCACCACCACCACGGCCTTTACCTTGGCGAGTTCCTGGTCCAGCGCTTGCTCTTCTTCGCTGACGGGGGCCTCCTCCTCTGCCACTTCCTCCTCTTCTTCGGGTACAACGGGTGCCGCTGCTGCCTGGGCCGATACTTGGGCGGCCATGCGCTGTTGTTCCCTGGCAGCGTCTCTCTCCGCCGCCACATTCAGTAGTGTCTCCCGGATAAGGGGGAGATTTTCGGAATTAATACCAGGCAGAGCCAGCAGCTCTTCGTCGGGAGTCCCAAGGATGTTCTCGACGGAGTGGAGCCCCAGCTTGAACATGTACTCGATGTCCATGGCCTGCATGGCGCCCGCTGCAACCAGCCCGTCCAGGATAGCCTTCTTAAGGGCTGAGATTTGTGATTCACTGTGAATCTCGATGTTCCAGCCAACGAGCTGTGAGGCAAGTTTGACGTTCTGCCCGCGGCGCCCAATGGCCAGCGAGAGCTGGTCATCCTGCACAATGAGTTCGATGGTGTTGGAATCCTCATCGATGAGCACCCTGGAGACCTCGGCGGGGGCGATAGCATTGCAGACGAGCCTGGCCAAGTCGGGACTGTAGGGCACTATGTCGATCTTTTCGCCTTTTAGCTCCTGTACCACTGCCTGAACTCTGGCCCCGCGCATGCCCACGCAGGCGCCCACGGGATCCACATCGGAGTCGGTAGAGGTAACGGCAATCTTCGTGCGCTCGCCTGCTTCACGGGCAACGCTCACGATACGGACGATGCCCTCGTAAATCTCGGGCACTTCCATCTCGAAGAGCTTGACCACCAGGAAGGGGTGACGTCTGGAGAGGATGATCTGAGAACCACGCAGGGAGTGTTCAGCGTCCATGACGTCGAGCACATAGGCCTGAACGCGGTCGCCGGCGCGATAAGATTCCTTCTGAACCTGCTCTCGCAAAGGAAGCAGCGCCTCGGCCTTGCCAAGGTCAACGACGATGTCGCCCCTCTCAAAGCGCCGGGCGATGCCCGTCACCAGTTCGTTCTTTCGATTCTTGTATTCGGAGAAGACCAGGTCCCTCTCAGCCGACCTGACGCGCTGGTTTATTACCTGCTTGGCAGTCTGGGCCGCTATGCGCCCGAAGGTTGAGCGCATGCTGGCGATCCCGAGGATATCGCCATATGCCTCCTCCTCTTCCCTTGCCCTGTCGGCATCAACAGGACTGTAGAAAATCTGGAAGCCCAGCTCGTCCCCATCGATGGCCCCTTCATCGACCCGCAGCGCTGCCTCAAGCGGAATCTCCCTGTCGGGATCCAAGACCTCTTCAACCACTCGCATGTACTGAAAGAGCTCAACCTGTCCGGTTTCCTCGTTGTACTTGGCCTCGAGTTCACGCTCGGCTCCGAAGACCTTCCGGGCAGCGGCCAGAATGGCAGCTTCCAGGGCTTCGACAAGCACTTCACGCTTGATGCCTTTCTCCTTGGAAATCTCCGTAAGGACGCTGCTAAGATTGAATTCCATCTGCATCCTCTTTATGCTTGGTAAAATCGTATACCAGATTAGCCCTGCTCAAAAAAGTAAAAGGAAGAGTAAGCTTCTCTTCACCTAGGAGCAGAGTAAAATTGTTATCGTCCGAGTCGCCCAGAATGGCCCTGAAATTCCTGCGACCGTCAACAACCTTGCTGAGCCTCACCTGAGCCTCAGATCCGGCGAAGCGCTTGAAGTCTCTGGGCCTGGCGATGCGGCGCTCCATGCCCGGTGAACTCACCTCGATGGCGTAGTTCTCGCCGAAGGTCAGGTGGGTGTCGTAGTGCTCAATGAGCGTGCGGGATGCCTTGGCACAGTGGCTTATGTCCACCTTCCCCTCTTCAACGTCCACGAAAAAACGAACCAAGGTCCTGTTGCGCCCCGACTCGACTTCCATGTCCACCACGTACACGCCCAACGGAGCGAGAATCGTGTCCGCCTCTTTGACCAGCCTGTGTCTAACGTCCTGTTGCACTGCTTCCTGACTCCATTGCCAAAAAAAAAGGCGGTGGGTACCGCCTCCTTCGACGACTGATTCCTCGTCACCACCGGGTTTCCCCGGCTTCCCTTCTCCGCCTCAACGGCAGAGCCCCAACCCGGTGCGGGACTATATTCCCTTGTGCCCTGGAAAGCAACGGTTTTGAATATTCGAGCGGCACTAAGGGAAAAGGGGTGGTTCAGGGCCTGACCTCTGCGGCCCCATGGCCCTTTGTGGCCTGGGCCATCTGTGACGGCATGCTTTCGATGTGGAGGGTCTGTGTAGGGAAGGCGAAGGAGAGCCCCAGCCCATCCATCTCTCGCATGATGCTCAACATCAACTTCTCTTTAGCCTTGAGAAACTCGGCCCATTCGACGCGTTTAGTAAAACAATAGATGAATATGTCAAGACTTGATGGGCCAAACTTATCGAAATTAACCAAAAAGAAGTCGCTATGGATATTCTCATCCTCTCTTATCGTTTTCCGGATTGCCTCTACGGCCTGCTCCATCTGCCCAGGGGTGGTAGAGTATGTCAATCCGATATGCATAGAGATCCTACGCTTCTCCATCCGTGACCAATTGTTAATATGAGTTGTTGTTAGCTGAGCGTTGGGAAGCGTAATCAGAGAGTTGGCGAAAGTTCTGACGCGCGTGGTCCTGAGGCCAACCTCTTCTACGGTGCCCTCGACATCACCAACCTCCACCCAGTCTCCCACGGTGAAGGGACGGTCCACAAAGATGACCATAGCGCCGAAGATGTTCGCCAGGGTGTCCTTGGAGGCCAGGGCAAGGGCCGCACCACCCAGCCCCAGGCCTGCCAGGAGCCCTGTCACCGAGTACCCCATGTTCTGCAGAACCAAGCTGCCTCCCAAGATCACAATCGTGGCCTTGGCGGTGCGCCTCAGAAGCATGGCCACCTGGGTTTCCATTTTGGCCGAGGACCCCTTTGCCTTGTTCTCCCAGACCCCAAAGAGGCGGTCCGAAAGCCTGAGTGCAAACCACATGGCAAGGGCCGCAACAGAGCCCTGGCCCAGGGCCTTGATAAAGGCCTCTATGTTGATTGGCTCTTGGGGAAGCGGCACGACGTCCAGGGCGATGTAGAAGCCTGCCAGAACGGCACCCCAACTGAGTGGTGGCGTCAAGGCATTGACAACGGCGTCGTCAATCGTTGTTGCCGTACGATCCGCTGCCTTACTCACCCTGGATAGCACGGCGGTTATGAGTATCTTGCCCAGTAAGCCAGCGAAGATGGCCGCACAAACGATAATCAGCTCTCCAACGGTGATAAATCCCCCGAGTGAAGTCTCCCAGAATGAAAGAAAGCCTTGCATTTATCCCTCATGATTGTTGGCCCCGGATTGGGGCTGCGGGCGCCAGCCCGCTGGGCAGCGCAATGCCATGATAACAGATCTGCGGCCAGTCCTAGGCCACCGCAACCGTCACCGCCACCGCCACCGCTACCGCTCAAAGGCCACGTAATGGGGCCCGAGCCTCTTCTGGGTTACCTGCGCAACCCACCCAGCGCCGCCGCGGCCTCGAAGAGTGCCTCGAGGCACCTCTAAGGCGGTAACATGCCTGCGGGGGTGTTGCAACCCGAAACCGCCAAGGAAGCGGATCCACGGCGCTTCCTTTTGACTAATGGCAGTCACTGCCGCAATAATCGGAGCCAGAGAGGTTGCGCATGCGAGCGTCTGCTTTGCTTGTAGGGGTTCTATTCTGGGGATTTGGTTGTGGAGGGCAGTCGGAGCCGAGCCAAGGGCCGCTGGATGTTGGCCGAAGCGATACCGATGTCAGCACCGGCGATTCTGTGGTTTCACCGGAATCGCCTGTGCCGTGGAAGCTTGACCTTTCTGGATGGAAGATTGCCCCGAACAGTGACGCCATGGTGCAGGGGCCCGGCCAAGGCTTGGGGCTGGGTGAGTTGATCTCGTCGGTTGGATTCGACGACTCGAAGTGGGTTACGGCAACGGTTCCTGGCACGGTCATGGGGGCCCTCATGGATTCCGGCGCTTTGGGAGACCTCTTCTTCGGAGACAACCTGTTCCACACGCCCGGCTTCACCCTTAACTTCCTGCCCAAGCCGCCCGGTGGCCCCTATTCACAGTCGTGGTGGTGGCGCACCGAGTTTGAACTGCCCATGGAGAGCAGGCAGGGAAGGGGCGCTGCGCTCCTGTTTGATGGGATCAACTACCGAGCAAACATCTGGGTCAACGGAAAGCTTCTTGCTCAGAGTGATTCCGTGGTAGGGGCTTTTCGTGAGCACCGAATCCACTTTGACGAGGTCGCAGTCTGGCAGGGTAAGAATGCCGTGGCTGTAGAGGTCTTTGGCCCCGAGCCTCTCAGTGATCTTGCTATTCACTGGGTGGACTGGAACCCCGAGCCTCCCGACCGGAACATGGGACTTTGGATGCCCGCTTCCGTTGAGGTAGCCGGGGGGGTTACGCTCTCCCACCCTGCGGTGCGGACCAGGCTGCTTGAGGGAGGGGACGCAAGGTTGAGCCTGCAGGCCCTGTTGAGTAACCAGACCTCGGAAGCGTTGGACTACGAGCTTACGGCAGAGTGGGAAGGAGGGCGATGCGAGCGTAAGGGGAGGCTACGGAAGGGCAGTAGCGAGGAACTGATTATTGAGGAGGCGGAATGCGCTGCGCTGTTGGTGAAGAGTCCGAAACTCTGGTGGCCTCATGATTTCGGGATTCCTCATCTATATCCGATGAAGCTTTCTGTCACCGTAGCGGGAGAGCCTAGTGATGTTGAGGAGTTCCGGTTCGGTATAAGGGAGGTGACTTCGGAGGTGGTTGAGGGTCACACCAGGGTCTACAGGATCAACGGGAAGCCCATTTTGATTCGTGGTGGGGGATGGACCGCCGACATGTTCTATCGAGACAACTCTTCACGCGAGGATTGGGAGCTTCGTTACGTGAAGGAGATGGGCCTGAACACTATTCGTCTGGAAGGCAAGTTTATGTCTCATCGTTTCTATGATAAATGTGATGAGATGGGGTTGCTGTTGATGCCTGGCTGGTGCTGCTGCGACATGTGGGAGTCTTGGGACAAGTGGAAGCAGGAGCATCACACGGTAGCCAGGGCCTCGCTGGCAGATCAGCTTCGCAAGCTGCGTCGGCATGCCTCCGTCTTCACATGGTACAACGGTTCGGATTTCCATCCGCCCCAAGAGGTGGAGAAGATGTACCTGGAGGTCATTGAGGAGCTGGGCTGGCATCTGCCTGTGGTCTCCAACGCCACTGAGACGGGCTCCGATGTCAGTGGGCCAAGCGGGGTCAAGATGACCGGGCCCTACAATTGGGTGCCTCCAAACTACTGGTACGAGGCTGTGCCGGAGGATCCCGAGGCGCTTGTGGGGAGCATCGACTGGTCATGGGCTTATGGGGGGGCGTTCAGCTTCAACACGGAATCCAGCCCAGGGCCCTCTGTGCCTCCGGTGGAGAGCCTCCTGCGAATGATGGATGCTGAAGATGTTTGGCCCTTGAGTGATACATTTCTGTTCCACTCGGGCAATTCGCCGGGGAAGCGGATGCAAATCTACATGGATGGCCTTGACGCCCGTCTGGGGCCTCCTGTGAGCCTGGAAGATTTCGCATTCAAGTCGCAGATCATGGCTTACGAGGCCCACAGGGCGATGTTCGAAGCGCAGGCCAGGAACAAGTACTCTTCCACGGGCTTCATTCAGTGGATGATGAACGACGCTTGGCCAAGCACCATCTGGCACCTCTACGACTACTATCTGAGGCCTGGGGGAGCCTACTTCGGGGTGAAAGCGGCAGGGCGGCCACTTCATGCTCAATTGGCCTACGACGACCTCGGTGTTTATCTCATCAATCATACCCTGACGAGATATTCAAATATTGATGTGAATATATCTGTCTACTCGGTCCTTTCGGAATTGCTGCATTCTGAGAAACGCTCCGTCGCTGTGGTGGAGGCTGACGCTGTTGTTAAGGTTGCGTTGTTGCCGGAGCTTCTGGGCAAGAAGTTGCCCAGGGAGGGGACCTACTTCGTGAACCTGGTACTGAAGGGGAATGCTCCTGACGGGGAGGAGTTGAGCGACGTGAACTTCTACTGGATGCCGGCGCAGCAGGATATCTACGACTACGCCAAAGTGGCGGAGGCTCTGCCCGTGGTTGAACTGGCCACGATGACGGACCTGGCGCTCATGGGAGACGTTTCTGTCAGCGCTGAGATTGTGGGGAGCGAGGCGACGGGGGGTCAGCAGAGCTATTCCGTGCGCCTATCGAATCCTGGCAAGGAGATCGCCTTCTTCGTGGAGGTGCTGTTGACCGACGCCGATGGGGCCCCCCTGCTGCCTATCTTCTGGGACGACAACTATGTTTCACTGCTGCCTGGAGAGATCCGAACGCTGCGTGTCGAAGTGCCTGCCGAAATAGGCGGTGAGGAGCCACCGCAGCTTTTGGTCCGATGTTGGAACTGTCCCTGAAAACCCACCTTGCCCATAAGCGGCGCCAGGAGTTATGTTGCGCAGGATGTTCAGCCGATGGAGGGGAATATGGGCACATGGTTACCAGAAAGGGCGGAGGCGTTAGCCTTTCTTGCTCAGCACCTGAAGACGACGAATCTGGTGAGGCACAGCCTGGCCACCGAGGCTGTAATGCGCAGCTTGGCGAGGCGCCTGGGTGCCGACGAGGAGCTATGGTCATTGACCGGACTGTTTCACGACATGGACCTGGACATTGTGGGCAACGACATGAGCCGGCACGGGGTGACGACGGCCGCACTTCTTAGCGAGAGGGGATTTCCGGAGGAGGGGGTCAGGGCCATAGTTGCTCACAACGGGGACGAGTTGGGGGTGGCCCCCGAGGGCCTCTTCCAGTGGGCTCTCATCGCGGGCGAGACCATCACGGGATTTGTAGTTGCATGCACGCTGGTTCATCCATCGAAATGCGTCGCACAGGTCAAACCATCATCGGTTAGAAAGCGAATGAAAGAGAGTCGATTCGCTGCCAATGTGAAAAGAGAGCGAATTGAGTGCATCGACCGCACGGGGCTAAGCCTGGACGAGTTCATAGCGTTGGCGCTGGCCGCCATGATCGAAGTCAAGGATTCTATTGGGCTGCAAGGCTTGGAGCCAACGTCGGGATTTGAACCCGAGACCTGCTGATTACGAATCAGCTGCTCTACCGACTGAGCTACGTTGGCTTATCAAAGAAACCGGTGGCGGATTATAGCCAGGGCCTCCTGGCTGTAAAGCAAAAAGTGGCTTGGTTGCCCGGACCTGCTCAGTTGGCTTCGGGGGCCAGGGTTGTAAGGGTCTTGGCGAGGAAGTCGAGCATGATGTATCCGGTTGGCAGGGCACTGCCTGGGGCCGAGAGGACGGTGTAGTTGGATTGCAGGGTCTGTAGGCTGGCGGGGTCTACGGGCAGCGACTTCCATTTGGCGACCAGGAGGTCAAGGGCTATGGCGGCGTTTTCGCCGTATTGTCTCATGGTGTCGGCGTGGAGCTTGATTTGGGCCAGGACTTTGGGATGCACGAGGTGGGAAGCGGAGAGGGTAGGGGAGGCGTTAGAGAAGGGGGTGAAGAAGATTTCATCGAGGCTGGCGACTCTGTTATCCAGGGCTTGCGGGTTGCCTTCCTGAAAGGCTTTCCAGAAGAGTTGGAGCTGCTGTTCAAGTTTCGGCGCTGCGCTGGGGGCAAGGAGGGGGCTGAAGGAGTTCTGCATCAGAAGCTCCATTGCGGCTGCTGCCTCTGGGCCGGCGAATAACAGGGCCGTCTTGGCGGCGCTTCTATCGGGGTTATAGGCCTCGGGATTCCACAGGTAGTCTGCAGCGGTGGCAGCGGGCAGGAGGGAGGCGAAGGCCTCGGGGCCGAGGTTGAAGTATATGGCAGGCAGCAGTTCCAGAAGCCACTTGTCGCGCCCGGTGAGGGGCCCCAGGTGGAGGTAGCCCTCGCCCTTCTCCAATGCGAAGGGGTCGTTGGTTGGATAGTTGTCCAGGAGCAGTGGAGCCTCTCCCAGTTGTGTTGTCATGGCCTCAGCGTCGGCCTTCGTGATTGCATTGCTGACGGAATCGGGGCCGCTCCAGCCTATGCTGAATGTCCCATGGAGCTTCATTGCCAAAGGGGCGACCGCTTGAGCGAAGTCGGGGTGTGAGGTGTAAAAAGCCGGGGGAAGAAGCGTTAGCGTGAGTCCCGGGGCGCTGGTCTCCAGCCTGCCAGCAAGGCGAAGAAGGAAGTCTTCGAGGGCTTCGTAGAAGCTTGAGTAGGTCTGGGCGTCATCGGGTGCAAGTTCAGTGGAAGCCTGCGAAAAATCGAGCACCACGGTGGAGACACCCATCGAATACAGGGTCACCAAATTCTCAATTACTCCGGTCATATAGGCATCAGACCCAAACCTGCAAGGTGAGCCGGCATAGAGGGCAACGGACAGTTCGATGTTGTTCGTCTTGGCGTTCTCCAGAAGTTCTGCCAGTTCTTCCAGATCCTGTTCGCTTCGGGGCTGGTCCCAGGGGGAGTTGACCAGGGGGTGGTTTCTGGGTCCGAAGAGGAAAGCGTTGTACTTCAGGTTGGCCAGCTCGGAGATGATCTCCAGTCGAGTCTGGTGACTCCACGGCGAGGCCAAAGTACCGTCCCAGGCTCCTCTGACCTTTGCTCGTGGGAAGTCAAGAATAGCGGCCGGGCGAATGGAGTTGGGGCCAAAGAGCTGTCGGATGGTCTTCATGGCGTAGAAGGCACCCAGGTCATCGGAATAGAGGACGATGATTTCATGGGCGTCAGAGGTACGTTGGCTGAGGATGTAGTAGCCGCCGCCCAGTGGAGCGGAGGGTTGCTTGCAGGTCTCGACGAAGTCAGCGAACAGCTCGGCTCCCCCATGGAATCTCAATAAAATTGATGGATTATCAGCATCTTGTTCCCAGCCGACATCAAGCATCATCTGAGCAAAGGGCTCGGCAATGGATGCCGGAATCTCTTGACCGACGTAGGTCTTGTTCTGGACAACGTCGGGGTTTGCCCAGGCGAAGACGAGGATGGGTGAGGGGACGAGGTCGCTGAGGGGCAGAGGACCAGGCGGGAGGATAGGGCAGAGTTTTTGGAGTTCCAGGGGCGATGCGTCGTGATCGGTTGCTGTGTCACCTGCCAGCGAGTCATGGTCCGGTTCGTTGGCATCGTGAAGCGGGGCCAAGTCGCTGTTGGGAGAATCATGCTGCATCATGTCCGGGTTAGCAACATCGGCTTGGTAAGTGTCGAGCTGGGCCTGGGAGGCAGAAGAGCAAGCGCCAAGAGCGCCTGGCAGCAGTAGCAGAGCAAGGCAGCGAAGATGGAAGCTGGGAGAGTTGGACACCGGGCACCTCCTGAAGAGCGTCGGTTGGGGGGGAAGCATACACGGGGAGCCGTTTCCAGACAATCGGGTGGAGAGAGGCAGTTGCTGCCAGTGGGGGAAGATATGAATGGCGGTTTTGCTTCGCTTTTGTTTAGATAGGCGCGTTCTCTGCCTGTTGGGCACCTGCTGGGTGCCGATTAGGTCGGTTGGCACGGGCGGGGGTGGGGAACTGCGTCAAAGCCCCTGAGTTGGCCTGATTCGGCCTGATTTGGCTGTGCCCAACGGCGGGAGCGGCGTTTCAACGTGCTGGAAGATCAGAGGTGGAAGTTTTGGACAAGAAAAGAGTCGAGACTGCATTGTCGGCGCTGTTGTGCACTGTTCACGGGGTAGCGAAGAGCGCTTTGGGAAGCGAGCGACTGCGGATTCTGGCCGAAGGGGCATCCTCGTTGCCCGTGGTAGGGGAGAGGGTTGCGCTGCTGCTTGAGGCAGCTCCGTGGAGGCCGGGGGGAGTCTCGGATGGGGGCGAGACGGGGGAACGCAGTTCTGTGCGGAGAGGCAGCGCCCGGAGCGGTGCTGAAGCGCAGGCTGGTTCAGTGGGGGCCAAGCCCGAGGCGAAGCCCGAGGCGAAACCTGAGGGGAAATCTGAGGCAAAACCTGAGGCAAAATCGGAGGCGAAGCGCAGTGCGAAGCGCAGTGCGAAGCCCAGTGCGAAGCCCAGTGCGAAGCCCAGTGCTAACCCTGATGTGAAAGTGGAAGCGACATTGAAGGG
>CAZQHM010000029.1:47602-52408 GCA_964593355.1 uncultured Myxococcales bacterium
GGATGCTACGGGGGATGCTACGGGGGATGCTACGGGGGATGCTACGGGGGATGCTACGGGGGATGCTGCGGGGGATGCGATTGGTGGTTATGGGAGCACTCTCTTGGTTGAGGCAGCGCCGCATGAGGCGGATGTGGTCGCTGAGTTGTTCGACGTTCCAGTGGAGGTTGGGCGTACGAGGTTCGCTGACCTTTCTTTGGGCAGGGAGGTATTGCTGGCAGTTCAGGAGTTGGGGTTCAGTTACTGCACTCCCATTCAGGCCAAGTCTTTGCCCCATACTTTGGAGGGACGGGACATCGCCGGGAAGGCGCAGACGGGTACGGGCAAGACAGCGGCGTTCCTGCTGACGATCTACCAACGTTTTCTGAATTCGCCTGGGTCGAAGGATCGGCCAAAGGGCGTCCCCAGGGCGTTGATTCTGGCGCCAACAAGGGAACTTGCCTTGCAGATAGAGAAGGACGCCAGGCAACTGGGCAGGCATGTTCCGCATCACATTGTGACGGTATTTGGCGGGATGGACTATCAGCGTCAACTGCTTCAGTTGCAGGAGCGGCCGGTGGACATTCTGGTTGCCACGCCTGGGCGTCTGCTTGATTTCCGAAGGAAGCGTGCGGTGCGGCTGGATCAGGTTGAGGTGCTGGTTATCGACGAAGCGGACCGGATGTTGGACATGGGGTTCATCCCTGACGTGACAAACATAGTTGCATCTTGTCCCCCGAAGGAGCGGAGGCAGACGCTGTTTTTCGGGGCGACGATAACGCCTGAGGTGGAGCGCTTGGCGGCGCGGTGGACTCGTGACGCAGTGACTGTGGAGATAGCCCCTCAGCAGGTGGCGTCGGAGAACATTGAGCAGTTAGTGTATCTGGTTACGATGCGTGAGCGATTCCCTCTGCTGTTGAATATTATTCTTCGCCAGAATTTGGAGCGTGTTATTGTCTTTACGAACAGGCGAGACGAGGCGCGTCGGCTGCGGGAGCGTTTGGAGGAGTGGGGATTGGCGTGTGAGTTGCTGTCGGGCGAGGTAGAGCAGACACGGCGAATCAAGGCCCTGGAGAAGTTCAGGAGCGGGGCTGTGAGGGTGCTGGTAGCCACGGACGTAGCGGCGCGGGGGCTGCACGTTGAGGGGATAAGCCACGTGGTTAACTACTCACTGCCATTGGATCCAGAGGATTACGTGCACAGAATTGGCCGTACAGGGCGTGCTGGGGCGAGCGGGATATCAGTGAGTTTTGCCACTGAGGAGGACTCGTTCCAGATACCTGATATCGAGGAGTTTCTTGGGCGTTCACTGCAGTGTCAGCATCCTGATGACGCCTGGCTGACTTTGCCGGCCAGACCCGAGGGGGTTGAGGGCAAGGTTAGGTCCAGGTCGACGCCGGGTGGTCGAACTGGCGGTGCGAAGCGCACCAGGAGGTAGCCTCGGGGCAGAGGTTTCTAATGTATTGGAGCATGGCGAAGTTTTCTAAACCAGTGACCTTCATTCTCGCCCCCCCTTCGACTCGGCATAGGCCTCGCTCAGGGTACACGGCTGCTGGGCGGATCGAGATATCTGAGCGGCCGTGTAGCCCGTTGTCGGTGGTGTTTTGGGGATGCTGCTTGGGTTTTCGCTGCCTGAGCGACGTTCGTGGAGGGGCCTCGTTCATGAGGTTTGCTGCGGTTTTAGGACTGCTTGGGGCCTTGATGATGACCAGCGGCGAGGCCCTGGCGTGGCGGCCTGGGGAGAGGGTGATTCACGAGCGGGTGGGTGGCTTGACCACGGGGGCGTGGAAGGTGACCAAGGGGTGGGATGCCCAGGCGGAGAGGGAGTTTTCCGCGTGGGTGGAGGCTATTGGTGTTGCGAGGGAGAAGAGGTCGTTTCGCATTCCGGCGGGGTTCAAGGACCGGGAAGTCAATCCACTTTACACTTCCGACGATGATTCTATCAAGATGTTGGTGGATTGTGGCGAGCTGCCTTACGCTATGCGGGCCTATTTCGCTTATAAGACTGGACGTCCGTTTTCGTTTGTGGCAAGTCGAGGCAAGAGATACCGTTCGGGTAACAGGCCAACGGAGTACATGGATTGGTCTCAGTTTTCGGATTTCTCCTCCATGGCCAGCCGGATGTTGTCGAGGGTGACGACGGCGACCTACCGGGTTCATCCTACTTATGAGGGGACGGACACGTACGTCGTCGATGTGAGGCCCGACACGGTGGTGCCGGGTACGGTCTACTACGATCCAAACGGCCACGTCATGCTTGTCTACCGGGTTGACCGGGCCACGGGGGACATCTACATGTTGGATAGCCACCCGGACGGGACGCTGACTCGAAAAATGTTCAACACATCGTACGGGATAGGCAGCGGCAAGGCTGGCGGTGGCTTCCGGAACTGGCGACACTACGACATTGAGGTGACTGACAAGGAGAAGGAGGCCTTTCGTATTGTAAGGAAGCTGAACAAGGAGTCGGCGGGGTGGGATCCCAAGGCTCAGTACCGGGGCAAGTACGACGTTGACGGTTTTGAGTTGACCTATCACGAGTGGGTGAAGGCCAGGATAGCGAAGGATGGGATATACTTCTGGCCTATGCGTGAGTTCCCCGGTGCGGTGGAGAACCTCTGTCTCTTCGTGCAGGACAGGGTAGGGGCGGTGCAGGAGGCGGTGGATGCCGGTATGAGTACCAAGGACCATCCTCACAAGTTGCCTCCCAACATCTACGGGGCATCTGGAGAATGGGAGACTTATGCCTCTCCGGGGCGTGATGCCCGGCTGCGCTTCCAGGTTTACGAATTGCGAGCTCTAGTGGTGAAGGCCATGAGTATGTCATTGTCGGGTAACAAGCGTCTTAAGTATACTGGTACCACACAGCAGTTGCTGTCGGATCTCAAGAAAGTGTGGGACGATGCGGCGAAGCGACCGGGATGTGCGTTCACATATAAGAATTCCGTAGGCGCTCCGGTCAGGCTTAGCATTGTCGACGTCTTGACCCGGATCTACGATCTTTCTTTCGACCCCTATCACTGTCCCGAGTTGCGATGGGGGGCGCCGATGAAGGGTGCCGACGGGAAACCAGGGGCCGAGTTCTCTACCTGTCCTCAGAGCCGCAGGAAGTTTTACTGGTACAAGGAAGAGGAGAGGCTTCGCAGGCGAATGACGAGGCTGTTGAACAGGAACACCGGCAGCCATATGGGACCATCGAATCCTGCGGACATCAGCTTGGTGAACCTTTTTGCCTGCTATCAGGCCAACCCCAAGGATCTGGCCGGGTGTCATGCCAAGGACAAGAATCTGATTGAGCAGGGCGAGTAGCTGCCTTGGCTGCGGGGCGGCTGCTGACCAGCCCCGTAGCCTGACCACAGACAAGCAAGAAATCGGAGCCTGGGTGTCGCTTTTTTGTTGACGCCGTGGAGATAAATCGGTATTCAGCCTCCGAATTCCGATTTTTTCGGAAGCGGGAGGATGCGATGAGGTCCATGGTGCGGTTTTCCGAGGCAGCGAATCTGGCCATACACTCTTTGGTGTGGATGGTTCGGGAGTCTGCCCGGGAAGAGGGGAGGGCATTCAGCGCTGCTGAGATAGGGGCGAGCCTTGGGGTTTCGCCTTCCCACCTGGCCAAGGTGTTACAGGGTTTGGTTAGGAGGGGATGGCTCACGAGTGTGCGCGGTACCAAGGGCGGTTTCAGGCTGGAGATGGACCCTGAGAGGACTTCGTTTCTGGAGCTTTTGGAGGTTGTGGACGGGCCCATGGCTGAGGTCGGGGGGTGTCTTCTTGGGAACCCGATTTGTCGGCCGGGGGAGTGTCGGTTGGCGCCCCTGCATGCCCAGGTGCGGGCTTTGGTCGAGGCGGAGTTGGGCAAGATCACGTTTTCGGGGTTTGTTCGGGATCTTGAGGCCACGCATGGGCGTGACCTGGATGGGTCCCGGTGACATAGGGTTGTTCGGGGGTTCAGCGGGTGCTGGGGCGCCGGGCGACAATCCAATGGAGGGTAAGATGTTTTGTTGGCAGTGTGAACAGACGGCTCGTGGTGAGGGGTGTTCTTCGTTCGGTGTTTGCGGGAAGGATCCGGATACTGCTGCGATGCAGGACCTCCTCATCGAGGTAGCCAAGGGGATCTCGATGTATGCGCATCGGGCCGCCGAGTTGGGCCTTCGGGACGAGGAGGCGGATCTTTTTGTAGCCCAGGCGCTCTTCACCACGGTGACCAACGTTAATTTCGACGTGGAGCGATTGGTGGATTGGGTGAAGAAGGGGCTTGAGATTCGCTGCAGGGTTAAGGGGTTGTACGAGGCTGGGTGTCGCGATGCCGGCAAGGCCCCCGAGCAATTGGGCGGACCAGCGGTGTTCGAGCCTGCCGGGGATGTTTCCGGTTTGATTCGGCAGGGCGAGGAGCGGAATTTTGAGAAGTACTTCGATGCTCGCAGCAAGGACGTTGTTGGTCTGGAGGAGCTTATTCTTTACGGTCTGAAGGGCTCCGCTGCCTATTTGGATCATGCTCATGTGTTGGGTGTTGAGGACCCGAAAGTCTATGCATTCTTCCATAAGGTTATGGACTTTCTGACCAGGCCGCAGAGTGTTGACGCTCTGGTAGGCATGGCCATGGAAGTGGGCAAAGAGAACCTCACGGTGATGGAGATGTTGGATAGAGCCAACACGGGCACCTACGGGCATCCGGAGCCTACGGCGGTCCGTATCTCGGCAGTGAAGGGGAAGGCCATTCTGGTCTCGGGTCACGATCTTAAGGACCTTGAAGAGTTGCTCAAGCAGACCGAGGGCAAGGGCATCAACATCTACACGCACGGTGAGATGCTGCCGACGCACGGCTATCCC
>CAZQHM010000030.1:0-50947 GCA_964593355.1 uncultured Myxococcales bacterium
GAGGATGGCGCCATTTCGGATGTAGTTGAGGGGGTTATGAATCTCGTGGGCCATACGTGCGGAGACGACCTGGAGGGAGTCGAACTTGTGGGACATGATCTGGTGGGCCTGGTCGTCGCGGGTCTTGAGGAGGCAGCGGACTATCTGGACCAGTTCAGCGCAGGAGAAGGGTTTGCCGAGGTACTCGTCGGCGCCTGCCTGTCGGCCTTCTATCCGGGAATCGACGTCGGTTTTGGCTGTTAGCATGACGACGGGGATGTGTTTCGTGTCGGGGTTCGACTTGATCTTGGAGGTTAGTTCGCGGCCGTCCATTTCTGGCATCATATAGTCGGTGACCACGAGGTCCGGCATGAGTTTCTGGACCAGTTGCCAGCCTCGGGAGCCATCGTCGGCGAGGTAGAGTTCGAACTCTTCCCTGAGTTGGAGTTGCAGGAACTGGAGCATATCGCGGCTATCTTCGACGATGAGGATTCTATGTCGGGGTTTGGCCTCTTTGTGGGGCAGCGTTGAGCGTGGGGCGAGGCGTCGTTCGCTGACCTCGTCGACTGGTAAGAAGCGGTATTCTGCTCTGGAGGAGAGTTGTTCCCACCATTCCGGCAGTGCGCCATCGAGGCGTCTGTCCTGGGAAACTGAATGGGCCACGGTTCGTCGTTCGACGACGTCTGGCGGGAGGTGGTCTCTGCCTGTACGGAATCTGGTGGTTACGGTGGTTCCAGTGCCAGGCGAGCTTGCGGCTTTGATGGAGCCGCCATGGAGTTCCACGAGTTCACGGGCCAGTGCCAGGCCGATTCCGGTTCCGCCGTATCTTCTTGTGGAGCTTCCATCCACCTGTGAGAAGCGGTCGAAGATGAGGTCCAGCTTATCTTCGGGGATGCCTATCCCTGTGTCTACAACATCGACTTTTACTGATTCCCGAGTAGCAGTAAGTATTACAGTGATAGAGCCGCCATCTCCCGTGAACTTGACGGCATTGCTAAGAAGGTTAACGAAAATCTGTTCGAGTCTCTGGCGATCACCGTAGACCGGGGTTTGTGGGCCAAGGGATTGGATTGCGATGGATATTCCTTTGCGTTCGGCGAGGGGGCGTATGTCCGAGACGAGGGCTGATAGGAAGGAATTGAGGTCAATCTCTTCGATGCGGAGTCGGACTTTGGATTCTTCCAGGCGAGCGAGGTCCAGGAGGTCGCTGATGAGTTTCATGAGTTTGAGGCCATTCTGGTAGATGCGGCGGAAGTACTCCTGCTGGGACTCGGAGAAGTGTCCGATTTCGCCTCTAATGATGGCTTCGGTGGGGGCGAGGATGAGAGTCAGGGGGGTCTTCAATTCATGGGTGATGTTAGCGAAGAACTGTGTCTTATAACGGTCTAGTTCGGTCAGTCTCACATTAGCACTTTCCAGCTCTTTAGCCGCCTTTTCGATACGTGACGACGCATATACATCACGCTGTTGAAGCCCATAGGTAAAATACTGGCCGACGGTAGCCACTATTATAGTTGACACCAGGAAGAAGTTATTTGATAGATACATGATCCCATCTTTGGGTTCAAGCCAAAGCAGGGATGGAACGATGTAAGCAATATAAATTGTCCCGAATACTACTATGCTTTGCCAGACCTTCCATGTCGCCATGAGAGTGGCGCCAACAATTACGAGCATGATTCCGGCGTAATAGTGCGAAGGGGAGTTCTCGAAGTCGAGGCGGTCGTGCATGTGGACCATAACGACGATGGAGAGACCTGCGCATAAGAAGAGAGCCATAGTCAGGGCGGTTGAGAGGTTGGGTCGGCGGGCTTTGAAGGACCAGATGACAATAGCTGCGGCGATGGCCCCCACACCCAATCGGAGGACGAGGAGGGGCTGGAACATCTCTCTGAGGACGAAGAAGTCGAGGATGGAGAACATTGGCACGAGGAGCGCCACGAGGATCCCTGCGAATCTGGCCCCTCGGAGGTTGAGGTTGAGCACGTGCTGCCTGAAGAGGAGCACCAGTTCAGGGTCATCGTGGCGCCCATTTGTGCCATGGGTTTGGTTCATGCGGCTGGCCTTCGGGCTCTGATGAAGAAGTGGATACCTGTCTCCTCGGTCACCACTCGAATATCGGTGGCCTTCTGGGCCAGGGTGGAGGCGAGGTCTTCCATCTCATTCAGGTCTCTATATCGAAGGTTCCAATCGAGGCAGTAGGAGATGATCCAGGCGTATTGGGGGGGGCCGCCGAAGTTTCCGACGATGAGGAGCCCGTTATCCCGGACCTTGGAATAGAGGTCAGCGAGGACGGCTTCGGCTTTCGGTTTTGAGAGATAGTCGAACATACCGGCACAGTAGACGAAGTCTCCGGGTTCGATGGCTTGGAAGAGGGTCTGGTCGCCAAGGAGGTCGGCGAACGATATGTATAGGTAGTTAACTTTGATTTTGCCCTTATTACGCTGAATAATTGGGGCTAAACTGGCATAAACCTGCTCAAGTGCATTATTATCCTGATCGATAAGCAGGAATTCGAGTTGTCCTGGCTCATCGTATTCCTGGAGAAACTCGATAACTTCGCGTGCGGGTCCCGAGCCAAGCGAAATGATTCTGCACGGGTGAGTGCTGTTGCTCTGGCGGTGTCTTGTGACGCACTCGTCGATGGCGGATCGTAGGAGCACTTTTCTGGCGCGAACAGCCTTGGCCATCATGTGTTCCACGCCATAGCGATGAACCAGCTTACCGTAGAGAGTGTTACCTTCCCAGGCCCGATCGTAGAGGTAGTTCATGACGCCGTAGTCACCAGGATAGCCCAGGGGTTTGGCCCAGGCTCGGTGGAAGAATGGCGAAGGTGCGAGGCAGGGGGTAAGGAGGGGCATTGTGAAGTCTCTGTGGGCGTTTTGGTATGCTCGGTCGGAGTAGTTGGGGAAGGTCAGTGCATCGAGTTTCTGCTGGAGTTCGTTGGCAGGGTTTTCAAGCGATGCCCACGCTGCTTCAAGGATCTCAAGTTCTGTCTCCTGACGACCCTGGAGGTTGAAGAGGGCCAGTTCCTGTTCCTGCTTGGTGAGGGTGGTGCGATACCTGGTGAGGAGGTACTGGAAGTCGGCGACGGTTCGTCTGTACTCCGGCGTCACGCACTCATTGGCCAGTGTTTGGTTAATATTTTTTATGTCATCTCCCATCTCAGCATTAGACCTAACCCTGAACACTCTGCTTATATCCATAATATTATCAAGAAACTGTAGCCCAATCTCACTACCACCATGGGCTCCTTGATCCTGGCAATGACGAACGTGAACTACCTTGGCGCTCCCATCGTAAAAATTCTCATTTCCGATTATTACCGCTACCTTCTGCAGTATTTCTTCTTTCTTGACGTCCGTAGACCCAGCCAGTCGGCAGCGGGCTCCGGAGATGGAGAAATCAACCAGTTCTCCTTCGAAGGCCTCGGAACGGACCCTGGGGTAGAGGGAGCGAACATGCTGGAGGAGTTCTGTGACGGTGTAGCGTTTCTGGCGATAGTGGATCTCCTTACCCTCCCCTCCCTTGAGATGAGCGTAATTGCGATACTGAGTCGCAGAGAGAATTGGGTCAATTACTTCGTACGTAAAATTACCGTCAATTTTGTCTCTCATAATAGCACCTATTTTCTGATACCACCATTGGTATCTCTGGGCACAAGATGAATAGTATTCTTCTAATTTGTCACGTTAGTTATTCCGAGGCAGCAGCACTTGAAACGTGGTTCCAAGGCCCGGAGAGGATTGCACATCAATAGAACCGTTATGAGCATCCAGGATCTGTTTGGATATTGAGAGTCCAAGTCCAACGCCGTGTTCTTTTGTGGTGAAGAACATGTCAAATAGACGTCCCAGGTCTTCGCCCGGGACTCCTACGCCGTTGTCGGCGACGGCCACGGACCAGTGTGATTCTGTTGCGCTGAGTTCAACCTTCACATCGCCCCCTTCGGAGGTGGCTTCCAGGGCGTTTCTCACGAGGTTGACAATGACCTGACCGATGCGAATGGGGTCGACGAAGGCCAGACACGGCTCATCGGGGTGCTTCAAGGTCAGCCTGCGCCTTTTGGCTCTCTCATCCATTCGTGACATGGTTATGGCGTCGTTGAGCACCTGAGTCAGGTCACATTCTTGTGAATCAACAGACCACTTCCCGGCCTTGGAGAATGCCGAGACGGTTGATAGCATATTCAGCAGGTTGTTGATGGCCATGTCACCCACGGCGACCATCTCTTTGAGCTCATCGGTGAGCAGGTCGGACTTGACCATTTCGTAGACGGCTCTGACCACGGTGAGTTGGTTTCTCAACTCGTGAGCGATGCTGGTAGTGAGTTGCCCCACGGTGGCCAATCTGGCCGAGTGGACGAGGCTCTCCTGGGCCTCTTTGAGTTCGGCCATGGTGCTCTGGAGTTCGGTATTTCGGTTGTGGAGGGCGTCAACGAGTTTTCGGATGGTGAGGCGTTGCATGCGGTGTTCGAGGCCCTGTCGAATGACCGATTCTACCTCCTCTGGCACCCAGGGCTTCAGGAGGTACCGAAAGACCTGGCCCTCGTTGATGCACTGAAGAAGCTCTTTGGAGTCGCTGTAGGCAGAGATGATGATGCGTACGGTTTCCGGGCATTTGGTTCGGGCAGCGTTGAGCAGTTGGACTCCGGTCATTTCGGGCATTCTCTGGTCTGCGATGACCATGTCGAAGTCGTACTTTTCAAGGAGTTCGAGGGCAGCGACGGGGGAGGTGGTAGCTTGAATTGAGTATTCGTCTTCGAGGAGCCCCACCAGCACATCGAGGTTGCCGGGGTCGTCATCCACGGCCAGGATCTGCCCTGGGACGCTGCGTTTCTTCCAGTCTGCGCCAAGCAAGGCCTCAGCCAACATCAAGAGTTGTTTCATAGCGATTTCCTCTGGCCAGGCGCTTGTTTCTCCCCGAGGGACTGCTGTGCCCCCCTGAAAAGCGGGCCGCCGGAACCCGCACGAGGTAGAACAGCCCTATGATGCACGAGAGACGCCCATAGGCAAGAAATGCGGCAGGAGTAGGGGAATCGCGCCGAAATCGGCTTCCGTGGCAGCAGGATTCAGGGGGTCCGTTGAGGAGATGGGATTGGCAGGTCAAGGTGAAAACTTGTGCATCCAGGGGTGGACTCAAAGGAGAGCTTCGCTCCGTGTTCATCGGCGATGCCCTTGCAGATGAAGAGGCCCAATCCGCCGCGGCCCTTATCTTGGCTTCCCGAGACGAAGGGCTCAAAGAGGTGCTCTCGGATGTGCTGGGGCACTCCCAAGCCGTTGTCCTGGATGGTGATCCGAAGGACCTGTGAGTCAGCGGGGGCTATAGAAATGGAGATGACTCCTTGGGCCACGCCGTTAGCCGTATCGGGGAGCTTGGCCACGGCATCTCTGGCGTTTGCGATGAGGTTCATGAGCAGGTGCTGGATCTGCTGGCTTCGAAGTTTGACCCTGGGCAGTTCGGGGTGTGCCGAGACGGATATCTGAACGCAGCGTTTCATCAGCGATGATCTTACAAGGGAGACCGTGCATTCGACTACGGTAAGGGGGTCGACGAGGCAGCCATCGTCTTTGGCGGTACGGGAGTAGGAGAGGAGGTTTCTGACGATTCCGGCCATACGTTCACATTCGATCATGATGGCGTCGATCCACTCGATGTAGGGTCCTTGATGGGCGCAGGCGTCGAGGAGCATCTGGGTGTAGTTCATGACGACATTGAGGGGGTTGTTGATTTCGTGGGCAACGCTCGAAGCAAGGGTTCCAATAGCTTCCAGCCTCTGGTGGGCCCTCACTGCGGCTTCGAACTGCCGGCGCTCGGAGATATCGCGACCGATACTAAGCAGGGCATTTCTTCCGTGCCAGGCTATGGGCTTGGCCGAGATTTCCAGAGGAATGACAGAACCATCCTTTCTGTAGTGGCCAACTTCGAAAGTGGCTTCTCCGCGTTCCTGGATGGCCTGCACCCGTTGCAGGTAGAGTTCCTGGCTTTCGGGGACATCGATGTCGTGTACGGAGAGGGAGAGGAACTCCTCCCGGGTGTATCCGTGCATATCGATGCACTTGCTGTTTGCGTAAAGGAACCTTCCATTGGCGTCGTGAACGGTGACGGCATTGGGGGCAGCATCGACGATTAGGGCAAGTGCCTGCACCGCTTCCTTTGCGGCCTTGAGGGGGGCGAGGTTGGTGACGAGGCCTATGGCGCCGGCGAAGGCACCAGATTCGTCACGAAGGGAGGTAGCAGAGACGAGCACGGGCAGGGGACGTCCATCGGAGGCCAGCAGAAGCCTCTCATATAGGTCGTGCAGTCCTTCTTGCCGCTGTCTGGTCCTGGCATTGAAGTCCCCAAGGTCATCGGGGTGCACGAAATTGGCAAGCGGTCGGCCCAGCATCTGCTCCGCTGTGTAGCCCAGCATCTTAGCCATCTGGTCATTAACGAAGTCGGTGACCATGTGCTTATCGACGCACCAGACTCCTTCGGTGGTGGTCTCCAACAGGCGTCGGTATTTGCTCTCAAGGTCCCGAAGGGCTTCGGCGGATTCTCTTATTTCGGTGATGTCCGCGGCGTGAATGGCAATGAGGTCGACCTCACCATCGGGGGTCATGATGGGGCAGATGTGGTGAAGGAAGTTGTGGCCATCTACCTGATCCTCAAAGACCACGGACTGCCCCTGAGTCACGGCCCGCTGAACCATTTCGCTTCGACGGCCAAGGATGGAGGCTGGGGCGAACTCGGCTATGTTCCGGCCCACCAGTTGGTTCACCGAGAGGCCTCTCCTTCGAGCGAAGGTCTTGTTACACTTGAGGATGACGCCGTTGCGGTCGACAACGAACGACGATTCTGGGGAGGAGTCCAGAATGGCCTGCATGAGCCGTCCGGACTCTTCCATTTCCGCCGAAAGGGCGGCGGCGGCCCTGCGGCGTTTCATGTCGGCGAGGGTGCGTGCGCATGCAAGCGTAAGGGGTTCAAGTAGTTCGGCGACCTCCCGGGAGTACCCCACCGGATTGTTGGCCAGCCCCAGAGCGCCCACAACGGCTCCGTCGACAACCAGAGGAATGCCCATGAACGCCTTGAGCGGAGGATGGCCCGGTGGCAGCCCCCTGAACCGTGGGTGACTAAGAAGATCGTCGGTTATGACCAGTTCCCCTCCGGTTGCCACCAGGCCCGAGATTGTCTCAACCTCGCCGGCCGCTTCACTGCGCATGGCGGGTGCTGCCTGATACAGGGCGGCCCTTTCTTGCCAGCTCAACCCCGAAAACGCTAATCCAACACGTTGTGCAGAGCCATCAACCCCCAGTATCACCTCATCAAGAAAGCCCAGGGTACTGCCCGTATGTTCCACGGCAGCATCCAGGGCGCACTGAAGCGCTGGCAGCTTGTGAGCGCATCCGGTTCCCGGCAGTTCCCGGTTTTTAAACGCCTCAAGCAGCCGGACAACCTGAGCGAGGTCCGACGGAGGAGGTTTGCTACTGTGTTCGTTCATGGCACGCCCCGATGTGCCGGCCGGCTGCTGCTGGGCCACTACCGCGTGCGGGGCAAACCCCACGCGCTGTATATGGGCAAGACCCAGTAATACCGGCTGTTTCTGAGGCGATGCTAGCTCAGAGCGAGTGGGTTGTCTACATGGTTATTCGACAAACGGATAGGGCTCTTCCCGAATCGAAGAGAAGGAACCAGGGCAAACGTCGATTTTCGGTGGCGTACCGACATTTGCCATATCCTTGGCCCGTGATAAAAGGGGAGGATATGGGGTTTGCCTTGCTGTTGCACTCAAGGAGCCCCCCAAAAGGAGAGTGCATGGTGTTGGGCACGAGAGGCGACGAGACGGGCCACCACAAACGATTGGTGGAAGCCGTTCACTACAAGAACGAGGAGAAGCCCGACAGCGGTTGGCGCAGGAGGGTGTACACCGTTGTATTTGAGGCAGACACGCCTGCCGGGTGGCTCTTTGACGTAGCCCTGCTGTTGGCTATAGTCCTCAGCGTTCTGGCTGTCACCCTGGAGAGCGTGACCTCATTCCGGGGTCGCTTCGGGGACTTTTTGTATGTTTCTGAGTGGATATTTACAATTGGCTTCACCGTTGAGTACGTCCTGAGGATACTATCGGTCAAGAGCTGGCATAAATATGCCTTCTCGTTTTTCGGTATCATCGACCTGCTGGCAACAATCCCAACTTATCTGAGCCTATTTATACCCGGAGCACAATCTCCTCTCATCATTCGTATATTTCGAGTTCTTAGGGTCTTTAGAATATTCAAACTTACCCGATTCACCGGGGAGTCGGCTGTGCTGGTAAGAGCCCTTGCGGCAAGCGGTCCAAAAATCACAGTCTTTCTGGGAGTAGTACTCGCAACGGTATTTACGATGGGCAGCGCAATGTATTTAATTGAGGGAGCTGAGAGCGGTTTTACGAGTATCCCGATAAGCATATATTGGGCGATAGTAACACTAACCACAGTAGGGTACGGAGACATCGCTCCGGTGACGGTCGTAGGGCAGGCCGTTGCGTCTCTGGTCATGATTATGGGATACGCCATCATTGCTGTTCCCACGGGCATAGTTACCGTGGAGATGGCCAACGCTGCCCGAGGCCGGCTGCTGCCCGTCAAGTGCCGATGTTGCGGTGCGGGGGATCATCAGGCGGACTCAGTCTTTTGCAGGGCCTGCGGAGAGCGGCTCGAGGAGTGAGGTTGCTGCCGGCCAGGGTGTTAGACATGGGTGGTGCGGCTACAGGTGCCGGGCGCTGGCCAGGAGTTTTCGTGGCGAGCCCGAGTGAGTTCTGATCTCTTCTGGAGCTACTCGTACACCTTTTCTTCCGAACTGGCGTGGATGGCGTCGGCCTCGACGTCTCGGGCTGTTGGAGATGGCTTGGCATGCTCCTTCATGTACTCATGCTGAATGATAAGATCCATAATTTCATTCGTTCCCGTCCATATGGACATAATCCTGGAGTCTCGCAGCATTCTCTCCACTGGATATACGTCTGTATAACCAATTCCGCCCAAGATCTGCATTGCATTATTAACAACTGTCCAGGTGCTCTCAGTTGAAAACTTCTTTGCTTGAGAAACAAGCCTCCGAGTATGGCCGGAGCCACCGATTTTGTCCACGGCATCGGCGGTATAGTGGACCATGGCTCGGGCGGCGTCCAGAAGCGTGATGCTGTCGGCTATTTTGAAGCTTACGGCTTGAAACTCCCTGATTTTCTTACCAAATGCCCGGCGCTTATCGGCGTAGGACGCAGCGATTTCGAGGGCTGAGCGGGCCATTCCCAGTGCTCCGGCGGCGGTAGTGAGGCGTTCGGGGATCATCATCTGGTGGAAGACAGTAGAGCCCTGGCCCTCTCCCAGGATGATGTTGGAGGCCGGCACTCTGGTATTGGAGAACTTGATTCGGCCGGCGCCGCCGCCCCTGGTCCCCATGAGTCCGTAGATGTGTTCTACCTGGACCCCGTGGTCTCGTTCCACGATGAAGGCTGAGAGTGCTTGGGAGGGGTGGGCGGTTTGGGAGGTCCGGGCATAGATGAGGAACACATCGGCGCCTTCGGCCCCCACGACGAAGCGCTTCTGGCCGTTGAGGATATAGCTGTCACCATCACGAATGGCGGTGGTTGTGGCGCCGAAGAAGTCGGAGCCGCCTCTGGGTTCAGTGAGGCCCTCGGCGGGGGTATAGACCGCTGAGGTCAAGCGTGAGAGATAGCGTTCTTTCTGCTCCGGGGTACCAAAACGGTGCAGCGCCTCTCCCACGATGCTGACCAGTGAGTAGAGGCAGGAGAGCGAGCTGCCCAGGGCCCCCATCTCCTCCAGGGCGACGACTTCGTCAACCCAGCCAAGCCCGCGGCCGCCGTATTGCGGGTCGAAGCGCAGGCCCAGCAGTCGTTCCCGGGCAGCTCCTTCCAGGAATGCTCGGGGGTAGACAACCTCTTCCTTATCCATTTCGAGGAGCAGACTGGAGGGCACCGAAGCAACGTAGCGCTGGACCTCCGCTTTGAGGGCTGCGCGCTCTGGCCCGAGATATTCGTCGTGCATGTTCGCCTCCGTTTGGGAACAGGATTGTGTTGCCGGGGAGTGAAGTAAAGAGAAATCCGGGGGCTCTGCTGGCTGGGCACGGGATAGTCCTTGGCTAGGGAGCGTGTGAATGCTAAACACGGACCATGGGATCTTGAGAGACTTGCGGCCTAAGGGAGGTGCCATGCTGAGGATATTCGTGGTGTCGACCGTGGCATTGCTGGCGTCGGTGTTGGGTTGCAGTTCAGGCAGCGGTGGAGGGGCTGACGTTGGCACTTTGGAGGGGGATGCAGTGGGGTTGGACTCCGGTTGGGAGGTCTCAGAGTCGGACGCCGGAGATCTGGTTCTGCCTCCGGATGTTTCATCAGACGATTCAGAGGTTTTGCCCGGCGACACCATTGATGCTGAAGAAGTGGGAGAAGACCCTGACGCCAGCGACCTGGGGGATGTCACGGACGACACGTTGCTGCCCACACCTTATCAGCCTGAGATTGAGTACTGCGGCAAGGAGCCGCACAAGTGGTTGGAGAGGTCTGAGGTTGGCGATGTGGTGAGTTGGAAGGAGCATCTGCTATCGAATCTTAAGATTTCGGACATCGAGGCGCTGGTCCCCGAGGGCTACGAGTATCTTCTGCCTGTGCAATACGGGGTGCGGAATTTCCAGCTCCGTTATACAACCCAGGATCGTGGGCAGAAGGTGGAGGCGACGGCCATAGTTGGAGTGCCCGTAGGCCCGGGGCTGGACAATCCGCTGCCCGTGGTGGTGTTTCAGCATGGAACCACGGGGTTTATGGACGACTGTGCCCCTTCGAAATCGCTGGAAGAGGGGGTGCTGCCAAGTCTGGTGCTCTCTACTCGGGGCTACATTTCCGTTTCGCCGGACTACATCGGGATGGTGGGGTTCGGGGCGAAATCTCCCGAGGGGACCATCCACCCCTACCTGGTTGGTGAGGCCACGGCCATTGCCTCTCTCGATGCAGTTCGCGCTACCGTGGCCGCACTGGAGGCAGACAGTGCGTTGCCCCAGGGTGACGTCACCCGTGTTGCGCTGTTCGGAGGCTCGCAGGGGGGCCACGCTGCGTTCTTTACGGAGCTTTTCGCCCCCTATTACGCTCCAGAGTTTGGCATAGCAGGCGCTGTTGCCGTGGTTCCTCCCACAGACTTGAGGGTTCACGCGCAGGACGGCTGTGCCAACATTGTGGACTCCACGGGGAACCTCATTGCAGCGCTCATTGCAATGTGGGATTGGTACGGCAGGCGGTGGGAGATGGGCAGTGCGCTGACTGATGAAGAGCCGCTGACCCTGGCAACGACGCTCCCTGAGTTGATGGCCTCCACATGCAAAATCTCCGGCTCGGGCTACCAGGATGTTACAAGCACCGAGCAGGTCTTTTCGGAGCCATTCAGGACCTCATGCATCAACGGGGATTGGGCCGTTGTGCCGGACTGGAGCTGCGTTCTGGCCGAGAATTCGTTGTTGACCACGTCGGTACCCCGCATTTCGGATACACCGTTTCTGGTGATATTCGGTGAGAACGACACACTGGTGGTGACGGCGTTCGAGCGCCCGCTGATGGAGAAGCTCTGTGACGAGGGCTACCGGCTTCAGTATCGCGAGTGCGCCGGCGCCAGCCACACTGGTGCTGCGGCAGATTCGGCCCCAATGATTATCAAGTGGCTTGCGGACCGCTTCTCCGGAGAGCCGCTCAGCGAGGGGGACAATTGCGTTATGCACTCGGCGGCAGAGATGTGCGCCCCGGCTCTGTAGGCTTGGATGCCCAGGTGAGCCTGCGAGTCAGCTGCAGCGCCGGGGTGTCTACCAACGCATAGTATTACCATCCATTCTCCGTACTGCTCCATGACGGGTAGTCATTGGATGAGGGGCGCCGGGCGTAGATTCGTCTGCCCGCCATCCTACTTTCGTTGACAGGCCGGGAAACGACGGGATAAGGTGACTCGGCGCCTTTGGCGCCGAACTTGGAGGTGTTTGATGCCTGCGTGGTTATCCAATCTTCTTCCGATTCTTTTACTGCTTACAGCGGTCGCCGTGGTGCTGGGTCGTCTGCCGAAGGTTGACGTCGGCCACTCGGATGGCTTCAGGAGGCGCCGGGTGCTGAACTGGCTTCCTCTGGGGCTCATGTATGCCTTCTTGTACATGGGTCGGTATAACTTGGAAGTTGCCAAAAATGCGTTTTCGACTATTGCGGGACCCACCGGGGCGCCTGTGATGGGCAACGCTGATTTTGGGCTGATCTTCGGCGTGGGAACTGTGGTCTACGGCTTCTCTTTCATTATTAATGGCCCCTTGACGGACCGTTTTGGTGGCCGACTCTCCATTCTGCTGGGTGGGGCCGGCACCATAGTCGCCAACGTCTTGATGGGGCTGAGCTCGCTGACTCTGCTGCACAAGGGGCCTGGCTACGAGTTCGTGGCTAATAATTTCGTGGTCCTTCTGACAGGCCTCTATGCTTTTAATATGTATTTCCAGAGCTTTGGAGCCGTGTCTATTGTCAAAGTTAATGCTGCTTGGTTCCACGTGCGAGAACGTGGAGTTTTCGGAGCAATTTTTGGTATACTTATCAGCCTGGGTCTGTACTTTGCTTTCGATTGGAGCCGTATTGTTCTAAACGCGTTCTCGTCGGATACGGCGCCTGGTGAGGGCATTCCTTGGGTCTTCTTCGTACCGGCGGTTCTCCTGGGCATCTTCTGGGTCTTGGACTTCTTCTTGGTCAGGGACACCCCCGGTGAGGCCGGCCAGAGGGATTTTGACACCGGGGATGCCAGCTCTGGGGACACGGGTCCAAGGCTACCGGTGGCGCAGGTCTTCAAGAAGATGCTGACTAACCCCGTGGTGGTGACCATCGCCCTCATCGAGTTCTGCAGCGGCTTCTTGCGACAGGCTATAATGCAGTGGTTCCGAACCTTTGCGAAGCAGACAGACGGTGTTCTTGGCCTGACTCAGAGCTTCGTGTATGAGAATTGGGGGCTGCTGCTCTGCATCGCCGGGATTCTGGGTGGGGTCATTGCGGGCGTGATTTCGGATCATGTGTTCAAGTCAAGGCGGGGACCCGTGGCGGTGCTGCTCTACGGCATAATGCTGGTTGGTGCCATAGTGCTGACGTTCGCTTATGCGGGCCCGGCGGTTGGGGCTCTGGTTGTGGTGATGTCCATGGCGGTCATTGGCGTCCACGGAATGCTCTCGGGCACAGCCAGCATGGACTTCGGCGGCAAGAAGAACGTTGGTGTTGCCGTAGGTATCATCGACGGATTCGTCTATCTGGGCACGGCCACCATGAGCTTGACCTATGCGTTCACGCTGCCGAAGGAGCAGTTGCTCGATGGCAAGCTGGTTGGGCCGGCGACGGACCCCTCGAACTGGATTTCGTGGCCGGTGGCCATGATACCGGTGGCCTTAATCGGAATGCTGTTGGCCTTCAGAGTCTGGAGTGCCTATCCCGAGCCCAAGAAGCGGGCATAACCTCAACCTACCACCTACCACCAATCACCTACCACCTACCAAGAACCCACTACCAGCGCCGACACCTTCGCACTCTTGCGGCAAGCAGCAGGGCGAGCAGGAGGGCAATCATTGTTGCGGAGGCGTGGGAACTGCCCGCACCGTTGCATCCTCCTGATGGCTTGCTGGTCTGCTGAGGCGTAGTGTCTGTCTGGCCATCGGCATTGCCGTCAGCGGCAGAGTCGTCGCCGTTGACCTGGTCCTGGCCGCTGCCCTGGTCCTGGCCCGGGAGCTCCTGTTGCACAATCTCCAGGGGTTCCGTGGAGTGGAGGTCTTGGGGTTGCTCGACGATTTCCCACGTTTCGTAGTCGTCCTGGGTAATGACCTCCATGCAGCCGTCGTTGGAGTAATCGCCGCTGATGATATCCTGGCCAAGGTCACCACCCGGGTCGGGCTGTTCCGGGTTTTCCACGATGGTGGGACCCTCGGGAGAATCGGGGGGAGTCTCGGCGGATTGGCCGGGCGTAAGCAGCACTTCGAAGAGGGCAGACCCATTATTGCTGTTGCTCTGCACCACAATACCGAAGGTTTCGGGCTCGCTCTGCAAGGGGAAGAGTTCGATGGCGTCAATGGAGGCAGCGCCGGGAAGCTCGATTTCTGTTGTCGGCACAACCACGACGCCCTGCCCATCCATAACTACGTAGTTCACGCTGCCACCGACCCCCGTCAGACTCCACACGACCAGGATTCGATTGGCCCCATCGGGTGATTCGTAGGCCAAAGCTGCCAGGCGATATGGGGAGATGCCATTGAGGGGGGAAGATACGAACTGGAGCACTCCGTTGCTTCCCAGGTAGTGGAGGGAGAGGTTTCCGATGGTGGAGACGGTAACCAGGTATGGGGTTCCGTCGGGGGCAAAGGTCTTGGTGAAGCGGTCCACGGGCTCCCCTGGCAGAGAAGGCACAGTGGACCAGCCATCGGGTTCCCAGAGGAGCAGCGAGAACTTGTCGGAGGTTTGCATGGACTGGTGGGCCGAGAGGCCGAGCAGTGCCATGGGGGGACTTCCCTGGAAGGCAGAGAGCTTGGCGTCGGTGACTTTCGAACCTGGGAGGGCCAACTGGGGCGGGGCCCAGAGGCTACCATCGAACCAGGCGCTGAAGATGGTGTGTGAGTCTGCGTTGAGGCCGCTGGAGGCCAGGCCATACACGAGCAGGGCGCCATCTCCGGAGCTGGTAAGCATGAGATGGTGAGCCACTGAAGAGAGTTGGGCGAGTTCAGCCGGGGGTAGCCACGAGGTTCCGTCGGGGCTTCCTATTGTATACATTATCGTAGTAGGAGCGTTCTGTTTACCCAAATCGGTGGTTTGGTACTGGGACCAGACAAGGAGGTATCTTCCATCTGCCAGCTGTTCCAGGTCCAGGGAGTGAACGCCTGTTGAAGAGGCCACATCCACCGGAACGGACAGGGCCTTACCCGAGGGAAGGCTGACCATGATGGTCATGGCGGTGCCTCCCGGCGTGGTCTGGGTGTAGGCCATAGCGCCCGAGGCCGAGGAGAGCCCCACTGCGCCACCTTCGAAGAGGTCTGCCAGGAGGGCCCCATCGGAACCAATCCATTGGGATTCGAGGGCGGAGAAGGGGGTGTGAATGGTAGCGGAGTAACCGTTGGGCGCGAGGTCGAAGTAGGGTTGGGTGGAGAGCTGCCAATTGATTGGAATAAGGTCATACTGCCATGTGCGATTCATAGAAATGCCGAGCGCCTTGATTTTGATGCCAGCGACGAAGCTTGCAGCGCCGAGCACCTTCTTGAAGGGAGGCCACTCGGGCTTGATGGTGCCTGCCTCGTCGGTGTTGAGGGTAATCTCGAGGCCGGTTTTGTTGGTGTCGTTGGGGGCGCCCAGTTGGAATTGTCCGTGGACCTGGGTTGAGTCCCAGAGCATGGAGGCCCGAATGCCGGCGGCGGTGGACCAGATCAGTTTGAAGACCTTCTGAACGTCGAGTCCCCCCATGAAGCTGTACCACTGCCGTTTGGCCTCGTAGCTAGAGGTCGGGGCCAGGGCCGCACGCCAGGTGGTCTCTTCCAGGGCTCCTGCGAGCATCTGGATGAAGACCCGGAACTTGGCGACGCCGGTCTCGTCGGCGGCGAGGATGAATGGGCCGATATAGGGGATCTTGGAAAGGAAGGGTTTGGTGAGGTTGAAGTCGACTCGTGCCTTCACGTGCCCAGCAGCGGTGGTCTTGACGGTGAAGTCAGAGCCTCCGTCGGGGCTCCATGTTTGCTGGTAGGCGCCTTGGCCGGTTACCTCCAATTCAGCCAGTTCGAAGAGAGATCCGCTCTTGTTGGCAACATTGCCTGTGGAGAGAATACCGGGTACGTCGAGGCCCGACTGTTGGGCGAAGTCTTTGGAGAGGGAGAACATACCACCGATGAGGGGTGCCGGGGCATCCTGGGCTCCCTCCATGGTAAGCAGTGCGGTTCCCTTCAGGGTGAGACCCATCATTCGGTTTCCGAGGCCGAGCAGGCCGACCTTGGGTGCGGCTGTTCCGTGGGTAGCTACGACGTCGATTCGGAAGTCGTAGTTGACATAGCCGTTATCCAGACCGATGGCCGCCTTGAATGTGGGAAGGGGTATGAGCTTCCCTTTGGGCACCAGGGCACTGGGGTCAAAACCTGGGTCAGCGTTGCCCAGTATTCCGATGAGGTTGATCATGCTGGCGGCCCAGGGCTGCACTGATGCACCTCGGAGGGGTTTTCGGTCAGGCGGGGTCTCATAAGGAACGACGGCAACGGCCCCCATCTTGGAGATGACGATTGCCGTGGGTTCGAAGAATCCGGCAGGCAGGTTCCAGAGCTGCACTTTCCCCTGGAAGAGGTTTGGGGCAAGAGGCTCGCCTTTGCTGATGGGCGAGAATGTAGGCTCCTGGGCCTTCTGGCTGGCCTTGACAACGTCATCGATGAACTGTGTTGCCAGGGCGTAGTGGGCGCCCTCTTGAGGCAACGGGTGAGTTGGCAGTTCCTTTTCGATGTTGGCACCGCCCTCGGGGATTTTTCTGGGGTCGACGAGTATGACGGTCTCAATCTCATCCTGGACGGTGACCTGTTCGGCGCCACCCTGAGTGCCAACGGTATCGAACTGAGCCAGTTGATACTGCACCGGGGCCACGTTGGCCTGGAGTTGCCAGGTTGCGGTTAGCGTTGCCTTGGCGTTGTCCGGGTCCATACCCAGGGTTGGGTCGCCGCTTTTGAGCACGCCTGGGAGGAAGAGTCCGAAGCGGTCCATTGTGAAGGTGGTGACTTGCGGGGGCGGGAGGGCCTGCAGTTGGAAATCTGCCCCAGTAATATCGAGGGCATCGGGCGTATTGGCTGAGAACTTGAGCCGCTGAGGGTAGTAACCCCGCTGGGCCACCTGAATTAGTATTGGTTGATGCCCGAGGCCGTACTCGTAGAAACCCTGGTCGTCGGTGACGACGTTGCCAAGCAGTTGCCCGAAGCGGGAGTAGAAGTTGACGCTGGCGTTAGGTGCCGGGGTGCCGTCGGGGAAGGTCACGGTTCCGGAGACGGCCATCTGGCGCCGCACTGTGATTGTCGATGTGACGGTAAGCGGGTCTGTGGAGGAGACCTGATGGCGAAGCCCCTCTTTGGACCATTTCGGGTCAAGCACCTGGATTTCGTTGGAGTGGAGAACACGGTTGAACTGCCCAGTGAGTCCTGAAGTAAGGGTCACGTTGTCTGGAGATGTTCGGACCTTGAGGCCAGGCACCTCGGTGCCGTCCACGGTAATGGCCCGAAAGTGGAGTGCGTTGGTCTCGTCCAGCCCCCCAAATGGCTTTGGACTGAAGGAATCATTGGGACCACCGATGTAGACGTGGAAGTTTTCGCCGCCTCCGCTGAAGGGGACGTAGACAGTGGACTTCCAGGCGAAGACCGAGCATGGGAGCCCAATGGGCACGGTGCCGGCCGTACTCCAGAGCAGATCCGGGTATGCATCAAGCTTCACGGCAGTTGAGTAACTACCTATATTGTCTCCCATATATTTCCATTCCTTAGCTTCATCATCATAACTCCAGGTATGTTCATGGAACACGGCATACTTCATCTGTACCGTGGTTTGCGCGAGGAATGCCGAGGAGGCCCCGGTATCCTTCAGGTAGATTCTGCGACCGAAGCGGACGAGGGCAGGGTCGGAGGGGGGCAGTGGGGGAAGTTCGCCGGGGGCTCCCCACTCAGGAACGTTGAGCTCGAAAGATGGCTGGCCGGTGGTTGATGTTACGAAATCGTAGAGGGGGTGAGTAATAGAGAACTCGTAGTTCCCCGGGCGAATATCCCTCAGAACGAAGCCCGGGCCGCCTGTGATGGTGGTGTCGTCAGGGTCTATTTCTCTGTAAAGATCACCATTGTCGCCAGTTAGGACCAACTGAGCAGGGTCATGGTAGAATAGGGGAAATTCCAGATCATATGCAACTCCACCGGGGGTAACCATTATTTGCCAAAAATCCAGATCCGACATTTCAATTCGGCCATAAATATCGACAAACTGTCGGTGCAGAACCAGTTCCATATCATAGTCTGCCGGGCCAAATACCCGGAGCCATGGATGCATTATCACTGGGTCCCACGTATCGTAGGGATAGGCGTCTGGATAAGGCCACCCGATTTTTTGAGCCACCGTATTATATCCGCTGACTTCCCGTTTAATGTCCATTGAATAAACAATCTGTTCTCCGACATAGCCAGGCAAGTCAGGAATCTTGACGCCATAAAGACCAGGGATCAGCGTAGTGACGAAATTTCCGTTTTCATCCGTAGCCACAGTCTTAGTTGCAAACTCATCTTTTAGAATTTTAATCGGCGTAGGTGTTCCCCACTTTTCTGTTACATAGGTCTGAATAAACCTTACTTCATTAGACGTAATGGGGGTGAGAACGCGGCTGTCAGCGGTTGCTGGAGCGTAGTTTGAGAGTTCTTCAACGGCTCTTAAGTGTCCGCGGATAACGGCGGGGATGGGTTCAAGCCAGATATCGACGGGTTTAAGCTCTTTGTCTGCCACCTCCACAAGGACTTCAACGGGGTACATGGCGAGCCAGAAGTCCATGTTGATTGAATCCATGGCGCCGTTCTTGATGCTCAATCCGATGCTGGAGTTGACCCAGGAGTCGAGGGTGACACTGACCCAATAGCGGCCGGGTAGTAGTTTGGTGAGGTCGCTGCGCACAGTTCCCGTTGACCAGTTAATCTTGCCCTTGTATTCACGAACTATTCCGTGAGTATTCGTGAATTCCTCTCCCCGAACCTTTATATTAGCCAATGTCAGTATTTCATGGTATGCATACGGAGAGTCGAGAGCGATTCTAAGCCCAGTTTGGGAATGAATAGACAGTTCAACGGCCTGTTCATCGAATTGACCGTCTTCTCCAGGATTAATCGTGTATGTTATGCTATTATATCCCGGTCGTCTTACGCTGAGCTCGTACATCACTGGGTCCAGATTATCGAACAGCGCCACACCATTCTCCACAGGGTCCGCCGGTTGGCGCACGGGCAGCACCTCGGTCAATCCCATCTGTGGGTCCATGGCCACGCCTCTGATTTCGACGATGGCGTCTGCCAGCGGGCCGACCTGTTCGTTTACGGGGTTCCAGCCTGTTACTACCACTTTGAGGCTGGACGGCTTAGGCTTCATGGCGACCCCGGCATGGTGGCCCTGGGCCATGTGGGCGAGATTTGGTGTGCTGTCGGGGGCCGAGTTATCTGGAAACTGGATGGTCTCGTAGTGGGGGTGGGAGACTTCGAACCAGTAGTAGCCAGCTGGCAGGTTGTCTACCTGGACCCTGCCTTCAGCATTGGTGGTAAGCGTCAGTTGGTTTGCGGGATTCAGGAGGTCGATATCAGCGGGGTCGGCAGGAAGTGGGCCCGGCCACTGCATGATGACCACCTGCGCCCCCTGGATGGGCAAGTTGGTGTGAACTGAGAACACGTCCAGGTCGAGTTCGAAGTGGGTCATGGATTGTTCCGGGACCAGGGCGGCACTCCAGCTTTGCGACTCATCCTGGGCGACTCCGACCGTCGAAAAGGCTGGTTTGTAGCCCGCTTTGGATGCCGAAATCTCGTAGGTTCCCGCCGGCAGTTCCTGCAGAACGAAGACGCCGAGGTCGGTGCACTGGATGGAGAACTCTGGCTGACCATCGGCGGGATGCTGGTCGAGGGTAACGAGGGCCCCGGGGATTGGCATTCCGCTGGACGCATTGTATACAGTTCCGGCTATCTGCCCGGCCTGGGCTTCCGCAAGGGGAACCAAGACGAACAGTAGTCCGAAAACCAAATTAAAACGCAATGAAAAATGCTTAAGTGAATTCCACATAGGCTAATTCTCCAGAAAAAAGGCCATTGCACCTTCGGCCTGTGGTCTACCTGGGTGGGTGGCCGTCAGGGCGAGGGTGTCGTGACCAATCTGCCGCGTGAACCGTATGGTCGAATTTCGTGGGCGGAGTGTCAAGCCTATTGACTGCTTGTCGCCATGCGAGGCGGGACGAAGATGCTTGCTGTTGCGGGCGAAAACTGCGTAGAATCGGGCCCTTACTCGTTCTGGAGAGCTTCTCCTCCATTGGGAAAGAGCGGAGGGATTAGTTTGGCTGGTTCAATCGGGTTGGGGAGGCAGCGGCCGTTGGCGGCTGTTGCGGCCCTGTTATGTTTGGCGGTTGGGATTGGCGCCGGCGGGTCGGCTTATGGGTCCGAAGAGGACAAGATGACCAGGGCTGACAACGCTGCCATTCTGTTTTCCAACCGGTTCTCGTTCACCAAGAGTGGCGAGCCGGTGATGTCTGTGGCGGTCATGGATGGTCAGAAGACGGTGCGCTTCTCAACAAAAGGGGTTCTGACCGTGAGCCCTTCGGGGCCCGGGGGCCCCTCTGTGCGGTATGCCAATGGGGGCAGCTTCGAGGTGAGGCTACTTGAGGGGACCGCTGCGGAGTTGGGCTACCGGGTGCGTCTGGGCATGCATGCCACGAAGGAATTCGCTGCCATCAAGGAGACACTCGCGCTGTGGGGGCAGCGGGGTATTGAGGTGGAGTCCAGGGAATTGGGCACGGTCTTCTCTTTTGAGGGGACGGTCTTCGATACGAGGAAGACGCTCATCGTGACGAAGCGGGTTTGGGGGGCGAGGAGTCAGGCATTGGAGGAGGGAAAGCGTCTTGAGCAGCGCTTCAGCGGCACCTTCCAGGTTGAGGAGGAGCTTTTGGGGCGCCCTCATGGAGAGATGGTGATGGTCCACAAGGGCAGCGGCACGGAGATACGGGGGCGAAACGCCCTCTGGTTCGAGCCGGAGAATGGCGAACTGATTGTGAACGACGTTGAGTTCGGAAGAGGGTTTGCGTGGCATGGGCGAGAGACTCGCAGGTACGCCGGGGCATTCTACACGGCCATTGACCGGCACGGCGCTATCGCCCTGGTGAACGTTCTCTCGGCGGAGCGCCTGCTGAAGGGTCTGGTGCCCTCGGAGATATACGCCGACTCGCCCAAGGAGGCGCTCAAGGCTCAGGCCATTACCGCCCGCTCAGAGCTCTTTGCCAAGCTGGGGCACAGGCATCTTGCGGACCCCTATCATCTCTGCTCAGAGCAGCACTGCCAGGTCTACAAGGGCCTAGGGGCAGAGTTGCCCCAGACGAACCGGGCTGTGGACGATACCCGGGGCAAGGTGGTCTTCTCTTCCAAAGGTGGAGTGGCTGACACGAGGTACCACTCCACATGCGGGGGGCACACGGAGCACGGTTGGCTGGTCTGGCCGGGGATTGACGCGGAGGAGTTGGTGGGTCGACGGGAGCTTGGGAAGGAGGCTCAGGTGGGGCCCGACGAGAAGGCCGTGCGGAAGTTCATTGAGGATCCTCCAGAGAGCTTCTGTGGCCGGAGCCCCAGGTCGAAATCAACTTTCAGGTGGGTTGAAACGCTGAAGTCTGGGGTTGTGGACGACGCTGCGGCGAAGTTGGGTCTGGGTGGCGTCACCTCCATTGAGATTGTTGAGCGTGGGGTATCGGGGCGCGTGGTCAAGCTGAAGATTCATGACGGCACCGGGAAGAGCGCCAGCATCGACGGGGAGTTGACCATCCGGCGGTTCTTTGGCGGGCTGAAGAGCAGCATGTTCGTGGTGGACGCTGTGGCCGGCACTGGCGGCAAGATAACGGCTTGGCGCTTCCACGGAGGTGGCTTTGGCCACGGAGCAGGCATGTGCCAGAACGGGGCGGCGGAGATGGCCAGGGCGGGAAGGAGTTGCGACGAGATTCTCAAGCACTACTACAAAGGCGTTTCCATACAGAGGATATACAGGTAGAGTCGGCGGCTGTCGGCCGATGGGTCTGAGGTTGTTGGCCGAGTTCGCCTTACCGGTGATGGGGTGCGAGGATGTCCGAGATCAAGGTGGTTGTGCGCAATCGCAGAGCGTTGCACGATTATCATGTGGAGGAGCGCTACGAGGCGGGCCTTGTGTTGCTGGGCAGCGAGGTGAAGTCGCTGCGAGAGGGGAAGGCTCAGCTGCAGGATGCCTACGTTGATCTGGTCGAGGGGGAGCTTTTTCTTATTGGATCGCACATAAGCCCTTACAACTATTCGAGCTATCTCAATCACGAGCCGACGCGAAACAGGAAGCTGTTACTTCACGCAAGAGAAATCTCTAAGATTAGGAAGCGAATAGAACTCAAAGGATATACCGCTATCGCATTGTCAATCTATTTGAAAAATGGGCTTTTTAAGGTCGAAATAGGTCTTGCCGTCGGCAAGAAGAACTACGATAAACGGCACGACCTTCGAAAGGCTGAAGAGAATCGAGATATGAGGCGAGCCTTCCGCGAATCTAACCGCTAAGCCATAGGAGGAGGAAACAAATGAGACCAGAGAGAGTGCTCCTGCCATTACACATGCTTCCGGCAAGGATCCAGCCCCTGGTGGACCCGAAACAGGGGGGAGCCCGGCGGCAGGCTGTAGCTCGGGCGGCCATTCCGCTCCCTCCGGCTGAGCTGACCATGGCTCTGGTGTTTCTGGCCCAGGACGCAGAGGAGGCCATTGCCTCGGAGGCGCGAAAGAGCCTGGGTACCATGCCCGAGGCGTCACTGCTGCTGTTGTTGAGCAGCCACGAGACTCATGCTGCGGTCATCGACACTCTGGTGAGGTTGTTTCCCGATAAGGCGAACTTATTAGAAAAGGCCATGTTGAATCGAGTCACCTCGGACTCGACGGTGTTGTGGGTGGCCACGGAGGGTAAGGGGCAGATTTTGGAGTTGATATCCCAGAACCAGGCTCGCTTGACCGCATGTCCGTCGCTGGTGAAGGCTCTGTACTTCAACAAGAATCTTCGCATGGCCACGGCCTCATGGCTGATGGAGTTTGCGGTTCGCTCTAACCTGCCCATCCAGGACATGCCGGGTTATGCGGAGATATCTGCCGCCATTATGGGAGAGCGGGGCGTCCAGCAGGCGAAGCAGTCCGAAGGGGAGAAGGAACCGCCGCCGCCGCCGCCACCTGCAGAAGAGGAGGAGGGCAACGAGGAGATTCTGCAGAACCTTCTGCGCACGGAATCCGAGGAGGAGTTGGCTGCACTTGAGGAGCAGTTGAAAGGGACCGAGGCAGCAGAGGAGGAGTTGAAGGCTGAGGAGGCTCCTAAGACTGAGGAGGAGAAAGTTAAGGGTGGGTCGCTGTACGACATGCTGCGAGAGATGTCGATACCACAGCGAATCCGTCTGGCGCTCATGGGCAATGTGGGGGCGAGGAAGCTGCTTGCTGCGGATTCGAACCGACTAGTGGCAGGGGCGGTCATGCGAAATCCAGGTTTGACCGAGAAGGAGATTGCTCTTTTCGCTGCCAACAGGTCTGCCAATGATGAAGTAATACGAATCATATGCAATTCACGGGAACACATGAAGAACTACCGAGTCAAGCTTGGCTTGGTGCGAAACCCGAAGACTCCCCCCGGCATCTCCGCTTCGTTGATGAAGCACCTTCTGGAAAAGGATCTCAAGACACTCTCGAAGAGCCGCGATGTTCCCAGCACCATTTCCCGAAATGCCAAGAGAACTCTGGACGAGCGAACGGCGCACAGAAAAGAGTAGTACAAGCCTGGGGGCGGGTCGGTGGAGTTGTTGGGCGTGGAGCACTGAGGTTTGTGCTGAGCCCCTCCTCTCCGAACGCTGCTTGAGTAGTGAGGGAGTCGTGGGGAAGGTGGAGAATTTCTTGATAGTACTTCTTGACGCTGGTTCGCACATGTGGCTTTCTATTGCCGTCTAACGTCTGTGGAGCGCGGAGTGTCCAGCAAAGAAGGGCGAATCGCTGCGGACCGAATAGACTACTCGGGCATGGGTGACCTGACTCAGGCGCTGGAGTTGTCTGGGGGATTCGACTCCTCCAGACCGGGGATACTTCTGCGGCGGCTGGAGTTGATCTCATCGGCGATGCAAACCGGAGCACCGCTGGCTGACTCGCTGGATGCGCTTGGCCTCCTTCTGGTTGAGTTGGAGCGTTCCATCGACGATTCCGAATCCTGGACAAGTGAGCAGCTGAGAGTTCTGTGGGGGGCTCTGAGCGCCGACGTGGTGAAGCAGTTTGGTGCTATGCTGGCTGGCACAGGGCAGTGGACGTTGTCGGGGCTAATGGACCGCTGCTGGTTGCTGCAGTTGGAGCGAGGGGATTCATCGGGGTTGTTGGGGGATTCTCTGCTCTTCCTCAGAGGGCTGGCCACGGGCGGCCCGCACACGCTCTCCCGATTCGTACCTTCGAGGTTCACGGAGCAGTACGGGGAACGGACGGCGGAACTTGTTGAGGCATTGGATAGGGCCGTACCGCTGGTTCAGGACGAGGGGCTGCTGGCTCGGTTGAGGCAGGCGGAGTGTGAGTTTGGGGTGCAGTATGCGCGGGCCACGGCCCGTTGCAGTGATGACGAGGTGGAGATTATATCACGGTTGGAGATGTTGGCCGCCGAGCTGACACTTCGATTCGGTGGAGAGGTTTTCTGTGCCGAGTGGTCCAGTGCGGACGATGCCTGGAAGCAGCAGATGCTGGCAGAGCGCCAAGAGCTCCTGACGCAGTTGGAGTCCCTCGCTGCCCAGCGGCCCACCGATGCGTGGACCCACGGCTTTCTGGCCTTTGTGCGAGGGCGGATTCTGATTGGTACTGGGGCGCTGGACCAGGGCGTGGACGCCTTTCTGGAGGCATTCAACCTTGGTTTCGCGCCATGGCTTACGGGGTTACAGCTGGCCTTTGCGTGCAGCCGGCTCCGTCGGCCCCAGGAGGTGCTGGCCTGGGTCGAGCGGGTAGCTGACTGCTGTTTTCTGGAACGAGGCGAGTTGGAGACCCGCAGTGAGACCATGGCAAGGCTCTACTACCAGGCAGGGGGCAAACCGGCCAATGTGGGCTCTGGCCAATGGCCCGTTGTAGCGGCCCTGCTTGAGAAGAACCGAGAGGCCATGGAGAGCCTGACCGAGGCTCTTGGCCAGGAAGCCATAACTGCCCAGAGCCACTTCTTCGCCCGATGTCTCGTTGAGGCTGAGCGCTTCCTGGGGCGCTCTCTGTCGCCCTCGGATGTTGACCGTTACCTGGGGGAGAGCGACGCTGCCGAGCAGATGGTCAGGCTGGAGCGTGCCGAAGCGTCGAGATTGCACCTGGATGAGCTGCCGCTGTTGCGAATTGAGCCGTCGCTGCTGGCCCGGTTTGTGGACCTTGGAGGGCCCACCGGGGAGTTGGTGGAGGCGCTGATTCAGCATTACCAGGAGAGTTTAGTCCAAGGCAGATCGGCATCGGAGCTTCTTGAATCCCTTGGGTGCCTTGCGGGGAGCGAACGATTCATCCGAGCGCAAGTGGAGGATTCGCTGGTTGACAGCGTAGCGGAAGCTTGCGAGTTCCTGAAGGCCGTTGCCGTAGCTGGGCACGTTTCTCAAGAGACTCTGCTTGAGATTTTTGCCCTGCTTCGAGAGCAGGCATCGGCTCGTGGCGACACTGAAGAGGCGGACAAGCTGGGACAGTGGCTCTCAGGGCGGATGCAGGGAGACCAGCGCAACAGACTGCTGCAAGGGGTAATCCCTGGTCTCTTCGGCCGTTTGCAGGCTCAGACTGCCAACGCCGATCGAATCGACCTGCTGGACCAGATACTGGAAGCTGGCGGCGATGAGGAGTCCACCCACGAGGAGTTAGCTGCGTGGGTGGAGGGAGTCTGCCGGGACGACGATGGTGAGGTCTCCGGGGGGCGGCACTGTGTGGATTTGCTCGAGGCGGTGGCTCCGAGGCTTCGATTCCAGGCCGGTAGGCGTGTGAGAAGCCTATTGGTCGATGCGCTGTTTCAGCGGCTTGCGGCCATGGAGTGGAGTTGGGAGATTACCAAGGCTGTTGAGAATCTGCTGACGTTCTGCGTAGGCAACCCGGTTCTGGAGGAGCGCCTGGTGCGCTGGTTCGTGGGCTCGGCCTATGGGCTGCGGGCGTCAGAGGGGGTACTTCCGTTTCTTGACGTGAGCGAGACCTTGTTGCGGCGCCTCTCCATGGTGAGTGCTGCAGGAGTACGGGATGGTGTGGAGCGGGTTGCCCAGCAGGTGGTTGACCTTGCATTTCCCCACGACCTGGCGGGCGTTAAGGAGCGGGTTGCGCAGATAGCCCCCAGAGGCTCTTCTTTCGCCGGCACGTCGCTCTCCGCTGCCCGATGGGCAGGATGGATTACGGCCCTGGTGCTGGCCATCGCCTTCGGGGCCTTTGCCGTATGGAAGAGCTCCGGTTCTGCCGTAGATGCAATCGAAGAGCCCGACGCTGCGGCCCTGCTGGAGAGTGCCCAAGACTCTCCATCGCAGGCCGAACCCTCTGAAGGGAAGAGCGGTGGGGCTGTAGCTTCTGCCGAGGGCGTCACCATGCGCCAGTGTTCCCCGGTGCAACTCCCCATCTCACAGGATGGGCGCTATGTGACAATGCGTGGTTACGACGTCGCAGCGGGCTGGGAAGCCATACTTCTGCTGGACCTCTCGGCCCTCAAGGCAGGCGGCAATGCCTTGCTGCTCAGGGAGGAAGCCAGCAAGTGGAAATCTGCGCCGGGCGATTCTGCTTTGGCAGGCAGAAGCATGGCCCTGGGCGTGGGCAACCGATGCCTTGACCCCATGGAGGGACAACCGGACTTCCGCGTGAACCTCAGGGATTCAGAAGGCAGGTGCATGGTCGACTTCATGCGGGCGGACAAGGTGCTGCATCAGGGGGAAGTGAAGGGCTTGGGCAAGCCGTCTCACCTCTGCTCCGGTCGCTTGCCTGCGGTATGGCGCTGGTACTACCTGGCAGAGCAGGACGTCTTCCTGGTTCAGTTGGCAATCGAAGCGTACGGCGTGGACGGGGAGTGGGTAGCTCTATGGAACAGCTTCGCATTTGTCGGCGTGGACTGAGCTCAGGTTCGCACTGAGATAATCGGGGCGCAACCGGAGCATCAATGGTGGCATCAACCCCACATACCCGCCGGTCTACTTTCTGAGGTCCTTCCCTGAAACCACCACGGTCTTATCCTCGATGCCGAACCCGGTATCTTCCTCCTCGATATCAGAGTCGTCACGGTTGAGGAAATCGGATATGGCAAAGAGATCCAGGTCGTTCTCAGCCAGTTCGAGGTCCGTGAGAGCGCTTCTTATGAGTCGGAAGGCCCGCTTCATGTCCGTTATCTGAGCCTGCAGGGCCGAGGCCTCCGCCGGGGCCCTCTTGGCATCAGCCCCCGCCGCCCGCATGCCGGCAAGCAGCGAATCCTTCTCCTGGATCAGGCGCTCGAGATCCTCAATGGTCTCCTTGTATCCCAGCTCCAGACGCTGGAACAGGTCAGAGGAGACATGGGCCCCGGCGGCATCCTGCTCCAACATTCGCACCTTGAGAGACTGGTTCTCCTCCCTCACGGTGTTGAGCTCTCTAGCTGCCTTGGAAGCAACTTCAAGATCCTTCTGTAACTGGGCCACCTGCGACTTGTAGCTGGCAAGCTCGTCGGCCAACCTGTCGTAGGCCGATGGCGCCGGGTCCTGAACCTGCGGCTGCGCCGGTCCGGCGTTGGTCTCGACGAGACTGCCACCCAGCAGATCGTACATCGCCTGCCGGACCTCCTCTTCCTCCAGGGGACGAACGAGATAGCGGTCCGCTCTGCTGGGCAGGCTACGGTGGCGGGAGAGTAGCTCCTCCTGGTCAGCCTCGCCAACCACCAGGAGCGGGCGCTCCATGGTCTCGGCCATCTGGCGCAGCGACCGCATGAGAGAGAAGGCTCTGGACATGGCAGCGTAGACCACCACGATGTGTGGCTTGAGGCCAGGAATGACCTCCAGACACTCTTCGGGGCTGCGCACCAGCGTCAACTTCAGCTCGGTGCCCTTCAGGATCTTAGCGAAGTCGGCGTAGCACGGACCGGCGTCATCGGCGATAAGGACTATGGCGCTCATCAAACCCCCCGCAGAATTCTCGACCAAGGGGATGGTAGGCCATGCCGGCGGGTATTGTCAATCAAAGCGAAGTGATGAGGCTAGCCGTTCTTCTTGGCGAAATCGGCCATGAACAAAGCCAACTCCTGGCAGCCCTCCAGGGGGTGGGCGTTGTATATGGAGGCGCGGCAGCCACCAACGGAGCGATGCCCCTTGAGGCCCACAAACCCAGCCTTCTTGGCGTCGGAGATGAACTTGGCCTCCAACTCCTCGGTGGGGAGGCGCCAGACCACATTCATGTCCGAGCGACACGCTGCGTCAACGGGGCAACGATAGTAGCCGCCGCTGTTGTCGATGGCATCGTAGAGTGCTTTTGCCCTGGCCACGGAGAGTTCTTCCATCCCAGCCAGACCTCCATTGGCCTTCACCCACTCCATGGTAAGTTTCATCATGTAAATCGGGAACACAGGCGGAGTATTGTACAGTGAGTTGTCCTGGGCGTGCACCTTGTAGCTGAGATAGGTCAGAATGGACTTGGGATCAGCGGCCTTCTCGAGGAAGTCCTTGCGAATGATGACCACGGCCAGACCCGCAGGTGCGAGGTTCTTCTGGGCACCGGCGTAGATGAGGCTGAAGCGCTCCAAGGGCATGCGCCTGGAGAGGATGTCCGACGACATGTCGCACACCAGAGGAACGTTCCCCGAGTCGGGCCACTCCTTCCACTGAACCCCGCCGATGGTCTCGTTGGATGTGAAATGGAAATATGCCGCATCGGGCGACACCGCCAGGTCGCTCGCCTTGGGCAGAGTCGTGAAATTGCTGCTGGAGCCATCCCAGACTACTTTGGGCGTGCCAACCTTCTTGGCATCGGCCAGCGCCTTCTTGCCCCAGGCACCTGAGACCACGTAGTCGCAATTCTTGTTGCCGGCAAGGTAGTTCACCGGAAGCATTCCGAACTGCAGGGTGGCCCCTCCACCAAGCAGGAGAACCTCGTGCTCCTCCCCCAGACCCATATTCTCCTTAAACAGAGCTATTGCTGACTGGTGTACTTCATCGTAGTCCTTTCCTCGGTGTGATGCTTCGATGAGGGACATTCCAATGCCGTTGAAGTCAACCATCTGGTCCCTGGCCGTCTTGAGGGCATCAAGAGGCAGGGTGCAGGGGCCGGCGCCGAAATTGAAAACTCGATTAATTCCGTCTACTTGCCTCATATTTTTCCTTCCTTCTGGAGATTTGACATAATCTCCACAGTTTCATTACCAATACGCCCAAGGTTCTCCTTGGTGCTAGCGCCGAGGTGGGGCATCATCAGCACGTTAGGAGCAGTGAGCAGGGGGCAGTCGGGGGGCGGAGGGTCCGAGAACCAGACGTCCGTGGCGTACGCAGCAACATGGCCTGAGACCAGCGCATCAACCAGATCCGGTTCAACCACACACTTTCCACGGCCAGTATTCACAAGGACCACACCTTTCTTCATCTTGGCGATGAGGTCGGCGTTGATCATCCCCTGGGTCTCCGGGGTAAGAGGGGTGTGCATCGAGATGTAGTCGGCCCCCTGGACAAGTTCGTCGAGGGTGTTGACCAGGGTAGCCACGGGGTGCTCCTTGATGGCGGGGTCGATGCCCTTGACGGTCATGCCGAAGGCAGCGGCCCGCTTGGCCAACTCCGAGGCGATATTGCCCAGACCCACGAGGCCAAGGGTCTTGCCGAAGAGTTCGGTGCGTTTGAGCTCGTTCTTGAGGAACTTGCCCTCTTTCATGCCGTTGTGCCCTTCGAGAATACGGTTTGGCACTGCTATCATCATGGCAAAGGCCAACTCGGCGACAGCAATGGCGGAGCTTTTGGGGGTGTTGTGGACAAGGATTCCCTTCTCTTTGGCGGCCACCTTGTCGATGTTGTCGGTACCGACCCCTCCCCTGATGATGAGCTTGAGGTTCTTGGCGCTCTCGATGAAGGCTCTGTCGGCTTTGGTTTTTGAGCGGATGAGGGCGACGTGGGCTTCGGGAAGCCGGCCCTTGTCGTCGGTGACCTCCCCGAACTGTGCCAACTTGGCGGGCATCGAGGCATCGAACGCATCACAGATGAGAATCAGCATTGCGAACTCCTTTTTGGGGCGGCGGTCTTACCCGTCGGCACCCCGGGTTATCTGTCTGCCAGGCTGCGAACAAAGAGGCCCGAGCGCAGCTTGGGTTCAAACCATGTCGACTTGGGAGGCATGATGGCCGAAGCGTCTGCAATGGCCATAAGTTGCTCCATGGAGGTCGGGTAGAGAGCAAAAGCCACCTTCATGTCGAGGGCGCAGCGCCGCTCCAGCTCTCTGGTTCCGCGAATCCCGCCGACGAAATCGATGCGCTTGTCCGTGCGTGGGTCTTTGATGCCCAAGAGCGGGTCAAGCAGGTTCTTCTGCAGGATGCTGACGTCCAGCGACTCAATGGGGTCGTTTGCATCAAAGGTGCCGGGTCTGGCAACCAGTTCGTGCCAGCGGCCGTCGAGGTACATGGTGAAGTGGTTCAACCCCGAGGGCTCGGCATTCTGAGCAGGGATCACGGTGAACTTCTGCGAGACCCTCTCCATGAACTGGATTTCGCTAAGCCCGTTGAGGTCTTTGACCACGCGGTGGTACCCCAGAATCTTCAGCTGGTCGCTGGGGAAGGTCACTGCCATGAAGTGGTTGCACTCTTCACAGCCCGAGAAGGCGGGATTCGACTGCTTCCTGAGCGTTCGGACTCTCCAGGCGGCAGCGCTGCGGTGATGCCCATCGGCGATGTACTGGCAGTCCATGGCGGCGAATGAAGCGGCCACAGCCTCGACATCAGCCGGCCTGTTGATGACCCAGAGCCGATGCCGCACTGCATCATCGGCCACGAAGTCGTACTCCACATCGTACTCCGAGGTCAGTCTCGCCAGCAGGGCGTCGTTCTCCTCGGTGGGACGGTATGAAAGGAATACCGGCTCGGTGTTCGCGTTGAGCATGTCAACGTGCATCGTGCGGTCGTCCTCTTTGTCCTTCCTGGTCAGCTCGTGCTTCTTGATGACGCCGCTCTCATACTCATCGACGCTGGCGCCGACCACGAAGCCCGTCTGAACGTGGCCGTTCATGGTCAGCTCATAAACGTAGAAGCATGGGGCCTGGTCCTGCACCAGAATTCCCTGCTGCTGGAACGACTCCTGATTCTCGATGGCCTTCTTGTAGACGGTCTCGCCGTGAACGTCCACATCCGGGGGCAGGTCGATTTCTGCCTTTGCTACATGGAGATAGCTGTAGGGATTCCCTTCGGCCATGACGCGGGCCTCCTGGGAGCTTAGAACATCGTAGGGGGGGCTGGCCACCCGGCCGGCCAGCTCCTTCCTGGGCCTCCAACCTTTGAACGGCCTGACATCGCACATGAACGCACCTCCAAGCATGCCAGAATCGGCAGCAAGGGCGGGCATACACTAGGCAAATTCCGAATTCAAGCGTTTCCCATGTCACGTTGGGCGGTAATTCCTTATTTGACTTTGGCGAGGCACAAGAACCAGAATTGGCGCCTGGGCGCCGGCCTTGGGGTGCCTATTATTCGACGCTGAGGAGTTCAGATGGGGAATCTGCGGAAGAGCCGGGTGGTGGTGGCGATGGGCCTGATGGTTGTGGGCTTGTGGGGTTACTCCGTGCATGCGGGTGCTACGGTCTCCCACTCCCATGGGCGAACCGGAACAGCATCGGGCCAAGGGGCCCTTCTCGCCAACGCCCAAGTGACTTCGGAAGAACCGACGGGAGCGGCCCCGGAAGCCACTCCGCCTGAATCCGCCCAAAGTGCCGACGAGGCGCCGAAGGGCGAGAGCAGCAGCGAGATTCAGGGCAAGGAGGCTGGGGGAAGGAGCGAGGGCAAGGCTGAGGGCAAGGCTGAGGGCGACGATGGGCCTCCGTACGAGGCTGTCAGCCAATCTCCGAAGGCTCCGGCCTTCAAGAGCGCTCCTGGCGCCGTCGTTGTTGTCGCCCAGATGAAGGGGACCGTTGACCTGGGGGTTGCACCCTATCTGGAGCGGGCCCTGGAACTGGCAAAAGAGCAGCGGGCCGTTCTCTTCGTCCTCGAGATGAACACGCCAGGGGGCCGCGTAGACGCTGCCCTCAAGATCAGGGATATCCTCCTCGATGCCGAAGTCCCCACCATCGTCTGGATTCACCGTGAAGCAATCTCCGCCGGGGCCCTCATCGCCTTGGCGCACGACTTCATCCTGTGGAGTTCTGCTTCGACCATGGGTGCTGCTACCCCCATTCAGCTTGCCGGGGGAGAGGCTGAGCCCGTGGACGAGAAAATGACCTCCTTCATGCGCAGCGCCATGCGGGCTACGGCCGAAGCCAAGGGTCGAGACGGCAAAGTAGCCGAGGCAATGGTGGACAAGGACATCTCCCTGCCACCTCACGCCGGCAAGGGATGGTTGCTCACTGTGGCCCACTCCCAGGCGCAAGACTTGGGACTGTGGGATGGCAACGCCGAGAGCCTGGAAGAGGTCCTGGCCTGGGCTGGGCTGGAGGGAGCCCAGGTGCTCCGACCCGAAGAGAACTGGGCTGAGAGCGTGGCCCGATTCCTGACCGACCCCGTGGTTTCATCGATACTCATGAGCGTGGGCGTTCTGGGCATCATAATTGAGTTCTACACCCCCGGATTCGGCTTTGCCGGCATCGTGGGACTGCTCTCGCTGCTGCTCTTCTTCGCCGGCCATATGGTGGTGATGCTGGTTGGATGGGAGGAGGTGGCGCTCTTTGTTGTGGGGGCAGCGCTCCTGGCCGTGGAGATTCTCATCATTCCCGGGTTCGGAGTGGCGGGGGTCGCAGGCGCTGCCGCCATCATTGCATCACTGCTGCTGGCCCTTGTAGGGGTGGAGTTCTCCGTGGCACTGGATCTTGGGATTGCCGGCAAGGCCCTCTTCCAGGTCATGGCAAGCCTGGCAACGGCCGGCGTTCTTTTCGTGCTGCTGCTGAGATATCTGCCATCGACCAGGCCCATGAAGAGGCTGATTCTCAGCCTTCCCTTCGGCGCCGAGGATGGCGTGGTTGCGTTGCCCCAGGGGCTTCACGAAGCCGAGATCCTTGGCCAGGAGGGGCTCACGCTGACCCACTGCAGGCCCGTTGGGAAGGCTTCGCTGGTTGGGCGAAAGATTGATGTTAGCAGTGAGGGCGAGGTGATTCCCAAGGGGACACGCGTTCGCGTCATTAAAGTTGAAGGGCCTCGGATTGTGGTGCGGGTCGTTCCGCCGGAGATGCAAGAAACGACGCTGCGCCCCTCGGCGGAGCAGGGATAACTACAGGGGTTGACCATGGAGTGGACCGAATTGGTGCTGTCGCTGTTCCTGGTTCTGCTGGGGTTGCTGCTGCTCTTCCTTGAGTTGGCGGTTATTCCCGGGTTCGGGATTGTTGGTCTGCTGGGCCTTGGTGCCCTTGGGGGTGGAATCGCTCTGATTTGGGGGGGGCTGGGAACGCTGTGGGGAGTTGTTACCTTGCTGGTCTCGATACCGGTTTGCGCCGGCCTGGTGGTCTGGTTCATGCGTAGTCGTGCGGGAAACAGGCTGGTGCTGCACGACGCAATAACGGGCCACTCGTCGGACGTGCCCATGCAGACCCATCTAATCGGGAAGAAGGGGACTGCCCTGACGACGCTTAGACCGGCTGGTACGGCCTTGATTGACACGGAAAGGCTTGACGTGGTATCAGAAGGGGAGTTTATTGCGAAAGGGTCCGAGATTGAGGTTGTTAGAATCGAGGGCAATAGCATCGTTGTAACGAATTCTGGTGGAGGTGTCTGATGTTGGCTTCCCTTAATGATCTTCTGGCGGGTTCTGGGCTGGTCACGTTGGCCGTAGTCCTGGTAGCCGTGGTCCTGTTCTTCTACTTCGTGCCCGTGCAGCTCTGGATTGCTGCCCGCTTCTCCGAGGCGCCAGTGGGCCTCTTCGGGCTCATTGCCATGCGGTTGCGCCGAGTCTCCCCGGCGGAAATCGTGAACCCGCTGATCACTGCGACCAAGGCGGGGTTGAAGCTCACGGTGAACCAGTTGGAGTCGCACTACCTGGCCGGAGGGCGAGTAGGCGCCGTGGTGAACGCCCTCATATCTGCCTCCAAGGCCAACATCCCATTGCCCTTCGACAAGGCCGCCGCCATTGACTTGGCTGGCAGAGAGGTCTTTGACGCGGTGCAGACCAGCGTCAATCCTCGCGTCATAACCACTCCTAAGGTGACGGCCATGGCCAAAGACGGCATCCAGTTGACGGCGGTTGCCCGCGTCACCGTGAGAACGGCCATAGACAGATTGGTTGGCGGTGCGGGAGAGGAGACCATCCTGGCACGAGTGGGCGAAGGCATCGTTACGACCATTGGCTCCGCTGATACGCACAAGGCTGTTTTGGAGAACCCGGACATGATCTCTAAGACGGTGCTGGACAAGGGCCTCGATACCGGGACGGCCTTTGAGATTCTCTCTATCGACATCGCCGACGTCGACGTCGGAGACAACGTTGGAGCCCGGTTGCAGACCGAGCAGGCCGAGGCCGACAAGCGAATTGCCCAGGCCCGTGCCGAAAGCCGCAGGGCCATGGCAGTTGCAGTGGAGCAGGAGAACAAGGCCCGTGTTCACGAGATGAAAGCAAAGCTTGTTGAAGCCGAATCTCAGGTGCCTCTGGCGCTTGCCGATGCGCTCCGCAAGGGCAAGATGGGAGTCATGGACTACGTCGGGTACAAGAACGTTCTTGCGGACACCAGGATGAGAGAGAGCATCTCGGAAATGGCGCCCGAGGATTCCCAGACCCCAAGGAAGCCTGAGTAGCAGAGTGAAGCGAACAAACGACCCACTGGAAGGTATTCCGGACCTGGGGGCGCTCTTCTCCGACCGAAAGCGGCTGGTCAACAGGCTGATCTGGTCGGTGGTACTAGCGCCCCCGCTCTCCATGTCCGCCAGAGGTAGAGAGGTGGCAGGGCAGCAGCCAGCCCCTGCGGCCGAAACCAAGGAGTCACAACGCAGTGAGTGACCCGTCGCCTATTGTTGAGGCCCGCAGCAGCACCCTCGACTGGGTCGAATGGGTGCTTGTGGTGCTCTTCTTTGTCCTGCCCACGGTCTTGGGCTGGATAAGGAAGCTCACCAGGAAGGAGACGCCAGAGGCTGAGCCTGGGGCCTTTGACGAGGAGTTGGAGGAGAGACCGGCCGCACCAGGCGGGCGACAGACCGCTCACACCATGGCTCGCCCGACAACCGCCCCTTCGGCCTCGTCGTTCTCGCGGGCCCATGAGCCAGGCACTCTGCCAACCGTCGCCACCGTCACGGGTGCGTCGGGCACAGAGAGCCTCCTTAGAGAGCTGGACCTCATTCCCGGGCTGGGCAGAATTCTCTCCCAGAGCGGAGCCAAGCTCACGGGCATCGGCCGGGCCTCACAAGGCTCGTCGCCCTGGCGCTGGGTGGGAGGCATCCAGGCCGCCGCTGCCACAGTCATGGCAAGAACCCCAGAGCTTCGAGGGGAAATCTATGAGGCCCTGGAACTGCCTCCTGAGGGCATCAACGTCAGCTCCCTGGAAGAGTTGCAGGCCCAACCCGAACTGCTGGTGGCGTCATGGACCGAGACGCTCTTTGCCGACGTTCTTGGCCTGTGGATCGCCGGTCCAATCTGGGCCAGAGGCAGGCTGGCTTCACTCATGGATGCCGGGGCCGTATCTGAGATGAATTGGAACATCAGGAGCGGGGTGCTGGCCCTGAACCCACCTGCTGCACTCATGGCCCCCGCTTTCGGGCTGGTGCTTCGCCAATTCGGAATGAGCAGGGATGGACAGGCAGTTGAAGACATGGCGGGGCGGACTGGAGAGAGCCTGACCCTCAACATTCTGGGGCTGCCTCGGCGCATTTCACTTCGCTTCCCCATGGATGCCCTGGTCCTAGAGACACGCTCGGCGCTGCGCAGGGTGCTTACCACTGAGTACTCCGTTCTAGGTGACTGGAAGCCCTCCCATCAGCTTGAACAACGCTGGCTCAACTCCATGAAGGAGGCACAGCGTTGGGCCAAAAGGGTCGAGGCAGGTCAACTGGTGAGAGAGCCTGGTGTCGTGACCACTCTGGGAGCGCTCTGGCTATTGATGAGCTACGGCCAGGTTCGGGCTGAAGAGCTACTTACCAAAGCATCAGAAAAGGGGCCCAGGCGAATTGCCCACGGGGTTAGAGGGGTAGAGTCGTTCCGAGGTCAAGGCGGCCTGCCCTCAAGGGGCGCCATGGTTGAGTCGTTGCTGCTTGGGGCCTTGCTGGCGCCGCCGGTCTCCCGAAACAGAGGGCGGCGGTCGGACCAGAGCGCACTGTAGGAGCCTGCATTGAATCTCACATGGGTTGAAGTCTCACAAAGTGCCATATTGCACAACCTCAAGCTGTTCCGTGAACAGGCCGGTAAGGCCCTGCTTGCACCAGTGGTCAAGGCCAACGCCTACGGGCACGGCCTGGTACAGATTGGCCGCCTGGTAACGGCCAACGGCGCCGACTGGCTCTGTGTCAACTCACTCTACGAGGCCGTCGCACTGCGGGAGCACGGTATCACCTGCCCGGTTCATGTTCTGGGCTACGTCTCACCCACACAGGCCGAAACCGTGGTGGCGCTGGGGCTTCGGATGGTTGTGTACGACAGCGAGGTCGTGCGTCGGCTCTCGGCCTTGGCATCAGCCCGGAACCAATCGGTACCGCTGCACATCAAGATAGAGACAGGTAATAACAGGCAGGGCCTTCTGCCCAACCAGGCGCTGGAACTGGCCAAGCTCATCCGGGACCTGCCGGGGGTTGAACTGGAGGGCATCTCAAGCCACTACGCCGACATCGAGGACACCACAGACCACACCTTCGCCAGGAGCCAACTTCGACGATTCCTGGAGATGGACAAGGCACTGCGGGAGTTGGGCACCCCCCCAAGAATTCGCAGCTTCTCCAACTCGGCCGCTACCATCCTCTGGCCAGAAACGAGGTTCGAACTGGTTCGACTGGGCATATCGCTCTACGGGCTGTGGCCCAGCAAGGAGACCTTCGTCTCCGCCGTAATGCTGGGCAGAGAGACTTTGGACCTCCGCCCCGCCCTTACCTGGAAGTGCGTTGTGGCACAGGTCAAGAGCGTGCCGCGGGGCGAGTACATCGGCTACGGACGCACCTTTCGAACCTCTCACGAAACAAGGCTCGCTGTTCTTCCCGTGGGCTACTACGACGGCTACGACCGTGGCATGAGCAACCTGGCACACGTCATCATCGGCGACCATATGGCCCCTGTCAGAGGACGAATCGCCATGAACATGACCGTGGTGGACGTAACCGACATTCCCGACGTCGAAGCGGGCAGCGAAGTGGTCCTGCTTGGCCGAAGAGGAGACAACGTCCTGAGTTCAGAGCTGTTGGCACAATGGGCCAATACAATCAACTATGAGATCCCCACCCGAATTAACGACAGGATTCCAAGGGTGCTGGTGGATTGAGCATCAGCCAGGGGGCCCTTCCCAGTGGCTTATGCCTATCACAGAGATGGCCAGAGGATGTGGGGCACGCCGGTGGTCAGATAAGACTCAACATATTCATAGTATACATTGCGAATTCTGTCTTTCATCTCCGGGCCGTCTTTGCCATCTACCGCCTCGTGGGATGACTGGAATTGCACTGTGCCCCAGGTGCGGCCTTCGGGGGAGACGATTTCCAGCCCGGGCCAGGGCTCAACGACGGGGTCCAAAAGAGGCGTCTGCATGGCTCTTGCCAGGGCCAGCCCGCACTTGGGGTAGATGGTAGCATCCTGGGTGGCGAGGATGGTGACGAAGGGCACGGGGTCGTGGTTGGGCCTGGGGGCGACCTGGAGATAGGGAGCAAAGAGGCCCGGGTCCATGGCACTCATGAGTTGGCTTGCGACCAGCTTCATTCCTACCAGCACCCCACCCGACACCATGTCGTAGAGCCCAATCTCCTTGAGCTTTCCTTCGAGGAGGTACTGCAGGTCAGCGCCCGGGTTAATGAGGCCCAGGGCCACCTCGCCCGGGAACATGCTTGCTGCGATTATTGATTCTATGGCGCCAAGAGAATGGCCCGAGAAAACGACTCTGTCGAAGGAGGCGTCGGGCAGGGCCGTCCCAAAGCTGCTCTGGAAATCGTTGTCCAGGAAGAGCTTCTCAAGGAAGTAGCGGAAGGAGATTATGTCCAGGGCCGATTGCCTGAAGTTATCGGATGTCTCTCCGATTCGGTCGATGGTGAGGAACTTGAATCCGCCATCAGTGTTTGCGGCGTGGTGCACGAAGTCGAATCCGGCAGCGGCGATGCCGCGGTGAACGAGGCCTTTGGAGAGGCTCAAGACGGTCTCTTTCCATGAGTTGATTCCGTGCTGGACCTGGGCAATGGGCATTGGCGATGCTGCGGGATTCTCGGGGAGCAGCAGGAAGAACTCGGCCCACCGGTAGGATTGCACCGAGACCTTCCCATCGGGACCTGGCATGATGCGTTTCTGCTCATTCCGGAAATCTGGAACCCGGAATTTGCCCAGCACCACCAAGCCAATAGCGTCATCGTTGCCCGTGTTGTACTCCGTCGATGGCAGGAGGTTGGGAAGACCGTCTTCATCGGGGTCCAGGTCATACTCGAACTCCTCCTGGGCAAGCAGGTCTGCCGCCTCGAAGAGGGTCGATTCCATGGTTCCGGTAGTGAAGAGGAATGCCGTGGCCAACTCTTGTGGGTCAAGCTGCGGGTCGAGTTTTTCGAGGAAAGCCAAGGTTTCGTCCCGGGCCTTACCCAGGCGCTGCTTAACCAACTCCGTGCCGAAGGGCTCCTCGAGGCCCAGGAGCACCCGGGCGGCCGGAGAGGCCGAGAATGGGGTTCCAGCCGCGTCGGTGAGGGTGTTGCGCACCACCACCAGAGAGGTAGTCCGCTCTCTTATGGGCATGATTGGCATGAGGCTGAGAACTCTGAAAAGGACATCGCCCTTCTTGTTCTTGAACTCTTCATAAGCGATGTCGAATGGAACGCTTACCGGCACCTGGTCGGGCCCCATGGAGAAGACCTCGATGGGTGCATCGGGACCGGTCTGGGCGGGCAGTGTCTGGGCATCCATGGGGGTGTTCACGGGCATCATGATAAGGCCGAAGCTGCCGAACCCATCCATGGTCTCCAGGTCGAGACCGTAGTTGGCGAAGGAGACCACAAGCTCGGCCAGCAGAGCAGGGAGCAGTTCTGCCGGTTGCAGCACCGACACCCGCCGCCCGGTGAGGGTCTGCTCGTCCTCCAACAGGAACAGGTCCCAGGGGAAGGGGCACATTGGCTTGCCACTCTGCAACTCCATGGCCACACCGGCGGTGTCGGGGATAGGAGGCCATATGACCTCGGGTTCAACCTCCTGGTCCAACTCTTGGCCCATATCCTCCGCATCATCTGCCGTGTCGGGAATCGCATCCGGAACATCGCCCCCCTGGTCCGCCACTAGGTCAAGCTTGAGCTCCGGCGCCACATCCTTGGCATCAATGTCAACGGTTGAGAGGTCCGACGGCTCAAGCTGGTCTTGGGCCGTATCAGGTTGAACAGAGGAGTCCGGCGTCTGCTTGGCCGGGTCATCCCCACCGGAGCAGGCAGCGCTCACAATAATCATGAAAGCAAAGGGAAGAGCAATGAGCACGTCTCGGGAAACCAACCCACGAATCACCATTTCACCCTCCTGAGTCCGTCACACAACGCACTGCATCATAGAGCATGACGCTCCGCGTCTCAACAGCAGAAGCTACCAGTTCGTGTCTGCAAAATGGGGATAGGAGGTGGCCTCGGCGCACTGACCAGGGGTTGAGTTACCCGATTAGAAGAGCCCTGGCGGTAGTCTCAATATCCTGTACCAACTGCTTTGCGAGGGCCGAATCACGAGCCTCGACCATGATGCGGAGCACGGGCTCAGTGCCGCTGTATCGCACCACCGTTCTACCCTCACGGCCCAGGCGCTGCTCAGCGGCATCCACAGCTCTCTGAAGTTCGGGAAGTTCAACAATAGGAACCTTCCGCGGCACGGTGAGCTTCACAGATTCTTGGGGGAAGCGCTCCATGCGACCCACAAGTTCCGACAGCGCCCTACCCTTCTCAACCATAACCGACAGAACCTGCAACGCTGCCACAATGCCGTCGCCCGTAGTGGTCTGGTCCAGCAGTATGAGGTGCCCAGACTGTTCGCCGCCGAAGTTGTAGCCACCCGACCGCATCAACTCAATGACATATCGGTCTCCCACGGGAGCAATGAGCACGTCTCGGGAAACCAACCCACGAATCACCATTTCACCCTCCTGAGTCCGTCACACAACGCACTGCATCATAGAGCATGACGCTCCGCGTCTCAACAGCAGAAGCTACCAGTTCGTGTCTGCAAAATGGGGATAGGAGGTGGCCTCGGCGCACTGACCAGGGGTTGAGTTACCCGATTAGAAGAGCCCTGGCGGTAGTCTCAATATCCTGTACCAACTGCTTTGCGAGGGCCGAATCACGAGCCTCGACCATGATGCGGAGCACGGGCTCAGTGCCGCTGTATCGCACCACCGTTCTACCCTCACGGCCCAGGCGCTGCTCAGCGGCATCCACAGCTCTCTGAAGTTCGGGAAGTTCAACAATAGGAACCTTCCGCGGCACGGTGAGCTTCACAGATTCTTGGGGGAAGCGCTCCATGCGACCCACAAGTTCCGACAGCGCCCTACCCTTCTCAACCATAACCGACAGAACCTGCAACGCTGCCACAATGCCGTCGCCCGTAGTGGTCTGGTCCAGCAGTATGAGGTGCCCAGACTGTTCGCCGCCGAAGTTGTAGCCACCCGACCGCATCAACTCAATGACATATCGGTCTCCCACGGGAGCCCTGACCACCCTGCCGCCCGCCCGCTCCATCTCCAGCTCCAGCCCCATGTTGCTCATGATGGTAGCCACGACGGTGTTGTGATTGAGACTCCCAGATTCGATGAGCGAGCGCCCCACCACGGCCATGATGGCGTCCCCATCCACAACCTGGCCCTTTTCGTCGACCATGATGAGTCTGTCCGCATCACCGTCCAGCGCTACACCCAGGTGGGCCTTCTCCCTCTTCACCACCTCGGCCAGCCCCTCGGGATGCAGGGCCCCGCACCCCTCGTTGATGTTCACGCCGTCGGGGTAGCAACCAATCTTCACCACCGAGGCGCCAAGCTCTTCGAAGATGGCCGGAGCTACCCTGTAAGCCGCACCGTTGGCGCAGTCGACGATGATCTTGATTCCACGAAGGGTCTGATGGTGGGGGAAGGTCTCCTTGGCAAACCCGATGTAGCGCCCCGAGGCATCCTCTATGCGGTAGGCCCGCCCGATAGCCTCACCCATTGGCCGCTGAGAGAGCCGCTGCTCGTCGGCCATGATCTCCTCGATCTCTTCCTCCACGCCATCGGGCAGCTTGAAGCCGTCGGCACCAAAGAGTTTAATTCCGTTGTCGTGGTACGGATTGTGTGAGGCAGAGATCATGATACCTGCGCTGGCACGCATGCTCACTGTAAGAGCTGCCACAGCGGGGCTGGGCAGGGGCCCGAGAAGGAAGGCGCTGGCCCCCATGCTGCACGCTCCCGATGCCACGGCGAATTCGAAGATGTAGCTGGAACGTCGAGGGTCCTTACCGATGATCATGCGGGGAGCCTGTTGCTCCTTGCCGAAATGGACAGCAAGCGCCTGGCCCAGTCGCATGGCCATTTCCGGGGTCATGGGGTGTTTATTGGCAAGACCTCTTATCCCATCTGTTTCAAATAGCTGACGCACAAATCACCTCAATCGATATGATACTCAAATTATATTATTGTCGTTCAACAAGAATGTTAAAATAACGAGCTCCCGTCATCTCCAGGCGCAGTCCCGGTGGCTGCTGAACCACGGGCTCTTCCGCCTGGAAGCTGCGAATGAGGTCTTCGGGGCCCATGACAAGCCTGGCCCCATCGAGGTGGACCATGCGGGTCAGGGTGTCGGCGGATACGGCTTCGACAAGCCTTTGTGGGCCCTCGACCCTGGCGCTGAAGTGGGCCGGGGCGGGCTGGCACGAGTAGCCCTTGGGGCAGTTTCTGACGCTGATGGGTACCCTGCCAAAGGTCTTCTCGCCGCTCTTCTCCCGCACGGGGACAGTGACCGTGACCGAGGACTCCCGAAGGTCAACCCCTTCGGGGCGAATGAGGGCAACCTGGTCCCTGTGGCTGCTCTTGAGAGACGAGAGGTCGATGGGTGCCGTCGAGAGTTCGTGGACCATTTCTAGTGCCTGATTGGCTCCCGTGACCATGACCTTGGCCGGCGTAACCTGCACCGACTCAGCGTCCACGGTGAAATAGTTGGCCGGTTTTCCAACCAGATTCGGCACTACAGGGACCTCCTTGCTCCTCACAAGGTCAAGCCTGACATCGGCCGCAGATGGAGAGACTGAAATGATGGTGGCTCCCGCACCCAGATGAACGGCTAACTCCTCGTACGAGAAGTAGACCTTCTGAGTGGTGCCCCCCGAACTCAGGTCCAGTTCAAAGGGGATCTTAGCCGTTAGAATCTCGGTGAGTCTCTGAACGGTGGTCCTGATCTTCACCCTAATTGAACCGGGTGGGGGCTCCACCAGCACCATGTCGGGTGGCAGCGAACGGACCACCACCGGCACCTCAACGTCCACAACCCTGGTAGTCTCCTCCCGAGCAACAACCAGCAGGATAAGAGCCATGACAAGGGCCACTACCTTGAGAGGCGTGTTCTCCAGGAAGACTCTAGCAGCAAGGCTCTTCATGCGTCGCTTCATTACTCGCCCTCCTCACTGCTGCCCCGTTCCGCCGTACGTTTTGAAGCAAGGCCGGCAACCACCGGGTCATCCTGGAGAAGGCGCCGCAACTCTTCGGTGGAGATGTTGACGTAGAGCTCCCCTTTCCAGGCCACGCTCACCCTGCTTGTCTCCTCAGAGACCACGATAACCAAGGCGTCAACCTGCTCCGACAGGCCCAGCGCAGCTCTGTGCCTAGTGCCCAGCGTCGGGTCGATGTTGTCCCTGGTGGTAAGTGGGAGGATTACGCCTGCCGCAAGAATGCGGTTCTTGGAGATAATAACCGCCCCGTCGTGGGTGGGATTGGCATGCTCCGTGAGGAAGAGAGCAAATATGAGTTCCTTAGAAATATCGGCGTTGAGCTGGATGGCATTCTCTGAAACGTAGGGGGCCAGACTGGCCGTACGCTCCACGGCGATGAGAGCACCAACTCGCTTACCTGCCAGAGATCGGACGGCCTTCACCACATCCTCACCCGAGTCGGTCAGCGCCCTGGTGTGCTTCCTGGAGAGCCGCTCGAACCATCGGAACCTTGCCAGGCTGCGGCGCAGGTCGTCTTGATAGATCACCACGATAACCAGGAAGATCACGCTCCAGAACTTGTCCAGAATCCATCGAAAAGTGGTGAGATCCAGAAATCGTTCCTGAGAGAGCAGATAGGCGACCATCATGATGAGAAGCAGGAAAAGGCTCTGCAGGGTACGAGTCCCCTGAGTAGTTTTCAGGATGGAATAAATCAGAAAGAACACCAGTATAAAATCCAATACTGTGTTTGCGGACAGCGACAACAGTCCCATTAGTTACACCTGCCAGACAATAGCATCCACGATTCGGACCACGTCATTCATCTCGGCCACGTCGTGAACCCTGACAATATGGGCCCCCATCGCGGCACAAAGCGCCACGGCCCCGGCTGTCGCCCACAAGCGCTGCTCTACGCCCTTGCCCGTGAGCTCTCCAAGAAATCGTTTTCGCGATGGACCCACCAGCAATGGATACTCCAAAGAGAGCAGTTGTGGAAGCCCCCTGAGCAATTCGAGATTGTGCCCCAGCAGTTTTCCAAAGCCGAGGCCCGGGTCCACGATGATGTTTCTTGAAGGAACCCCCAGGGCCATGGCCATTCGGGCCTTCTCCTGTAGGAATTCCATTACATCTTCCACCACGTCCACGTAGGACGGGGAATCCTGCATGGTCTCCGGCGGCCACAAGGAGTGCATGATGATGAGGGGAGCCCCTGTTGCGGCCGCTACCCTTGCAATGGAGGGGTCGGCCTGAAGACCGGAGACATCGTTGATGATGGCCGCACCTGCGTCCATGGCCGCCCTGGCTACCTGAGAGTGGTAGGTATCAATGGAGATCGGGACAGCCAGACGATGGGCAAGCTGCTCGATGACCGGGACCACCCTGCGGATCTCCTCGGCGGGCGAAACCCTGGCGGAGCCGGGACGGGTCGACTGGCCACCAATGTCAATGATGTGAGCGCCGGCCTGCTCCATCTCCATGGCCCTTGCCACCGCTGCTTCCGTTGAGAAGAAGCGGCCCCCGTCGGAGAAGGAGTCGGGGGTCACGTTTACCACGCGCATGAGCCTGGTCCTGTCCAGGGCGATGGCTCCGGACTTCGTCTGGATTTCCAGAGTTGCGGGCAAGTTCTCCCCCTGGGACGGCCTCAGGCCGCCGGTTGCGGCTACACGGCTGCTCACATATCTCGCTCCCCCCAGCAGCCGTGTACCCCGAGCCGGCCGAAGGACGAGTCGAGGGGTAGGGGCGAGAGTGAAGGTAACTGGTTCAGGCCCGTTGGGCTGCATCCCCCTGGTTCTCTGGGAGTTTCTTTGCCGGGATGCCGAACTCCAGAACAATGGCTTCCATCTCTTCGAAGCCAAGGGACTCTTTGGCCAGCAGCGCCTCGGAGAGTCGGTCCAGCAGCTTGCGATGCTCGACGAGAATAGAGTGAGCCCTCTCGTAGGCCGTCATTACCAGGTGCTTGACCTCTCGATCGATACGCTGAGCAGCAGAATCAGAGTAGGACTTGGCTTTGGCGAAGTCACGGCCAAGGAAGACTTCGTCGGCCTTGCTGTCGTAAGCGATGGGGCCGAGGGTGCTCATTCCCCACTCAGTGACCATTCTTCGTGCCATGGCCGTGACCTGCTGAATGTCCTGGCCGGCGCCGGTGGTCATCTCATTGTAGACGATCTCTTCGGCGGCCCTGCCGCCCATGGTCACGGCCATCATGTCCTCAAGCCAGGACTTGGTATAGCCGTGCTTGTCCTTCTCCGGCAGGAACTGCGTGAGGCCAAGGGCCACACCACGTGGGATGATGGTGACCTTGTAGAGGGGGTCTGCGTTGTCGACCATTCTGGCGACCAGGGCATGGCCGGCCTCGTGGTAGGCCGTGGAGCGTTTCTCTTCTGCCGTGAGGGCCATGCTGCGACGAGCCGTGCCCATCATGACCTTGTCTTTGGCCTCCTCCAGGTCCTTGGTCTCAATAGTCTGACCATCCCGCCTGGCAGCGAGTAGCGCAGCTTCGTTCATGAGGTTTTCGAGGTCTGCTCCCGAGAACCCTGGAGTTCCCCGGGCGAGGCGCTCCAGGTCTATGCCTTCGGCCATGGGTTTGGAGCGGCTGTGCACCTTGAGTATGCCGTGCCGACCGTTGAGATCCGGCAGCGGGATTACCACCCGACGGTCAAAACGACCGGGTCTGAGCAGGGCGGGGTCGAGAACGTCGGGGCGGTTCGTTGCGGCCACGAGGATGACTCCCTCGTTGCCCTCAAAGCCGTCCATCTCCACCAGCAACTGGTTGAGTGTCTGCTCCCGCTCATCGTGTCCTCCGCCCAGCCCAGCGCCTCTGTGGCGCCCCACAGCGTCGATTTCGTCGATGAAGATGATGCATGGGGCGTTCTTCTTGCCCTGTTCGAAGAGGTCCCTGACCCTCGAAGCACCGACACCCACGAACATTTCAACAAAATCGGAGCCGCTGATAGAGAAGAAGGGCACGCCGGCCTCCCCCGCGACCCCTCGGGCCAGGAGAGTCTTGCCCGTACCCGGAGGTCCCATGAGCAGGACGCCCCTGGGGATTCGGCCGCCCAGCCTTGTGAATTTCTTTGGGTCCTTGAGGAACTCCACGATCTCGTGCAACTCCTCTTTGGCCTCCTCGATTCCAGCAATGTCGGCAAAGGTGATGCGCTTTGCCCCATCGGCCATCATGCGGTGGCGGCTCTTGCCGAAGGACATGGCCTTGCCGCCCCCGGCCTGCATCTGTCGAATGAAGAAGAAGAAGAGCAGCACCAGGAAGATCATGGGCACCCAGGAGATAAGGAATTGGGCCCAGAAGCCGGCCTCCTCTTCGGGTTCCTGCTTCACGGTGATGCCGTATGCCATAAGCTCGGAAATCACAGGGTCGAGCTTGCCCGAGCTCTTCTTGGTCTCGCCATTCTGGTACTTGATGGTTATTGCGTCGCCTTTGCCCTCAACGCTTCGCAGGACGCTGCGCACAAAGCCCGTTCCTTCGACGGTGGTGGGGATGGAGAGAGCCAGCCTGGCGAAGGCATCAAAGGGGATGTAGGAGTCCGCTGGCACTTCAAGGGTCTTGCAGTAATCCGAGTCGCCGTAGTCAACCCGGACGCCCTTGCGCAGCAGGAAGAGCAACTGGTCACCGAGGTCGTCGAGGCGACCATCAGTGGAGTAGTGGCCCCCCTCGGACTTCTCTCCGTATATTGTGCTCTCCTTCTGGCACACCGTCTTCACGCCGCTGAGTGGCTGCCCCTCGCCGAAGAAGGTCCTGGCGTCGGTCATCAACTGTGAGAACGGAATGTCCTCCTCCTTGCCAGACTGCTTGACCAGCTGGAATACTGCCACGAATACCAGAAATAGAGCGCCCCACATGAGCAATGTTCTGAGGCTGCTTCGTTCATCTTTCATCTGCAGGGAACCTCTGCTGTCCGTTTTTGCAGGCCAGGCGCCGTCCAGTCGGCACACCAAGCCCGCCTTGAAGTAGTAAGATAGTGACCAAAAGTCAAGCCGCCATTTTTTTCGGCGCTATTTTAGTACCGCTTGACAGGATGGCCCGACGCTGCACCATAGGGGCTGTGGTGTGAACGGTCCCGGTTGCATGGTGGGAGCGCCTCAATTGAGATTGACATCATGAGGTTTCTCACTATCCTTCCCCCGCTTACCGGCGACCCATAAGTGGAGGGAGCACATGAACCCGAAAGAACTCGAGACTTTTCGCACCATGCTCACGCAGCAGAAACGCGAACTGATGGAGAACGCCAGGAAGACCCTTGAGAGCGAAATCGCTCTTGATGTCAACGAGCTGCCCGACGACATGGACTTCGCCTCGACGCAGGTGGACCAGGGCATCACTCTGAGGCTTCGGGGGCGGGAGAAGATCCTGCTCAAGAAGATCGAAGAGGCCCTCCAGCGCATCGACGGGGGCGAGTATGGCGTCTGCGAGGAGTGCGGAGAAGACATTGGCTCCAAACGACTCGAAGCCCGTCCGGTAACTACGCTCTGCATCAGGTGCAAGCAGGAGCAGGAGCGCAAAGAGAAGCTCTTCTCCTGATTGTGGTGTTCCCCATGGCAACTGTTGTGGACCCGCTGGAAGCCCATCTTCCCGCAGGCAGACCAACGGTGGTCAGTGAGGAAGCGCCCCGCCGGTACCTATTGGGGACCGCCCGTACCCCTTGGGCGGAGACTCCAGCCAGGACGCTGTGGAATAACCGGTCAAACACCTGGTAGGCGTCCAATGACTCTCTTCTCCATGGTAACCCTCCTCCTAGTCGCCCACGGAATCGTACTCTCTGTGGTAATCGTGCTGGAGAGGCGGAACCCGGCAGCGGGACTGGCCTGGATAGTCACGCTGCTGCTGCTTCCGGGTCTGGGAGCGGCCCTCTACTGGCTGTTCGGCAGAAGAAAGACCAGACGTCGGGCCATATGGCGACGCCACAACCTTGCCCGCGCTCTTGAGCGTCCCCGGGTCTTCGTTGCCCCTTCGGCCCTGGGCGATCGCTCGGATAGGATGGCCCGACTTGTCCAGCTTGGAACCCGGGTAACCGGAAGCAGAGCGACAGATTCAAACCGGGTAACCCTGCTCGAGGATGCCTCGGAGGCGTATCCCAGAATGCTTCAGGCGATCTCCACCGCCCGCTCACACGTGCTGCTGGAATCCTATATTTTTAGAACCGACGAGACAGGCCGCACCTTCATCGAGGAACTTACCAAAGCGGCCGCCCGGGGGGTCGTGGTGCGCGTGCTCCTGGACGGCATGGGCTCACTAAGCACTCCAACCTCCGCATTCTCCTCGCTCAAAAGCGCCGGCGGCCAGTTGGCCTTCTTCTCCCCGCCCCATCTGCTCTCCATTCCTCACAGAATCAACTTCAGGAACCACCGGAAGATTCTTGTAGTGGACGGGTGCACATCCTTCACCGGTGGTCTCAACGTCGGGGACGAGTACCTCGGTCTCGACAGCTCCATCGGCTTCTGGCGCGACACCCAGTTGCTCATTGAAGGACACGCCTCGAACTACCTGCAGCACGTATTCATGGAAGACTGGATGTTTGCCACGGGTCTGAGCGACATCGGCCTGCCCTACTGCCAGGACGCTCCCGATGACGCCAAGGCCGTGGTACAGATCATTCCGAGCGGCCCAGACCTGGAGTGGCGCTCTATTCATCAGGTGATGCTTCGCGCCATCGGCGGTGCCCAGGAACGGGTCTTCATCACGTCACCCTACTTCATCCCCGACCCTGCAACCGTAGATGCCCTCTGTGCTGCCTCGCTGGCAGGCCTCGATGTGCGCATTCTCCTGCCCGGCCGCTCCGACATGCCCCTCGTTCTTCACGCAGGGCGCTCCTATTATCAAGAGCTGATTCAAGCCAGAGTCAAGCTCTATGAGTATTCTCGCGGATTCATTCACGCCAAGACCTACATCATTGATAATCTCATGGCATCGGTTGGAAGTGCCAACATGGACATTCGAAGCTTCCATCTCAACTATGAAGTCAACGCTCTGGTATATGACAAAGAGTTCATATCACAGTTGGATGACCTCTTCATCAGAGACCTGGCCGATGCCCGTCAGGTCACATTCGAGGAGGTCTACCATCGCCCCACCGCCGTCCGATTTCTTGAGGGATTGGCCAGGCTGGCCAGCCCCCTGCTCTGAGAAGGGTCAGCGGGACAGGGTCATCCGGCATGACACTGTTTGATTGGCGGATACAGAGGCCGCTCCTTTCGTCACCGCTTACTTGATATGCTCGGGCTAAGGTGCTACATTGACTCCCCTATTGGGGGTGATGAGATGCTCTTCTTCAGATACCGGTGCTTCGCATTCGCTCTGCTGGCAGTGGCCGGCCTGCTGCCCAATTGGGCCTATGCCCAGAGCAAGCCTGGCGACAAGGTGGTCTCTGTTGAGGTCATTGAGACCGCTGACATAAACATAGATAAAAAAGATGATGTTTGGGTCTATTTTGTCGAGACCACAGACCCGGCAAATCGAAATCAGACTACAAAAAAGCTGGTCAAGAAAGAGGCGGATCTCAATTTCGATGGCAAGAAGGATGTAGTAAGACTTTATGACACCAAAGAGCAGTTGTCTGAAGAGACCGCCGACCTGGATTTTGATGGCAAAAAAGACATTCATATAGTGTGGAAGAATGGTGTTGTTCAGGTCAAGGATTTTTACCACTCCCACAAGGAGCTTGTCTTTATCCGAAAGATATATGTTGAGGGCAAGCTTGGAGAACTCCGCCGTGACGAGGACATGGATGGCGTCTTCGACTACTGCGAGCTCTGGCAAGAGGGGTTGCGGGTTCGTCAGGTGGGCAGAGACCTCACCGGCGACGGAGAGTGCGATACCTGGGAAGCCAGGTAGACGCTGGGCCATTGCTGACAAGACCTCATCATCCACCGAGGATGCCCGTCAGAACACTATCCAATCATGTATCAGGTGAAGTTATCATTGCTTGTACGAGGGATTCTGTGAGTAGATTGGCTCTATTCGGCTGGGCCTCCTTCCCGTTCCCACCACGCCAGAGGCTCACCAAGCCTTCGATGAGGGCCGAGGTTGAGTCTGGCAAAGTGGGATCGGTGAGCGTGATGGTCAGCGGCTTGATTGCACTGCTGCTGGCCAGTTCGTTCTCCTGCACTTCCAGGCAGAACCCGAACCGGGAAGCGGTCCAGGCCCCCAGTGAGTCTGAGGCCCCCAGTGAATCCAGCGGCCCCGTCACTGATGCAACGGGGGCGGGAGAACATAAGAGCGGCCCTGCCGAGGTGGCCTGCACCGTGAACGGACAACCTATCCCGCTCAGCGATGTGGTCCAGTTCGCCAAGGCCCGCAGCCTCGACAACAGCGACGCCATGGTCTTCCTGATTCAAGCCGAGGTCCTGGTTCAAGAGGGCAAACGTAACGCATTTCCCTTTCCCCCAGGAACCAGGGTCGAGCAGGCAACAGCCCTGCTGGCCTCCATGTTCTCCGAAGAGACTCTTTGCGGACACATCAGAGAGAGCGAGGTCAAAGGACTCTACGAAGCGGTCTATAAGCCCGAGTGGCCCGCCGACGTCTATGCCGGCGAGCTCGTTGAGATTCGCTGCTGCCCCAACTCCGATGACCCATGCGATCTCCCGGAGCAGCTGGCTTGCAAGGCAGGCCTGCAAGGGGAAACCTCCATGATGGAGCAACTGGCTGTTGCTTGGGCCAAGCACCCCGACGACGATATCAGACAGAGAATCCCCAAAGGAAGCCTCGCTACATTCTCAGACTTCCACTTCCTGGACTGGCCCGGCATCCCCGAAGAGAAGCAGACCAGAAAGCGCATGCTCGATTCGATCGCCAGAGCGGCCATCAAGGCCCTGCGCCCCGGTGAGGTATCCCCCCCGGTGCTATCGTCGATGGGGCTGCACGTCTTCCGGCTCATCAAAGTCAGGGCCGCCATCAGCAAGGAGTCACCCGAGTTTCAGGCCGAAGGCCGCCGCTACCTCTGCTCCAAACGCATCATCACCACCCGCCAGGAGTACCTGAAGCAGCTTCTCCAATACGTCGACGTGGTCGAAGGAGCAGTGAAGCTTCCCCAGCCCCGATAAGGTAAACAGACCCAGCCACCTTATGCCCACGCAATCCGGATCAAGCATATGCCTTTGATACGGGAGGCTGCGATAGGGGTGACGTCAGCCGTTCGACAAGCTCACGGTGCGCCCCCAAACCCCCAGGCAAGCTCCAGGTTTCTGTATTTAGCGATTTGTGTGTATATCTTGCCCCTTAACTTCTTGGCAATTCGCACCAAAGTAACCGTGTAGCTATACCCCCGTCCAGCTTGCCTGGAAGGGGGCTAGGGGGAAGGCGCGCC